>NZ_BAKK01000017.1 GCF_000614145.1 Bacteroides faecichinchillae JCM 17102 | reverse complement strand
AAAATTACAGGGGCTAAAATTTTATAATTTAATTGTATGTTTTTAAGCGAATAACAACAACTTGTTATATCTCTTTATAAATTCTGAGTTATTTTACAAACTCAGCAATTTTAGTTTGAAGTTCTTCACCATGAAGACCACGAGCAACAATTGTTCCGTTTTCGTCGATTAAGATAGTATGAGGAATACTGTTTACAGCATAAAGCTGAGCACCTTCACTTTGCCAGAATTTCAGGTCAGACATTTGTGGCCAGGTCATATCCATTTTTTTAATAGCTTCTTTCCATGCAGCTTCATCCTGATCTAATGATACACCAACGATTTCGAAGTTTTTATTTTTATATTTGGCATAAGTCTCTACCAGATTAGGCATTTCACGACGGCAAGGGCCACACCAGCTTGCCCAGAAATCAACCAATACCACTTTACCTTTACCTACATAGTCGGAAAGTTTTACTATTTTTCCTTCTGGATTTTGCATTTCAAAATCAATGAATTTAGTACCTACAGCAGTCTTTTTTTGCTTATCTATGAGTTCTTTGATTTGAACAATTGCAGCGTCATTTTGGAAATTAACCGGAATTTGTTGTAATAGTGCATCATTTTCTGCAGTTGTATTTTCCATAAAGGTCTGCTTGAACATGAAGATACCAACAGGGTTCGTGATGTTTTTCTCTACTCCTTCTTTGATAACTTTGTTAAATTCTTCTTCAATTTGTGCTCCTTCTTCTTGTTTAGCTGCTTTTTGTTCGTCGCTGAGAGTAGTGTCCCCCATAGCTTCATATATAGCCTTCATTTTTGCATTAAGTTCATCAATCTTATTTTTGATTTCCTGATATGCATCATTATTCGAAGTACCGGTAGCAGTACTTCTTTCACTTCCTAATGTAATATTGATTTTTCCATTTTCAAGGAAGAAATCGACCATTAAAGGTTCAGCACCATTTTTATATGTTACATAACGATTGATTGCAGAATCCTGTACACCTTCGAAAGTGAATTTTCCATTAGAGATAATAGCTGTGTCAAGCTTAGTCAGACTTCTACCGGTTCTTTCCTGCAGATAAACAGTATCCCCGTCAGCAGCTCCCTCCGCTGTACCGGTAATGACATATCCGGCTTTTGGACCAGTACAAGCTACCATGCTTAATGCAGCTGTAGCAATAACTAAATAAGTAAACTTTTTCATGCTTTTGTAAGATTAGTGAATAAATATTTATGCAAAGATAATTTTTTTTTCTCTCAGGCATTGAAAAACACTGTTATATTAGATTAACCTTAGGAAGAAATCGTAGAAATACGTACCTTTGCAACCCAAACTTTTAGTATGAATATGCAAGAAGATAAATCCATCATTGAAGTTAGTCATGTATCGAAGTTTTTTGGCGAGAAAACAGCGTTGGATGATGTGACTTTGAACGTGAAAAAGGGAGAGTTTGTCACCATACTTGGGCCTTCCGGTTGTGGAAAGACTACATTGTTGCGTCTCATTGCCGGTTTTCAGACAGCTTCGGAGGGTGTAATCCGAATCTCTGGTAAGGAAATAACTCAAACTCCGCCTCATAAACGTCCTGTGAATACCGTATTTCAGAAATATGCTTTATTTCCGCATTTGAATGTGTACGATAATATTGCATTTGGCTTAAAGCTAAAGAAGATACAGAAACAGATTATTGAAAAGAAGGTGAAGGCTGCTTTGAGAATGGTAGGTATGACAGACTATGAGTATCGTGATGTCGATTCTCTTTCCGGAGGGCAACAGCAGCGTGTAGCTATTGCACGTGCTATTGTTAATGAACCGGAAGTATTATTGTTAGATGAGCCATTAGCAGCACTTGATCTGAAAATGCGTAAGGATATGCAGATGGAGTTGAAAGAAATGCACAAATCTTTGGGGATCACTTTCGTATATGTAACTCATGACCAAGAAGAGGCGCTGACATTGAGCGATACGATTGTGGTAATGAGTGAAGGTAAGATTCAGCAGATAGGTACTCCGATAGATATTTATAATGAACCGATAAATTCTTTTGTTGCAGATTTTATTGGTGAAAGTAATATTCTGAATGGTACAATGGTTCGTGATAAGTTGGTTTATTTCTGTGGTACTGAATTTGAATGTGTGGATGAAGGTTTTGGTGAGAATACACCGGTAGATGTTGTGATTCGTCCAGAAGATCTTTATATTTTCCCCGTTTCAGATATGGCTCAGTTGGTAGGAGTGGTGCAGACTTCTATTTTCAAAGGCGTACATTATGAAATGACTGTACTTTGTGGTGGTTATGAATTTCTGGTACAAGATTATCATCACTTCGAAGTCGGAGCAGAAGTAGGACTATTAGTGAAGCCGTTTGATATCCACATTATGAAGAAAGAACGGGTATGTAATACATTTGAAGGAAAATTACTGGATACTACTCATGTGGAGTTTTTAGGGTGTTCATTTGAATGTATTCCGATAGAGGATATAAAACCCAATGAGGAAATCAAAGTTGAAGTTGATTTTGATAAAGTAATTTTGCAGGATAACGAAGAAGACGGCACATTAACCGGTGAAGTGAAATTTATCCTTTATAAGGGAGATCATTATCATCTGACTGTATTGTCCGATTGGGACGAGAATGTATTTGTAGATACGAACGATGTATGGGATGATGGTGATCGTGTAGGTATTACCATCCCTCCAGATGCGATTCGTATAATTAAAATAACCGATTAACAGGAAAGGAAGTGAATAAGAGGTTTTTAGTCTTTTTGTTATCACGTAAGAGTTGGACTCTGCCATACATTATTTTTTCGGTGATTTTTGTAATCATACCGTTAATTCTGATTGTTGTGTATGCTTTTACTGACGATAATGGTCATTTGACCCTAGCTAATTTTCAGAAGTTCTTTGAACATCCCGAAGCAATCAATACTTTTGTATATTCGATCGGTATTGCCATTATTACTACTCTTGTTTGTATCCTGTTGGGATATCCTGCAGCTTGGATACTTAGTAACAGTAAACTGAATCGTTCCAAGGCATTAGTCGTACTTTTTATTCTGCCTATGTGGGTGAATATTTTGGTACGTACGTTAGCAACTGTTGCTTTATTCGATTTCTTTAGTATTCCTTTAGGTGAAGGTGCATTAATATTTGGTATGGTGTACAACTTCATTCCTTTTATGATTTATCCGATTTATAACACTCTTCAGAAGATGGATCATAGTTACATTGAAGCTGCACAGGATTTGGGGGCCAATCCTCTACAAGTCTTTTTTAAAGCAGTACTTCCTCTTTCTATGCCGGGTGTGATGAGTGGTATTATGATGGTATTTATGCCAACTATTTCTACTTTTGCCATTGCCGAACTATTGACGATGAACAATATCAAACTATTTGGTACAACCATTCAGGAGAATATCAATAATAGCATGTGGAACTATGGCGCTGCTCTTTCACTGATTATGTTGTTACTGATTGCTGCTACTTCATTGTTCAGTACTGATGATAAGGATAATAACGAAGGAGGTGGATTATGGTAAAGAAGATTTTTGCTCAGACCTATTTATGGATATTGCTTTTATTGCTTTATTCACCGATTGTGATTATTGTTATTTATTCATTTACTGAAGCAAAAGTATTGGGTAACTGGACCGGTTTCTCTACAAAACTTTACTCCTCTTTATTTACTACCGGTACTCACCATTCTTTGATGAATGCACTGGTAAACACTATAACAATAGCTTTATTGGCAGCTACAGCTTCTACTTTACTAGGTAGTATCGCTGCTATTGGTATATTCAATCTAAAAGCCCGTTCACGAAAAGCAATTGGTTTTGTGAATAGCATTCCCATTTTGAATGGAGATATTATTACTGGTATCTCTCTTTTTCTTTTGTTTGTTTCCGTAGGTATAACTCAAGGATATATAACAGTCGTGTTGGCGCATATTACTTTTTGTACGCCATACGTTGTATTGAGCGTTTTGCCACGTTTGAAGCAAATGAATCCAAATATTTATGAAGCTGCTCTCGATTTAGGGGCTACACCTATGCAAGCTTTGTGGAAAATAATTATTCCGGAGATTCGTCCGGGGATGATCAGTGGCTTCATGCTTGCTCTAACTTTGTCTATTGATGATTTTGCTGTAACAGTGTTTACTATTGGTAATCAAGGTTTGGAAACACTTTCGACTTATATTTATGCAGACGCCCGTAAAGGAGGTTTGACGCCTGAACTTCGTCCGTTGTCTGCTATTATCTTTGTTGTGGTATTGGCTTTGTTAATTGTACTTAATTATCGGGTTGATAAAGCAAAGAAGAAATATGAATAGATTATTTAATGTGCTCTAGGTGAAGAATAAAATGAAAAGAATAATACCTGTTATTTTGTTATTACTGTCTTTGGCTGGTTGCTATAACTCAGGAGAACCGCGTGAAAGGGTCCTTAAAATCTATAATTGGGCAGATTATATAGGTGATAGTGTGCTTGAAGATTTCCAGGCTTATTATAAAGAGCAGACCGGCGAAAATATCCGTATCGTTTATCAGACGTTTGACATCAATGAAATCATGCTGACAAAAATAGAAAAAGGGCATGAGGATTTTGATGTTGTTTGTCCTTCAGAATATATCATCGAACGAATGTTGAAGAAACATTTGTTGTTGCCTATTGATACTAGTTTTGCACATTCGCCAAATTATATGAAGAATGTATCCCCTTTTATTCGTGAACAAATTGATAAATTGAGCCAGCCGGGTGAACTGGCTAGTCGTTATGCAGTTTGTTATATGTGGGGAACAGCCGGTATACTTTATAATCGTGCTTATGTTCCCGATTCGGATGCGTTATCATGGGATTGCCTGTGGAATAAGAAATATGCTGGTAAGATATTGATGAAAGATAGCTATCGTGATGCTTATGGTACAGCTATCATTTATGCTCATGCTAAGGATTTGGAAGAAGGGAAGGTTACTGTAGAAGAATTGATGAATGATTATTCTCCGAGTGCCATGGAATTAGTGGAGAAGTATCTGAAAGCTTTGAAACCGAATATTGCTGGTTGGGAAGCTGATTTCGGGAAGGAGATGATGACGAAAAACAAGGCTTATCTGAATATGACCTGGAGTGGTGATGCTATTTGGGCAATTGAGGAGGCGAGTGCTGTGGGAGTAGACCTTGATTATGTAGTGCCTAAAGAAGGAAGTAATATTTGGTATGATGGTTGGGTTATTCCTAAATATGCAAAGAATCCGAAGGCTGCCAGCTACTTTATAAATTTTATGTGTCGTCCGGATATTGCTTTGCGTAATATGGATTTTTGTGGATATGTTAGTTCAATTGCTACTCCTGAAATTATGGAGGAGAAGATAGATAGTACACTTAACTATTTTGCGGATTTAAGCTATTTCTTTGGTCCCGGAGCTGATAGTATTCAGATTGATAAGATACAATATCCAGATCATAAAGTAGTAGAACGCTGTGCAATGATTCGAGATTTCGGGGATCAAACAAAAGAAGTGTTGGATATTTGGTCTCGTATTAAAGGTGATAATTTAGGAGTTGGTATTACTATTTTGATTTTAGTTGTAGTGGGACTGATGAGTGGCTGGATGATTTATAAAAGATGGCAACGCTATAATCGACAGAAACAACAAAGGCGTAGGAGTCGGAGGAAGAATAAGCGAATAAAACAATAATAGTTTCAACTTCTACAAATGATTTTTGTCCATATATTGACCCGCTTTTAGAGTATTAATGGCTGAAAATGGAGTATCAATAGTGAGATCTAGGATATTAATAGCTGAGGAATGAACTATTAATGCTTGACAAATCGCAAAATAAGAACCTTTTTGATGTCTCTGGAAACAGTTTTTGATATCTAAAAACATCTCAATGTTTGAAATCAATCTTCTCAATGATTTGATTTTAAACATTGTGGTGATTTAAAAAAACATTAGGATGTTTTTTCTGTCCTTTTGTATAGTTCATTTTTTATAGTTTTCGCTTCATGCTTTTAATCAGTAGTTTGGTTTCCTTATTGACGCGTAGGGATTCTACTGTTTTCTGTAATGCTTTGTTATAGGTCCAAGTATCTAATTTACTTTGTTTCAGATATTCCATTGTTTTATCCGGGAATTTCACAAAACAAGTAGATATCACCCATGCCATAGCCATACGTGCATAGTATGCTTCATGTTCAAATTGATCTGCATATTTTAATAATCTATCAATATATTCTTCATCAATATAATGTAAAAGCATAACAATTCCGAAACGTTTTTCAAATTCCTTGTCAGAATATAGATAAGGTTGAATAAATAGCCAGACTTCCCCTTTTCCTTTTTTTACGAAAGCCTTTAGTTCGCCACAAAAAATGTCACAAACTGCCCAATTGTCAATACGGGGAATAAACATCTTTACATAGTTCATTTGTTCCTCAAAATTTATTTTAGCCAATCCGATAATCATTCCTTGCAGCATAGTCTCTTCATAATAATTAGACTCTGTTGCTTTTATAAAAAGATGCCAATCGTTTTCCTTGGCAATTCTTTTTGCCATTGTACGTAATTGAGGAATGCGTACTCCTAACACATTATCAGTGCCTGGAAGTAGGGAAGAATGGAATTCTTTATATTTAGCGTCAGCTAAAGTTTTCAGCTCTTTGCGGATATTTTCTGATGTTACCATGGTGGTTTTTATAATTAATGATTGGCAAAAATATAAATATATATATCAATAGGGTGATATCATCCTATTGCAATGATGTAATCCTTTTGAGTGGCAAATCTACCATTCTTTTTTAACAGTTCGATACCCATAACTGACAATTACCAGAAAACAGATAAAAGGCAGAATAAAAGATATATTCACAGCAGGGAAAGTACCTATTTCTTTCAGGTCAATAATACTTGCTTGCAATGGAGGAAGTACAGAGCCTCCTAAGATAGCCATAATTAATCCTGCGGCTCCAAACTTGGCATCGTCTCCCAAACCTTTCAAGGCAATGCCATAAATAGTAGGGAACATGAGTGACATACAAGCGGAAGTCGCAACTAAGCAATACAATCCATATATATTATGGAATAATATAGTTCCTAATGTAAACAATGCTCCCGATACTGCCAAAATCATTAGAAGTTTTCCGGCACTCAGATAACGAAGGATGAAAGTACAGATAAAACGACTGATACAGAAAATAACCATTGCTATAATGTTGTATTGTTGAGATAAAATCTCTGCGCTTTTCTCATCCATACCTTGTGTCATAAATATGTGTGTACCATATTGAATAATAAATGTCCAACACATAATCTGCACTCCTACATAGAAAAATTGTGCTATCACCCCTTCCCGATAACGAGCCTGAGCGAAGATACGTTTTAATGTAGGGAAAAAGTCGATGTAATGGTTTTCCTCTCCTTTCTTAGGCATTTTCACTAAGCGAATCAGTATTAGCATGATTAAAATAAGTCCTCCAATAGCAAGGTAAGGAGCAATCAGTACACTGAGGTCACTTTCTTTAATTGCTTGAAATTCACTTTCACAGAGTTGTGAACGGTCTATGCTCGACATTGGATTCAGCTTAGCTTGAATAAAGTTCATGGCTACATACATTCCGAGCAGTGAGCCCATCGGATTGAAAGATTGGGCAAGATTTAATCTTCGCGTGGCTGTTTCCTCCGTTCCCATAGAGAGAATATACGGATTACAGCTTGTTTCCAAAAAAGAAAGCCCACAAGTTAATATAAAATAAGCTATCAGAAACGGATAATATTCTCCTGTCAGTTTAGACGGGAAGAACAGAAAAGCACCGAAAGCATATAGGCCGAGACCTAACAATATGCCTGCTTTATAAGAATATTTTCGGATAAAGATAGCAGCAGGAAAAGCCATGGCGAAATAACCTCCATAAAAAGCTACTTGTACTAATGCTCCATCTGTAGCACTCATTCTGAATATTTTGGAAAATGCTTTCACCATCGGATTAGTAATGTCGTTTGCGAATCCCCATAGAGCAAAGCAAGAAGTGATCAGGATGAAAGGGATAAGATAACTGATCCCATCTTTTGACAAGATAGACTGTCTATTGTGTTTCATAGTTGTTTGAAGTGAATTAGATATTATATAGATGAAACATTCTTTCCATAGGTTTCCATTTCTCAGCTGAGCTCATACCGGGAATTACTTGTTGAAAAATAGACATATATTCTTCCCATTCCTGTTGGCGAGGGAGAGTATTCAGACGTGCCATTGCTGTCTCCCAGTCAAAATCAATAGGAGTCTCCACAATCATAAACAGTCGGGTACCGAGAATATAAATCTCCATTTCCAGAATTCCAACTTCACGAATTCCTGTAAGGACTTCAGTCCATATTTCTTTTTGACTATGTCTTTTTCTGTACTCGGCAATCAGTTCGGGAGAATCACGTAAGTCAAGAGTCTGGCAATATCGTTTGACGGGAGTATGGTATGACTTTACTTTATAACCGGTTTGAGGTGTTTCCATATGACATTTATACTGAGTTATATAAGTGTAAAGAAAAGCAATTTATTCTGAAAGAGGAAAGTCTTACCCTATGTTTTGTAGCATAAAACAAAAATCCCCTCCGAGTGAACCGGAGAGGATTTATTGCTTTTCCAAATTTCTTATTAGGAATTTGCCAAAATTTATTCAGCAGCAGCGTCTGTTGCAGGAGCTTCTTCAGCCGGAGCAGCTTCTTCTGCAGGTGCTTCAGCAGCAACCTTAGCAGCTTCTTCAGCAGCTTTCTTTTCAGCAAGTGCTTTAGCTTTCTCTTCGTTGATTTTCTTTTCAGCGTCCATACGTGCTTTAGCTTCAGCTTTCTTAGCTTCGTCTTCTTTAGCTTTCAAAGCAGCCAAACCTGACTGTTTGTTATTCTTCCAAGCTTCGAATTTAGCGTCTGCTTCTGCTTCGCCGAATGCACCTTTAGCTACACCGCCCAACAGGTGTTTCTTCATGTAAACACCTTCACGAGAAAGGATATTACGTACAGTGTCACTTGGTTGAGCGCCTTTCAGTACCCATGCCAATGCAGCGTCGAAATTCAAATCTACTGTAGCAGGATTGGTGTTCGGGTTGTAAGTACCAATCTTCTCAATAAATTTACCATCACGTGGTGCTCTGCTGTCTGCAATTACAATTGAATAGAACGCGTAACTTTTACGTCCGTGTCTTTGCAATCTGATTCTAGTTGCCATTTTACTAATTGTTTTTTAATGATTGATTTGAATTATGCCATTAACTCGTAATAGCGGGCACAAAGATACGGCTTTTCTTTTGATTGACAAATATTTCTGTCCTTTTTCTTTGTTTACAATCACGTCATCAGAAGTTTTATCTGTCTTAAGAATATCTTCTTGGGTAACGGAAAAGTATTGCCAGCAATGCGCAAGCCCCCATTGTGAACGGATAATAGAGGTTACCAATGATGCTGATAGGAGAGATGTTAGCCAGTCCGGCAGCAATCAGCATTTGTGCTCCATAAGGGATGATTCCCTGTATCAGACAGGAGAAAGTATCGAGAATGCTGGCTGTCTTTCTACGGTCGAGATGAAATTTCTGAGCAATATCTTTGGCGATTGGTCCCGTTGTGATGATGGCGATAGTGTTGTTGGCTGTACATAAGTTGGCAATACTTACCAAAGCGGCAATACTCAGTTCCGCACCTCTTTTTCCATTGACGTGGCGGGTTAGTTTTCGGATAATAAAATCAATACCTCCATTGTATCGGATTGTTTCAAGCATACCTCCGGCTAACAGGGTGATGATAATCAGTTCTCCCATACCGGTAATACCTGTTCCCATTGCTCCGAACCAGTCGAAAACGTCGAAACTTCCGGTAGTTATGCCTATAATACCACTCGTCAGGATACCTATAATCAATACAAGCATAACATTCATTCCTGCAATGGCAGTTCCTAATACTATAATATATGGAATGACCTTTATCCATTCTATATTTTGTACTTGGGCAGGAGCGGTGATGGACAGTCCTTGAAAAATATAGATACCTAATACAATGATTGCTGCCGGAACTACAATCATAGAATTTACTCGGAACTTATCACGCATTACGCATTCTTGTGTTTTTGTTGAGGCAATGGTTGTATCGGAAATAAAAGATAAGTTGTCTCCGAAGAATGAACCGCCAACTACTACAGCTACCATAAAAGGAAGCGCTATCTCAGTTTTCTCCGCTAATCCTACAGCCACAGGGGTAAGGGCAACAATGGTTCCTACGCTAGTTCCAATGGACAGCGAAATGAAACAGGCTGCAATGAATATTCCTGCCAATAAAAGATTATCCGGTAGAATGTGCAGTGTCAGATTTACGGTGGCATCAATTGCTCCCATTTGTTTAGCACTTTGAGCAAATGCTCCTGCCAGGATAAATATCCAGATCATGAGCAGAATATTCTTATTGGCCGCTCCTACGGAAAACTGATAAATTCGTTGATCTAGTTTTAGTCCGGGTGTAATTGCGATGGCATAACAGGAAGAAACGAGAAAAGCTACGGTTATAGGCACTTTATAAAAGTCATTGACCAGAATGGAAGTTACCAGATAGAGGCAGAGGAAAACGAGCAATGGACTGAGTGCCCACCAACTACCGGAACGATTCTTATGAATTTTTTCTTCAGTCATAAATGTATATTGTAGCTTTTATTTTTATTTCAAATTCGAAATATTGATGCAAAAGTAATGCTTTTCATAACAAGTGGCAAAAAGAATAGTTAAAGTAATAGAGATATGAAAACGAAAAACTTTGTTAATAAATGGAATAAGTAAGCTGATTTATGTTTTAACAGTCTCAAACTTGTATTTGTTGAATTGTAGTTTTTGTTGGATTCTTTTTCTTTTATCATTTATAAACTTTTTCTTTTATTCTTTGTTCTTTTAAAAAAAATGATGATATGAAAACCAAATTGCTTTTGATTCTTTTTACTATGTTCTTGTGCTTGGGATTAACTGCATGTACTACATATGTGAGGGTTAAGTCCAAACCTCACAAGGAAAACAAAATACCTCCAGGTCAGGTTAAGAAAGTGACAGGAAGTAAATCGGCCAAATATTATGCTCCGGGACATAATAAATAGGAAAAATCCTTTTTATCTCTATTGTTCTATTCATTTCTTATATTTTTTCGCCCATTCCTAGATGTTAGTGATGAACTCTTAGTTTGCCTGGCGATTACAACCTTTTTGTTTTCTTTTCATACCTCTCTTTTTCCGTTTCATCTCCTTCTTTTCCGTCTCAGAAATTAAATTCAAGACGGTCTTATCCTTTTCGTCTACTTTCGTGCCATTGATAATATAATAACTTATAATAGAATGAGAATGATAAAATTTTCAATGAGCATTTTCTGCCTTTGCCTACTTACTGCATGTGGGCAAAGAGAGAAAAAGTCAGAAGAATCGGTAAGGATAAAAGTGGTGAAAGCAGAAACCGCGGTACCTTCTTCAAATCGTGAATTTTCATTTATTTCAAAACCTTTCAAAGAAACCGAACTCTCTTTTCGTGTAGGCGGACCGATTGACCGTTTTGAGGTATATCCCGGAAATTTCTATCGCCGGGGAGATATCATTGCTGAAATAGATTCTCGTGATTTTCGTATTCGTAAAGCAAAAGCGGAAGCCATATATAAACAAGCAAAAGCTGAATTTGAACGTATTAAAGTGTTGTTTGAGAAAGATAATTTGTCGGCCAGTGCTTACGAGAAAGCACACGCTGAATATACTGCGGCAAAAACTGCTTTTGAAACTGCCACTAACGAATTGGAAGATACTCACTTGGTTGCTCCTTTTGACGGATATGTAGGTGAAGTATACATTGAAAAATTTCAGGATGTGAAAGCTACTCAATCTATTATTTCTTTTATTGATATTACACAGCTAAAAATAGAAGCCTATGTCACACAAGAGATTGCATTTCAGGCCGGACATATAAAAGATGTGGGGGTTCGTTTTGATGTCCGACCGAATGCAATGTATTCTGCTAAAGTAGTGGACATTTCAAAAAGTACTACTCGCAATAATCTTTCTTTTTTAATGACTGCTCTGTTGCCTAATAAACAAGGTGAGTGGCCCGCTGGTATTTCAGGAAAAGTATTGCTCGATCTTCCTTCTTCATCTTCGGCTGAGGTAGTAACAGTGCCGCAAACAGCTCTCAGTCATCGTCCTACAGAAGGCGATTATGTTTGGACAGTTGATCATGCTACGGGAAAAGTATCCAAAAGAAAAGTTATTCTGGGAGAATTGTTGCCTGATGGAAAAGTAGAGGTAAAAGGAGGATTACAAGCGGGTGAGACGGTAGCAGTCAGCAAATTACGTTTTCTTTCCGAGGGAATGTCCGTAGAAGTAATATCTCAAAAACAAGTTATGCCGGTCACTGCGCAAAAGTAAGTCTGAAAATATGAAATTTGTAAAATATTTCTTGCAGAAACGGTCGGTGACCATTCTGCTGTTGATACTGATATTAGGAGGCGGTTTGTTGGCTTATGTCAAAATGGGAAAGCTGGAAGATGCGCCGTTTACTATCAAACAGGCATTGGTATTGACTCCTTATCCGGGAGCTTCTCCTTCCGAAGTTCAGTCTCAAGTGACAGATGTACTGGAGGAATCTATTCAGTCTTTGGGTGAGCTATATTACTTAAAAACAGAAAATCGTGCCGGACTCTCTAAAATCACAGTCTATGTGAAAAAAGAAATTCGTGCAGAAGAAATGCAACAGTTGTGGGATAAACTTCGCCGTAAAGTCAATGATGTGCAATCGAAACTTCCTGCCGGGGCAGGACCTTCAGTAGTGAACGATGACTTTGGAGATGTGTTAGGGGTATTCTGTGGACTTACCGGAGAAGGCTATTCTTACAGGGAATTGGAAGACCAGGCGAAGTTGATCAAGAACGAATTGCTCAAAGTAAAGGATGTTGCAAAGGTTGAGATTTATGGAGTGCAGTCTCCAACCATTGATGTCATTCTCAGTCCATCTGTCATGGCAAGAAGCGGAATTACTACTGCTGATATATCTCGTGCATTTGATGCTCAGAATAGAGTTGTAGATGCTGGAGGAATAGATGCCGGAGTAAATAGAATTCGTATTGAATCTACCGGAAACTTCTATTCTTTGGATGATATTCGGGATATGACGATCGTATCACGTACAGGTGAACATTTCCGTTTGGCAGATATTGCTAAAGTGAAAGAGAGCTATCAGAATCCTCCCAGTAATAAAATGCGGATTGGCGGGAAACCTGCAATAGGTATAGCCATTTCTACTGTACCCACCGGTAATGTGGTGGATATGGCAGAAGCTGTAAAAGTAAAGATTGATGAGTTTATAGAAATAATGCCCGAAGGTTATGAATTACAAACCATTTACGATCAAGGTTATGAATCGGCAGTAGCGAATCAAGGATTTATTTGGAATCTGATTATTTCAGTGGTGACGGTAATTGCTATTTTATTGTTCTTCATTGGATTCAAGAATGGTATTCTGATTGGAAGTGGTTTGGTATTTTCTATTTTTGCCACCTTGATTGTGATGCTTTCCCAAGGAATTGCTTTGCAACGTATGTCCCTTGCAGCTATTATCATTGCGATGGGAATGCTTGTAGATAATGCGATAGTAGTATCTGATTCGGCATTGGTCAATATGCAAAGAGGAATGCGTAAACGGGTGGCTATTTTGAGAGCCTGTTCTTCCACTGCATTGCCACTGCTGGCAGCAACAGTAATTGCTATTTTAACTTTTTTACCGATATATTATTCGCCACATATTACAGGTGAATTATTGTCATCCTTAGTTGTAGTGATCGGCGTTTCGCTGATGTTCAGTTGGGTCTTTGCACTGACGCAGACTCCTTTCTTCATTCAGGAGTTTGTCCGTCGTCCGAGACCCAACGAACTTAAGGCGACACTTTTCGCTGGTAAGTATTATGATAAGTTCAGGGCTTCTTTGCGTTGGGTGATTCGTCGCCGTTATGCAACAGTCGGCTGTATGGTCGTAATGCTTGTATTGGCAGCCTGGAGTTTTAAGTTTATCCCGAAAGTCTTTGTTCCTGCATTAGATAAGCAGTATTTCACATTAGATATGTGGTTGCCCGAAGGAACTCAAATAGAGGAAACAGACAGAATAGCTATGGAGATGGCGTCCTATATTCAGGAACAGGAAGAGACGGAAATGGTATCTACCTACATCGGACGTACACCTCCACGTTATTACTTATCCAATGTGTCTTTCGGACCTCAGTCTAATTATGCGCAAATATTGGTTAAGTGTAAAACTTCCAAACTGTCTCGCCAGTTGCATGCCCGTTTGCAGGATTCAATTCCGGTTAAATATCCCGAACCGTTGGTTAAAGTAAATAAGTTCGAGCTAAGTCCGCTAACGGAAGCCGTCATTGAAGCTCGTTTTCTTGGACCCGATCCGGCAGTCCTCGATTCATTGGCGGGACAGGCTATTGAAATTATGCGTCGAAATCCTAAAGTGGCAGATGCCCGAAATGAATGGGGAAATATGACGATGATGATCCGTCCGATATATGATCCGGTAAAAGCCGGTGCGTTGGGGATAACGAAAGCCTCTATGATGGAATCGGTTAAGTCTATAAACGATGGTTTGCCTGTCGGCATTTATCGGGATGATGAAAAGAAAGTTCCTGTTTTGTTGAAATCAGGTAATATAGAGATTATGGATGCTAATTCTCTGGGGGATTTTTCTATTTGGAATGGTGAGAAATCGGCTCCGTTGTCGCAAGTGACTGAGCAGATTGAAACGACTTGGGAATTTCCACAGATTAGAACTTACAATCGGCAGTTGTCTATGGCCGCTATGTGTGGTGTGAAGCCGGGACATACTATGGCGGAAGTACATGGAGAAATCAGGAAAGAGATTGAAAACATTCAACTACCGGAAGGATATACCTTCTTTTGGGATGCTCAATATAAGGATCAGGGAGAAGCAATGCAGGCGGTAGCTAAATATTTTCCTTTGGCTTTTCTTGCATTGGTTGTGATTTTGGTGGCTTTATTCGGTAATTTTCGTGAACCTATCATTATTATATGTGTCTTGCCTCTGTCGCTGATAGGTATTGCGGTTGGTATGTTATTGACAGGCTTTGATTTTGGTTTCTTCCCGATAGCCGGTTGGTTGGGGCTGCTAGGATGATTATAAAGAACGTAATTGTATTGATTGATGAGATTAACGTCCAACATCGAAGCGGGATTGACTTGTACACATCAATTATCGAGGCAACAGTCTCCCGTACTCGCCCGGTACTGATGGCAGCTACCACTACTATCTTCGGTATGGTACCGTTATTATTCGATGTAGCATTCGGAGGTATGGCTGCTACCATTATCTTCGGACTAACCTTTGCCACAGGGCTGACATTATTTGTGACCCCTGCATTGTATTCTATGTTTTATAAAGTAAAAGGAAGATAAAGATGAAAAAAATAATAGTTTGTTTATTCTTTTTCGGAAGTGTTTGTTTGTCTGTGCCGGTTTTAGCTCAGCAGAGTCCTTTGTTAGAGAAATACCGGGCAATGGCATTGGATTACAATCATGATCTGAAAGCTGCTGAAAAGAATATTGCCGCTAGTATGGAAGTTGAGAAGTCTGCACGTGCGGATTTGAAACCGAAACTTTCCGGTGCAGCTAATTTCCAATATACCGAGAATCCATTAGAGCTTTCGTTAGATGTTCCTTCTCTTGGATTGTCGAAGACGATAGAGGGAAAACAATTAAACTATGGAGGTTCTCTCTCTCTGTTGCAACCGGTTTATACGGGAGGTCGTCTGTTGGAATCCATTCGGATGGCACAACATCAGCAATCTTTGGCTAGTAACCAGTCGAAAGTTCTGAATGATGCTGTTTGCTTCCAGACAGATATTCAATATTGGAGTGCTGTAGCCCGTTTGGAAATAGTTTCAGTAGCAGAAGATTTTCGGAATTCGATAGCTGCTTTAGTAAAAACAATTAAGGAGCGGGTAGAGGTCGGTTTTGTCGATCCGCAAGACTTGTTAATGGCAGAAGTGAAATTGAATGAGGCGGAATATCAATTACTACAGGCACAAAGCAATTTTGAGACAGGAAGGATGGCATTGAACTCTATGATCGGAATTCAGTTGGAACACTCCACCGAACTGGATTCGCAAATACCGATGGTGGTGGTTAATGATTCACTCTGGCTCGCTACAGGCATGACGCGTCCCGAGATTGGCATGGCTTATGATCGTATTCGTATAGCCGAGAGTACAAAGAGATTGAATGATTCGCAATTCAAACCCCAGTTTTATGTGGGAATAGATGGAAGTTATTCATCTCCCGGATATAACTTTAAAAAAGATCTGGATCCTAATTATGCAGTATATGCCAAAGTTTCCGTACCTATTTTCGAATGGGGAAAACGGCGAAGTGAGAAGCGTGCTTCTTCGCTTCGCATAGGTATAGCGGAAGATAATTTGAATAAGGTGGCAGATCAGGTGGAACTGGAAGTCAGTGTGGCGCGTAAAGCTTTGTCGCAGGCCATCGAACGGGTACGATTAAGTGAAAGTTCGTTAGCGAAAGCGGAAGAAAACGAGGCAAAAGCAGTGGAACGTTACGATGAAGGAAAGGTATCTGTGGTAGAAGTAATTGAAGCGCAGACTTACAGGCAAACATCACAAGTAAATTATGTACAAGCTAAAGCTGCGGCGCAGGGGCATTATTCGGAATTAATAAAAGCTCTTCACAGCTATGAAAGTCGATAAAAAACAGTAACTTTGTCTGAAAAGAACTGTATGAGTTTAAAACAGAACCACATATTATATAGTAGCCTGTTTTCAGGATTGGGCGTGTTCTCCTTTTTTCTGCTCGCCAACTATGCAGGGTTCTCTGATAAAGTGTCGGATGCGCTCTATTCGGTAGGAACATTACTGTTTTTTATCATAGCCTTCAATTTACTGGGGTATTCTACAATTCGTTTAAGTACGTGGGTTGATAATCAATATTCGGTAAATCTTCATCGTCGTTGGAAGCTGATTTCCATTTATACGATGGTCATGTCGATGTTTTTCCTGCTCAATTACGGTTTACTGGTTACTGCTAAATTTTTGGTAGGAGTTTCCCGGCCGTTTGTATTTCCTCATGGGGGATGGCGTATATTAATAATCGTTTGGCTGGTAGAACTTGTTATTTTGGGATTACTATTAGCCAACCGGTCTATGCAACATACACTCAAGCTGCAAAAGCAGGCGGCAGCATTGCAGGAAGAAAACAATACGGCTCGATATACGGCTCTGCAAAATCAATTGAATCCTCATTTCTTGTTCAATAGCTTGAATACGTTGATTTCTGAAATTAGATACAATCCGAAGAATGCGGAACTTTTCACGCAGCATCTTTCCGATGTGTATCGTTATATTCTTCAATGTCAGAATCAACGTTTGGCTACATTGCGTGACGAATTGGGGTTTCTTGATTCTTATATATTCCTTCATCAAGTTCGTCTGGGAGACTGTATTCATGTTCACAACTGTATTCCATGCGAATGGAAAGAAATGAAGTTACCTCCATTAACTCTTCAATTATTGGTGGAGAATGTTATCAAGCATAATGTGATTCATTCGGGAAAGCCGATGGTTATAGAACTAACTGCCATTGAGGAGCCTCCGGGACTGATTATCAGTAATGTTGTCCGTCCTAAAAAGTGCGGAAGCACATCGGGAATGGGATTGAAAAATCTTTCTGCTCGTTATAAGCTCCTTTGTGATAAGGATATTGTGATAGAAAATAGTTCAGATAAGTTCATTGTAAAAATACCTTTGCTTTAATGAGTAAAATAAAAGCTGCTATAATAGAAGATGAAGTGCCGGCAGCTCGTTTGCTACACGAGATGATACAGTCATTGCGTCCGGATTGGGAAGTAATGATATTGCCGGGTACTATTGAAGAATCTGTTGAATGGTTCCGTTCTAATCCACATCCTGACATTTTGTTTCTGGATATTCAATTGACGGACGGTAATTCATTTATGTTTATTGAACAGGCACGTCCGGATAGCATGATTGTTTTTACAACGGCTTATGATGAATATGCCGTTCGGGCGTTCACTGTAAATAGCATTGATTATTTATTGAAACCTATTCATCAGGAGCGTTTATTACAAACGATTGAACGTTTTGAGAACCTGTCAGAGAGATATATACGAGATTTTAATCGTGAGAACCGGATACTGGAGGTTCTGGAAAGTTTAACTGATGCTCAAGGACTCTCGACTGCAGAAAATAAAAGATATCGTACCCGCTTTCTTATCTCTTTCAGCAATAAGCTTTTTACATTGGCAGTAAATGAGGTTGCCTATTTCTATTCGGAAAACAAGCTTACTTTTGTAGTGACTAAGAATAATAAAGAATATGTTCTGGACTTTGCCTTGGATAAACTTAGTGAGCAATTAGATCCGGATATTTTCTTCCGGACTAATCGCCAAACATTAGTTTGTGTGGATGCGATTCAGCGAATTGAACCTTATTTTCTGGGAAAGGCGGTAGTACATGTGATACCGCCCTTTAAAGATAAAATTATTGTGAGCAAAGACAAAATTTCAGCATTCAAAGTCTGGTTGAATTATTGACTTAATCATTACAACAGGATGATACGTTTTTGCATAATGTCTGTCAATTGAGCTTTCAGCTGACGCGCGTTAATTGGTTTGGGCATATAGCCGTCGAAACCGCTTTCCATGACTTTCTGTTCGTCAGAAGCATATGCAAAAGCTGTGACTGCGATAATCGGTACCTTTGCCGAATATTTGCGGATTTGCCGGGTTGTTTCATATCCGTCCATTACAGGCATATTGATATCCATTAATATAATTTGCGGATTATATTTCTTGAACATTTCTACTGCTTCTTCTCCGTCCCAAGCATGAATCAACTGATACTCTCCTTTGAGTATAGAAGCGAATAATTTATAATTACTTTCGTTATCTTCTGCAATCAGAATAGTAAATTTATTTTTTTCAATAGTGATCGGTTGAATATCGGGTTTCTTTTTATTATCGTCGGTGGAGTTTGCAGGTTTATAAGGAAGAGTAAACCAGAATGTAGAGCCTTTACCTTCTTCCGATTCCACTCCGATACTGCCTCCCATATGTTCTACCAGAGTCTGACAGATTGATAACCCTAAACCTGTACCTTGTGCAAAATTGTTCAATTTGACAAAACGACCGAAAACACTTTTTTGTTTCTCTTTAGGGATACCACATCCAGTATCGGTTACATAAAAATCTTTGTGAAAAGCGATTCCTGTCATAAATTAATTCAAGCAATCTTACAACTTTGTTTTTGTATTTAGCAAAAGAACTAGTGATAAATGAGTTAAATGTCTTTTAATGATAAAAAGCTAATAATACTTGAAATTAATTTATAGACAAGGAATGTTCTCTTTTTAAGATTTTAATCGAATGTGGGAAAGTTGAAAAGAAGAAAATAGGAGAAAAATAGCCTAAAGATTTGCAATAATATGCAGTTTGTGAGTGGATTTTGTATTTTCTTGCTTGAAATATACGCTTTGGGATATCATCATATAGCTAGTTTAGCGTTATGAAACTAATCGTTGGTTTTAAACCAACGATCTTTTCCTTTTAAACCAACCTTTCTTTCCTTTTAAAGGAACAAAAAAATGAAGCTTTGAGAAGGGGAATTTAGCTCTAGTTTATCTTTTTTTAGTTGTTCTGAAATAATCAAAAATCCGTTTTTGTTGAAAAAGAAAGATATAATGAATATATTTATTTGTTTAATTGTAGCAATGTGATTGAATTAAAATGTTAATTTAATCACATTGGATTTGTATGAATAAAAAATCCCAAGACTTTTTCTTACATAGTGTAAAATGTCTTGGGATATCGTAATCAGAAGAATTAAAATATTCGTTTTTTCAGATTAATCAATTTTTCATTTTAATGCTTCTATAATTTGCGGCATCATGCTCCAAATTGTATTTTCATCTTGTGCTGTGAAGAGGTTTCCATCTATTTCAGTTTTTTTATCAGTAGCTGTACCATTTTGAATAGCCAGTTTAGCTAACGGATGAACGGCTACTTTTTTTCCTTTCGTTACTCCTGCAAAATCAAACATCATTGCACCGGCACAATGCCCAATCATAATTTTCCCTTTTTCTCCGAAAGTTTTAATTATTTCCATTAAATCTACGTTATAAGGTTGCTGTGCATTTTGACTAAATATAGGCATTGCATCTCCGCATGAGAATACAACTGCATCAAATTCGTCTTCATGCCCTTTTAGATTGGCAATTATATTATCTACTATCAAGCTGATTCCTGAATTAGTTTTGATTTCTTTTTTATCCGAGACGGCAAATACCTTATAATAAATACCATTTTCGAAGAATGCTTCCAAATATTGAAACAGACCATAACCATTTACCGGATTCACTGCTAAAACTGCTACTTTCTTTGCCATAATTATAAATTTTATAATGAAATAATAGTTATCATTAGTAAGTTTATTACTTTTGTGATGCAAATGTATTTTTCTTCTTTCTTATAAACAAGAACGTATCTGAGAATAAGGAAGTTACATAGAAGTAACTATTGTTGAAATTCAATAAAATACAAAAAGTTAAAGAATGAAAAACTTTCATCCGACAGGAGGTTGTCCCGTAAGGGATGTGATTAGCCGCTTAGGAGATAAGTGGTCTATGCTAGTGCTTATTACATTAAATGCGAATGGTATAATGCGTTTCAGTGATATACATAAAACGATTGGTGATATTTCCCAGCGAATGCTAACTGTTACATTGCGTACTCTTGAGGCGGATGGATTAGTGGAACGTAAAGTTTATGCAGAAGTTCCTCCACGTGTGGAGTATTGCCTGACTGATACGGGAGGTAGTTTGATTCCTCATATTGAAGGACTGGTGCGATGGGCATTAAAAAATATGAATGTCATTCTAGAACACAGACAAAAAGTCAGTAATCGAATTTGAATTATGGATAGAGACATTCTAAATTATTTTAAGTCTATCTGCATGTGAGAAATTTAACTTTACTTGCAAATAGACTTATTATAATTAGGCATTTATTGACATTCTTCATCTTTAATACGCGAGCCGATCTGAGCATAATAAAGCATATATAACTCACATACTACTACAATTAACCATGTCCATTGCCATCCACCTAAAGTATCGGCTAATATACCTTGTAAGACAGGGAAGACGGCACCTCCGAATACTCCCATCATAAATATGCCTGAAGCTTTTGAGGTATATTTCTTCAATCCTTTGATAGCTAGAGTAAAAATACAGCTCCACATGACGGAATGACATAAACCAACAGATACCAGTATCCATAGGTTGTCGCTGATTATAGCTATTAATGTCAGGATAGCTGCGATAGATGTCGTAACAGTCAGTAATATACGTGGTGTAATATTATTGAATAAGCTGAAAATAAGTCTTCCGACCATTAGGCCACCCCAATAGAGTGTAGCTAATAAAGCAGGAATTCCTAAGTCCAGTCCCCAAAGGATGAGATGATGTCTGCCGAAAAAAGACAGACCTTTGCCGGATTCAATTAATTCCATGGCGTGAAGATTGACATTTACACCTACAGCTACTTCGGCACCAACATAGAAAAAGATTGCAACTACTCCCAATGTTAAATGACGGAAGGACCAAATGCTGTGTTTTAGCTTTTCTCTGCTGTTTGCTCTGGTTTCTTGGAGATCAGGTAAGTTTAGGCGGGAAGTGATTAATGTGGTGACAAGTACACATAACGTTATTAGGAAAAATGGGACCATCAGTTGAGTAGCTGTTATACTTTCAAGTGCTACGCCTGCAAAGATCACTCCCGTTACAAAGAAAGGAGCAATGGTTGTACCAAATGAATTAATGGCACATACGATATTCATACGTTGTACTGGTTGTGTGTGAGGCAATTCGTAAGCGGCTACATAAGTTGATAACGACTTGAAGTAGTGCGGCAGAGGTTCCCATCAGATATGAGCCTAACAAGAAAATAAAATAACCGTAAGGAATTGTGTCATTAGCTATTTGCAGACAAGCATCTCCGTAGTTTACAACGAACCAAGAAGAAAGAGAGTACATTAGTAGTCCGGCAACCATCACAGTTAAAGCCCGTATTAGAGTCTTTTTATAGCCATGTGTATTTATCCATTTTCCTCCCAGAGAACTATTTAGCAGGTATCCTAGGAAAAAAAAGAATGAAATAAGGGTTGTCAATGTGTTTTTTAACTCATCAACTTGGGAAAGAAATGTAATTTTCAGAGGTCCCTGAAATTGTCCATTGACAGTTGTCAGGAAACCTACGATAAAATAAATGAAAGTCAGGATGATAAATGGTCCCAGACTATTTTTTCTTTGTGTATCCATGATGTAAAGTTTGAGATAATAAAACCTTTTTTATGATAGCAGGTTTTCTAGAACAGACATAGCTCCTTTTTCTTTGATAGCTTCTACCATTAGCAGATATTGTTTTACGAAATCATTAGCTGCTTTTAAGTCTGTACTTTGAAAAGGAGATAGTGCCAGAAAGTCGATCGGATCGTTACTTTTGATTAGTGTTTCATCTTCGGCTGTTATCCAAGGTTCGGCTATATCAAATGTAACACTTTTATCATCGATTTTGTATTTCAGATAGTGACGGTATGTGGCAAAAAGGTAAGTGAGTCGTGAAAGATCCTTATGGTCTTGGATCATTTTGATTAGATTGGGCATTATATATACTGGGAATTTAGAGATCCCGTCGAAACATAAGCGTGCTATTTGATCGCTGACAGAACGATTTCCGAAACGTTCAATTAATGTTTGCTTATATAAATTCAGGTCGGTATTACCGGGAGCTGGTACGTATGGAGTAATGTCTATATTCATGAAGGTACGGACAAATTTAGTAATCCGTTCATCATGCATTGCGTCGTCTACTTTGCGATAGCCACTAAGGAAAGATGGATATGAAAGCAATTGATGAGAGGCATTTAAAAGGCTTAGTTTCATGTTTTCATATGCAGTAACGTCTTGAGTAAATTCTACTCCGACTTTTTCCCATGCCGGGCGACCTGCAATAAAATTATCTTCGATTACCCACTGGATAAAATCTTCACAATAAACCGGTGCTTCATCTTTAGTCCCGTTTTGGGTGTTCAAACGAATGATGTCATCTGGACGAGTGGCGGGTGTAATGCGGTCCACCATACTGTTTGGGAAAGTCACATTTTGGGCTACCCATGTAGCCAGCTCTGCGTCTTGTGCTTGAATGAAAGTGATAAATGCTTTTTTTGCAGTATTTCCATTATGTTGTAGGTTGTCACATGATAAAATGGTAATAGGACCATTTCCTGAAGCTTTCCTTCTGCGTAATCCTTCGGCTACAAATCCAAAAGTTGATTTTGGGGTTTGCGGATGAGTTAAATCGTAATTTATATTTTCATTTTCCAGCATGAATTCTCCGGTTGATTTTTTTATATTATATCCACCTTCAGTAATGGTAAGTGTAATAATTCGGGTACTTTTATCAGCTATTTTTGTAATGACAGTCTCTGGATTTTCGATTGCCCAAATAAGTTCGACGAGTGAACCGATATGATAAACTTCGTCTTTGCCATTACGCCCACATACAGTTAATGTGTATTCGTTATTTTGTTTCTTAAGAGTTTTATATAAGTGTTCGTCACTGGGTAATAACATTGCACCACATATACCCCAATCTTGTTGAGTCGGATCACCTAGCAGCAGATTAGTGTAAAACTCCTCATGGGCACGATGAAAATTTCCCACACCAATGTGTAAAATACCTGTTTTAACCTGTTTGCGGTTGTAATTGTAAGAGATAACTTGTGTCTTCATGATTTCTTTTGTTTTATAAAATTCAATTTCATTTTGATATAACAAAAATAGGGGTTGGAGTATTATAGCAATATCTTTTTTCGGTTCTTTTACCTGCAAACGATTGCGGGAACGTTCCCAAAATCTGCAAACGTTCTCAATGATTAGGATTTATCGTTTCAAATTCATACTTTTGTTTTAATTTAGACAAAAAGTTCCATGAAGCATATCACTATTAAAGATATAGCCCGGCAGCTATCTTTATCTGTTTCAACAGTCTCTCGTGCGTTGATGAATGACAAGAATATCCGTAAAGAGACAAAAGAAAAGGTATTGGAAACAGCAAAAGCTTTAGGATATAAACCTAATCCAGTAGCTATCAATTTGAAATATGGACATACGAATACAGTGGGAGTTATTGTGCCAGAGATGGTTACACCATTTGCTTCACAAGTGATTAATGGTATACAAAGTATACTTTATGCGAATGGAATAAAGGTTATTATTGCCGAATCGGGTGAAGATTCTTCTAAAGAAAGCGAAAATCTTAAAATGATGGAACGCTTTATGGTAGACGGTATTATCATCTGTTTGTGTAGTTATAAAAAAAATAAAGATGAGTATAATCGTCTTCAAAAATCGGAAATGCCTATGGTTTTTTATGATCGTATTCCTCATGGTATGAACGTTTCTCAAGTGATTGTGGATGATTATTTAAAGGCTTTCTTTTTAGTAGAACATTTAATTCGGGAAGGTTGTAAGCGCATTGTTCATTTGCAGGGACCGGATGATGTTTATAACTCTATAGAGCGGGCAAGAGGATACAAAGATGCATTATCTAAATTTAATATCCCATTTGAAAAAGAGATGATGCTTAAAACAGGTCTGACATTTGAAGATGGGGAAAATG
Source organism: Bacteroides faecichinchillae JCM 17102 (assembly GCF_000614145.1). GTDB lineage: Bacteria > Bacteroidota > Bacteroidia > Bacteroidales > Bacteroidaceae > Bacteroides > Bacteroides faecichinchillae. Next base: position 54,342 of record NZ_BAKK01000017.1, on the reverse strand, counting down.
CTGCTAATATATTAATAGAGAAAGGGGTGCACTTCGATGCAGTTTTTGCTTTTACTGATACGCTAGCTATCGGAGCAATGAATAGGCTTCGGGATCTGAATAAGAAAATACCGGAAGAGGTTGCTATTGCCAGTTTTTCGGGGACAGTACTTTCTACGATTGTTTATCCGCAACTTACTACTGTTGAGCCACCTTTGTTTCAAATGGGAAAGGAGGCGGCCGAATTGATTCTGGAAAAGATAAAGAATCCTTTGTCTCCAAACCGTTTCATTGTGTTGGATGCAGAAATTCAGTTACGTGCTTCTAGTATGAAGAAATCTTCTCAATAATTTTAATTGTTTTTTTGTAACAGAGTAATAGACATGGAAATAAAAAAGGTTACCTCAGATAAGAAAAAATTTCTGGATTTGTTGTTATTAGCAGATGAACAGGAAAATATGATTGATAGATACTTGGAGCGTGGAGAAATGTTTACTCTGTATGAGGATGGTTTGAAAGCCGTTTGTGTGGTAACAGCTGAAGGTAAAGGAATTTATGAAATTAAAAATATTGCAACCGTTCCGGCTTTTCAGCGCAAAGGATATGGAAAGAAATTAATAGACTTCCTGTTTGGGTATTATTATGATAAGTGTTCGGTAATGTTAGTCGGCACAGGAGATGTTTTTTCTACTGTTTCTTTTTATGAATATTGTGGCTTTTCTATCTCTCATCGGATAAAGAACTTTTTTACAGATAATTATGATCATCCGATGTATGAAGATGGTGTACAGTTGGTAGATATGGTATATTTGAAAAAGACATTTTAGTGTTGTTTGCCATGGGAATGGATATACAGTGATTGGTCGATGAATATAAAAAGCTGATTTCTGCGATTACCGTATGATTCAAAATAAAGATATAGCTTAGGGCAACACAGGAAATGTGATATTCTATCGTATGGATGAATAATTAGTATTGTGTGATTATATTATCAATGAAGCATGGTCGGAAATTGTGCTTTTAAATTAAAGGAAACTACTGCTTACTATTCTTTACATTTTGGGTTTCTAATTACAATAAATGCCGATTGGATTTATAATAAAGTTCGTGCACATTTATTATAAAAGGTACTCTACTTTATTATAAACTATTTTATGAGCTTATTAGTAAAAATAGAATTGTATTATGATGTAAAATAAACAAATAGGGCATTAATCGATTAATTAATGCCCTAATATAAGTATGTTTTAATACTCAAAATGCTTTGAATTGTAGATGTTTCATGTATTCATATTTCTTATTCTATCATACTGTTGTATTTTTTATTTTTCTCCAAAGATACAACATAAAAAGTCATTTGTCAAGTGTTCCATAAGAAAGCAAATGATTTATCGTATTTTCATTTAATCCATATGCTGAATTTGTATACAGAAATAAATAATAAAAATTAAATCTAGAATAAAAGCTATAGAAGACCATTTAATAAATAACTTATCTTTTTTATAAATGCCAAAATATAGTCCAACTATAGAACCGAGGAAGATGCCTATGGGGAATCCCCAAAATCCAAGTAGTATGATTCCTGTAAGTATAATAATACCTGTAATTATTAATATTTTGCTTCTATTCATGTGGCTAAGTTATTTATTCATTGAACCAATCTATCTTTTTCGAGAAATACATCACGATGGCTAAAATGGTAAACAATCCTAAGCTACCGGCTAGCAGTGCGAAAGTTTCCAATTGAATGAGGACAAATATATAAAGATAAAGTATACTTAATAGTCCCACCATAATAAACGCAGGTTTCTTTTTTCTGATAATGCCAAGCATATATCCGCCTACTAATAGGACAGTCAATGCTGATGACAACAAATATGCAGGATTAAAACCGATATGTTCGGAGAAAGAAAGGAGTAAACTATAAAACAGGCAGAGCGCTAATCCCACTAACAGATATTGCAACGCATGGATGCGAGTTTTATTCATGATTTCAGTGAAGAATATAACTCCAAATGTCAGTAAGATAATGAGAATGGCATACTTGGCAGAACGCATGGATTGCTGATACTGCTCCACTGCTATCTTGAAATTGACTCCAAAACTGGAGTTTTCTATATCTTTGATATTTTGGTTATAGTTAATTGTAACTTGCGAATAGTTACGATTTAGATTCAGCACTTGCCATTGTGCAGAAAAATTATTTTCAGTAATATCTCTATTGTTAGGCAGGTAATTTCCTATAAAACTAGGGGTATTCCAATTAGCTTTCAGATTCACTTGAGTTGTTTTTCCTAATGGAATAAAATTGATAGATTGTGAACCTTTCAATTTGATTTTGATCTCATAAGGTAATTTCTTATCCGTTTTCAGAGCTGAAAGGTCAGCGATGGCGTGAACTCCTGTGTTGTTTATTCCTCTATTATCCATACCGGGTTCAAATATATAAACAGAATCGTCCAATGTAATACTAATTTGTTCACTGATACCTCTCATGTCAGTCAGATTTAGGCAGATAGCAGCTTGATCAAATTTCAGGTTATTCATATCTATTCTGCTTTTTATTAACTCTTCTGAGCTGAAAGAACCTTTTAGCGTCAGTTCGGATTGGTATACATTAACCTCATAAAGACTTCTTTTTAGAATTTCGGTTTTCAGTTGTCCGTCAATAAGTAGTTCGTCTGGGAATAGTATCAAGTCTTTGATGGATACTTCTTTCTTTTCATTATTTTCCGTAGTAACTGGATACTGGATATTCAGGTAAGGTCCGGATATTGTTTGTGCCAAACTCCATTTCTCGCTTACCTCATTGATAGCATTTTCTTGAGTGTATCCTCGTTCGGTTATTAGATTTTCAATCATGAACATAGGTATCATCAAGAGAATTACGAGGCCTCCGATAATAAGAATCTTAATCGTTTTAGAGAAGCGATGCAGACAACCCATTGGTTGTTGTGTCTGCTCATTTAATTCTTCATTGAAATTGTCCATAAGAATAGTTGTGTTAAATGAATGATTATGTTGATTCTAAAAATCTCTCCAAGGCTTCAATATGAATTTTAAAGGCTTCTTTTCCTTGTGGGGTAGCTCGAAAAACGGTTCTTGTTTTTCGTCCTACAAAACCTTTGTTGCATTCGATATAGTTCAGTTCTTCTAATGCGCGGGTATGGCTTGCCAGATTGCCGTCTGTCAGTGAAAGCAGTTCTTTCAGAGTATTAAAGTCCATTTCTTCATTGACCATCAAAACAGCCATAATGCCTAGCCGGACCTTGCTCTCGAATGCTTTATTTATATTTTGAAATGCTTCTATCATTTATGATTTCTTTCGTAATGAATATAGAATAGTATCCCATATAAAATATGGAATCCGCCGAATCCTATAGTCCAGAATAGTAGGGAATGACCTCCCCAAAAACTATCTATAATTCCCAAGCAGATGAAAGCATATCCCAACCATGCTATATTAGAATAAGTAAACTTGGAGACATTTATCAAAGTTAATCCATAAAATAAAAGCGTGATGGAAGATATTATGTCATAATACCCATGCCACAAAATGGATATACATAGTACTCCTCCAGTCAGCATTGGAAGTGAGAAATTCCATAATGTCCGGTAAGCTAGTCTACTAAAAAACTTTTGTCGCATTCTCTTGGATTTATTGTATGAGAGAATGCATGCTGTAATCGCCGAAGCTGTTAATACAGCCATAGCAACCATAATTATAGACTCTAGCGTATCTGTCAGACTAGGAATTAATACTATAATACTTGCACCTGTTAATGCGTAAATCCCAGCCATAATAGCTGCGAAACCACTGATCGAGATAAACTTGGAAGATTTTTCCATCAACTCTTTTATCTCATTTACCGATTCTAATGCTTTATCTTTATTCATTTAAAAAAGTACTTTGTACCGCAAAGTAAAATAAAAGATTTCAGATAGCCAAAGATTAAGCAGAATAATTTTGAAAAATTGATGATGATAGGATTATGTCGCTAAGTTGATAAGGGAGGTATATCATTGTTACTCCGAAAGAAGAAGATTTTAAAGAACAGATCCGTTCTGTTTTGAATTCGTAAGGCGGATTTGAAAAACAATTTACAGAATTACAGACTTTGGCGAATAGAGTAAAGATTAAATTGGGATTATTAAATCAGTATATGAATTTATTCGGTTTTTTCAAAAGGGCTTCAATTTCATCAATAAAGAATCCTACCGAGAGATTGGCAATTGCAATATAATCGGCAGGATTGACTTTTAAGAATTCTGTTTCTATATACTTTATTTGTTGTGTTTAACTTTTATTTACTATGGTAATATTCAATCGTTTCTGCAGTTAGTAAATCAATAGGCATATAATTGATACGAGTAACGTCTTTTTTAAAAATGAGATGGTCACAAAGAGCTTTAATACCATTGAAACCCTGCAACTCTGGTTGTTGGGCGATAAGGAAAGAAATGCTACCTTCTTTCAGACAAGAGACATTTCGTTCCAGCAGGTCATAGCCTATCAAGTTGAATTTTCTTTTCTTACGCGTTTGCATATATTCTCCTATGATATAAACTTTGGAATTAAAGGTTATTCCTGTATTTACATTAGGATGGGAGCGAAAGAAATCATCCAACATTTCGTTGTCTTCATCATTACGTTCTGCATGTAAGTCTAGTTCCAATATCTTACATAACGGATGATATTCTTTCATATATTGTTTGAATCCGATTTCACGACTTTCTTGTTGGTTAGAACCAACAATTCCTTCATGTATTTTTTTGAAAATAACAATTTCTTTTTCCTCTCTGGCAAGTAACATCAGCATTCTGGCTGCAAAATATCCGCTTTGGCGTGAATTCTGTCCAAAAAAGGCGAGGGGAGGTGTATCTTCTATTTTTGAATCTATAAATATATAAGGTATATCTAACATTTTAAGTTGGGCAGTGAAACCTTTCGTATATTGAGGAGCAGTTGGCGCTACCATAACTCCGTCTGGCTCTTCTGCCAGAATGGTTTTGCTGGCATTAACAAACGAATGATAATCATAAGGATCATAATAGTTGATTTTAACCGAAGTGTTGAAATCCGAATACGTAGTAACTGCTTCGTAGATTCCTGCTTCGATGGCAGTCCAATATTCTCCTTTCAGATGTTGGGGTAGAAGGCAGATGAAAAAGTATTTTTTGTTAGAAGCAAGTGCACTAGCATACATATTGGGTTGGTAATCCAACTGTTTTAGTATTTCTTCTACTCGTTTTTTACTGGCTTCTGAAACTCCGCTACGACCATGAATTACGCGGTCTACAGTTCCTACTGACACATTGGCTAAATGTGCTATATCTTTTATTCTAATTCTCTCGGGCAATTTATTCATATGATCCCTTATTTATATAAATTTATGTGCTCGTACACAATAATAATCTAAATATTATCGATACAAATATATAACAATTTTTGTAATTACGAAAATTATTGTATCTTTGTGCCCGCACACGAAAGTCTACGACCTTTGTTTATAGATAAATTAATATTCATGTTATCAGTGTATTATGTCTTTTTATAGGCGAAAAATGATAATTTGAAACTTTATAATACTAATAAATTAGAATTTAAAACATAAAATTATGGGAAAGAAAGTAGTTACATTAGGTGAAATCATGCTTAGATTATCAACTCCGGGTAATGCTCGTTTTGTTCAGTCTGACTCTTTTGATGTAGTGTATGGCGGTGGAGAAGCAAATGTTGCTGTGAGCTGTGCCAACTACGGACATGATGCCTATTTTGTAACCAAATTGCCGAAACATGAGATCGGACAGGCTGCTGTAAATGCTTTGCGCAAATATGGGGTTAAAGCAGACTTTATCGCTCGTGGTGGTGATCGTGTAGGTATCTATTACTTGGAGACTGGTGCTTCTATGCGTCCTAGTAAAGTAATCTATGATCGTGCCCACTCTGCTATTGCTGAAGCGGAGGCTGCTGACTTCGATTTTGATACTATAATGGAAGGTGCTGATTGGTTCCACTGGTCTGGTATTACTCCTGCTATCTCAGATAAAGCCGCTGAATTGACTCGTCTGGCTTGTGAAGCTGCAAAACGTCACGACGTAACTGTTTCTGTAGACTTAAATTTCCGAAAAAAACTGTGGACTAAAGAAAAAGCACAGTCCATTATGAAACCTTTGATGAAGTATGTCGATGTGTGTATTGGCAATGAAGAAGACGCAGAACTTTGTCTGGGTTTCAAACCGGATGCAGACGTTGAAGGTGGGCATACGGATGCTGAAGGTTATAAAGGAATCTTCTTACAGATGATGAAAGAATTTGGTTTTAAATATGTGATATCTACTCTTCGTGAATCTTTTTCTGCTACCCACAATGGTTGGAAAGCAATGATTTATGATGGAAAAGAGTTCTATACTTCAAAACGTTATGATATTAATCCTATTATCGATCGTGTAGGTGGTGGTGATTCATTTTCGGGCGGTATTATTCATGGTTTATTGACAAAAGCTACTCAAGGTGAGGCTTTAGAATTTGCAGTAGCTGCATCCGCTTTGAAGCATACCATTAATGGCGATTTTAATTTGGTTTCTATAGAGGAAGTAGAGGCATTGTCTGGCGGTGACGCAAGCGGTCGTGTACAACGCTAATTCTTCATTTTTAATTCTTCATATATAATTTATTAGAGATGGCAAGATTTGATAAAATAGCCGTATTGAATAAGATGGGTTCTACAGGTATGGTTCCTGTATTTTATCACAAAGATGCAGAAGTTGCAAAGAAAGTAGTGAAAGCCTGTTATGATGGTGGTGTTCGTGCTTTTGAATTCACTAATCGTGGTGATTTTGCACAAGAAGTATTTGCTGAAATCGTAAAGTTTGCAGCAAAAGAGTGTCCTGAAATGGCAATTGGCATTGGATCCATCGTTGATCCTGCTACCGCTGTTATGTATTTACAATTAGGTGCAAACTTTGTTGTAGGTCCCTTGTTCAATCCTGAAATAGCTAAAATCTGCAATCGCCGTTTAGTAGCTTATACACCGGGTTGCGGTTCAGTGTCAGAAGTTGGGTTCGCACAGGAAGTAGGTTGCGATCTTTGCAAAGTATTCCCGGGTGATGTATATGGAACTAATTTTGTGAAAGGCTTAATGGCTCCGATGCCATGGTCTAAACTAATGGTTACCGGTGGAGTAGAACCCACTCAAGAAAATCTGACTGGATGGATTAAGGCAGGTGTATTTTGCGTTGGCATGGGCTCTAAACTGTTTCCGAAAGACAAGGTGGTAGCAAAAGATTGGGCTTATGTAACAGAAAAATGTAAAGAAGCTCTTGGATATATTGCTGAGGCTCGTTAATAAGACTTTTTAAATATATGGTTTAGTAAATAGAAACAGGAGCTTGGTAGTGACCAGCCTCCTTGAAATATGTCTCTATTGGTTAGTTAGTTCTGTTAGTAACGAGGCATATTTTCATTTTGTTTAAAGGTGTTTAAAAAGGGATAAACCATCGGAATGAGTGATCATTTTGGTGGTTTTTCTATGTTTTTGAATGAACTGTATTATAGTACATCAAAAGTTATGTAATATTTTGGTTTTGATGATTCGTCCGATTAAGAGAGTTAAAATATAAAATATGGCAAAACCTATTATGGAAAAAACAAATGGACGTTGTTCATCGAAGTTCTGACGTGGAGGTATTACTTTAAAGGCTTTGGCATAATTGTATTCTGTGTTTTTAGAACAGAATTTGTTGTCTGTGATACAATTGCAGTTGTTGATATTAGACTACTATTAGTTACAGCTGTATTGGGAGATATTTCTGTAGACATTTTCTTTATCTTTTTAGTTGAACATATTAATTTATTGGTTACAACATAGTATATAGACTGATTTTAGAAGGTTTTTATCAAAAAACGGAGCCAGAGATAACTAAAAAACTAGTTGGCAATACGAGGGAACCCAATTCTTTTTAAAGGATTTGTTTTAAGTCAATTTCTTAGTTTTAAAAACGGTAATAACTTTAATAAATGGCATGAACTAATTTTAAGCATAAGATGTTTTTCATAAATAAAAATGATATGATATGGAAACTCATCACCACGAACATAATCATCAGCTGACATCGCTCAATAAAGCTTTTCTTATAGGAATATTTCTTAATGTGGCTTTTGTTGTTGTAGAATTTAGTGTTGGTTTTTATTCCAATTCACTTGGATTACTTTCGGATGCCGGACATAATTTAGGGGATGTGGCTAGTCTGGTATTGGCTATGCTTGCTTTCCGTCTGCAAGGAGTAAGCCTAATAGCCGTTATACTTATGGATACAAAAAGAGTACAATCCTTGTTTCTTTGCTGAATGCAGTTATTCTACTGGTGGCAGTCGGAGTGATTGTTGCTGAAAGTATTGATAAATTGTTTCATCCAGTAGCGGTTGATGGTTTTGCCATTGCTTGGACTGCTGGAGTAGGAGTAATAATCAATGCTGTTACGGCATGGCTATTTCTTAAAGATAAGGAGAAAGATTTAAATGTAAAAGGTGCTTATTTGCACATGACAGCAGATGCATTAGTGTCTGTTGGAGTAGTTGTTTCGGGACTTGTTATAGCTTATACGGGTTGGAGTATTGTTGATCCCATCATCGGATTGATGATTGCAGTTATTATTGTTATTTCTACATGGGGGTTACTTCATGACAGTCTCCGTTTATCATTAGATGGCGTTCCGGTAGGTATAGATTCTCAAAAGATAGTGCAACTTATTTTAGAACAGCCAGGAGTGAAAAGTTGCCATCACGTTCATATCTGGGCTATAAGTACGACCGAAACTGCATTAACAGCTCATCTGGTTATTAATGATATTGCTAAAATGGAGCAAGTAAAATGTTCTGTAAAAACGGTCTTGGATCAAGCAGGCATCCATCATGCTACTTTGGAAATAGAAGATGAGGGAACGACTTGTGATATGGAATGTTGTAAGGATTGAAATAAATCCGTACCTTTGCCTCCCTAACACTAACTAACCTTTTTACAGTATGTTAATTGACTTGTTGCAGTCCTCTTATTTTTCTCTCTTCCTGATTGTCGCATTAGGTTTTATGCTGGGAAGAATTAAGCTTAAGGGGCTATCGCTTGACGTGTCAGCGGTGATCTTTATTGCTCTTCTTTTCGGGCATTTTGGCGTTATTATTCCCAAAGAGCTGGGAAATTTTGGTTTGGTACTTTTTATTTTTACCATTGGAATTCAGGCGGGTCCCGGTTTCTTTGATTCTTTTCGTAGTAAAGGAAAAACGCTGATTCTCATTACTATGCTTATTATAAGTTCTGCCTGCCTGACCGCGGTTGGATTGAAGTATGCATTCAACATTGACACACCGAGTATTGTAGGGCTAATTGCGGGAGCACTTACTAGTACGCCAGGATTAGCTGTAGCTATTGATAGTACCAATTCGCCATTGGCATCTATTGCCTATGGTATAGCCTATCCTTTGGGGTTATTGGGGTTATTTTGTTTGTGAAGTTGCTCCCTAAAGTAATGAAGGTCGATTTGGACAAAGAAGCACGTCGTTTGGAAATAGAACGTCGTGGACAATTTCCCGAATTGAGAACCTGTATTTATCGTATAACTAACTCAAATGTATTTAATCGCAGTTTGATGCAAATTAATGCTCGAGCTATGACAGGGGCTGTGATTTCACGTCTTAAACATCAAGATGAAATCTCGATTCCTACAGCATACACCGTGTTACATGAAGGAGATTATATTCAGGCTGTGGGTAGTGAGGAGTCATTGAATCAATTGGCATTGCTGGTTGGAGAACGTGAAGAAGGGGAACTTCCATTAGATAAGACTCAAGAGATAGAGTCTTTGTTGCTTACTAAAAAAGATATGATTAACAAGCAACTAGGGGATTTAAATCTGCAAAAGAACTTTGCCTGTACAGTGACTCGTGTCCGTAGAAGTGGTATTGACTTATCTCCTTCTCCGGATCTCGCATTAAAGTTTGGCGATAAACTGATGGTCGTTGGTGAGAAAGAGGGAATCAAGGGAATAGCTCGTTTGCTGGGTAACGATGTGAAAAAACTGTCTGATACGGATTTCTTCCCAATTGCGATGGGAATTGTACTGGGGGTATTATTTGGCAAATTGAATATATCTTTCTCAGATAGCGTTTCTTTTTCTCCCGGATTGACTGGAGGAGTACTGATGGTAGCATTATTTCTGAGTGCTATTGGTAAAACAGGTCCTATTCTTTGGTCTATGTCTGGCCCTGCTAATCAGTTATTGCGCCAATTAGGTTTGTTACTTTTTCTCGCAGAAGTTGGTACTTCTGCCGGAAAGAATCTGGTAGCTACTTTCCAAGAGAGCGGATTATTGATGTTTGGGGTAGGCGCTGCTATCACATTGGTTCCTATGTTAGTAGCTGTTGTTGTCGGTCGTTTGGTGTTTAAGATCAGTCTTTTGGATTTATTAGGAACGATTACTGGTGGCATGACCAGTACACCGGGATTAGCTGCTGCTGATTCGATGGTGGACAGTAATATCCCTAGCGTGGCTTATGCAACCGTTTATCCGATTGCTATGGTATTTCTTATTTTATTTATCCAAGTGATAGCTTCAGCTGTCTATTAAAATCATTATTAATAGGGATTGATTCCTAAATGAATAGTTTGTATCTTTGTCGCCTCTAAATAAAAAAGAGGTGAAACGATTGATGCTTCATATGATGCGTTATTTTCTGCCAGTACTGTTTATTTCGTACATGGCAGGCATTACATTCTTTGCCCACGTACACGTGGTCAATGGAGCAACAATTGTCCATTCACATCCTTTTAAGAAAGGGGCGGCGCATAGCCATACTACGGTTGAGCTGTTATCCATTCAATTGTTATCTCATTTGATAACTGATGGCGCCACTACTCTTTTTCTTGTTTCTTTAACTGGCCTTTGCATATTGTGTTTGTTGCTGAAACGTCCGCAACTTTCACATTATCATGCACCTTATTATGGCGTGGTAGCACTTCGAGCACCACCAGTTGTTCGTGTCTATATAGTTTAAAATAGAAGATAATGTCTGATTCTTTGCACAGGCTATTAATTATCTATGCTTTCATCTCATTATTTATAAGTAAGAACGAACAACGAACGAAAAATGAAAAAATACATATTTTCGCTTGTCTGTCTGTGCTGTGCATTATTGCCTGCTACTGAAGGACAAGCAGCTCAAGATGAACATCCTGAATTACGTAAATCGGATGCTAATATTATCGGGCATATTCTTGATAAGAATACAAAAGAACATTTACCCTACATGACGATTACCTTAAAAGGTACGACTATTGGAACAGTTACTGATGTAACCGGGCACTATTTTTTGAAAAATCTTCCTGAAGGAAACTTTGTACTTGAAGTAAGTTCTGTTGGTTATAAAACAGCCACTAGGAACGTAATATTAAAGAAAGGTCATACTTTGGAAGAAGATTTTGAAATAGAAGAGGATGCGGTAGCATTAGATGGTGTGGTTGTATCTGCTAATCGTAATGAAACTACCCGTCGTTTGGCTCCGACATTAGTAAATGTAATAGATTTGAAAATCTTTGAAAATACAAATTCTACTACATTAGCACAGGGATTAAGCTTCCAACCGGGTGTACGTGTTGAATCGAATTGTCAGAACTGTGGATTTCAACAAGTACGGATCAATGGTTTGGATGGTCCATATACACAAATTTTGTTGGATTCTCGTCCTATATTTAGCTCTCTCTCTGGTGTATATGGTATTGAACAGATTCCGACTAGTATGATAGAACGTGTAGAAGTAATGCGTGGAGGAGGTTCAGCTTTGTTTGGTTCATCAGCAATTGCAGGTACTATTAATATTATTACTAAAGAGCCAATTCGTAACTCGGGTATGCTGTCACATACAATTACCGGTATCGGAGATGGCGATGCGTTTGACAATAACACTGCTCTGAATGCTTCACTTGTAACGGACGGTCAACGTGCCGGATTATATATTTTTGGACAGAATCGTCATCGTTCAGCTTATGATTATGATGGTGACAGCTACTCGGAAATTCCTAAATTGCATGGACAAACTATTGGATTTCGTTCTTTTTTGAAAACGAGCATTTACTCAAAACTAACATTTGAGTATCATCATATGGAAGAATTCCGAAGAGGAGGAGATTTGTTAAGTCGTCCTCCTCATGAAGCAAATGTTGCAGAGCAGACTGAACATTCTATTAACGGTGGTGGATTAAAGTATGATTATTTCTCTCCGAATGAGAAACATCGTTTCAATGTTTTCGCTTCGGCTCAGCATATCGATCGGGATAGTTATTATGGAGGTAAACAAGATTTGGATGCTTATGGAAATACTACAGACTTAAATTGGGTAGTAGGTTCTCAATATATTTATACGTTTGATAAATGCCTTTTTATGCCTTCTGACTTGACGGCAGGAGTTGAATTTAATCAGGACCGTTTAGAGGATCATATGTGGGGATACAACAGGCATACTAAACAGAACGTTGATATCTATAGTGCTTTCTTGCAGAATGAATGGAAAAATGATCATTGGGGAATCTTGATTGGCGGGCGTTTCGACAAACATAATCTGATTGATCATCTAATTTTCAGTCCTCGTGCTAATTTGCGCTTCAATCTAACGAAGGATATAAATTTTCGTGTAAGTTACTCTTCCGGTTTCCGGGCACCTCAGGCGTTTGATGAGGATTTACATATTGAGAATGTAGGTGGCAATGTAGCGATGATTGAGCTGGCAGATAACTTGAAAGAAGAAAGGTCTAATAGTTTGAGTGTTTCAACTGATATTTACCATCGTTTCGGAGCTTTTCAAATGAACTTTTTGATAGAAGGATTCTATACAAAGTTATCTGATGTTTTTGCCTTGACAGATGGAGAAGTAATAGATGGAGTCCTGAAACGTACACGTTACAATGCTCCCGGTGCACAAGTAAAGGGAATGACTTTGGAAGGGAAAATGGCTTATCTGAATAAATTTCAGATTCAGGCTGGAGTAACTTTGCAGCAGAGCCACTATGATGAACCGCACGAGTGGAATAAGGAAGCGTCGAAAGTAAGAAAAATGATGCGTACACCAAATACCTATGGTTATTTCACAGCTACTTATACTCCAATAAAACCTTTGTCTATTGCATTCTCAGGAACTTATACAGGTTCTATGCTAATTCCTCACGAGGCAGTCCCGGGTTTTCTGGATGCTCCGATAACAGTTGATACCAAAGATTTCTTTGATATTAGTTTGAAAGCTGCTTATGATTTCAAGCTTTATAAATCGATGGATTTACAAGTAAATGTCGGTATACAGAATATCTTTAATTCTTATCAGAATGATTTCGATAAGGGACCTGATCGGGATTCCGGTTATATTTATGGTCCTTCATTGCCCAGAAGTTTCTTTGCAGGAGTAAAAATCAGTTATTGAAATGAATAAGTTTTAAAAAGATGGGCTGAAAGTTGAGGTATTAATCTAACCTTTTTGATTGCTTAGGTTAATAAACAATTATACAGAGTTTATTTATCTTATTTACGCTACAGTTTTTGTTCTACTATAATGGAACGAAAGCTCAGATGTACTTTAAATTATTAATATGTAGATGAGACAAAATTAATCTTTCCTAATGAGGGACTAATTACTTGAATAACTTAAAATGGAATGTCCGACCTGTGAAGGCCGGACATTCCATATATTTCAAATGTGGCTACGTATTATACGTGTGACTAATTAATTCTAATTTTAATATTGCAAAAGTATAAGGCGTTAACTAATTTTTACAATTCCTCATTATGGGTATAATATTGTGTTGAAGTCACAATAAATAATGAGAATGGTACCTTTGCAACCAGTTTGCATTTATTTCTCCCTACTTTTGTGAGCAAAGAAAAAGAAGAATATGAAAGAATATCGTTATGAATGTTTCTCGTTCTTGATGCTGATAGGCGGGATTTTAGCTTCTCATTTTGAACAAAGTTGGTTTGCCGCAGAACATGTTAGATTAATCTGGTATCTCATCGCAATATTACCTGTAGGGTTACCTGTTCTTAAAGAAGCATTAGAGTCATTGAAAGAGAAGGATTTTGCCAATGAGTTTATGTTAATGAGTCTTGCTGCTATTGGAGCCTTTATCATAGGCCAATATCCGGAAGGAGTTGCTATAATGTTGTTTTATGCTGTTGGTGAGAAATTGCAGGATAATGCAGTTGATAAAGCACGTGATAATATTCGTGCTTTATTGGATATGCGTCCTCAAACAGCTTCTGTATTGAGGGAAGGTGAGTTACAAATTGTAACTCCGGCTGAAGTGCAGATTGGAGAAACGATTGAGATAAAGGTAGGCGAACGAGTACCTTTGGATGGCACATTGCAGAATGAGTCGGTTCTTATGAATACAGCCGCTTTAACGGGAGAGAGTGTTCCTCGATTTTTTAAACAATCAGAGGAGGTATTGGCAGGTATGATCCCTTCGGATCGTATAATTCATCTGATAGTAAACAGGTCAGCAGATCAGAGTGTTTTATCACGTGTTTTGAAGATGGTGGAGGAAGCGGCAGAGCGTAAAGCTCCGACTGAAGTTTTTATGAGGAAGATAGCCCGTATTTATACGCCTGTAGTTATGGGAATAGCTTTATTAATAATGGCTTTACCTTTTTGTTATAGTTTATTACAACCTACATTTAGTTATGTATTTGCCGAATGGCTATATAAAGCATTGGTATTCTTGGTAATAGCATGTCCTTGTGCGTTGGTGGTTAGTATTCCATTAGGATATTTCGGAGGTATTGGAGCAGCTTCTCGCAGAGGTATCCTGTTTAAAGGAGGAAATTATTTGGATGCCATAACAAAAATTGATACGGTAGTATTTGATAAAACTGGGACATTGACTACCGGAAAGTTTAAATTGGATAAAGTGATTGGAATCGTGGCTGAGGAGGAGGTTTTGCAGTATATAGTTTCAGCAGAAAGTCAAAGTAATCATCCGATGGCAAAGGCAGTGATAGAGTATGCCAGACAAGAAAACATTCCGATTTTACCAGTCGAATTTTCAAGAGAAATGGCAGGTTATGGTTTGGAAACAAAGATAAACGGGCAGCAGATAATGGTTGGTAATTATCGCTTGCTGGATAAATTTCATATAACGTACCCCATTGAGCTACGTTCTATACCTGAAAGTTTGATTTTGTGTGCCCGTGACCAACAATATATAGGTTATGTTGTATTAGTAGATGAACTGAAAGAAGATGCACATCAAGCTATTCTGGATCTAAAGAAATTGGGAGTCCGACAAATCGAAATATTATCGGGAGATAAGGATGCTCTTGTACAGAGTATTGCTCGAAAATTGGGAATTGATAAAGCTTATGGTAATTTATTACCTAGTGGGAAAGTGGAACATTTGGAGGCATTGAAACAGGAAGGGCGTCAGGTTGCTTTTGTCGGTGATGGTATCAATGATGCTCCGGTATTGGCTTTAAGTGATGTAGGAGTGGCAATGGGAGCTCTAGGAAGTGATGTTGCTATTGAAACAGCAGATGTTGTGATACAAAATGATCATCCCTCTCAGTTAGCAACGGCAATAAAAATTGGAAAATATACTCGCCGTATTGTCTGGCAAAATATTACCTTTGCATTTGTTGTTAAGATTATTATTCTTATTCTGGGTACAGGTGGACTCGCTACATTGTGGGAAGCTGTATTTGCAGATTCTGGAGTGGCGCTTTTAGCCATTTGCAATGCAATGCGTATCGGAAAATTACTAAAATAAATGATGAAGGAAATGAATTCAAATCAAGTTTATATAGAACGACTGGAGAAGAAAAATATAAAACCAACCTCGATGCGTATTTTGATTTTGCGTGCGATGATGGATGTGCCTTATGCAGTTTCATTAGCGGATTTGGAAGATAAATTAGATACAGTCGATAAATCAACGATTTTTCGTACTTTGACTTTGTTTCTGAGCCGTCACCTGATACATGGTATTGAAGATGGTAGCGGATCTTTGAAATATGAGGTTTGTAGTAGTGAGTGTGAATGTAGTGTAGATGATATGCATACACATTTTTATTGTGAAAAATGCCATCGTACATTTTGTTTTAAGGGAATACAAATTCCGGTTATTGATTTACCGGAAGGGTTTATGATGGAGAGTATTAATTATATGGTGAAAGGAATTTGTTCAGATTGTGTAGGAAAAGAAGATATCTCTTCCTGTATTTAATTCTTCTTTATTTCTTTTTTATGTGATGTTGCCAAAGGTAGAGGGGGGTGAGATAGAAAATCCCTATTAATAATAGAATAACAGGCCTTTCTCATTATTAATGGGTTATTATCTGATATATTTTTTGATATTTTAAGATTTTAGCTTATTTTTGTAGGTATCAAAACAAACATAGTTTAGTAAATATGAAAAATTTAAGGTACCTTTCTTTGGGAATTATTGGCTTGATACTAGCCTCATGTGTAGATGAGAAGAATTTGTATAAGCAGGATGGGGAAACATCAAAAGATGAACAACTTGGTTTGTCCTCGGATTTTAATCTAAAGACAGTAAAAAACATTTCAATTACTGCACTCAATGGGGATGGAGAACCACAAAAGGATGTAAAATTCGGAGTTTTTATGAGTCAGCCTTACACTGGTGAAGGGGGCATTTCTATAGATCCGGTATATGTTGGATATACGGATGTTTCGGGAAAATTGGATGCGAAAGTAGTAATAGCAAATAATATTTCAACAATTTATGTAGCTCCTCTTACAGCTGGTTACGGTCAGGTGCAGGAAGTGAATGTTCAAGATTTTATTTCATTAAAATTTCGAGGTGTTGCTTTTCCTCAATTAGCTACTAATGTTCGTGCCACTACTTCTATTGAGATTCCTGAAACTTTTACTAAGGTTAGTGGATTGTATGAATTATATGTGCCTTATAAAAATGCGGAGGTTGATAGAGATGGTATTCCGGTTCAAGACGGTTGCTCTTTGGTATCTAAAGAATTACTGTCTACTGCTTTGATTAATCAGATTGATAGCTGGTATCCCGAACAGGAAAATGTTCAGCAAGCAGACCTTTCTAAAAATTCTGATTTGAGGGTTATTGATGTAAATGGAGCTGAGGTTTGGGTGACTTATGTGGGTGATGGAGGTTTTTATGTTTCCAATCAAGCAGTTTATAATTCATTATTGTATTATAATTATAAAGAAGGAGAAATAAATAGGCATGATGATATTGATAAGCTACATATGACTATGTTACTTCCTAATACAAATCAGATCCAATGTCCATCCGGGTTGAAGGTTCAGTTGCTTTATTGGAATGGAACTGAATATAGTACGGTGTTTCCAAAGGGAACACGTATTGGATTTGCTGTAGCACGAGCTGGTTTTAAGAAAGATGGCACGTTTATAACGGAAAAGAATGCATATTCTTTTAAAAATAAGATATACCCAATTGTGAATGGTGATGTGTCTGGAATGTATTATTCTACTCCGATGCTGAATGCTTGGGGCAAAACTCAGGCTGTAACTCGTCAATTGGGTTCTTATAACTGTTGTGTGACCGGTTTTGATATTCGTCCTTTTGGTGATAGTAAATCTGATTATGATTTCAATGATGTGATGGTGAAAGTGACAGCTAGTCCTGTGGAGGCCATTGAGCCTGGTGAAGATATTCCGGTTGAAGAGGAAGTGACTGTTAATGAATCTATTCATGGTACATTAGCTTTTGAAGATCAATGGCCTAATCCCGGTGATTATGATCTAAATGATTTTGTAGTGAACTATACTTATAGTGTAGTTAAAAATACTGATAATAAAATTACGGATATCAAACTACGTTTAAAGCCAATAGCTAAGGGAGCGGTTGCTTATACAAAAATAGGTTTTGGAGTGGAATTACCTTTAGCAGAGAATGATATTGAGGTTGCAAAGGTGGAAGGTGCTATCTTGGAAAGTGGGAATGCAAAAGCTACTTTCGTTGTATGGGAAGATGTAAGTGAACTCTTTCCAGATGCGAATGGCTTTATAAATACAGAGAAGGGATCTGATTTTGTTTCAGCAGAAGAGGTCGTTGTAAGCATCCCCTTGAAAGTTTCGGTCAATAATCTTTCTTTGATGAAATTCAATCCGTTTATATTTGTCAATGGGCGTTCCAGGGAAATTCATTTACCGGATTTTGCTCCAACGTCTAAAATGGATAGAACATTACTTGGAACAAAGAAGGACTGTTCTGATGAATCAAAAGGAATTTTCTATCGAATGGAAGATATGTTTTGTTGGGCATTGGATTTTCCTCGTGCTTCTGCGAATGAACCCGCTTGGAGATATCCCAAAGAGAGATCATCTGTGGTAAAGGCCTATAAAAGATATAATGAGTGGGTGACTAATAAGACAGATTTATCTTGGTTTGATTCTACAATTTCTGGAAACGTGAACGAGGAGGAATTGTATTAAGTACGGTATAATTATTTTTTAAGTAAAAGGATTATCTTTCACGAGGTAATCTTTTTTTTGAGTGATAAACGTGAAAATTGAACATGAACTTGTTGGCATATCGATGTTTACATAATCGCATAAATTAGGTATGGATTGCACAAGCTTGATGAATATTGATGAGCTATTCATGAGATTTGTGAAATCCACGCCTAGAAATAGGTATGATGTAACTTTTTACATATCCCCTAAGATTCAATAGTTTAACTTTAAAATTTAGATGTATGAATCTATAAGTAAATCTTTGTATCTTAATGATGGAAGAGGCGGATACCTGTAAACGCCATTGCCATATTATATTTATCGCAAGTTCCAATTACATGGTCGTCACGTACTGAACCGCCCGGTTGAGCAATGTAGCTGACTCCACTTTTGTGAGCACGTTCGATATTATCTCCGAAGGGGAAGAAAGCATCAGACCCTAATGCTACACCAGTCATAGTATCCAGCCAAGTACGTTTTTCTTCGCGAGTCAGTATTGCTGGTTTTTCAGTGAAGAATTGCTGCCAAACTCCATCTGCTAATACGTCATCGTGATCCTCAGAAATATATACGTCAATAGTATTATCACGATCAGCTCGGCGAATTTTATCAATCCAGGGTAAATTCATTACTTTGGGGTGTTGGCGCAAATACCAGATATCCGCTTTATTCCCAGCTAGACGGGTACAATGGATACGTGATTGTTGACCTGCACCAATACCGATTGCTTGTCCGTCTTTGGCATAACATACTGAGTTAGACTGAGTATATTTCAGTGTAATTAAGGCAATAATTAGATCACGTTTTGCATCAGCCGGAATTTCTTTGTTTTGTGTGGGCATTTCTTTCAATAGACTTTCATCGATTTTCAATTCATTTCTACCTTGTTCAAAGGTAATGCCAAATACATCTTTATGTTCGATAGGAGCAGGACGGTAAGCTGGATCTATCTTGATAACATTATAAGTTCCCTTTCTTTTATTTTTTAGGATTTCCAGTGCTTCAGGAGTATAATCCGGAGCAATTACACCATCAGATACTTCACGATTGATGATACGAGCTGTTTCTTCATCGCATGTATCGGACAATGCGATAAAGTCTCCATAGGATGACATACGATCAGCACCACGTGCACGTGCATATGCTGTAGCTAGCGGTGATAGTTTGACATCATCTACAAAATAGATTTTCTTAAGTGTTTCGTTCATTTCTACAGCTACGGCAGCACCAGCCGGACTGACATGCTTGAATGAAGCAGCAGCTGGTAGTCCAGTTGCTTCTTTGAGTTCTTTTACTAACTGCCAACTATTAAAAGCATCCAATAAGTTGATATATCCAGGTCGCCCATTCAATACTTCGATAGGAAGTTCGCCTTCTTTCATGAAGATACGTGCTGGTTTTTGATTAGGGTTACAGCCGTATTTTAATTCGAGTTCTTTTGCCATAATATGGAATTAATTATGAAATACTGATTACAAATTGATAGCGACAAAATTACTAAAAAAAGCATATTCTTCCTAACCCCTTGTGTATTTAGTAAGAGATAATTTAGTAATTAGTATTTTGTAATAAATCAAAATACCTATAAATAGTGATTGTGTACCCGCTAAATAATGTGTTTCTTTGTAGGCATTAATATTAAATAGGTGTAGATGGATAACTTACAGAAATACAAGCCAACAGATAAGATGATTGATCTCATCAGTGATAACTATTCCTTGTTACAAGTGATGAGCCGTTTTGGACTTTCGTTAGGTTTTGGCGACAAAACGGTCAAGGAAGTATGTGAACTTAATAGGGTAGATTGCCGCACTTTTTTGATAGTTGTTAATTTCATGGCAGAAGGATTTTCTCGTTTAGATGGAAGTAATGATGAGATTTCCATTCCTGCACTGATTGATTATTTGAGACAGGCGCATCTCTACTTTCTTGACTTTTGTTTTCCTGCAATTCGTCGTAAATTGATTGAAGCTATAGACTGTTCACAAGATGACGTGGCTTTCTTGATTCTTAAGTTTTTTGATGAATATACGAGGGAAGTACGTAAGCACATGGATTATGAGGAAAAGACTGTATTTAAATATGTAGATGCGCTACTACTGGGCAATGCTCCTAAAAATTATCAAATTAGTACATTCTCTAAGCATCATGACCAGGTAGGTGAGAAGTTGACAGAGCTCAAAAATATTATAATTAAATATTGTCCTGCTAAGACGAATGTAAATCAACTCAATGCTACACTTTTTGATATCTATGCTTGTGAAGAGGGATTAGAATCACATTGTAAGGTTGAAGATTATATTTTTGTTCCTGCTATTCTGAATTTGGAAAGGAGAATAAAAAAAAATGAAAAATAACGAAACCGTCCGAATTGCAATTGCTGAAAGCTCTGTGATTATTCGTAGTGGATTGACAGCGGCTTTGAAACGCCTTCCTAATCTGAAAATACAGCCGATAGAATTATTATCTGTTGAGGCTCTACATGATTGTTTACGAACGCAATATCCTGAAATGCTGATTGTAAATCCTACATTTGGCGATTATTTCGATGTAAATAAATTCAGGCAAGAAACTTTTGGGAAGAAAATGCGTTTGATAGCTTTGATTACTTCGTTCGTGGATGTGACTTTATTAAGTAAATATGACGAATCTATTTCTATATTTGACGACCTAGCAGTACTTTCCCAAAAGGTTCATGGGTTATTGAATGTGAGTATAGAGCAAGAGGAAGTGGATAGTCCTGATACATTGAGCCAACGAGAGAAAGAAATTGTGAATTGTGTAGTAAAAGGTATGACGAATAAAGAAATCGCTGAAAAACTATTTTTGTCTATTCATACTGTCATTACTCATCGTAGAAATATCAGTAAAAAACTTCAGATACATAGTGCGGCTGGTTTGACTATTTATGCTATTGTAAATAAGCTGGTTGAATTGAGTGAAGTAAAGAATTTATAACTCAAAAATAATGTTATAAAATATAAACTTGTTTGTGGGCACAGAGATTCTTTCATATATTTGCAGTGCAGTTGTGAAACTGTTATTAGTTTATAAGGTAAAGAAAAGATTTTTTAGGTATTTATATTAATTATGGTAATAGATTTAGTTTTCATAGGATAAGTTTTAATAGAAGGTAAAAGGTAGTAATAAGGTAAGGAAGTTTTGAGGTAAAGGGAAAGAACGTTTTTAGGAAAAAGAGGAAAATTAAAGAAAAGCCATAAGGCTTTTCTGATGCGGGGCGAGTGATTCCATCTAGGGAATTGGCTCGTTTTTTTGTTGTTAACTTTGAAGATATGACGGGGCTTGCATTAATTATAAAAATGATAGCTCTTGAAGACAACTTGCTCTTTGTACATATATATGGTTTCACTGGGGAGGTGACAGCTGGCAGATGAATATTTGCTGAAGCACATTATGATTTTAGAATAAAAACAAAATCCCGGCGAAATCACTTCGACAGGACTTTATTTCATTTTTACTTAAATGTGGCTACGTAATAAAATTATGACTAATTAATTCAATTTTGATACTGCAAAGATAGATTGTTTTAATTTGTGTCACAATCCCCTTTTAAAGGTATACTGTAAAGTAACTCTCATCATTTATAGTTACTATAGGTTGATTATTACCCTTTTTTCCATTTTTTTGTTTCAAAATCGTAGGATTTGATCACTCTAGCCGGACTTCCGGCACAGACAGAATAAGAGGGAATGGAACGAGTAACAACACTTCCGGCTGCTACTATACAATGTCTTCCTAAAGTTACTCCAGACAATATAACTGAATTGGCTCCTATCCAAACATCATCTTCAATAATGATGGGCTGAGTACTGACTCCCTGTTCATCAATTAACTTTTCTACATTTTGAAAATTATGATTAAGACCACTGATTGTTATATTCTGAGCCAGATTTACATGATTTCCGATACTGACTGGCCCAATAATTGTATTTCCTAATCCGATACGAGAGTAATCACCGATGATAATATCACCAACTGCATTATTCAAACAGCAGAAATCTTCTATTACGGAATAACGTCCTAAAGAAAAACGCTTGAAAGGAGGAAGATCTTTACGGACGCTACGATATATAATTGAACCTTTTCCACATTTCAAATAGGTGAAATAGAATAATCGAATCCACCAATTAGGGCGTGTCTTGACTGAGTGCATAATAAAGCGATGGATTATCTGTTTCAGAGCAGGATGTTGTTTGATTCGTTGTTTTAAAGTTATCGTTTTCATATTAAAAGTTTTTTTCTTTTTTTCTCTTTAACTAGATAATCAGGTATTGCCAGACTGTATGTAATTGTAAGCCCGAATAATATTATCCACCATTTGAATGATTCTCCAAAACTATAGACTGTCATCAATAAAGTCCAAATATTGACACAGATATATAATTTAGTTGGAGATGGAAGTAGCTGTTGGATTATTCGGTTACAGAAATTCCAATTTCCTTCGAAAAGAGAAGATAAAAAATATGAAAGAAATTTTCTAGTTCTTTTGCGATAGGGATGAGCAGGAGTTGAATTGCAATATACTATTGCGTCGGGTAAATATTCAATATATATATTCTGTCGGAATAATTTTCGCTCTAGATTCGTTTTAGACGTTTTTAAGTTGTTTTGTAGCCAAGTCAAATCAATAGCTATATTCGTTCCATATAAATTAGATGAAAAACCAAGTTGAGTATTTCCAGTTCTAAATAAACTATTATTTATTTCTTCGCATAAAGCTTGTATATATTTTTGAATTCCTTTATCGATCTTTTATCACGGTATGTAATTGAATAACTTTTATTCCGGCATCATATACATTACAGACATTTTCGAAAAGGTGAGGAGAGAGATTGTCAGCAACGCTGGAGAGAAGGATTACTATATCATACTGTTCTTTGTCCAATGAATAAACGGTTTCCTGTAAATTTTTATATGCGATTAATTTGTATGATGCTTTCTTGTCAATATCATTAAAGAATTGATTTTCTTCGGGGATAAGGATGACGCAACGATATTTACATTTAGTTTTAGAATATTGTATGCGTTTGCCATGGGAAGCAATAACAAGAATAAACCAATATATCAATATAACTCCTGTGCAAAGCAGTAGTAAGTCGTCTATCATATAAACAAAGGTATTCATAAGTAGAGGGAATTATACATTCTCTTTTTGTACAAAGGCAGTGACTGTTTTCAGAATTATTTTCATATCCAATCCAAATGAAAAGCTTTTTGCATATTGGATATCCAACTGCTTACGTTCTTCTGCAGATAGTTTGCCAGATTCACCTCTTTTTTCTACTTGCCATAGTCCGGTAAGTCCTGCTGGTCCCATAAAACGATCGATATGTTCGTCACTGGTCAGTAGCTCAGCTTCGTAAAGCGGGAGAGGACGGTTGCCAACAATAGACATATCACCTTTCAAAATATTAATGAGTTGTGGTAATTCGTCAATGCTATATTTACGAATGAAACGTCCTACTTTAGTTATTCTAGGGTCATTTTCCAGTTTTACGAAAGCGTTATTTTTCTCTTGGGATTTCTGGTGGATATAATTTTCTTCGGAAATAACAAAATCGTCGGACACTAAAAGAATTTCTCCAAAATTTTCTTCTTTAATATCTGATATTTCTTTTTCCTTATTTTCTTTTGTTACTACATCTTCCTCTTGCTGATATTGATTTAGAGTATTAAACTCCTTTAAGTGTTTGTCCGCATCAGTATACATTGAACGGAATTTTAGAAAGTCGAATATTTGATAATTGCTTCCGACGCGCTTAGATTTATAGATAATTTGCCCTTTACTTTCCAACCGGATAGCTAATACTGTTACAATTAAAAGAGGAGAGAGAAATAATAAAGCCATGCTGGAGAAAATAATATCAAAAATTCTTTTCCATAAAGGTAAATGGAAACTATATTGATTCTGAGTTTTAAGCTGTAGATCCTTTATTTTTTGTTCTTTTCTACGATTAAGGAAAGTAGATAGAGTAATAAATGTATCACGAGTTGTTTCGTGCTTGATAGTGTTATTTACACCAGCTTTTAGATATTTTGCTCCTTCTTCCTGAGTGATGGCGTTAATTACTAGTACCATATAAAGCCCCGGATATTTCTTACGTATATAAGAGATGTTTTTAATGTCTTCGGAAGTGGTGGATTGCTCAAAAAATAATACGGCATCATATTTCTCATGAATATTGTCTAGTATACTAAATGCCTTTTGGCAGGTAGGAACAGCACAAAATACTCCTATACTTAGTTTTGAGAACAATTCTATCGTTTTATTATTTTTTCCTATGTAAACGAAATATTGCATGATATTACCGTGGATTAATCTATAATCTTTTTGATACGGATTTTAAGTTCTAGCGGATTAAAAGGCTTCAATATATAGTCTTCAGCTCCTTCTTCCAGAAGTCTGATTCTTTCTGTAGTACTTTCTTCGCTGGATAACATGACGATGGGTATTGATTTGAATAGTTCGTTGGTTTTCATGTAGTGTAAAAATTCATCTCCCATCATAAAAGGCATACGAATATCTGAAATAATTAGATCCGGTAGGTTGCCTTCATTAAGCCATTGTATTGCTTTTAATGGGTTCTCTATGTAGGTAAAATCATAATCTTTGCCTAAATATATTCCAGCCACTTTTCCAATGGTTTCTTTATCATCAACCAATAATATTTTCTTTTTCATATAAATACAATTAGAACCGTTTTTTAATGTTTGTTTTGTCCTTCGGTTTTAAATGGATAGATTAAGTACTTTTGTCATATTTCTATGATCTATGCAAATATAGCTATTATTTTGAATATTCTTTCAATCTGTGTAGATAAAATTCTGAAGATTGCATCATTAATGCTATTTATTTGATATTAAGGGTACGAATTCCTTTCATTCAGTTAAATTCGTATCCTTATATTAAGAACTAAAGTTAGTTTTTATTAGTTTGAAAAACTTTTGTTTCGTTCCAGTCATTCCACCAGTTTTTATTTCCTGCACCACCGCTGGTTACCCAATCATTAAATTGGTTATAAGCTGTTTTAATATTGACATATTCCAATGGCCATTTAAAGTTGGTAGGAACAATGATTCCCCAAGCAAGATTTTCTTTACTCAAATAGTATTTTTTAGCAGAAATAGAGCTGGCATCATCATTTCCTCCAAATGAACTAACATCTGCTAGTTGGGTAGGTTGGTAACCTGCTACATGGATTTCTCTACGATTTGCAGCATTCCCATCGGTAATGATAAAAATATTCAATTTGTTAATATTAAAGGCATCAGCTGGTAGAGTTGGTTTATCAAATTCTATAGAAAAGCTATAGTCTTTGTTTTTTTGACATTGTTTGAATGACCGGAAATAGTGTTTATCTGTATATACCGATCTCTTCCCAATGCTTTATGGGCATCGTCAAACAATGGAACTACTGCATATTTTTGTCCCTTTTCTATATTATAATTGTTTAAATTGAAGTTTTTAATAAGAGTATTATCATCATCATCGTCGTCATCGGCAAAATCTACCTCTTCTGTAATATCACTTGCAAGAACTCCGTCAAACATAATAGCGGCACCGATTTTCTTTGTGGCCCCAACGGCACTCAATTCAATCTCGAGTTCGAATTCTTCAACTTTATTATCGTGTTTTGATAATTTTAATTTCCTTTTTTTGATAGTCATAACGATGTCATTCATATCGTAATCTCCATATAAAGGCCATTGATCTTCGAACAGATAACTATAGTTACGATTATCTTCTAGCTTTATAGGGAATTGCGGGTCTTTGGGGGCTGTTCCCGGATCTGGAACTTCTGTTATTTCACTACATGAAGTGATGATTGTTTTAGAACCATTTGGTATATATAATTTAACTGAATTATCCATTATATAAGCCTCTTTTGAAAATTTTCCTTCTGGACATTCAATATCTAAATTACCTTTAAAATAGGTAGTCCATCCAGTAGAAATGCTTTCGGTTGCTTTTAATAATGAGCGAGTCCCTTCTGAATCAGTTTTGATGGTAGAGTCAGTAATGGTGATTTTTTCCGCTTTTATCATTGAACCATTATTTATTTCAACAGTAGCTTGTCCACTACCAAGAGTGAAAGAAGGGATAGCTATAATATTGTTTCCATCTATACCTCCTGCAAGAATCCCTTTATTCATTATAATTTTTCCATTAGTTCCTGAAAGATTAAAGGATTCTTTAGCATATAAGCTACAGTTATTTGTAAAAGTGGGATTTCCCGCATTAGTTATTTTAAGGGCATTAATTGTTCCATCATTAGTTCCAATTCCTCCTATAATGAATGTTGGGGTATTAACGACAGCTCCATCTCCATTGTAGAACAACTGCATGCTATCTTCTGAATTTAATTTTAAAGTACCATTTTGAATAGTAAATCCACCGAAATTGGAAATGAGCCCTTTTGTGAATACTGTAAATTCTTGTAAACCTATGGACTTGCCTGTGATAACAACACTAGCTTTAGGAGCATTGTACAAAGTACAATTTGAATTAAGATCCTTCATACTATTTACATTGACTGTTCCGAAATTTTTCATCAAGGTTTTTGTTGCTAGTCTTAAGTCATTTCCGACTAAACTTCCTCCGGATTGAATAGTCAATGTAGAATTATCACCTATTAAAAAGGAATCAAATTTACTGATATTGAGTTTACCTCCTTTTAATACAATAATATTGGCACTTTGGACCATGTTGTGAGGAGGAGTCCATTCACTTTCTACAAATATAGTAAATATTCCGCTATATTGGCTATTGTCATTTATGTTTCCTGTAAAAGAATTTTTTATTATATAACTTTTTCCTCCTTCTAAGTGATGATTATCTTGATTCCAGTTGGTATTACCAACCAGTTCAATAGCTCCTGTTGTGTCATAAGTTTCTTCTGAATATTTTTCAGGGAGCTCATTAGTACGAGTATTCGCTTTTAAAGCTCTTACAGTTTTTACAGACAAGTCTTGTCTATCTCCGATAGCCAGCGTGTTAACGGATACTCTACCTTTGGGATCTGTTTTACGGATATATAGATAAGTAATACCTTGTGGATAAATAACTTCTTGTGAAAAAGTCTGTCCAGGTTTAACGGTCCCTTTGGCTAATACATTGTAGTCAGAATTTGAAAATGGGTTTGCATCTAATACTTCGACCAAAGAATAATATTGGGCATCTTCATTGTCAGCTTCCACACTGACAGTAGTAGTTTCAGTCATTGACCAATCAAAACCATCAGGAGCAACAAATTCGTCTCCCATTGGATTAGGCATTCGATAAGATGAATCATAGAAATTTTTATCGGAATCAACGCAACTAAACAAAGTGCTTACAATTGCTATCGCAATAATGGATGCAAATAGGATAATTCTTCTCATACTATTGTAGATGTTTGATTGTTTGTTAATTAGTTTGGTACAAAGATACTTGTATATTTTTAAATAAAGATGTATTTATTGATTTTTTTGTTTGTTAGAACAATATATTACTTTTTTAGTTTCAATTTTAGCTTTAAAAAGTGAAAGCCCTTTGATTTTTTCTTTATTATAGCGCATAAAATAGAAAAAATCAAAGAAGATAATTGTCTATATGATATATACTTTTATGACTTAGTAATTTCCCCAATTAGGCATGAATCCATTTTATTGCGAATCTCCTTGTTGGGTAATTCGTGTCCCAATAAAAACATTAATTTAGTAATTGCACATTCCGGAGTGCTATCATAACCACTGATAACTCCTGCTTCTAATAAATGCATTCCAGTTTCATAACGTTCCATTTCTACAGCTCCGGAGGAGCATTGTGTAATATTTACTATAATAATTCCTCGTTCTGTTGCCTCTTTTAATTGCCTGATAAACCACTCTTTTTGTGGTGCATTTCCTGAACCAAATGTTTTCAGAACAACAGCTTTCAGACCAGGGACATGGAGTAGGGAAGTGACTATCTCTTCTTGAATACCAGGGAAAAGAGTAAGTATAACAACGTTGGTGTCAAATAAATAATGCGGTTTGAGTGGTTTGTTTGGATCTGGTTTGCGAATAAGGTTAGGTTCATATTTAATATGAATACCTACTCGTGCCAGTGGGGGGTAATTGAAAGAACGAAAAGCATTGAAATTTTCAGCGTTTATTTTGGTTGTACGGTTACCACGCATTAAGTGATTCTCAAAGAAAATACAGACTTCAGGGACAATAGCCGTACCGTCAGTATGTTTTGCTGCTGCTATCTCAATTGATGTAATTAGGTTTTCTTTTCCATCTGTACGTAATGTTCCAATAGGGAGCTGAGAGCCTGTTAAGATCACCGGTTTACTCAGATTCTCGAGCATAAAACTTAGTGCAGAGGCAGTGTAGGCCATTGTATCTGTCCCATGAAGGATGACAAAACCATCAAAATCATCATAATTGTAATTGATAATCTTGACTAACTTGGCCCAGTAGACAGGCTCCATATCCGAAGAATCAAGAGGAGGATTAAATTGATAAGAAGAAATACGGTAATTGAATCTTTTTAATTCGGGAACATGCTTGAGCAAGTGGTCGAAATTAAAGTTTTCCAAGGCACCAGTTTCGGGATTTTCTATCATTCCGATAGTACCACCTGTGTAAATTAACAAAACGGATGGGGCATTTACTCTCATAATTGACGGATCTTTGTTAAATGGCTAACAAAGATATAGATTTATCATGAATAATAGATAGTGAATGATGTATTTGTTGGTAGTTTACATTATAATGTTATAAAAATGAATATTTATTCGTATATATACTGCGAATTAAAAGAAAAAACTACAGAAATAAATCATTCACTATTTGTCATTAGGGGTATATTTTTATTTGAGTGCTTCTTTTAAGCGAATGATTGCTTTCTCAGGATCTTTTTCTTCTTCAAGTAAAGTTACGAAACGACTACCGATAATAGCTCCGGAAGCATGCTTACAAGCTGCTTCGAAAGTTGCTTTATTGGAGATTCCGAAACCTACCATCAAAGGATTATTCAAATGCATATCTTCTATCTTTTTAAAATAAGCCTTTTTTTGTCCATCGAAATCTTGCTGGGCACCAGTCGTAGCTGCCGACGATACCATATAAATGAATCCATCTGTATGTGTGTCGATTTCTTTTACTCGCCCTTCACTTGTTTCAGGAGTAATAAGCATAATCACTTTGATGTTATAACGTTCAGTTATGATACGATACTGTTCCTGATAGTCTTTGAAAGGTAGGTCCGGAATAATAACACCGTCGATGCCACATTCTACACACTTTTGGCAGAAGTTCTCAAATCCAAATTGCATGATTGGATTTAAATATCCCATTAATATGAGTGGTATTTTTACATCCTGACGAATATCACGTAGTTGCTCAAAAAGAATTCTCAGAGACATGCCATTACGTAATGCCTGAGTGGCAGCATTCTGAATGACAATCCCGTCAGCCATAGGATCACTGAATGGAATCCCGATTTCAATCATATTGACACCTTGTTTCTCGAGGGTACGGATTACATTGGCAGTACTCTCTAAGGTTGGGTTGCCTGCACAAAAATAAATGGAAAGTAAATTCTTCTTGTTACTGCTGAAAAGTTGGTTTATTCTATTCATGACTTTGATTATTTTTGATTGATTATATAGTTTCTAATTTATGGAGAAATTCCTGAATGCGCTTCGTATCTTTTTTCCCCGGTTCCAATTCAAAACGGCTGTTGATATCGTAACCTGCTAAACGTGGATGTTTGAATATTTTCAATAACTGAATACTATTCATATTGATACCTCCGCTTAGAAGAAATGAAGTCTTCCCATTATAGGTACGGAGAATATTCCAATCGAATTGTGAACCGGAACCACCGTACTGTTTACATTTAGTGTCGAATAGGAAATAATCACAGACTTCTTCGTATTTGCATACATTTTCCAAATCTTGGATATTGGCTATAGAGAAAGCTTTGATAATTTTTATTCCGTGAGTAGATAGGGAACGGCAATATTCGGGTGATTCGTTGCCATGAAGTTGTACATAGTTCAGTCCGAAACGATCAGCATAAGTAGCGATAACTTGTTTGTCTTCGTTTACAAATACTCCGACACGTTGAGAGTGAGTTGGCAAATAGGAGGGTAACTCATATACAAACCGGGGAGATTGAGGATAGAAGATGAAACCTATCATATCTATACATCCAAATTCTTCCAAGCTTTGTATATTCTCAGCTTCTCGCATACCGCATACTTTGATTATTTTTCTATTTACCATGATACTATTTGTTTTGAAGATCAGGGATTATTGAATTGATTGTATAAAACTTTGTAGAGTTTCTCCAGGTTGTGGAGTTTTCATAAATGTTTCTCCGATCAAGAAACCATGGAATCCATATGCTTGAAGTCGTTTTACTACTTCAGGTTTAGAGATACCGCTTTCCGAAACCAACACTGTATCTTGAGGAAGTTGTCTGGCCAGACGGAAGGAATTCTCAATATCAGTAATAAATGTTCCCAAATTACGGTTATTGATACCTACCATATCAACCTCATTATTTATATATGATAATTCTTCGATACTATGAATTTCTAACAAAACTTCCAGTCCCAATACATGCGCCTGTTCTGTCAATTGCTGACATTTGTCTTTTTCTAGTGCGGCAGCGATGAGAAGGACTGCATCTGCACCGACAATCCTTGCCTGATATAATTGGTATTCATCAATGATAAAATCTTTTCTGAGAATTGGTATATCGACTAAAGGACGTACTGTACGAATGTCTTTCAAAGAGCCACCAAAAAACTTTTCATCGGTAAGTATCGATAATGCGGAAGCACCTGCTGCAACATATGAAGGAACAATCTCTTTCGGACAGGCCTCCTGCTTGATCCATCCTTTTGAAGGTGAGCGGCGTTTGAATTCAGCAATAATGCCTGAACTGGAGGAAGATAAAGCTTGCTTCATGGAACGTGCCATCGGAATATCCCCGATACCTTCTTGCAATTGTTCGAGTGATATCGTTTGTTTTTGCAGATCAACTTCGAATCGTTTGTTAGCTATGATTTCAGATAATATATCTTTCATACGAGTTTTATTTATTTAGTTCGATAAATTTTTTGAGGGTTGCTAGTGCCCTTCCGCTTTCCAGTGATTCTTTAGCAAGAGCAATGCATTCTTCAATTGTATTTTCAGGGCAAATCACATGAATAGCAAAAGCTGCATTGATCATTACTGCATTTTTCTGTGCATTTGTAGCTGTATTATTCATTACACTGTCAAAAATATTTGCAGCATCTTCGGGAGTTTGTCCACCATCCAGTTCTGCTTCGGTGCATCGGGAAAAGCCAAGACTTTCCGGAGTATAAATTTTCTCGTGATTACAGGTGGCAACTTTAAATTCGTTAGTCAGAGAGATTTCATCGTATCCATCCAGACTATGAACTACTGCGAACTTTGTTTTACTTTCCTGATAAGTGTAAGTGTAAAGACGTAGCAAAGGTAGATTATAGACACCCAATAGTTGATAAGCAGGAAGTACAGGGTTAACTAATGGACCGAGCATATTGAAGAAGGTACGTACGGCTAGTCCTTTACGTACAGGTGCAACAGCTTTCAGAGCCGGATTAAATAACGGTGCATGTAGATACGCGATGTTACACTGTTCAATGCTTCGACGTAATTGATCTACATTGCTTGTGAATTTGACTCCATGTTGCTCCATTACATTACTAGCTCCACTGACAGAAGTTGCTCCATAATTACCATGTTTTACAACAGGAAAACCTGCTCCGGCTACAGTAAAGGAAGCGGCTGTAGAAATGTTGAAAGTGTTTTTTCCATCACCTCCTGTACCCACAATGTCTATTGGTGAAAACTCACTTAAATCAACAGGAACACGCATTTCTAACAAAGCATCGCGGAATCCGCATAATTCTTCTACAGAAATATTACGCATCAAAAAGACAGTAATTAGTGAAGCGACTTGTACATCATTATACTTTCCTTGTGCAATATTTTGTAAAATAGTGCGAGCTTCGTTGCGTCCTAGATATTGATGTTCAAAAAGTTTATATAGAATCTGTTTCATAAGTTTGGCTATTTAAAAAGTTCTTGATAATTTCTTTACCTTGTGGAGTTAGTACGGATTCTGGATGAAATTGAATTCCATGTACATCATAAGTTTTGTGGCGTAGTGCATGATCTGCCCTTCTTTACTTTCTGCTGTGATTTCCAGACAGTCGGGGAAATTATCACGACTGACTACCCACGAGTGGTAGCGTCCCACAGGTATTTCTTTCCCTAAGTGTTGAAATAGAATATCTTCACGAAGGATGGATACCGGAGTCTGTACTCCATGATACACTTCTTTCAGGTTTTCCAAATGGGCACCGAAAGATTCTCCAATGGCTTGATGTCCCAAGCAAACTCCCAAAATACTTTTAGTTGGTGCATATCTTTTGATAATAGGTAGTAATAATCCGGCTTCCTCTGGTATTCCCGGTCCGGGAGAAAGGATTATTTTATCGAATTGTTCAACTTTGTCAAGAGATATCTGGTCATTACGAAATACTTCTATGTCTAGAGCACCAAGCTCTTTTACAACATGTAAAAGGTTGTAGGTGAAAGAATCATAGTTGTCTAAAAGTAATATTTTCATTTTTCTATTTTATTTTTAAAGTTGATATCTTAAAATGAAGTTTTAAGTAGAATTACTAAGATCAATTCTTTAATGTAACGGCTAAATCAATCGCTTTTTTCAAAGCTCCTAGTTTATTGTTCACTTCTTGTAACTCATATTCTTCCTGGCTACGTGCTACTATACCTCCTCCGGCTTGAAACCACAATTCGTTGTTACGACTGACAAAGGTACGTATAGTGATAGCTTGATTTAACTCTCCGTTCAATCCGATGAATCCGATACAGCCTCCGTAAGCACCACGATTATGCGGTTCTATTTCGCTGATCAGTTGCATGGCACGAACTTTGGGAGCACCGCTTAAAGTCCCTGCCGGGAAAGTGTCGATAAAAGTTTTTATTTTATCCGCTCCTTCATTCAATACTCCGGAAACACGACTAACTAAATGGATGACATGACTGTAATATTGGGGTTCTTTATAGAATAGCACTCGTACGTCATAACAATTTCGTGAAAGATCATTTCTTGCCAGATCTACCAACATGACATGTTCTGCATTTTCCTTGGGATCGGCTAACAATGCTTCTGTTAATTCACGGTCTTTGACTGTATCTCCTGTACGACGTGTTGTTCCGGCAATCGGATCAATATAGGCGTGTCCATTTTCTATTTTACAATGTGTTTCAGGTGAAGAACCAAATATGCGATATCCTCCGAAATCAAAGTAGAAAAGATAGGGAGAAGGATTTATACTACGTAAGGCGCGATAAACTTTGAAATCATCTCCGGAATACGGCTGTATAAATCTGCGGGAAAGGACGATTTGGAATACATCTCCACGCATACAGTGAGCAATTCCTTTTCGCACGTTGGCTTTGTGTTGTTCGTCGGTAATGGGACTGGTAACAGGGCCTGTAACTGCAAAATTGTATGAAGCATAATTACGGTTTTCAATAGCTGCCTCTAGTTCAGCCAAGCCGCTTTTTTCGCCTTCGGAAAGCATCTCTACTAATGTCAATTCATTTTTGAAATGATTGAAGACAATTATATATTTATATAATATGTATAGTAGATCCGGTGCGTCATTTTGTTCATCATGGCTTTCTTTTACAGGAATCTTTTCGAAATATTTTACCGCATTAAAAGTAGTGTATCCATAGAGTCCACATACATTTTTGTTTTCTCCGCTGACATGAAACTGATTAATAAAACGATTCATGGCTTTTTCTACAGTGAAAGTTTTACCTAATGGCTCTTCTGTTTGGGACTGATCCGGATAAGTAGTAGTTACGATACTACTATTTATTCCGATAGTTGCCAATGGGCAAAGCGCGATGAATGACAACGAATTTTCTCCGGCATGATAGTCGGAACTTTCCATTAATGCGGATTGTGGATACATATCGCGTACTTTCAGATAGATACTGACAGGAGTATGCATATCTCCAAGTACCTGTTTACTATGAGTGGTGTAATTAAATGTTTTCATCTTTGTTAATTTTGAATGGTCGATCATTTTTTATTAATCGTTAAACGCTAAATACGTTTCAACATCTTTATCTCCACGTCCTGACACCGTAAGTACGACTATGTCATTAGTTTTAAACTTCATCTTTTTCAAAGCACCAAGTGCATGTGCCGATTCTAATGCAGGAATAATACCTTCAAGTTTGGTTAGTTCATAGGCCGCTTCTATCGCTTCATCATCATTTATAGCCAATACAGTAGCACGCTTTTGTGCTGCAAGATTGGCGTGGATAGGTCCGATACCGGGATAATCAAGCCCAGCAGAGATAGAATAAGGTTCTTCAATTTGTCCGTCTTCGTCTTGGATAACGTAAGTTCGTGCTCCATGGATGATTCCCATTTTACCTAACTGGATGGTTGCGGCAGTCATTCCTGTTTCTATTCCTTTCCCACCGGCTTCTGCAAGAACGATATTGATTCGTTCGTCATTGATAAAATGATAAATAGTTCCGGCAGCATTACTGCCTCCTCCTACACAGGCGATCAGATAATCAGGATGGTCACGTCCCTCTTTCTCCAAAAGTTGTTTTTTGATCTCTTTACTAATAACAGATTGCAAACGTGCTACCATGTCGGGATAGGGGTGTGGCCCTACGGTGGAACCGATAATATAATAAGTATCCGAAGGATGACAGCACCAGTCGCGGATTGCTTCATTTGTTGCGTCCTTCAAGGTCATGTTACCGGAAGTGACGGGGATTACTGTTGCACCTAACATTTTCATTTTTTCTACATTGATATGTTGGCGCTCAACATCTGTTTTGCCCATATATACAATGCATTCCATATTCATCAGTGCACATACGGTAGCTGTTGCTACTCCATGTTGTCCGGCACCCGTTTCAGCAATAATTCTTTTTTTACCCATGCGACGTGCTAATAGGATTTGTCCAATAGTATTATTGATCTTATGGGCGCCCGTATGATTTAAATCTTCTCGTTTGAGATACAATTTGCAACCATACTTCTCGGAAAGTCGTCGTGCCAGATAGAGAGGTGAAGGACGTCTACGTAGTCACGTAATAATTGGTCGAACTCTTTTTTAAATTCTTCACTTTCGAGTACTTCAAGATACGTATTCTTCAATTCCTCTACACATTTGTGGAGTATTTCCGGTACATATGCACCACCGAACTCTCCGTAATAACCATCCTGATCAACTAAAAAACTTTTCATGATTCTTATTTTTATTTTGTTAAAACTCTAACTAGATTTGAAATTTGAGTATACGAAAAGAGCCCTGTCGCAAGTTGCGACAGGGCTCTTTCAAATATCTTATATCTTTAATGAAGTATATACATACGAGCACTGCTCCCTTACGACTGTCGGAGTTGTAACGGGCGCCACCACCAATATGTATTTACTAACATTGTTCTCATATCTTTTTTCTTTAATTCGCAGCAAATATAGACATTTTGTTTTAAACAACAAACTTTTGATGACTTTTTTTCTTCCTGCTTTTGATTTTTTCTAAAATAGAACAATTCTCTTTCTTATCTGTTCTAATAAATATTGAATATTAAAACAGAAACAAATTATGAAACAGAGAAAGATTTTAGTAGCATTGCCGTAGCTATTTTTATTATACTTTTACTTTATTGGTTGCTTGTTGCAGAGGACATGAATGCATGGTTATCAGCTATGGTTCTTTAATATATGCTATTGGAGCATATGCAACCTATTTGAGCGAAAACTTTGAAAAAAGTTAATTACTCGAAATCCTTTTAATAAAAATGTGAGAGTCTGAAGTTGAGAAGATGTTTTATGACTAGTTTAAACCTCTGTGATTACTGGAATTTTGAACCAGAAACAGGAACCTTCTCCTTCTTTTGATTCTACTCCAATACCTCCTCTCGTGTGTTCGGCGTTTACGTTGATAAAAATTATACACAAAATTTTAGGAATGCAGTTCAGTTATTAATATCCACAGGGTAGCTTTCTGTTAGATAACTTTTCCTTCAAGTAAAAAAGAACTATTGTTTTATTGTATTCGATCTGTTAAAACTGTACTTTTATAGCGGAATTGTTAATATAATAATGACCTATGAAAACGATACGAATATTCATTGCATCTTCGGAAGAATTATATGACGATAGGAATGTTATTAGCCTTTTCATTGAGCAACTAAATGAAATCTATGAATCTAAAGGGCTACAATTCAAAGTGGTCAGATGGGAAAATCTGAATCCGGCCTATAAAGGTTTGAGGAAGCAAAGCGAATATAATGATAAAGTGCGCAACAGTCAGTTATTTATAGCACTATTTTATCATAAAGTCGGAATGTTTACATTGGAAGAGATATCGGTAGCTCAGGAATCATTGAAAGAAACAGGATCTCCTGCTATTTGTTTTTACATAAAATCTTTGCGGGTTGGAGAAAAGGAAAAAGAGGAGATGAGGTTATTGAAAGATCGGATCCTAAATGAAATGAAGCATTTTATTGAAAAACCATATTCACATCCAGATTCGTTAAAACTAAATATTGTATTGCAATTACAACGTTTAGAAAATGGAAATGTTATTCAAGCCAAAGCCGAAGAAGATAAAATAATGGTAGATAACATTTGTATTGGCAGTTTAAATAACATATCCTTTGCTAACAGAAATAAGGTGTTCAGGCAGATAAGTGACGCCATAGAATATTTGCAGAATGAATTGATAATGTTGAGAAATGATGAAAAAGATTTAGAAGAAGATGTTCAAAATTTGAAAAGTTGTGGCATCCAAACAGAAAAATTGCAGAGGAAACAACATCGGTTAGATGAAGTGCGAAAGAGAATTTCCGATCTTATGTTGAGATTAAAAAAGCAGAAATATGAGCTTAACATGCAAAGTAAGTCTTTATTGAATACGGCAATACAGATTAATCAATTTTCCATTGATAATCAGAGCCAAAGACTAAGAACTGCAATTGATTTGTTTGAAAAAGGAGAGACTGAGGCTGCAGATGCACTTCTTGATTTTGATGAAATAGCTGATGAAGCTCATAAACATATTTCAGATATTCATCTAGGAGCCAAATTAATGGAAGAATCTATTAATGCTTTAAAAGTAAATATTTATCAGTTGTTGCTTAAAGCTAAAAAATTTGAGAAATAACAGACATTCTTATGGTCAGACCGAACAGATTGATACAATATATAGACAAGTGGTTAAATTGATATCCGAAGTACCTGATGAGAACTTCCGGGCTATGACTATCTATGAAATTGCTCGATCTTACCAATCATGGGAATACAATGCTGAAGCTATTAAATATTATGTCAAAGCGTTGGAATGCTATCAGAAAATAGTTTTATCTCTGGAGGGTGAGGAAAAGCTAGTTGAGACTCAAATAATGATTGCTACTATTAAAAATAATTGGGCATATCTTCTGAAATGTACAAATCGGAATAGTTCTCGCGTAGAAGATTTATATAAAGATTCTTTGGGGATCTATGCGATGTTGTCTGAAAAGTTTGATGAAATCTATAGATTAGATTTGGCACAAGTACTTAATAATCTGGCTGGTTATTATCAGCAAGAACATCGAATAGCAGATGCAAGGCTGACTTGGAAGGAAGCTTTGGAGATGTATGAAAATGTTTCTCATAAATTGAATAAACGAGATTGGTTAACGATTGCTTCAATTAAAAATAATCTGGCTGGGATATATGCGCATACGCATAATCGGAAGAAAGAAGGGGAAATGTTATACAATAGTTCTTTGGATATTTATACATCTTTATTGGATAAGTCTAATGGAGATTCTTTTTATCTTCAGGAAGTGGCTAAAATAAAAAATAACCTGGCGACTCTTTATGTTGAAATGAAACGATATGCTGAGGCGGAAATTTTGTACAGTGATGCATTGGGATTGTACAATAAGATGAAGGAACAGGAACAAATCTTTAATGAAACTCATATTGCTTGGACTCAATGTAATATGGGGTATTTATATAAAAAAGAGAAAAGATATGATGAAGCTGCTTGTCTTTATGAGAAGGCGATAGATATTTATAATAGTTATGTATGCTGGGACGAAGCTACTTATTTACCGCAATTGGCTTGGGCAAAGGCTTGTTATGGAGGTTTATATTATTATACTCATAAAGATAAAGAAAAATACGAAGCTCTTTATCAAGAGGCTTTGACTATTTACCAGAAAATATCTGTTGAAAACAATTATATTTATTTACCGGATATAGCTTCTATTCAGAATAATTTGGCAATCCTATATAAACGTAATAATGACTTACTGCATGCGTATGAACTGTATTCCAGGGCATTGGAGAATTATCGTTTGTTGGATGAAAAGAATCCTGGGGTGTTTACAAGGGCAATGGAAGTGATACGGAGTAATATGAGTGCTTTAAACTAAGTATAGAAATAACTTTTTGATATCTTTTACCTATTGGTAGTCATCTATAATCTTTATTAAAGACGGTATGCAAATGCTTATGTGTAGTTTTATTGTTTAAAAACCTAGATATGATAGCTTATGAAAAAGAATTATTTATTTCTCAATTACTATAGAGGGATTGTGTTATTGTTATTTCTACCTTTGTTGTTAGGCGATATCAATAATGTTTGGGCTATCTCTAATTCATATTTGAAAAATGAGAGGCAAGGGATGGACAATACTATTGGGAAAGATAGTCTGGGAGCTTATTATACCGGTGTTTATCCTAATTTGTTTAAAGAGTATTTGGGAATTTCCCAGCAACAAACAGATGAAAAAATAGAGCAAATATGGGAGCATTTCTTTGTAAAGGATGCAACGAAGGTTTATTTTGAAAGTGATGACAATACAGCTTACATTTACGATACAGGTAATCGGGATGTAAGGACAGAGGGAATGTCCTATGGTATGATGATTTGTGTACAGTTGGATAAGAGAGTGGAATTTGATAAGTTATGGAGATGGGCTAAGAAGAATATGTTGTATACATCGGGTAAGTGGGCCGGATATTTTGCATGGCAATGTGATATAGATGGTCGGAAGATAGGAAGGGAGCCTAGTTGTGCTCCGGATGGTGAGGTCTATTTTATAACCTCTCTGTTTTTTGCTTCTCATCGATGGGAGATGAAGGTAGTAGTAATTATGGTCGTGAAGCACAGGAAATATTGAAGAATATTATGTCAAAAGATGGGACAAATGGTGTTTTTAATATGTTCAACCCGGATTCCAAATTAATAACCTTTGTTCCTTCAGGAGATATGTGGAAAATTACGGACCCTTCCTATAATCTGCCGGCATTCTTTGAACTTTGGGCTGCTTGGACGGATACAAATAAAGATTTTTGGCAACAAACTCCGGATGCGGCTCGCTGTTTATTGGCTAGAGCTTCACATCAAAAGACAGGATTATTTCCTGATTATTCTACTTTTGAAGGGAAACCTTATCAACCGGAGTGGAAAAAAGACTATGATGCAAGACGTTATCAGTTTGATGCAATAAGGTGTGCGATGAACGTCGGTATGGATTACTATTGGTTTGGGAAAGATGCTGAAAAACAAACGATTATGATGACACGTTTACTGAAATTCTTCAAATATGATAATTTCTTGCATGGACAGTTTAACTGGGATGGAAGTCGTGTAAGTGGTAATTATTCGGAAGGTATGGCAGGGGCAAATGCTGTTGGAGCTTTTGCTCTTAAAGATGATAATTTGAAACGTGAATATCTTCAACATCTTTGGGATGTAGCGATTCCTACCGGCACTTATCGTTATTATAATGGTATGGTATATATGCTTTCCATGTTACATGTAACCGGAAATTTTAGAATTTTCAAACCCTAATTCACAGGAATTCCATACAATTGAATGAACTTAAAATATATTTATTTTGTTTTAATTAAGGTGGAAAAGAATTGTTTTTATTCACTCAAATAAACTTTTATCTAATCAAAATAAAACATTCATTTTATTTTTGCTTATGCTGGTAACCATTATTATTCTAGTTCTTTCAGCTGTTTTCTTTGTAAACGGTAAGATACGTTCTGACCTTGTCGCACTCTGTGCATTGGTTGCATTACTTGTATTTCAGATATTAACGCCGGATGAGGCTTTGTCTGGATTTTCCAATTCAGTGGTCATCATGATGATTGGACTCTTTGTAGTAGGAGGAGCCATTTTTCAGACAGGATTAGCTAAGATGATGAGTTCACGAATTCTTAAACTTGCCGGAACTAGTGAGATACGTTTATTTTTGTTGGTCATGTTGGTAACTTCTGCTATTGGTGCTTTTGTTAGTAATACGGGGACAGTGGCGTTAATGCTTCCTATTGTAGTTAGTTTGGCAGTGAGTGCCGGTATGAACCAAAGTCGTTTACTGATGCCTTTAGCCTTTGCCAGTAGTATGGGAGGTATGATGACATTGATTGGTACTCCGCCTAACCTTGTTATTCAGAATACATTGACTTCTGCAGGAATGGAGCCACTTTCGTTTTTCTCTTTTTTTCCGGTAGGACTTGTCTGCGTAGCGGTAGGAACGTTGGTTTTGATGCCGCTTAGTAAATGGTTCCTGTCCAAGAAAGGACAAAAAGAAGGTAATGCGCTTACAGGTAAATCGTTAAAACAATTAGTCAAAGAGTATGGATTGTCCAGTAATCTTTTTCGTTTACAGGTCATCGAAGATTCCCGGCTGTTGGGAAAAACGATCATTGAACTAGATATTCGTCGTAAATATGGACTAAATATTTTGGAGGTTCGTCGAGGAGATGTCTCACAACATCGCTTTCTGAAAACGATTACACAGAAGTTAGCCGCCCCTGATACTATATTACAGGCAGAAGATATTCTGTATGTAACAGGAGATATTGAGAAGGTGCAGCTGTTTGCCGAAGATTATTTGTTGGGGATGTTGGATGGACATGCAACAGAGGAAACGCTACAAAAGAATAAATCGTTAGAGTTCTACGATATAGGTATTGCTGAAATTGTGGTGATGCCTGCTTCCGGTTTGATAAATCAAACAATTAAAGATGCCGGGTTTCGTGATAAATTTAATGTAAATGTATTAGGAATTCGTCGTAAAACAGAGTACATTTTGCAGGATTTGGGCAGTGAACGGATTCATAGTGGAGATGTATTGTTAGTCCAAGGAACTTGGAGTAATATTGCCCGTCTTGGCAAAGAGGATGCTGATTGGGTAGTGTTGGGGCAGCCTTTAGCGGAAGCGGCTAAAGTGACTTTGGATTATAAGGCACCTGTTGCAGCAGCTATTATGATATTGATGGTAGTGATGATGGTTTTCGATTTTATTCCTATTGCTCCGGTTACAGCTGTTATGATTGCTGGAATACTAATGGTGCTTACTGGTTGTTTTCGTAATGTTGAAGCTGCTTATAAAACGATAAATTGGGAAAGTATTGTGTTGATTGCTGCCATGTTACCTATGTCTTTAGCATTAGAAAAGACGGGTGCTTCAGAGTATATATCCAACACATTGGTTAGTGGTTTAGGTGCATATGGACCTGTGGCATTAATGGCAGGTATCTATTTCACAACATCTTTGATGACAATGTTTATTAGCAATACAGCAACGGCTGTATTATTAGCTCCTATTGCTTTGCATAGTGCTATACAGATAGGGGTTAGTCCTGTTCCTTTCTTATTTGCCGTGACAGTAGGAGCAAGTATGTGTTTTGCTTCACCATTTTCCACACCGCCCAATGCACTGGTAATGCCTGCCGGGCAATATACCTTTATGGATTATGTAAAAGTAGGATTACCATTACAGATTATTATGGGAATTGTGATGATTTTTGTTCTACCTCTGTTTTTCCCTTTCTAGTTAAGGAAGATAGAAGGAAGATATACCTTTAATTTATTCAAGTCTACAAAGGAGACTATTTAGGTCTGTAATGAGAGTATATAAAAGAGTTGTGTTTGATGACTAATATATGAATCGTGAATATTAAAAGGACACGAATTCTTTTTTATTAATATCATTTATCCATAAAAGTCGCTGATACACTAACTTGTCTGTTAGAGATTTTTCTTCTATTACACAACAATAATGCATATTATTCAATAAACTTGTGCATAACTTACAAAAAGTCCGTATAGTTTGATTGATTTCTCCTTAATGTTTGATAAAAACAATAGGAAGATTGAATGGAAAGATACGGATGAAGTCACCAAAGGGAACGGATAATGTCACCCAAAAATACGGATGGTATAAGCAAACTGTCTTTATAATCTCATCATACAAAATATATGTCTGTAATTTATACTTTATAACCTTTTAATTTTCTATTTTACTCTTTTAAATGAACGAATTGCAAAAGATAAAGTGGAGTAAAATAGATGTGGAAAGTATCAATCAGATATGAAAATTGTAAATGAACTGTCTTTAATGAAGGCAATAAATAAAAGTATGAGAATTATGATTCTACTTGATGTCTCTGTATGCGCAGAAAATTGTTCGCACTTGAATAAGCGCCGAAAGAAGCCATTCCTGACACTGTATAAAATACAAAATGTCAAAAGTAGCTTTTTGTCAAAATCAAAATCCGATTATATTTTATTCTTGGTATATAAACTGTCAATGATTCCATCGGACAATCCAATAGTCGGTACTGTAATTCCTGTAGCATTTACTAAATTTGCAATTTCAAGAAATATTCCGGCAGCAGGTACAATAACATCTGCACGATCCGGTTTTAATTTGAATTGTCTGATACGCTCTTCGGGTGAGAGAGTTTTCAGTGCTTCATAGGTATCACGTAGTGATTTGATAGGTAGAAATGAGACCTTTTTATCTTTTTTATCCGCTATACGGAAAAGCTTATTGATATTACCTCCAGAACCGATAATATTGATAGGCGTATATTCCCGGACAAGTTCTGCGAGATCATTCAGTAATGCTTTCTTTTCTTCTTTTTTTACCATTCCACTAAGTATACGTACTGTGCCGATATTGTAAGACCGTGAACTTTTTAATTCACCATTGCTGATGAGATTCATTTCCGTACTACCACCTCCTACGTCTACATACAAATAATTCTGTCCAGAAATAAACAATTGTTCAATATGGTTATTATATACGATGTGTGCTTCTTCCTGACCGTCGATAATCTCAACGCGGATATTGGTCTTTTTAGCAATGCGTTGTGTAATTTCTTTGCCGTTGCTGGCATCACGCATGGCAGATGTGGCACAAGCACGGTAATCGGCTACATCATATATTTTCATCAATTGCTTATAAGCCTTCATCAAACGGATTAATTTTTTTGCCTTTTCTTCTGAAATGACTCCCATTGTAAAAGCATCCTCACCTAGTCTCAAAGGAATACGGATGAACTGTACTTTACTCATTAATTCCGCAGAGTTCTCTTCATTTACACATTTCACTAACAATCGTACAGCGTTGGAGCCTATGTCAATAGCTGCATAATTAACCTTCTTCATTCTGTATTCTTTTTATATTCTTTATAAAGCTCTTCCTGAGAACGGAAAAGAGATATCTTTGTTTCATCAACTTGTTTTTCCGAAAGAGTAGGGTAGATATCTTTCCAGGGTAGATTCTCTCCACTGCCATCTACGATATGTCCTTTCACAGTATCTTGCAAATCATAATAAATAATTTGTTTCAAATCTGCTTGTATTTCTTTATTGTAAACAGGTACAAGTACTTCAATACGGTTATCCAAATTACGTGGCATCCAGTCCGCAGAACCGATGTAATACTTCTCTTCTCCGCCGTTGGAGAAAATAAAGATACGCGAATGCTCCAAATAACGATCGATAATTCCATTGATATGTATATTTTCACTAACGCCCGGAATACCTGTTACTAAAGAACAGTTGCCTCGTACTAGCAGATCAATTTGAATACCGGCAGTTGAAGCCTCATAAAGTTTTTCTATTAGCGTGCGATCGGTTATATGATTTACCTTAGCCAGTATATAGGCATCTTTACCCTGCTTTTTATTTTTGATTTCTTTGTTGATAAGAGCTATTACTCGTTTCCGCATATCATTCGGAGAAACCAGTAACTCACGAAATTTTACTGGAGTATAAGGCTTCTCAAT
Source organism: Bacteroides faecichinchillae JCM 17102 (assembly GCF_000614145.1). Taxonomy (GTDB): domain Bacteria; phylum Bacteroidota; class Bacteroidia; order Bacteroidales; family Bacteroidaceae; genus Bacteroides; species Bacteroides faecichinchillae. Next base: position 9,668 of record NZ_BAKK01000017.1, on the reverse strand, counting down.
AAAATTGAATACCTCATTCACCTCTTTTACGATTTGCCGATGAGCTGTCATAATTGTGTAATCTGTATACATACGTGCATTTCCTTCATGGAAATTGCCTGTACTTATACAAGCTATATCTCCATGACGAGATGCAATGTGAACGAGTTTCGAGTGTATTTTTAAACCTTCCACACCAAAAATGACATGAATGCCTGCATCTTGCATTCTCTTGCTCCAATAGATATTGGAAGCTTCATCAAAACGAGCTAATAATTCGATAACTACTGTTACCTTTTTTCCATTCTTTGCAGCACAAATCAGTGCTTTTACCACTTTCGAATCTTTAGCCAGGCGGTAAAGTGCTATTTTGATACTTTTTACTTCCTTACTGATAGCTGCTTCACGAAGTATCCGTATAAAAGAGTCGAATGAATGGAACGGATAATGTAACGAACGATCTTTATGTCGGATTAGTGTTAATAAACTTTCAGCGCCATTCAACTCCGGTTTGAAGATTGGAGGCCAGACCGGATATTTTAAATTTTTACGATTACAGTCCGGGAATTTCATCAGGTCTTTGAAATTATGATAACGACCACCTGCTACACGAGTATCATTTTTGTCTATATTTAGACGTGTAATCAGTTTTTTTAGCAGATCTTTGGGCATCTGTTGATCATAAACAAAACGTATTGGTTCTCCTTTTTTTCTACTTTTCACTCCTTTTGAAATCTTTTGAAGTACTCCTGTACGGAGATCACTATCTATTTCCATCTCAGCATCTTTGGTGAATTTAAAGGTATAGGCTTCATAATCCGTATATTTCATACCGACAAATATCAAAGGCAAACAATAGCGAATGACATCATCCAGAAACATGAGGTAGGTTTTGCCATCTACATCCGGGAGTTGAATGAAGCGTCCGAAATCGCCAGTTGGAAGCTCAATTACTGCATAGTCTTTTTCCCTTATTTTTCCTTCCGTATCTTTTCTGATGAGACGGGTTGCCAGATAGATATTTTCGTCATTTTGATCGTCTAAAGGACGGCTATTATTTAGTAAAACCGGATTTGTAGAACCATTTAGTTTGCTACGATAAAAGGAAGTGATAAATTCTTGTTGTTTCGGAGTCATCTCTGTTTCTTTGATGACAAAAATGTTTTCCTGCTTCAGTTCCTCCATAATTTTGGCAAACGTTTCCTCAAACTGTTGATAGTATCGATTATGTAGTTTTCCAATCTGTTTTAGAGTTTGTGAAGCTATTTCCTGTTCTTTTCGGATGTTTTTGTCGTCATATTCGATAATACGATTTAAAGTTGCTACACGTACACGAAAAAACTCATCCAAATTGTTCGAATAAATACCAAGGAAAGTCAGACGTTCCAATAAAGGGACTTCCGGGTTGGCAGCTTCGAGTAAGATGCGTTGATTGAAATACATCCAGCTGATGTCACGTTCCACATAAGGAAGTTTTTGTTTCTCGTCGTTTGATTTCATAAAGAAAGACCTTTATTATTATTTTTGCAAAAGTATCGGATGCAGATGTTATCGATATAACATTTTTAATACGAACTTATTACAATCTGAGTTTGTTATTTTTATATATGGATAGAAACACTTATATTCGCAAAAGTATTGAAATAGACTTCGTTAAAAAATATAGAATATATGAAAACAATGAATTTTTCTCTTATTCGCATACTATTTGCACTAGTAATAGGTTTGGTATTGGTAATTTGGCCTGATGCGGCTGCCAATTATATTGTTATTACAGTAGGAATCGCTTTTTTACTTCCAGGTGTGATTAGTCTTATTAGCTACTTCGGACGGAAAAAGCCAGCGGATGGAATGTCTTTGCGTTTCCCGATTGAAGGGGTAGGCAGTTTGTTATTTGGTATTTGGCTGATCGTGATGCCTGATTTTTTTGCTGATGTATTGATGTTTTTGTTGGGTTTCATTCTGGTGATGGGTGGAGTTCAACAGATCGCTTCTTTATCAATGGCGCGACGTTGGATGCCGGTTCCGGGAGCTATTATCTGGTGCCTTCGCTGATTCTTATTGCAGGAATTGTTGCTTTATTCAATCCGACTGGGGCACGTAATACTGCATTTATTATTATCGGAATCACTAGCTTGGTATACTCAGTTTCAGAATTGATAAATTGGTTTAAGTTTGTACGTCGTCGTCCTATAAATCCGGTTTCACATTCGGATGACGATATTGAAGATGCCAAAATAATAGAGTGAGTATAATGAGTATAAAAAGAAGAGGACTACTTCACAGTACTCCTCCCCACAAACTTAAAACAACCAACAAAAGAAATAGATAATTTCAATCTGAATGAGGCTATATCCAAAGTGATATAACCTCATTTCTTTTTTATCTGATAAATAACAGTTCTCTATATTTCGGAAGCGTCCACATCTGGTTATCCACGATAAGTTCGAGCTTGTCGATGTGATAACGGATTTCTTCCAGTGCCGGGACAATCGTGTCATGATAAGCAATTGCTTTCTCACGTTCACTCTCAATCTTGTTTGCTACCTTGCGGGCCTCGATCATCGCATCCACGTGCTCTTTGATGAATGCTGTACGGTCTGCAATCTCTTCGATCAGTTCCAGATTTTTGGAGGAAAGTTTGGCAGCTTTTTCAGCCGGGAATAGAGACTGCATCTTATATACGTTATTAATTAAGTCGGTCTGATATTGAGTAGCGACCGGTATAATATGATTCATAGCCAAGTCTCCTAAAACACGTGCTTCGATTTGAATTTTTTTGGTGTACATTTCCCATTTCACCTCGTTACGTGCCTCCAGTTCTTTCTTTGTCATAACTCCGGTAGCTTCGAACATTGCAATGCTTTCCGGTTTCAGATAATTATCGAAGATAACGGGAACACTGGTTTCGCAATCCAACTCACGACGGACTGCTTCCTCTTTCCATTCCTCACTGTAACCGTTACCGTCAAAATGAATAGGTTTACATTCTTTGATATAACCGCGGATAATTTCCAGAATGGCGGAGATTTTCGGTTCTCCTTTTTCTATCAGAGCATCCACATCTTTTTTGAACTTATTCAGTTGGTCGGCAACTGCTGTGTTCAAAGCTATCATAGCAGAAGCACAGTTTGCTTCGGAACCTACGGCACGAAATTCGAACCGATTCCCGGTGAAGGCGAAAGGAGAAGTACGGTTACGATCAGTGTTATCAATTAACAGTTCGGGGATTTGCGGAATATCCAGCTTCATACCCTGTTTACCGCTAAGGTTGATCAGATCGTCTTTGGTACTGTTTTCAATGTGCTCTAATACTTGGGACAACTGCTTGCCAAGGAAAGAAGAGATGATTGCAGGAGGTGCTTCGTTAGCTCCCAGGCGGTGAGCATTCGTAGCGCTGGAAATAGAAGCCTTCAATAATCCGTTGTGGTGATAAACTGCCATTAAAGTATTCACTACGAATGTAACAAAACGCAGGTTGTCTTCAGGAGTTTTGCCCGGTCCCATTAATAAGATACCTGTATCGGTACCTAGCGACCAGTTGTTGTGTTTACCGGAACCATTGACACCTTTAAACGGTTTTTCGTGCAGTAGTACACGAAAACCGTGGCGACGGCTTACTTTCCGCATTAATGACATGATAAGCAAGTTGTGATCATTTGCTAAGTTGCATTCTTCAAAGATAGGTGCCAATTCGAATTGGTTTGGAGCAACCTCGTTATGACGGGTTTTCACCGGGATACCTAGTTTCAAAGCCTCAATTTCCAGATCCTTCATAAAAGCAGCTACCCGGGTTGGAATAGCACCGAAATAATGGTCTTCCAATTGTTGATTCTTTGCGCTATCGTGTCCCATAAGAGTGCGTCCCGTCATCAATAGATCCGGGCGGGCTGCATAGAGTCCTTCGTCTACAAGAAAATATTCTTGTTCCCAACCTAGATAAGCAACCACTTTCTTTACTTCCGGATTAAAATAATGACAAACGGAAGTTGCTGCTTTATCTACGGCACGAAGTGCTTTCAATAATGGAGCCTTATAGTCAAGTGCCTCACCGGTATATGCGATAAATACAGTTGGGATGCAAAGAGTATCATCAACAATAAATGCAGGTGATGAAGGATCCCATGCACTGTAGCCGCGAGCTTCGAATGTGTTACGAATACCACCATTGGGGAAAGAAGAAGCATCCGGTTCCTGCTGTACTAACAGTTTGCCTGTAAACTCTTCCATCATACCACCTTTCCCGTCGTGTTCAACAAAAGCATCATGCTTTTCTGCTGTACCTTCGGTCAGTGGTGCAAACCAATGTGTATAATGGGTAGCACCCATCTCAATAGCCCATTTCTTCATACCGGCAGCTACTTCGTCAGCAATACTGCGGTCGAGTGGGGCACCGTTGTCAATTGCGTCAATCAGTGTGTTGTATACCTTGCTGGGCAGGTATTTAAACATCTTTTCTTTGTTGAAGACATACTTGCCGAAATATTCCGAAGGACGTTCGACAGGCGTTGCTACTTCCACTGCTTTCTTTTTGAAGGCCGTTTCTACTACTCTGAATCTTAGTTTTGACATAATTACCTAATTAATTTGTTGTTTAATATATTAGAGTCTATAATCACTTTCTTTTTAAACTTCCGGGTAGGCGGTCAAACCTGCCTGGAATGATATTTGTTTCGTTGTACAAAATCTGCTTTATAAGCAATAAACAGTTTATTTTAGTTATAAGCAGACTCTCCATGCTCATAAATGTCAAGCCCTTCCTCTTCCACACGTGCCGGAACGCGAAGTCCATGAATTTTATCAAGTGCTTTGAATATGATGAATCCCATACTTGCTGCCCATGCTCCGACAACCAAAGCACCGAATATCTGTGCCCCCAAGAAAACGAAACCGTGTCCGTAGAATACTCCTTCACTGACGGAGAAGAGCCCCGTCAGGATTGTTCCGAGGCATCCACATACTCCATGTACAGATGAGGCACCTACAGGATCATCTACTTTCAGAATGCGGTCAATAAATTCGACAGAGAAGATCATTATCACGCCACAGATTGCACCGATGATAACTGCCCCTGCTGCGGAAACTGCATCACATCCTGCAGTGATACCTACCAAACCTGCTAAAATACCGTTCAACGTTAAAGAGAGTGAGGGTTTGCTGTATTTTATCCAGCTAACTAGCAGAGCGAAGAAGCCACCGGCACAAGCTGCGAGGTTAGTAGTCAGAAATACGTGTGAGATAGCTTCCTGATCGGCTGTCGTAGCAGCAGCCAGTTGTGAACCGGGATTAAACCCGAACCATCCGAACCATAGAATGAATACTCCGAGGGCAGCAATGGTCAAATTGTGTCCGGGTAATGCTTTTGACTTACCGTCTTTTCCATATTTACCGATACGAGGCCCAAGAATGGCGGCTCCTACTAATGAAATCCAACCTCCGACAGAGTGGACAATGGTGGAACCCGCGAAATCATGAAAGGTAGTTCCGAAAAGATCCATCATGAAAGATCCTTCTTCACCGTTCATCAGCCAACCTCCTCCCCATGTCCAGTGACCTGAAACCGGATAAACTAATACACTGATAAAAATGGTGTAGACTAAATACATAGAAAACTTTGTACGTTCTGCCATTGCTCCTGATACAATGGTAGCAGCAGTTGCACAAAATACAGTTTGGAATATCAGGAAACCTTCTCTAGGTAATTCGGAATCTAAAAAGGAAAGATTGAAGAAGTGAGGCATTCCAACGAATCCGCCTACTCCAAACATTAGTCCAAATCCGATAAACCAATACAAAAGGGAACCGAACATAAAGTCTACAAAGTTTTTCATTAAAATGTTAGCGGTGTTTTTTGTACGGGTGAATCCCGCTTCCACAAGAGCGAATCCCGGTTGCATGAAAAATACCAGCATTGCGGCTAACAACATCCATACAGTATTCAGTCCTGTTGCTAATTCTGTGATATTATCGGTTGCTGCTTCTATAACAGGGGAGGCTACTATAGTCTCTGTAACCGTTTCTATTACTTTTGTACTTGTGGAGGAGGCGCTACTGTCTTGTGCGAAAGTTTCTGTTGTGAGGTTCAGTGCAAAAAGCATAGTACTGACTATACACAGCTTTATAAAGCTGCGTTTTTTATATGTATCCATTATGTAATATCTTTAGATTTGTAATATCTATTTATTGTAATCAGAGGTACTCCGAAACTTATTGTTTATCTTGAAATTAACGTTCCTGTTCGGCATTATAAAGAGCGATATCACCTCTTTCTGCAGTCCGGATACGAATGGCATCTTCTATGGGGATAACGAAGATACGTCCGTCACCAATTTCTCCGGTTTGTGCAGCCTTGATGATCGCCTGTACGGCCTTTTCTACATTCTTATCACGTACTACAATAGAAATCAAAATACGTTCGATGCTACTGGTATCATACACTACGCCGCGGTAGATACGTCCTTGCCTCGCTTTTCCAATACCTCTCACATCATAGTATGAGAACCATTCGATATCCGCTTTAAGAAGAGCTTCTTTCACGTCTTCAAATTTTGTTTTGCGGATAATTGCTTCAATCTTTTTCATACACCTTACTTGTTAGTGTGACTTATTCTTTTTTTACTCTCTTAAAAACTTAGCCCGAATGTGAAGTAAGCTCCTCGGTACGGGGATTTACTGTTACTTTGGCAAAGGCAGGAAGGGTGAACGAGCTAGTTACCTTGATATCTTTTGTAGCACTGAGGCTGACATCGGAAACACAGAATCCACTGGTGTAACCGTTATAGAAAGTCGTTTCCCAAGGTATCATACCTAAATCCACATTCCATTCAAGTCCTCCGAAAGTTAATGGGACACTGACTGCCAGATAGGAAGAATATGCTCTTTTCCCATTTTTTTTGATACCATCATTTCCTGCAAAATTGGTATACCAATTTACAACCAGAGGACCGAAATCATAGCCAATCTGTGCTTCGAATACATGTGCTGTAGAATAAGTTCCGTAATGAAAATATTCCTCGGAGGTAGGCATTCCTGTCTTAAAGTTGTCACCTTTATTAAACCAATAGTCGGTTACTGAGAAACTAAAACCTCCGGTCGAATATCCAAGAGTTAAATCCAGTTCTTTTGTATCGGATGACTCAATACCGACCGATCCCCAAGCTCCTAGTGAGAAACCTTTGTAGCTAACTGCTAAAGAAGGTTGTATGCTAACGTCTCCTAAATGCTGACCACGCCAGATATAACCACTAACCAAATCCGCTCCTACGAAAGCCTCCAGTTTGTCTTGTGCCATCATTCCGGATGACGGGACAAGAGTTGCAAGTATAGCCAATGCTATCACTTTCAATTTTTTGTTCATCGTCGTTTTCATTGTCTTTTTACCTTTAATAGTTTAAAAAATGTGGATGTACGGTCCATGTGTTATATAGTAGCGCGCAAAATACTATTTAAAGCCAGTTCTTGATTCTTCTCATTGCTTCTATGCAATCATTACGTTCCCCAAATGCTGTTAAGCGAATGTAGCCTTCTCCACTAGGACCGAACCCTACACCGGGAGTGCCGACTACATTGGCTTCATACAACATTTGTTCGAAGAATCGCCAAGAAGAAATTCCGTTGGGTGTTTTTAGCCATAAGTAAGGAGCGTTTACTCCTCCATACACTTTCAAACCTGTTGCTTCCAGTCCTTCTTTCATGATTTTAGCATTAGTCATGTAGTAATGTATGGTTTCTTTCACTTGTTCTTTCCCTTCTATACTGTAGACTGCTTCCGCAGCACGCTGGGTGATATAAGAAGTTCCGTTGAATTTTGTACATTGGCGTCGATTCCATAATCTGTTGAGTGGAATACGGTTACCTTCTAAAGTCGCTGCAGTCAGTTCTTTGGGTACAACTGTATATCCGCAACGTACTCCCGTAAAACCAGCAGTTTTTGAGAAACTGCGGAACTCAATGGCACATTTCCTAGCTCCTTTGATTTCATAAATAGAATGGGGGACATCTGCATCTTGAATATAAGCTTCATAAGCAGCGTCAAATAAAATCAGCGTATCGTTTGCCAAAGCATAATCCACCCATTTCTTTAACTCTGGTTTGGTTAATGTAGTCCCGGTCGGATTATTCGGATAACAGAGATAAATGATGTCTATCCTTTTATCTGGGATTTCCGGAATAAAATTGTTTTCGCTCGTACAAGGCATATATGTAACATTACTCCATTTGCCTGTCTTTTCTTCCAATATTCCGGCACGTCCACACATCACGTTACTATCAATGTATACCGGATAAATAGGATCTGTTACTCCCACGCTGTTGTCATGCCGAAGAATATCACCAATATTGCCGGTATCGCTTTTCGCCCCGTCATTAATGAATATTTCTGATGTTGAGAAATGGATACCTCGTGAGGTGAAATCATTTTTTATAATTGCTTCAATTAGGAACTCATAACCCTGCTCAGGACCATATCCGCGAAAGGTATCTTTATTAGCCAGCTCATCAACTGCTTTGTGCATGGCTTCAATACAAGCTTTTGGAAGCGGTTGGGTAACATCACCGATACCTAAGCGGATGATGTCCTGTTTGGGGTGCGTTATCCTGAATGTATTAACTTTTTTGGCTATATCCGAAAATAAATAACTTCCGGGTAGTTTTAAAAAATGTTCGTTTACTAGTGCCATATTGTTATTGTTTTAAGTTTCTTCAATTTATTGTTGTTATGCCTTCAATATCAATTCTCTATTTCTCCATCGAAAACCTTGGTGGCAGGTCCGGTCATTAATATATGTCCCGAAGCTTGTTCCCATTCGATAGTGACGGTTCCCCCGTCCATTATGATATCACATTTTCTTCCGGTTAGCCCGTTCTCAAAAGCTGCTACTGCTGTGGCGCAAGCACCGGTTCCGCAAGCTTGGGTAATGCCTGATCCTCTTTCCCACACTCTCATCCGGATTTTATCTTTGTCGATAATTTGTGCAAACTCTACATTAGTCCTGTCCGGAAAAAGAGGATAGCGCTCTAATTCGGGCCCTGTTTCCGATAGATTAATTGAAGTAATATCTTCTACAAATGTTACCAAATGAGGATTTCCCATTGATATCCGGGTGGATTGCAGAGGATATTTTCCTTCTAACCGGATTCTTTCTATCTCTAGCGGAGTGCCCATATCTACAGTAACTGATGTTACTTTACTGTTTTCGATATTTAGTTTCAGAACTTTAATGCCAGCCAGCGTTTCAAGAGTGATCTCAGTCTGATGGGTAAGACCATATTCATATACATATTTGCCTACACAACGACTTCCATTACCACACATCATCGCTTCAGAACCGTCTGCATTGAATATGCGCATACTGAAATCAGCTATTTCTGAAGTTCCAATCAATATAAGTCCGTCACTGCCGATTCCCGTATGATATTTACTCCATTCAATTGCTTTCCTTTCGGGAGCTACTATCGGATACTTAGTAACATCTACATATATATAATCATTACCAGCTCCATGCATCTTAGTAAACTTTATTTTGTTTATCATTTCGCTTTTTAATAGCTTGTTGTTCTTTCTTTTTTGTTTTATTTTAATGCAAAGATATGACTTTTTGATTTATCTTTTTATTAAAATCATGTCTAATATCTATTAGTTTTTATCTAACTTTCATTTGGTATAAATATGGATATGAATAGTATTAAAT
>NZ_BAKK01000018.1 GCF_000614145.1 Bacteroides faecichinchillae JCM 17102 | reverse complement strand
AAGCTCTTTAACCAACGGGGTACAACCTTTAATCCATCGGCTGAGACAGTGCACTGCATTTTTACTCGTTGTACATCCGGGAAAGTACATCGCAGCAAGTGCAGCAAAAGATAAGACTCCTCTCATTCGTCTAAATTTTAATTTGTAGTTTTATTGTTTCCGACTACAAATATACAACATCAAAAAGCCGTTGTCAAGTCTTTGAGCACTTTAGCGTTAATCTATGTGGAAAATACGATATTAATATATTACACCACATTCCATCAATCTAACCCGCATACTGTTTATGACGTAAATTACGAGGAGATGATCCAAATGATTTCTTACAGAAATTTGAGAAATGAGGTAAAGACTCAAAACCGTATTTATAACATATCTCAGAAATGCTAATCTTCGAGTTAATCAGATCGTCAAGTATACCTTCTTTACGACGTGCCAACATCCATTCGTACACTGGTTCATGAAAAACATTCGTGAAAATACGGCGTAGTGTACTAACAGTATATCCCCCCAACTTAGCCAACTCTTCTACTGTCTTTACTTTCTTATAGTTTTGAAGAATGAAAAATTGGAAACTAGATGTATACTTCGAAAGTGGATGCACTAGAGTTGCCAAGTCATGATCGGAGTAATAATATCCCAAGACAAATGCCAATTCTTTACGTTTCAAACTTAATAGTTCCCGACACACTTTAGGGTCGCATAGATAAGCTTTGGTGCCTTCCAACAAACACAGTAATTCGGAAGTAATCTTCAAAGGGGAATAAATCAACGGAGAAGGCACCTTTTCCATTATGTAATTGAAACGAAAATCGCAAAATAGTTCCAGCTGATTGAAACTATAATAAATACATTCGGCATCATTCATTACAAGTAACTCAAATTTTGAGCCAAAAGCTTGAAGAATAAATTCTCCCGCAGTCAGCATTGTTCCTGCATATTCCTGACTATTAACGAGGACATCTCCCTTTAATACAAAAAGGAAGAAATTCTCCTCACATTTACGGACCGGTAAGTGAAAACCCCTGTGATGAAAAATATGTGTGATCGTATTGTCCACTGCTTTTGGGCAACTTTGACAATCCCAATTGCTTTGGCAGATAGAGGGCATATTTTACTGTTTGTTTCTGTTCGGAACAAAAATATATTAAATGTTTCATATTACCAAAAAAATGAAGGAAAATAGAATGTTTATAAAAGAACTACATGAATTACATTTCATCCACAGAAATGCCATTTTGGGACAACCTAACTTCAAACTCGTTATTAATAATGTTTTCAACCATCTCAAAAAATACCATATTTCAGATTCTTTACGCAATTTGTAAGGAATATCCAATGCCATAGACAAAGTATTGGAATCTATTACAACAAAAAGAGAATATGCCGGAAAAGACAAATAACATACCCGAAAATCGGGAAGAGAAAACGCTCACTGACCAGGGGTTATAGTTCTGCAAACTCTATGTGAACGGCGGGCTGAAATATGTCGGACGACTGAAGTACTCTCTTCAGACTGGTTCGAGATGGAAATGTCAGCCATCAAGTTGCAGATGACAGAGACATTGAAAGTCGTGATAAACGAGACTGCACGATAGATTACACCGACCGCTTCAATATACTGCTTTTACCAGCATCGCTACGGACCGTGTCTATCAATGCAGCCAAGGGGCACTTATAGAGATATTCCCCGTCAAATACATGGAAGAGACTCGTCTGCGGATCGAAGACGATGCCGGAAATATCGTATTCAATGTCATCATACCCCAAAATTCGTCCCAAAATGAAGAAACGCAGGATTGATCGCCTGTTCGTAGAAAACCTTTTCAGAAACAGGAGAAAGAACGAGAGCGGACAGATGCTGTTGGAGGAGATGTATGTGAGCAAGTTTATCTGATTTATACCTAAAAGTGCCATGATTTATGAATAAGCTAGCAGTGAAATGCGTCCTGCCGACAGTGGTGGCTCTCGATCCCAAGTCTTTGCAATTGACATTCGGCGAATACTAACGGTTCAGGCGGAAGATGCGGCAATCATCAAACGGCTGGGGTGAAAATCAAGAACCTCGAAGCAGCGGCGTGGCATGAAATCGAGGTGGCGGAACCTATCGACGCGGCTTTCTGCGAATCGGTCATCATCTGGGATACCTTGGTAGTCATGAGACAAAAGGTAGAGACACAGACTCCCCATATCGAGTTGAAAAGGTATTATCGAAAACGAACGATCGAAAGGCTCGATCCGAATTCTCGTGATGTTACAGCAGACCGTAGGCATGGATGAAATACAATAGCTATTGGCTCTGAAGTAGAGCCAAGATCGTACATCAGATGATCTCAAGCGACAACCCGTATATGGAAATCCGTTATTCAGAATTTATAAAAATAAAATAAAAAAATAAAAGGTTTTCCATCGGCATCTGCCAAAAAGAGAAACCTTTACTTTTTATACGGGTGCCGGCAAGACGATTCCATGCATAGACTGCTTGCCATACTCTTGATTTATAATAAAATATCAATATTAATACATGTAATATGGCAACAGTAAAAGTGAAATTTCGTGCTTCTTCCGTCCTGGCGAAGGAGGGCAAGGTATTCTATCAAGTGATTCATAATCGTGTGGTACGGCAAGTCAATCCCGGCTACAAACTCTATCCGAGTGAATGGGACACTGTAAACGCGGAAATAGTCTTCTCACCCGGTACGGGAAACGGCCGCCGGGTTTATCTGACCTCATTGAAATGCGCCTTGGAAGAGGATGTCAAGCGTCTTAAAAACATTATCACCCGTCTCGAACGAGCAGGCCAGAACTACACGGCCGAAGAGGTGGCGGAACGTTTCCTCATGTCTCCTGACACTGAGGGATTCATATCGTTCGGCAGGGAACTTGTCCAGCAGTTAAAACAAATCGGCAAAATACAAACCGCCGAGCGATACACGACCGTCCTGAACAGTTTCGGGAGGTTTCGCAAAGAAAAAGACGTGCTTTTAGAAGAGGTGGATTCCAATCTGATGGTCGAGTATGAAATCTTCCTAAACGCAAATGACGTGTGCCCGAATACCTCTTCCTATTATATGCGGGGATTACGGGCGATTTACAACCGAGCAGTCGAAAAAGAGTTGACCGTGCAACGATCCCCCTTCAAGCATGTCTACACAGGAATTGATAAGACTGTCAAACGTGCCGTGCCCCTGAAAATCATCCGTCAGATACAGGATCTGGATTTGAGTTTATATCCAGTAATGGATTATGCGAGAGACGTTTTCATGTTCTCGTTCTATACGCGAGGAATGTCATTCGTGGACATGGCGTTTCTGAAGAAAAAAGACTTGCAGAACAGTATTCTGTCCTATCGCCGGCATAAGACCAACCAGCAATTGTTCATCAAATGGGAGAAACCCATGCAGGAATTGATTGACAAGTACGACACGACTGGTTCGCCTTATCTATTACCTATCATCAAAAGCAACGGAAAAGATGAAAGACGGCAATACAAGAGCGAGGCGCACCGGATAAACAGAAACCTGAAGAAAATCGGCGAACAACTGGGATTGGCCATTCCACTGACAACATATGTCGCCCGACATGGCTGGGCAAGTATTGCAAAAAGCAAGAATATTCCTATTGCCACAATTAGCGAGGCGATGGGACATGACTCTGAAACTACAACACGCATTTATCTTGCCTCTCTGGATACTTCGGCAGTGGACAAAGCAAACCGTCTTATCTTAAAATCCTTGTAAAAAAAAACTAGAAATCCACGCCGTAAACTTTCTGCAAAGACATGATTTACGGCGATTTTCTTTTTATCAATGCAAATCCATAGGATATATCCTCACATTACTCAGACTAATTACAAATTGAAGATTTCTTTCAAAGAGAAGTATTCCGTATGCAAAGATATAAAAAACGGATATAAACAGAAATAAATCGATTACTTTTTTCCAAAAGAAGTATTACAGACCCCCAAAAGCATGAAAATCCATAAACATAACAGTGATAATAACTCTCCTTATAAGAAAAATAAAGTTGCGGAATAAAGTGGGAAGTGTTGAGTAAATAAGATTTTCTTCTTTCTATAAAAGAATGATAGTATGAAACTTACGCATTTCTGCACTTCTCTTTGAAAGAGAAATACCAAGAACGGAATAAGTGTTGAGTAAAAACTCAATTCTCTCCGTAAGAGATATATGTCAAGTACAAAAATACAAAATTTGCTAGAAACGAGGCGTAAAATGGACTTTTTTTTTTAGTTGTTTTAGCTTTATTTGAGTTCGCATATCAGATGTTTAGCAAATCTTATCTGCAAACAATCCATTCTCATCTGTTCTTCAGCTAATTATGGTTTGCGCTTTTCCTTATACATCTCTTACGGAGAGAAGTGGCGAAAAATGGAAAAAACTACAGGAAAAAGAAGATAAAAGGCATAATGAAACGGATTATTTTACTTCTGGCTATTGCTGTTATCGGCGTCGTTCAGAACGTTAAAGCTCAGGATGTAGCGTTAAAGACCAACCTGCTCGCCGATGGCTTCTTAAACCCGAACATCGGTATCGAAGTAGGTCTTGCCCCGAAATGGACTTTAGATATCACGGGGCAGTTCAATGCGTGGACTCTCTCGCACGACCGTCACTGGAAACACTGGGTTGTGCAGCCCGAAGTCCGTTATTGGTTGTGTGATCGTTTTGGTGCACATTTCTTTGGTGCACATTTACATGGCGGACAGTATAATATCGGCGGCTTTGACGGCAAAATCAACATGTTAGGAACAGATACCCAGAAACTGAAAGATTCTCGTTTTCAAGGCTGGTTTGTAGGTGCAGGCGTAGCATACGGCTATGCGTGGATTCTCGGTCACCATTGGAACTTGGAGGCGGAAATCGGTTTCGGCTATTCTTATACCCGTTATGATAAGTTTCGGTGTGCGGGATGCGGGAAAAAGGTAGAAACGAACAAGCCGCACCATTACGTGGGACCTACGAAAGTGGCCATTAACTTGGTTTATCTATTCTAAATTGAGACGAACATGAAAAGGACTATATTCATACTGGCAACCCTGCTGGGCATGGGAAATATGTCTGGAGTGGTAGCGCAAAACATAGAAAACATTATACCCGGTGTTTCCATTGAGAATTTCAATATGAATCGTAACGGCAAATACCTTACCGTAGAGATGGAGCTCCATTTGAGTGCACTTGACGTAGACGCCAATCGTGCCGTACTGCTTACTCCACGATTGGTCAACGGTGCGGATTCTCTGGATTTGCCGGCAATAGGTATTTACGGACGCCGTCGATATTATTATTATATACGAAACGGCATAAGCGCCATTTCTGGCGAGTCGGAAAAGTCATTCCGAGTATCAAAAAAGCCGGAACAACTGGAGTATAACAACCCTATCCTCTACGAAGACTGGATGAACGGAGCTACTCTCAAATTCCATCGTAGCGACTGGGGATGTTGTCAGGAAATACTAGCGGAATACGAAGGCATCGTGGGCCGTCATCGCGAGGCTTTCTTCCCTGAATTGATATTTGTGCAGCCCAAAGCTGAAATCATGAAAAGCCGTTCCCTGTCGGGATCGGCATACATCGATTTCCCTGTTGACCAGACGGTGATTTATCCCGACTACCGTCGCAATACCGTCGAACTGGGCAAGATACAGGCGACGATTGACTCCGTGCGCAACGACAAGGATGTCACCATCACGTCTGTATGGCTGAAGGCTTCGCTTCGCCCGAAAGTCCCTACAAGCACAATACGGAACTTGCCATCGGACGTACCGCCGCGCTCAAAAAGCACATAGGACAGTTATACCATTTTGACGACGGTATCATCCAAACCGACTACGAACCGGAGGACTGGACCGGTTTGCGACGTTACGTGGAACAATCGAACATCAACCACCGTGCGGAGATTCTGGCACTGATCGACAGCGACATGGAACCGGATGCCAAGGAAGCGAAAATCAAACGTACTTATCCCGATGAATATCGCTTCATGCTGCAACATTTTTACCCCGCGTTGCGCCATACGGACTACCGCATAGACTATAACATCCGCACGTTCAGCGAAGTGGAGGAGATAAAGCGCATCATGGCGGAGCAGCCGCAGAAATTGAGCTTGAACGAATTTTATCTCGTTGCCGGAAAGTATGAACCCGGTACGGACGAGTTCACGGACATCTTCCAAACTGCTGTGCGCATGTTCCCGAACGATGAGACAGCAACCTGAATGCCGCCAACGCTGCCATCCGGCGTGATGATTTCGGGACAGCACGCAAGTATCTTGACAAGGCCGGCGACTCCGCCGAGGCTGTCTATGCACGTGGAGCACTTACCGTGCGGGAGGGAGATTACGACATGGCACGCCGCTACCTCGGCAAGGCGAAAGAGATGGGACTTGAGCAGGCCAGCAGGACGCTTGACGAACTGGACGCAAGACAAAAATAATGCAATATAAACCAAAAGAAAAAACTAATTCAATCATTTAAAAAATAAAATCAATGATGAAAACATTCAAATTGTTTGTAAGTTTGTTCGGAATGGTACTATTTTGTGCATGTTCCGAAAATGACCTTCCGAATGTAAATGATGGCGAGGTTGAGAAGGAAGGCCGGTATATGGCCGTGGAAATCATTAGTCCATCCGCGGCAGGGACCAGGACAGGAACAGAACCGGGAAATGGCGACTTTGAAGAGGGCATCGGTACTCCGGATGAAAACAAAGTTAATTCACTACGCTTTTATTTCTTTGATGCCGTAGGAAACCCTGTCAGCATTGCTGTTGGTAATAAGAATTTTCTGGATGCAACTCCTGTTCCCGTGGAAGCTGGCAAAGATATGCCGAATGTAGAGCAAAAACTAAAAGCCATTATTGTAATCTCGCCGGAAAACCAAACCAAGGTTACTTCCATGATTGCCGTTGCCAATTTCGATATGGCGGGACTTGATAATAATAAGGACTATGGCCGTACTGAACTCGCAGGCCTAAATGGTGATTACAGTTCCGTATCTAAAGTCGACGGAACGGCCAATTTCATGATGACAAGTTCAACATATGCGGATGCAAATGGCCAGGTAACCCGTACCTATATAAAACCGGAAAATCTTTGCACCAGCGAGGAGCTTGCTTTGGCTAATCCTGTTAAGATTTATATCGAGCGTGTGGTGGCAAAAGTGAGGCTGAGCACCAACTGGAACAAAGTAGGCAAAGCTGTAAGTGGAAACCAGAAGGCAATTCCCGCAATGGAAATCGTCGAAAACGTGTCTTATAATGGAAAAACATACACGGCAGTCAAAGCCAAGGATAATAAAGGACAGGTTATTAAAAATGGCGATAAAGATGTATACATTCTTTTTACCAACTGGGATGTTACCGGTAAAGCCAATAAATCTCAGTTCATCAAAAAAGTAAATTCCACAACCGCCTGGGCAACCTTGAACGGTCTCTGGTTTTGGAATCATCCTGCTTACTACCGTTCTTATTGGGCTGTGAATCCAGCTAATGTTACACTTCTCTATCACACACATAATAACATCAAACAAAACATTGGTGGATTTACCTATTGTCAGGAGAATGCTGCAGACAATTTTGAAGAGGGGACAAAGAGTTCTTACAACCCGGCAAATACGACCAGCAATCGCACTCAAGCGATTATCGCTGCAATGCTGGTGACATTGGATGGAAGTAATAATGCAACCCCTATCAGTTTAGCAAAATGGGCAGGTGCCGAGTACACTGAAACCGGTGTAAAAACAGCAATGTTTGCACTTATCGAACATGGTATTTATGTAAAAGAGACTACAGGAGAAGGTGATTCGCAAGTTACAACATACAGAACCATTAACAAGGACGAGGTGAAATTGGTCACCGCTACGGAAGCAGGGAAAGCCAATGACCAATCAGAAGAAAGCAAAAGATACTTGAGCTATTTGAAGTTGACAGAGAATGCTGCTAAAAACAATGTATATTACAAGGATAGAGATGGTAAAGAACCATATAAAGATATTGACGCTGTAAATAAATATCTTTGCGATATGCCCGGAGCCAAAATATGGCATGACGGTCTAACCTATTATTATACGGATATCAAACATTTAGGTCAAGAACTTAACAATGCCGGATATGGCTATTATGGTGTTGTACGTAACCATATCTATGATATCAAGATAGAGTCGGTAACCGGTTTGGGTACTCCTGTTCTGAATCCGGATGAAAATATCATTCCGCAACACCCCAAAGAAGATAATGATACCTACATTGCTGTACAAATTCAGATTCTTTCTTGGCGTAGAGTTAACAACAACGTTGATTTGAAGTGGTAAGCATTAACCGATAGTCATTGCAAGCAGATGCGTCTGCCTTGTGCGGCAGACATTTCCATTGACAACAACGAGCAAGACGGGGAGCGCTCTTTCCTCACGGATTGCTATTTCCCCGTCTTGCTCTTTATAAACAAAAAGCACTTCCATGCTGGTGCAAAGAGAGGTGTGGACTCGGAAACCTGAACACGAGACAGGTATCCCACTTGACGAGAAAATCCGGATGCGGAAGTTCCGCACACCATATATAGAATAAGTAAGATATACATTCAAGAAAGAGTAAACGATATGAATATACGGGCATTGATAAGGAATGTGGCAGTCAGGATCTGCGTGACTTTGGTCTGCATGTCGGCTCTTACGTCCTGCAACAGCTGGCTCTATGAAGAAGAAGGCGACTGTTCGGTATATTACCGTCTCAGATTCCGCTACGACAGAAACCTGAAGTGGGCGGATGCTTTCGACAACGAGGTTTCATCGGTTCACCTGTATGCTTTCGACAAATCGGGTGTACTGGTATGGCAGCGGGAAGACCGGATCGATCCGTCGACAGCGGAAGACTACTCGATGCTGCTTGACCTGCCCTCCGGTGACTACAGGTTGCTGGCATGGTGCGGCCTGCGGAACGACGGCGAGCGCGAGGAGTCTTTCTCCGTTCCCGAGGCCATTGTCAGCAAGACGCGGATGGAGCAGTTGCAGTGTGCGTTGAACCGCGAGCGTGACGAATCAGGCGCATACAGCGATGCACATCTCTACCGCCTCTTCCACGGCACGCTGGATGTGTCGTTTCCTTCTGACGAGGACGGAGGCAGTTACGACTATACCATGTACCTGACCAAGAACACCAACCATATCCGCGTCATCTTGCATCATCTCTCGGGAGAGGATGTGGACGTCAATCAATTCAACTTCCGCATAGAGGACGAGAACGGGTTGATGGCCCATGACAACGAGTTGCTGGAGGATGAGAACATCACCTACCGCCCCTGGAAGTTGCAGAACGGCGAGGCCGGTCTGGGGAAAGACGCCTCCCGCGCCATCATCCATGTAAAGGGCGCCATTGCCGACCTGACCGTAGGACGCATGATGGAAAAACATCGTGAAAAGATGTTCCTTACCATCACTAATCAGGAGGGCGGGACTGTGGCCCGCATCCCCGTGATAGACTATGCTTTGTTGGCGAAGGACTATTATGAGGAGGAGTACAATCGCAAGATGGACGACCAGGAGTTTCTGGACCGCGAGGACGACTATGTAATGACATTCTTCCTTGACGAGAACCACAAGTGGATTAGCAGTCAGATACTGATTCACTCTTGGCGGGTGGTGTTGAATAACGTTGATATTGAATAATCAGGAAAAAGGATTGGATTGATGAAACCGAACATTATACATAGCATTGCAGTCTGCCTGGCGGCATTTGCACTGCCTTTTATGGTGGCGTGCAGCAATCAGGAAGAATCCTTGCCGGAAGTAGAGAGCAATATTCAGGCTGTTTTCACCCTCGATTTGGGAGATGCCGCTAATAGAAAGACCCGAGCCACCCCCACCGATGGGGAATATAACACGGGAAGCGGTCTGGAGAATTTCATTGACCTAACCAAGAAAAATTTCCGTTGTTACCTTTTCGGGTTGGACAACACCCCTGTCAGCGCACTGGAAGTTGCCAGCATCTATAATTTTGGAGAAAGTAAATATTCGATTCGCTTACGATTGAAAGATACAGAGGAAATAAGAAGCGCACTGACCACAGGTTGCCGCTTCGTGTTTTTGGCCAATTGGGGCAGTTACATCGATCCAACCCCCGAAATGACCATAGAGGAGCTTTGTTCCTCTTCCTTTGCCAAGTTCGAGTTTTCACAACAAAAAACTCAGCTCTCGGAAACAAATCTCATTCCAATGTATGGGGTGAAGGAATTCGAGAACGGTGTGCAGGATTTCAAAGACGGGAAAGAAGTTTCTGATATCGGCACACTGTACCTTCTCCGTGCCTATGCCAAGGTCGATGTGAATATTCTTTTTAAGGATTTCGAGGATGTTCCTGTAGTTACATCCGTGTCGCTGACACATTCCAGCAGCAAGGGCTACAAGGCTCCGGCAAATGTCACGAAGCAGAGCGATTATATCACCGGTTCATGGCTTACCGACTACACGCCTGTGAATATACCCAATGATGCGACCGATATTGATTTGACACTGACAAAAGACGAAAACACCAGACACTATGTGGCGTATGTGCCGGAATACAGGAATGTCAATGACTCAAAGGAGCCGGTTGGCAACCCATCACGCATAAAGATATGCTTTACTATTGGGGACACTGAGGCTGGGGGGCGTGAGGTAGAAGGATATGTCGATTTCCGCTATTCCGATACTCCGCCGACAGGTGTGTCCTCCGGACAATATTTCGACATCGCCCGCAACAACTGGTACAAGTTCGACGTCACCGTAAAAGGTAAAGATATAGATTGGATAGTTGATGTCATCCCTTTCACATCGGTAGAACTCAAACCCGATTTGGGTCTGGAAAGAGAGGAATTCACCGGATATATAATAGGTAAGGATGGCCAAGGCAGGGATTGCTGGTATGACGGTAATTATTACGACCCCGAAACAGCAGTTCCATTGTATCTTGGCCCAAAAGATAAGCCAGGAGAGTCTGTGACCATCAACGACAAAGAGTATCTGCTTGTGTATGCGGATTACGGGCTTCTCTCCGATGGGACCTATATATCCGGGTACGAGCGGACAGCAGCGAACCTTCACCATATATACGATAAAGAGACCCGAAGGAAATATCCTCTCTCTCCGGAAGGGAGGACCGGATATGAAGGAGTTATGGATACGCCAAATCCCTGGCTTGCGTATTATCTAAATGATCTGAAGCAGCAAGTATGGCTTGATGAGACGAATCTCAGGTTGAATTGCTGTCGAACCATAAACGAATGGGATAGATTGGAGTATAGTATCGTAGCATATAATTGGTCGGGATACGATCACGACTCTTATAACCCGAGATTCTGGTTTGACATTCTCGGCAACCGTTATCCATGGAAGGAAGGAGATACCGAACAAAAGAGAAAAGACATACTTGGAGAATGGGTAAAATACCTTGAGTGAGCTTACAACATACCTGACGTCTTAAAAATATATGAGCAATTATGTCTAATATAATAAAAAAACATAGTATCATTTTTTCGATAATCCCGGCATTATGGGCTGTGGCTGTCACATTTATCGGATGCACGGATAATCTTATAGACAAGACAGTGGAGATACCGGACGCAGAGGTTGAAATCCGGGGCGAAGTGATTTACAAGCCGCTTATTCCGACGGAAGTACAGACACGTGCCGAAGCGCCTGAAGGAACGGGATACAAGGGCATAAAATCGCTGTATGTTTTCTTCTTCAATTCAAAAGGAGAAAAAGATGATTATAGCGGAGACGTGGATTTCACACCCGCTTCTTCTGAAGGCTCCACGCACGAGCGTGTAACGTTCAAAAAGAAAGTACGGGCCGGCCAGTACTATGTTTATGCCGTTGCCAATATCTCCGATTCCCAGAAGAACGACCTCAAGAAGGTAACATCTATCAAAGAGCTTAGAAAATTCAAACTTGTTTGGGACGATGACATCGAGAACGACCTTGAAATGTTCGGCGTGTTCAGACAGGGCTACACGGAAGGTACAGCCGCTCCCGATAATAAGGATTTTGAAACGGACGAACTCCTTACTATTACCCCAGACGGGAATAGCCTGCACTCATGGGTGCGCAGAGCAGTATCGAAAGTTACCGTCGATTTCGACGGAAGGAATCTGAGAGACGGTGTTACAGTCTATATAAAAAATGCCGTACTGAAAAATGTGGCATCCGGTGCCCTCCTCGGAACCTCATCCAAGGCCGTCAGCGGTAGTGATACTGAAGCGTCTGCTGATACTGACGAGGCTACTGCCGATGATGGTAAGATTACCTGCATCCCATCATCGGATTATTCCATCACCTACGGAGAGGGTGAAGATCACAGCGGTTGGCCTACGGTGACAAAAACAGAAACATTTTCTCCAAAGATATGGGGAGACCCGGGTGTTACAAGTTTCCATGACGACAACGTCAAGGCGCTTCCTTGCTATGAAAACATGCAGGGAGAACCTGAAGGCGCATCCAAAAAATATCAGGATTCCGACGGAGACGGGATAATCGACTCAGAGGACTATGACGGGGTTACAGACGGTACCTACCTCGAGGTGGAGGGATATTATGTCGCCAACCGGCCTGAATATAAATCAGAAGGTAAGATCATCTACCGGTTCATGCTTGGAATGGATGCGGTGAAGAATTTCGATTTGATCCGTAACCATCATTACAAAATCACGATGCAGTTCAAAGGCTATGGCAATGACGTGGACTGGCACATCGAGTATGGTGAGAAGATTCTGGATATCACCTATCCTGAGGATGTGAACTATCAGGGCAAATTTTTCGTGCCTTCTCTTGATTATACCACCCTCCATAACGCGGGTCATACTTTCAATAATCAGAATGTGATCACGGTGACCAGCTATGCTACGGGTACGCCCAATAAATGGATAGAACCGGATAAAATCAGCTATACCTATTATTCGTACAATGACCAGACCGGGAAATGGGATATAGACAACACTACCTCCGGATGGCTTACATGTAACGAGGACACTGTCAGCGAAGACAGAACTCAAAAGCAATATACATTTGTCGCCTCCATGACGGAGCCGACCTCTACCACAATCAATAGTTTATTTCCGGCTGCTACCGTAGGTAGTCAAACCGCCCCGTATAACCTTTCCAACGAAAATGGAAATGATATGACAGTAAAGAATACCGCCAACTGCTACATGGTGGGCGCTCCCGGCTGGTATTGTTTCCCCCTCGTGTATGGAAATGCAATCACAGATGGAGGCATCAACTCGACTGCGTATTCTTCAGAGAATATTGTAAACCATCTGAAGAATAATATCAATAAACCCTATATCAAAGATAACACAGGAATAAGCCTCTCCAATGTAAGTGCGAAACTTATATGGCAGGATGCCAAGCAAGAAGACCAATATCTTATCACACCAAGTACGATAAGTTACGATCCCAATCTTTTTAATGGTAATGGCGGAATAAAATTCCAAATAGGTAAAATACAAGAGGGGAATGCCGTGATAGCTTGATTGATAATAATGCAGGTGAAGATGAAGATGTCATCGGCGGAAGCACAAAAGCTATCTGGAGCTGGCACATCTGGGCTACCCGTTTCGGCTTTGGAAATTTCGAGAATAATATTCGGATTACCAACCATGAAGAGAAAGCATTTAATGTGATGCCGGTCAATCTTGGCTGGTGTTCGGGAGGCACAGATATAAAATATTATAAGCGACGCAAGTGTAAGATAACATTCAAAGTCGGAAACCAAGAGATAATCAGAGAGATTGAGCAATACCCCCATTTTCTCCTTCCCCGTGGCGACCATCCCTACTACCAGTGGGGGCGTAAGGACCCGTTTGTCGGTTCAAACACAGCTTTTGGAAACAAACAGAGATGGGATCATGACGGTAACCTTTATGACATATGGGGGCCGCAGTATAATCCTCCCAGACTTTATCAGGAACCGGCAACGTTCCAGAATAACAAGGGGAGAAAGCATACCAAGGATTGCCTTGATGTGCTTGTCAAGAACCCTGATAAATGGCATAATGCTCCGAGAGCGCAGACAGATACAACTCCTCCTTATAAAAGTATCAATGAATCACCCACAGACCTATGGTCAAACAATGGCAAAAAAACGGTCTATGA
Organism: Bacteroides faecichinchillae JCM 17102; assembly: GCF_000614145.1. Lineage (GTDB taxonomy): Bacteria > Bacteroidota > Bacteroidia > Bacteroidales > Bacteroidaceae > Bacteroides > Bacteroides faecichinchillae. Next base: position 62,145 of record NZ_BAKK01000018.1, on the reverse strand, counting down.
CCCCTGTCCCCCGGGATATCAGGTAAGCGACAACTCTGTTTTCACCGGATTTACAACTCACGGGCAGTCTGCTAAGTTTCCTTACGATTGGTATGATGTACTTGAGAGCCATATGCAGTCAGATTATTACACCGGCAGCTCAATAAACAAACAAGTTCTGGAACTTTATACAGACCCGAGGAAACTCCAGTCCATCATCTTCCCTGTTTCCGGTTACCGGGATTATGACTCTAAAGCAGCAGTTACAAATTATCCGGCGGCGGATTTCATGGGCGAAGGTTATGTTTGGTTCAATAACGCAAAGGATGTGACCCGCTCTTACCATTTGAAATTCCACCGCAACGATATTCAACAAGGGGATGATTGGAAACAAAGAGGTAGTGAGGGGCTGAATTTGATAGCTCCTTATGAGGATTTCTATAATACAGACGGTTTCGGTGTTCGTCCGGTATCAACAAAGCAACCGCAGCAACAGCCATGACCGCCCACGAATGTAACCGGACAAGAGGTTGCAAGCCGGAGACGGAAGCGAAATACCGCCCGGCGTTGGAGTTATATGCTGCCACTGACCTCTCCACTGCCGAGATTTGCCGGCAGTGTGAGGTTTCGCTCAACGGATTTACCCGCTATATCTGCACCTATCATCGCCATCTGATGCTGAAACGTAATGGCATCAAATGCAGTCCGGAGGAAGCCAACGATATCAAGATGAACCAACGGCGTGGGCAGCGTCCCGAAATCCATGCCAAATACAAGGAGGCTATCGCGGCGTGTGACAACATGGACTACATAGAGTACAATGTATCGCAGATTGCCCGTGAATTTGGATTGAGCGGCACAAATCTCAGCAGACAGTTGCATACACATTATCCCGAAGTACTGGAATTTCGGGAGCGGACACGACAACAGTTGGGGCTGGACGATGGCCTTCCCCGTGGCACACGTTCATGGTGCAAGGAGCAGTATGCAGAGGCGGTAGAACTCTTGCGTGCCGACAACTACATCACGTTGCAGGAGGCCGCAGAGCGTTGCAATGTCTCCTACACCGGATTGAAACAACACTTGATATTCTACCACAAGGAACTGGTTGAAAACCGCATCAAGATACGCGAACAGGCGATAAGGCAGCAACGTAAAGGCAAAATAACGGGGCGCGGAACGCTTCATGTTCCTACCCCTGAAATAATCAAGAAATATGCAGAAGCCTTACACTTATATCGCACTACGCCACTCTCCGCCCAAAAAATAGCCAAGCAAACAGGTGTATCTATAAAAGGCTTCTACGAATACTTGCAAACTTGGCACAAGGACTTGGTTTGTGAGCGGAAAGGCATCCCTTACGAGGAAGGCAAGCCCATGGACTGGTACTGGTCGTCAGTACGGAGATACAACCCGGCCACCACAGCCAAATACGCGGATGCCATCACCCGACTGAAAGAGGGCGGACTTACAACGGCAAAGGTTGCCACCGAGTTCGGTCTGCATCCGGAATGTTTCAGGCAATACTTGAAAGAGCATGAACCGGCGCTGCACGCCGCTTTGGGAATGAAAAAGACGGAGAGCGGCAAAATGATATCGCCTAAAAGCATGGAGAAATACAAAGAAGCCATACACCTGTATAAAACGACCTCGGAATCCTTGAAATCCATTGCCCGCCGTTTCGGATTGAACGACTGTTCGCTGGGACAATTTATCAAACGCCATTTCCCTGAATTTTTAGAACGCCGTAAACAGCGGGAATAAGTAAATTAATCCTCTATAATAAGCTGAACACATTCAATCTGAACATTTCAGTTCCACACGAACGACATCAGAAACTTGTATAACTAATGAAAAAGACAAATTAAGTCTACACTATATTTACATTATACGAAAAAATCCACGGTACACCCATGAACCTATTTCTTTTTTACACCATACCCAACGATTGGCCAAATGTTGTGTAGCTAGATTTCAAATCCATGTTCTCGACAGTGAATCGCACACGGGTTACTGGGGATGCCTTAAAGGATATTATCAGTCTACATATGTTGTTGTATGATCACGATACAAAGGGATTAATAAATAAGTGGAAGATAGAAGGATATTAGGCATATTTTCTTTCTTTTGTTGGACATTTATTGAGCTTGTTTTTGTCCAAGTTCCAAGTTCAGTTCAGGTTGCACGGCACTCCACCTATCCCAACTTCGGGGCAAACCGTTAAAAGATATGGTTAGATCCAAGAAGAAAGAACCGCAGACGGAACTGGAGAAACTCCAGACAGAAAATATCTGTCTGAGAGCAGAAAATACGCTGCTAAAAAAAGCGAAGACCTTAGTCGAAGAAAAGAAAGCCTGGACACATCTGAATGGGCAGAAGTCATCGACGGACTAAGGTCACAATATCCTCTTAACTTATTATTGAGGTTAAGAAAGATGGCTCGTTCCATATTCTACTATCATTTGAAACGCTTAAATTCAAGCAATAAATATGCAGAGGAGAAAAATATGATAGAATCCATTTTTCATGAGCATAAAGGTCGCTATGATTATTGACGTATTACAACGGAAATGCAAAACCGAGGCTTTACAATCAATCATAAAACCGTATGAAGACTAGTGGACACTATGGAGCTTAAAAATAAAATTAGAAAGATCCGCTACCGCTCATACAAAGGAGCGATCTTGCCGATTTCTCCAAATATAATCAATAGGAACTTTATTGCTCAAGCCCCCAATCGTAAATGAGCAACGGATGTCACGCAGATAAATATAGGTTCAGAGAAGTTGCATCTTTCGCTCATATTGGATATGTTCAATGGTAAAATAATATTTTTAACCTATCCAGAAGTCCCATTCTTGAGCAAATATACGATATGCTTGACAAGGCGTTTACTAAGTTCGACAATCTTGACGGACTAATTATACACTTTGATTAAGGGTGGAAATACCAAACTATGGTTATCGAAAGCAGCTTACCCAGCATCATGTCTCACAAAGTATGTCTCGGAAGGGTAATTGTCTTGACAACGCCATGGCTGAAAACTTTTTGGTATTATGAAATCTGAACTGCTCTATGCTGAAAAGTTCGAATCTGCGGAAGACTTCATCAAGGCTTTAGACGAATATATTGATTACTACAACAATAAAAGAATTAAATCGAGAAAAAAGGAAAGAGTCCGATTCAATACCGAACTCTTTCAATATAGTTTAATAATTTACTTTCCAACTTTTGGGGGGCACTTCATTATAATAAAATTATAAAGTATATTAAAATTAAAAACTATAAGGTATCAGCTTCTTCGTAAAAATATATTTTTTACCAATTAAACTTATTATAGTTCACTTGAATCTTCAGATTCCCAATTATTCAATACATCTGTATCAAAATCAATTACTCCTTCACCGGCAGGTAATGCTAATTTATAACGTACACTTTGTCCAATTCCCCATACAGATTCTGGTATTTTAATAATTTTATCAGTAGCTGTATAACTGTAAGCACCTTTCGTTGCTGTATAGGTAATCAGAATTGTTGCAGCTCCATCAGCAATACTTTGTGGCAATAACATCAATGAACCATCTTTTGAATCCAATGGATAATAACCTCCTGAAGCAGTTTCTCCCTTTGTGATTGGATATTCATAAGTCGCATCTAAACTACCCACTGTCCATTTTCCCTGAACTGGATCTGCATTAAAAGTGTAAGTTGCATCACCTCCCTTTATACCACTAATTTTCAGTTTACTTATTGTATAAGTGTAATTATTTTCTGGTTTATATGAGAAATTAATTTTAGTAAGAATATGCTTAAAACTTAAATCAACTTTAGCATTCTCAGCTGGTTTACCTGTATTCACAGCTGAAACAACCAAGTCTTCCTGTTCTGAAGATATGCCCTTTATAGAAAATGATAAAGTTGGGTATCCTGTATCACTAACTGCGAAATTTGTCCCACCGGAATAGCCAAAGAACTGTATATTCTTATCACTAGGCCAATAGTATTTATCAGTAGTCGTCCAATTTCCTTTAATACCAGTATAAGAAACTTCATCCATATAAGCAGTCCCTAATCCTACTATACTATAATCCTGATTATTATCTACAATAAAAGAACTTAGTGTGAAAGATTTAAAAGTCGCATTATCCGTAACCACTGCTCTTGGTGACTTCTTTACCATAGCCCCAACTTTAATTTCATTGTTTGTTCCCTGTGCATCAAATTCTTCACTCTGTGAGCAACCTGTAATAGCCATTACCGTTGCAACTGCTAATAATAATTCTTTCATAACTGTATTTTTTAAGTTTATAATATTGTTATATTTTGTTTATGCTATTAATTCTAATTCACTGGTAGCTCTATTTCTTCATCATCTCCCCAATCACCAACATCTCCGCCAATCCCCCCTCCTCCATCACCAGAGGGATTATCCGGCTTTTCAACTTTTATTTCATCTTTAATCGGTAACTCAATTTTCATATGAGGATCCTCCTCATTTTCACCTTCATTACCTTCAGAATCAGCTATTACCTCTGTTATATCAACCTCAATCTTTTGTACACTCTTATCTGTTTTTACAAATACAAAATTTATCTTCACCATTCCCATACTAGCTCTGGTAACCATATCTTCAGGTATTCCAAAAGCAGTGAAACTTCCAATAATCTCATCTCCTTGTATACCTGCTTCAAAATACAGAGCAGCCTCTCCTTTCATTCCACAACACCTACCCAAACAATAGCAGTTTGCCATTCCTTCAACACTTCCAATAATAGTAGAAACATACTGTAATCCTTCTGCTTTTATTTTGAATGAATAAGTCTTTACTATCAATTTTGGTTGCCAGTCCAAAAGAAGAACTTTGTCGCTTTTTTTTATCTGCAGTTCATCAATGTTCACTACATATAACGGATCAGGTCCCCAAACTAGCTCTTCTGTACCTGTCACTCCCAATCCATTGCAATGCCCAGTAAAAGCCTCTACCGTTTCATAAGCACCTTCATTCCGGATTTGTACCATTTCCGTATCGTAATTGTACACCACTACCGAATATCGACCCGGAGGAACTTTTATCTTACCACCTCTTATTGAAAGATAAGTATCAACCTTTTTACCTTTTCCATCTTTCGGATAAAAGATAACCCTAACTCCTTCCGGTAGTTGATCTGTAACACCATCCCAGTCAAGTGATATTTCCACTCCGCTAACCGGATAATCATCCAAGACATCCCGACGGCTACATCCTCCTAACACTAACAGCGTGAACAGAAACACAAGAAATATATATCTCATATCTTGCATACATCACTGCCTCCTTGTTGTTATTAACCATATCAAAGAAACTTTTGCCTTGGTAGGGCCAATAAAATGATAACGTCCACTATTCATCCAAACAATGTCCCCCTCGTAAGGAGTGTATTTCTTATATTCTGTTGCCAAATATCCTACACCTAAACTAAACTCTAATGAAAAATGTCGAGCTAACTGTTTGGCATATCCGTATGTCACTCCTACCGCTCCGTAATATTTACCTTGATAACCGTCTCCCTGAAACTGAAAATCATAAATGCCACCTTCAGTATAAAGTCCTAAAAAATGTCCGGTCAATCTATTACGTTTCCGACGGTTACCTAACCAACAACGTCCTTCCACACCTCCTGAAAGAAGCTGATAACAAAATTCATGTTCGCTATTCAACCACCACGGACATTTATATTCAGTATTCAAAGACCATCTTTTACTTATTGGAATCTCTATTTCTAAATTTGGTGCTAATAACAAATCATATATCAAATTATTCTTTATCGCTAAAATTATTTTCCTTTCCACCGGGCCTCCCATCTCCACTACAGTCATCTCATAAGACCGTTTCTGAAAATTATCCTCTTTGGTCTTATTTAAATTATTTCCAGGAGACACTTCTACTTTTGTTGAAACAAACAATTCGGAAGTAGAAGTCTCAGGTGTAAAAGCTTTCTTTTCTATTTCCGGTAATTCTCGGACTATAGTAATTTCCACTCGTCTCAATCCAGGCATTATGTCACGAACTATAAACCGATAAGGAATTCCACCATCCAACTTTTGCAATAGTTGTTTCCGCTTCATCATATTATCCTGATGATAATCAATCAGCGTTAACACATCTTCTCGGTCCGGTAAGTTTACATCAGCAGAAATCAACCTGCGAAGCCCTGTCCAATCTTCTCCCTTAGCCAAAAACTCTATCTTTTCCTCTTCAATATATGGATAACGTTTTTGTAACAATTCTTTCACAGAATTTATTCTTTTAACAGCCAAGTCAATATTACTATTACATTCACCATCAGGTGAAGCGAAAGCCTCTCCTTTTATTGAAATAACAGATTCTGTACCTAAACTCAAATCAAGCAAAGAATCTAACAAAGCAATGGACTGACTATTATTCTGATAACAAGAATCAATACCGTCTTCATTCTCTCCAAAATAAACAATTACTCGAAATGTTGTATCTCTCACGACAGCAATGGATGGAGTCGAAGCATACCCTTTTCCCGACAGGCACAAGAGTGTTGCGAAAAAAGCTAGTATGTAGACGCCATGTTTCATGATTGTTCGTTTCTGTGAACAAATATAGAAGTTAAAGAATGAAAACAATCATACTTTTATGATTATTTCCAAGCCATGGAAGGTTCTGTGAAACGATTGAAACGAATTTGCAAGTTTGAAAAGTTTTTAGCAGAGATTCACATCTCTTTTTCTGAAACAAGACTATACTTTTGCGATATTCAATAATATAGAAATCCATCGACTACTGATCCATTACCAACTTCCTTTATTTCTAAAGCTTTCAACCTCAAGCAACCCAAAAGTGGTAAACATACTAAGAGCAAAAAACAGAAAAGAAAAAACAAAGTATTTCTATATAATTGTATTTCATCTATTTTTTATGAATCTGATCAGAAGAGTTTAATTCAATAATCTTACCTGTCAACCGACTACGCTCTGCTTCATAACAGATCCGATGACTTTCTACTGAATTTTCAATAGAAGTCTGAAGCTCATATTCTTTATTCGATAGTGCTTTCACAAAGTGATCTACCAGATTTAAGTCCGCACCGGCATGAAAAGGCTTATTAGAGATATCCGAAAAGTCAAATACCTGTTCTTCGTTACTTCTGAACTTACGCACACGCAAATGTTTTTCATTACCATCTATTTCCCCATGAGTCAATTTAATATGAGTTTCCCGGTAATCATCATTAGTAAATATATCCATTGAAAGATTGATCGTCACTTCGTCGGCCATCTCCATCGAAAGGACCTGATGATCAACCACATCATTATCGCAATGGAAAACACAACGTCCGTACACACCATGACGTAGTTCTTCCATCAAAACATCATCCAAAGTCTTTCCTACCGGAATATCGAAATTTGAAATCCAGCTACGCCGATTATAGTAAAGATCGACTGCAGAATACGGGCATTCTGTTTCTATAGAACAATTAAAACAACGTTCCGAACTACCTTCCGGTGCATTTTCCGAACGGAACCAACGTAAAGAGCCAAATGACGAAAGTCTTCGACAAGCAGTTTTCGTCAGCCATAACAACAGATCAACATCGTGGCAACACTTTGCTATCAACATCGGATTAGTCAATTTTTCCTTTCGCCACAATCCTCTCACAAAACCATGCATAGTACGATCCAATCCTACGGATGCGATATGGTTGATTGAGATAATCTTTCCTAATTTACCGGAATCAACAACTTCCTTAATTTTCAGAAAATAAGGGTGATAACGTAGCACATGACATACACAAACAAGTACTCCTTTACGTTTAGCATGCTCAGCTATATCATTACATTCTGCAAGATTCTGTGCAATCGGTTTTTCAAGCAATACATGATATCCCGCATCAATCGCTTTAATACAAGGATCATAGTGAATATCTTCAGGAGTTGCTATTAAAACAGCATCAGCAGGAAATGAATGAGCAAAGAAATCATCATAGTCGCAAAAGCAATGTGAACGATCCAGGCCAAATTCTTCAGCAATATGCTGCATTCGATTGGTATTTACTTCAACAACCCCAACCAGCTGTAAACGATCAGGATGTATACGTGCATATTCTAAGTATTTATTAGTTCGGTTTCCAGCTCCGATAGCAACAATTTTCACAGGATTCTCTCCTCGAAAGATATCTTGTTTCATAGCATCGTCATTTTTATTAATCGAATACTAAATTAATTATTATCTCTGATAAACTCAAAGCTTTTGTACCTTTTTACACTAAAGAAAGAAGGTATAACAAGAACTCTGATAGTTTATCCACCATCAGGCACAAACATATTTCAGGTTGAGGGTGTCCGAAAAGTCAGTTCCTTACTTTTTTAACTTACAATTTGTAAGTCAACAAAGAAGTATCATTCAATAAACTTGAAATTATTACCTTTTTTATCAGGGAATAATGGTAATCTCATTCTTTTACTTTTAAACTGTAAGTAACAGTAAGAAGCTATCCGACTTTTTGGACAGCCCCTTTTTAAATAACATCTATTTCAGAGATGGCAAATTAGCTAATCTGCTATGATTGAAAATTCAGCACCACCAGCGAAATCAGCTCCATTCTGAGAACTCAAGCAAGTAAAACGGATATAGCGTGCCTGTACAGGAATTTTCAACTCTACCCTTTTGGCTTTTTTGTTACTATCAAAAGTACCTGTTGCTACCGCATCGCTCCATGTCTTTCCATCCGTACTTACCTCCAAAGAGTACTCTTTCACAAAACCATTCATTGAACCATCCTGACGGGGCAAATAGATAAATCCTTTAATAGTCCTCATTTCTCCTGCGTCAAAATCCACCCAATGCGGATATTTTGCTACAGTAACCGAATACATGGTGTGCCAGATTGTGTTAGGATCTTCATCTACAAGATTTGCCGCATCTTCACCGCCTGTTTCTTGACTGGAAGCATAAACGACAGTCAATGGAACTTTCTCAATCTTTGCAAATGTCATACGGGTAGATACAGCTTTATTACTTCTATAAAAGGCAGTAACTGTACCACCTTCGCGTAAGTTGAAAGGTTCGGTATAACTTATTTCTTTTTTACCGCCATTCAATGTATAGACAATTTCAGCATCCGTTTTCTGTGAATGGATCGTAACCAGACCATTACGGGCACGAGAAATAGCCAAAGGGACTTCTCCCGCAGGAACGACATTTGCCGTTTCCGTATAGGTTGCTCCACGTACTGGACGAATGATAAAACTCATCGAATGATTCTCAGCCTTGATACGGTCCTGCTCTAACGGTCCACCTTGTCCACAGCTATTTCCACCAAGCCCTGTCACTCCTAAGTCTATATGCAGATGCGTAGCTTTCGATCTCGGCAATTGATAAGGATGAGGTGCAAGTGTCATCTCCATATCGGACCATGGCAATGCAGAAACCGACATTTGCCCGTCTGCCACAAACTCTATACCATCACCGGAATTATCTGTCAGTGCACACCAACGCACTTCTTCCCGGTTACCCATACTTTGCGGTTTGGGGAAATCTGCATACTGGTCTTTGACCGTACTTTGAAACATCTCTATAAACGAGCCAGTCCGACGGTCATTAAAATTATTCCAAGGACCACGACCATAATAACTGTATTGTTGCAATCTTGTAGGAACCTGCATCGCATATCCTAAACGAGCCAACACCAAAGAAGGATCATTCGAAGTTATTTCTGTACGCAGTTCTATAGAACCATCCGGATAAATGGTCCATATCTGACTGGTCACAAACTTGAAATCATCCGGACCAAACGGACGTTCAGTAAGTTCTTTCACGCTATATCTTCCTGAAGTACCTCCCACTAATACGGCAGCATTCGGAGCCTGCGACTCTACAGTATACATCAATTGCACTACTTGATCCGTTTTATTTTTGCCATTAATCCATTGATAACTTGTTGCTTTATGTTTCAAGTTATGCAACCCTTTTTCAAACCATTGCCGATATGCCCAATTGTCGTTATCAACCGGAGCACGCAGCGCATTAATCTTAGGTCCTTCGCCCTCACACAATACTTTGCGACCATCGTATTCAAGGCTATAGATAGTTCCCTGCTCATTATCAAATTTCACTAGGAAGTTCTTTCCTGTAACTGTCGTAAAGGTTCCATTCTCTGCCACCACCGGTTTGTCAAGTGAAGCAGTCACCGAAGACAAAGAAGGCTTGCTTTCGGGAACTTTTACCGCCAGTTGCTCTTCCATCTGCACGAAACCGGCTTTCGCCCACGGCATATCCTTTGCCAGCCTGAACTGTACCTTTACGAAATATTCGCTTTCTTTTGCCAGTTCATAATAGCTATAAGGTATAGTAAATGTAGTTTTCGAACGAGCCTCAACAGCAGAAAACGATTTTTTAGGAGCCGTACCCTCTTTGATTGGTTTCCCGTCCTTATAAAGTATCCACAGCATTTCATAGTCTTTCAAGGAAGTGAAATAATTCTTATTGAATATCTCAATTTGTCCTTTCTTCATATCTACCGCCCGTACCCCTACATTCTGATATACTTTCTTTACTTCATAGAAAGCAGGTTTGGGTAAATGTTCGGGAAACAGAATGCCATTCATACAAAACATACCACTATTAGGTTTATCCCCAAAATCACCGCCATAAGCCAGATATCGGTCACCCGTTTGAGGATCATAATTATACAAAGCCTGATCTACCCAATCCCATATAGCTGCTCCACAGAAAAAGTTCGTTGATTCTATCGCTTCCCAATAATCTATCAGATTACCCACAGCATTACCCATTGAATGAGCATATTCGGATACATGGAAAGGATATTTGATATTGTATTTACCAGTCACTGCACCCCGCATCCAGCCGATAGACGGATATTGATTGGAACCCATATCGACAATCGAATTATTGCGCTCATATTGCACAGGTCGTGAAGGGTCGAAAGCATGCAATTTCTCATAGGCAGTCACAAAGTTTTTTCCCGGTCCCGCTTCGTTACCTAATGACCAAATCACGACGGACGGATGATTGACATGAGAGTGTGCCAGTTCCATTACACGTGCCACATGAGCTGCTTCAAATTCTGGAACATGTGATAAAGACGCATCACCATAGTAATATTCATGACTTTCAATATTAGCCTCATCTTCCAGATAAATACCATACTTATCACAATAATAATACCAATAAGGATCACAGGAATAATGTGAATTACGCACATGATTAATATTACCCCGCTTCATCAACATTATTTCTTCTTCCATTTGTTGATGGGTAATGGTATTTCCCGTAGCCGGATTGATTTCCTGACGGTTCACTCCTTTCAGTTTGACTGTTTTACCATTTACATAATAATATCGTCCTGCCAATCCGAACTCATCCTTATCGGCCGGTGTATCTTTAATTTCTACTTTACAGAAGCCAAAAGCGGTAGAAAAGGTTTCAACAACTCTTCCTTTCTTGTCTTTCAGTTGCCCTACCAATACATAACGGTAAGGCGCTTCTGACGACCATTTGCGCGGATTATCCACCTGTATAGTAGTGACAGCAGATGCCATTTCACCTTTTCCCAATTCTTCTACATCCACCGTACCATTCACACCATTCACTACTATATTCTCATCTGAATAAAGTTTGTTGGCATAGAGCGAATAAGAAATTGTATATCCTTTCGCCGACTTTTTGCCAAGATTACGAATATCCGCTTCTATGCGTACATTTCCATTCTTATAGTCAGTATCCTGATCCGGAAATATACGAAGATCACGCACTTGTACTTTAGCAGTAGAAGTTAATGAAACAGAACGGAAGATTCCCGGTAAACGAAACATATCCTGTGCTTCGAGGAAAGAGCCGTCCGAGTTACGGTATACTTCAACTGCCACTACATTCTCCCCGTTCTTATTTAGATAAGGGGTAATATTGAATGAAGCTGTATTACGTGAATTTTTGGAAAATCCGATATAATGTCCATTAATCCACAAATAGAAGAAAGAAGAAACTCCATCAAAATTTATATATACTTCCCGTTCTTTCCATCTTCCGGAATAGTAAAAGTCCGACGATATGAACCTACCTCGTTACGATGTTTATAAGTCACCCAATCTTGAGGTGGAGTACGCATAACTCCCCCTTTCCAGTCACCCACTTCCACCTTATGTTGGAAAATCACCGGTTGATTGGCATAAATGGGTATTCCATACTTTAGACTTCCGTCTTTTTGAATACCTGCTACATTCCATTGCATAGGTACACTTACCGTATCCCAGTTTGAGACATCAAAAGACGGTTGATAAAATTCTACCGGACGTTCGTCGGGATTACCTACCCAATTAAAATTCCAGGTACCGTTCAGAGATTTGTAATAACTACTGTATTCGGGTAATACACGTCGCGCGTTCTCACTATCGGAAAAAGTAAAGAACCAAGCATGAGGCTGTTCTTTATTCAATGCCACCTGTCCGGGCGCTTCCCATTCTTTCCCTGTTGGAGAGACTGTTTCTGCATAAGTAAATCCTTCCAATATTTTCTCTTGAGCATTGGAAGTCAAAGTCATAAGAAGGAAACTAATTAAATAAATGTTCTTCATAATATATTCAGGTATTAAAATTTAGAAACTGTTTTGAGTTATCTAAAAGTGTATCAGGTAGTAATTTTTTCTCAATTTTGTATCTTCAAGTATAATAACCAAATCATATTTAAAGCGTAATAAAACGGGATACGGTACCGACCTGACTGATAAACAGTGGCAAGTTATAGAAAATCTTTTAGATGACAAAGAACGCAAGCGTAAACATTCTCTTCGCTTTATCTTTAATGATATATTATATTGGATAAAGATCGGTTATACTTCCTTTTGATTTCATTCCTTAGGATGCAATTGACTACTCTATTAATATTTAACACATTCACACTAATACCTGAGAAACGAAGGATTAACGGGAATATGTCAATACGAATATCATTTTTGATAAGAATTATATCATTATTAGCAATAATTATTTTTTATAACCCGTTACTTTTGTCTTTGTAAATTCACACTATTAACTTCGGTTTCAGAATACGTTACCATAAAATACATTGCAAAATATGAAAACGAATCTACAATCTTTTCGTAAAGTACTTGTTTTCGCTATTGCAGCCCTGTGTTGCTGCGTAGGAAAGGCTTCCTCTGAACAACCCAGAGAGAGACAATTCGAAAAGCTGAAAGCAGCTTTTAAAAATCCATCAAAAGAGTTCCGTTCCGCTCCGCTATGGGTGTGGAACACGAAAGTAACCAATGCGGATATTGACCGTATGCTGAGGGAACTTAAATCACAGGGATTTGGCGGAGCTTTTGTACATCCGCGTCCAGGACTGATCACCGAATACCTCTCTGATGACTGGTTCAAATTGTATAAATACAGCGTAGAAGCTGGGAAAAAACTGGGAATGGATATCTGGATCTACGATGAGAACTCATATCCAAGCGGATTTGCCGGAGGGCATGTGAACGAACAAATGCCCGAATCGTATAATCAGGGACAAGGGCTGGACTATACAAAGGTCGAGACTCTACCTGATAATGCGAAAGATTACTTTTTATGCCTGAAAAAAGAAGGAAGTACTTTTAAAGACATCACAGCTTCCCTAGACGGTTATAAGAACACCAAAGGGGAATACTATTTGTATAAGAAGACCTACTATGGCCATTCTGACTGGCATGGCGGTTATTCATACGTCGATTTGCTACAACCCGGTGTGACAGAGAAGTTCTTAGACATCACAATGACAGGATATGAAAAGACTTTCGGAAAAGAACTCGGTACTGTTATTAAAGGTGTTTTCACCGACGAACCTAACATTTCAAGTCCGGGTGGCATACGCTGGACTCCCGACCTATTCGACGTATTCCAAAAGCGTTGGGGGTATGATTTAAAATCAGTACTTCCCTTATTAGTAGAAACAACAGATAACTGGCAGCAAGTCCGCCACAACTACACAGAAACTCTTACTCAACTTTTTATTGACCGATGGGCGAAACCCTATCACGCCTATTGCGAGAAGAAGAACATGAAATGGACAGGTCATTACTGGGAGCACGGATGGCCGGACATGTCTCATGGCGGAGACAATATGGCTATGTATGCCTGGCATCAGATGCCTGCAATTGACATGTTGTTCAACCAATATAACGAAGGACATCCGATGGCTCAATTTGGAAATATAAGATCAGTCAAAGAATTGAGTAGTGTTGCCAATCAGATGGGATATACCCGAACGCTCAGCGAAACGTATGGCGGTGGCGGCTGGAATGAGACTTTTGAAGATTTCAAAAGACTGGGTGACTGGGAATATGTACTGGGAGTGAACTTCATGAATCAGCATCTGTCACATATGACGATCGTAGGAGCACGTAAATACGACTACCCGCCTGTCTTTACTTCTGTCTCTCCCTGGTGGTCGAGCTATAAGACACAGAATGATTATTTCGCACGTTTGTCTCTGATCCTGAGCCAAGGCGATCAACTCAACGACATATTGATTATAGAACCGACTACCACCGCCTGGCTGACTTACTCTTATGTAAAAGGACAGGTCAGAACGATGGATATCGGTATCGCATTCCAGAACTTTATCACCAAACTGGAGAAAAGCCAAGTAGAATACGATTTAGGTTCTGAGAATATCATCAAAGACCAAGGGAGTGTAAAGAAAGATCAATTTGTTGTAGGCAAGAGAGGATACAAAAAAGTCGTTCTTCCTCCAATTACCGAGAACTTGAACTCAAAGACATTTCAATTGCTGAAGAAATTTGTAAAATCCGGAGGCGAACTGATCCTTTTCTCAACACCTACCTTTATTGATGGTAAAGAAAGCGCTGAATTGGCTCAATTCATGAAAGACAATGCGGGGCAGATCAAAACGTACAGTGAACTATCCGAACCACTGATTCAGACGGTATTCGCAAGTCCCGAAATCAGTTTTAAACAAGTGACGGGCAATCATCTCTATCATCACAGAAGAACTTACAAAGATGGCGAATTGGTATTCCTGGTCAACTCTTCATTAACTGAATCTGCTACAGGACGTATTTCCATCAAAGGAAAAACGTTGATGGAACTTGATGCCATGTCCGGTACAATCTACGCATACCCATGCAAAGCGAATGGTAATCATGTAGAAACAGAATTCAATCTTCCACCCGCCGGTAGTTTGGTCTTATTCAGTTCACCATCAAGTACTAATACATATAAGGTGAAACCGGAGATTGCCAATGGGCAAGTAATAGAATCCGTTACGCCGCTAGAAGTGAAAAGACTGAAAGATAACGCACTGAGTATTGACTTCTGTGATCTGATTATAGATGGAAAAGCGGAAAGGCATCTCTATACGGTAGAAGCTTGTAACAAGTTGTATCAACATTATGGCATGAATGATCCCTGGAACTCCGCCATTCAGTACAAACAAAAAATTGTTGAGAAGGATACTTTCCGCACAGGTGATATCAAAGTACTCTATAATTTCATCGTTGCAGGCAATATAGATAAGAGCAAGATGAGACTTGTTGCCGAACAACCGGATATCTGGAAAGTAAAAGTAAATGGAAAAGCACTGTCAGCACTTAACGGAGAGTATTGGCTGGATAGCCGTTTTGGAGTCTACAATATCGGAGATGTTGCCAAAACAGGAGTAAACACCATTGAGTTGAGCGTGAAACCGATGAGTATTTATGCCGAGATTGCTCCAGTCTACGTTTTAGGAGATTTCTCATTGGAATCTGCACCAATAGGTTGGGTAATCCGAGAACCTATCAAGACCTTTAAGACAGGAAGCTGGAAAGAACAGGGACAACCTTATTATTCATGGGATATGGGCTATAGTAAAATATATCATATCGACAACCTTTCGGACCGTTACGCAATCCAACTGAACAAGTGGAACGGAACACTTGCCGAAGTGTACGTAAATGAGCAAAAAGCAGGTATCATCGCTTATAAGCCTTACAATTTTGACCTTACCCCGTATGTAAAGAAAGGGATAATAAGATTGAAGTCAGAGTAATTGGTAGCCTGAGAAACCTGATGGGACCTCACTATACAACTGAAATCAGCATTACCGGCCCCTGGCATTGGAACGGAGTACAGAAGCAAGCACCGGGAAATGAATATTACTTCATGAATTACGGATTAATGGAAGATTTCGATGTTATCACCTCAAAATAAAAGACAGATTATTCAAATACAAAAAAACAATATCATGGAGAATGTAAAAATCGGCTTGATGGGAGTCGGCCTCAATACATACTGGGAACAATTTGAAGGACTATTAGACCGTCTGATAGGTTATCAGAACAAAATAAAGAATAAAATGCAGTCGCTCGGCAATGTGACAGTCATCGATGCAGGAATGGTCGATGACTCTGAAAAGGCAGATCGGGTAACCTCCCTAATGAAGAGCGAAGATGTCGAAATTCTATTCATTTTCATTTCGACCTATGCTCTTTCATCTACCATTATTCCGATAGCCAATCGGCTGAATATACCAGTTATCCTGTTGAACATGCAACCTCTGCCTGCCATCGAATACGACAAACTAAACAGCATGGGCGACAGAGGTAGTATGACCGGAGAATGGCTGGCAAACTGTCAGGCTTGTTCCATTCCCGAATTCTGCTCAGTATTCAATCGTACCTCAATCCGATATGAGATCGTATCCGGATATCTGGACGACCAAGAAACTTGGACGGAAATCTCCCAATGGATTAAAGCAGCAGAAGTATCACAAGGGATGCGAAAAAACCGTATGGGGGTACTCGGTAATTATTACGGAGGAATGGTCGACGTATACTCCGATCTGGCACTACAAAGTACTGTATTCGGCACGCATATCGAAATATTGGAAATGTGTGAACTGGCAGCACTAAGACAGAGTGTAACTCAGGCAGAAATCGAATCGAAGAAAGAAGAGTTTAGCAGGATATTCACGATCGACGAAACCTGCACAGCAGATGAAATTGAAAGAGCAGCACACACATCCGTAGCACTTGACAAGCTGGTTGCTAAACATAAGCTCGGTTCGATGGCCTATTACTATTCGGGCATGAATGGTAATGAATATGAGAATATCATTACCTCTATCATTGCCGGAAACACCATTCTCACCGGAAAGAATATTCCCATAGCAGGCGAATATGAAGTAAAGAACGCACAAGCCATGAAAATCATGTCGCTTCTCGGCATCGGCGGATGTTTCTCTGAGTTTTATGCCTTGGACTACAATGATGATATCGTTATGCTAGGTCACGACGGACCGGCACACTTTATTATTTCAGAAGATCGGGTGAAACTCGTTCCACTCCCCGTATATCATGGAAAACCGGGCAAAGGATTATCTATCCAAATGTCTGTCAAACAAGGTCCGGTGACTTTATTATCCGTTGTCGAAGGAAAAGGTGGATTATCTTTCCTGATTGCTGAAGGAGAATCCGTTCCGGGACCTATACTGAATATCGGCAATCTCAATAGCAGGTACAAGTTCCCGATATCCGCCAAAGAGTTTATCGAAAGGTGGAGCAAGGCAGGACCATCACATCATTGTTCCATTGGTGTAGGCCACGTAGCCGATATTCTCAAGAAATATGCATTTATGCTGAATATTCCCGTCACTGTTATTTCCTAATATGATGTCCCTCCTTACGGTACTGGTAAGGAGGGATTCCTTCCTTCTTACGGAAAAAAGTAGAAAACTGTCCCACATTTTCGAAGTTGAGTTTAAAAGCAATATCCATGATACTCATATCCGTCGTATCCAATAACTCCTTCGATCTTAAATATCTCAAATTAGCCTGATATTGTGCAGGCGATACATCTACATATTGCTTAAACATTTTCCGGAACCAGGAATAACTCACTCCAAGCCTTTCCGCAATACCTTCAGGAGAAATATTATTCTCAATTTCCTGTTTCATAATCGTACGGGCTTCATTGATTTTATTGACGGCAAAGGAATCGTTGAAAGTCTCATTCCTTTTTTTATAATAGACAGAACCTAAAATATAGAGTACAATACTTGAAATAATCTGCTGATATCCCGCTTTCTCTTCCAAAGTATAATTCACAATGTCCTCATACAGCCCAATAATAGATGAACTAAAGCCTATATGATAGAGAGGACACTTCGGTGAGAAGAATCCATTCGCCACACGGTTATCGATATGAACTCCCTTGAATCCTACCCAATACTCATACCACCCCGTATCAATATCCGGTTCATAAGTATGCCATTCGTTCGGAAAAAGTAGAATCATAGTTCCCGCTTCAATACGTTGTCTCTTACAGGATTGTGATTCAAAATATCCTCCACCTTTGGAAATATAAATAAGTTGATATTCTTTCAATACCCTTCCATTCTTCGGATTAAAAATATGGGACTTCGGATGCTGGGAACGAGGATAAGAACTATGTTTCGGAATCAATTGAGAACCTACAGTAGTCACTACAATCCCCCATGCTTCATCATTATTACTTATGCTAAAGTACTTAATATTACGATTTTCAATTGTGTTCATGCTAGTTTCGATAAATATAAGATAACTCGTTAACTGATTAATATGAAGACAAATTAAAGCATTTTTTCGATATACGAGAACAAATGGAGGACAATTAACAAAGTAAATCCAGATACAACCATTCTAATTTATCAAAAATGAAAAATTATATATCAATATCGAAAATTTCCAAAGCAATTCCCAGCTACTTTTGCATTATATAATCATTCTTTCATTTATCTAACTTGAAAACACATGAAAAAAGAAATTATCAGTCATTTATTAAAGGTATGGTTAGCACTCATCGTCCTTTCTTTCCAGATGACAGCTATCACAGCACAAACGACAAGGGAGGTGGCAGGTATCGTCTATGACGAACAAGGAGAAGGACTTCCCGGAGTTACAGTCCTAGTCGACAAATCATCTAGAGGTGTCGTTACGGACGTTGACGGTTCTTTCTCTATTAAAGTAGGAAATGCTGATATACTCATTTTCTCCTACTTGGGTTACCAAACACAAAAAATCACAGTTGGGACACAAAAGAAAATCACTGTAAATCTACAACCGAAGACAGACGAACTGGATGAAGTTACGGTAGTGGGATTTGCCAAACAGAAGAAGGAAAGTGTGATCGCTTCGGTGACAACCATAAAACCAGCAGAACTCAAAGTTCCTTCCAGTAACTTAACACAAGGATTGTCTGGACGTTTGGCCGGTGTCATCGCTTATCAATCTTCGGGTGAGCCAGGAAAAGATAACGTGAACTTTTTTATCCGCGGTGTAACTACCTTTGGATATTCTTCCTCTCCTTTGATCATGATAGACGGTATAGAATCGTCGACAGAAGAATTGGCACGTCTTCCTGTGGATGATGTAGCTCCTTCTCTATCATGAAGGATGCCACAGCAACTGCCATTTATGGTGCCCGTGGTGCCAATGGGGTGGTTCTGGTCACAACCAAAGAGGGTAAAGAAGGTCCTGCTGAGGTAAGTATCCGATTAGAAAATTCTATCTCCACTCCTGTAAGGAATATTGAGATGGCAGACCCCATTACATACATGAAAATGTATAATGAAGCGGTGGTCACTCGTAATCCGTTGGCCCCTCGTCCTTTCAGCGACGAGAAGATTGCCAATACCGGAAAAGGGTTGAATCCATATATTTATCCGGAAATAGACTGGTATGACGAACTGTTCAAGAAAACAGTTATGAATCAACGGGTCAATGTGAGTCTTAAGGGTGGAGGTAAGATGGCGCGTTATTATGTATCGGCCAATTTCAGCCAAGACAATGGTGTGCTGAAAGTAGATCCGAAAAACAACTACAACACTAATATCAATATAAAAAATATCCAGTTGAGAACGAATGTAAATCTGAATCTTACCAAAACCACTCAGTTCGATATTCGTGTCAATACTAATTTCCAAGATTACAATGGTCCGATTGATGGTGGAGATATGATGTACCGCAAAGTGCGTGTCTCTTCACCTGTGATGTTCCCGAAGTCCTTTGCGCCCGACGACTCAAACGTACTGACGCAGCACGTCCTTTTCGGAAATGCCGGTGAAGGTAACTATCTGAATCCTTATGCTGACATGATTAGAGGATACAGGAATTCACATGAGACGACACTGACGGCTCAAATGGAACTGTCACAGAAGTTGGATTTCATTACAGAAGGACTGAATTTCCGCATATTAGCAAATGCTACACGATATTCCAGTTTCTCCTTGGTACGTGAGATCTCCCCTTTCTATTATAACATAGGTTATTACGATAAGGATACTAACCGATATACATTGAATCAGTTGAATCCGGAAACAGGAAGGGAAGACCTGAACTATTCAAGCAGTGCTCCGAGTGTAAGCTCTACCTATTATTTCGAGGGCGCTCTCAATTATGCCCGTAGGTTCGGGAAGCATGATGTAGGAGGATTGCTAGTCGGCACCATGCGTGAATATGTCTCTGGCAACGCTCCCAGCATTCAAGAATCTCTTCCGTCACGCAATATCGGCTTGTCCGGACGTGCAACTTACGCATACGACTCCCGTTACCTGTTCGAATTTAACTTCGGATACAATGGTTCCGAGCGTTTTGCAAAGAAGGAAAGGTTCGGTTTCTTCCCCTCTGCCGGTATCGGTTATTTAATCAGCAATGAGCCGTTCTGGCATGAAAACAAGTATGTGAACAAGTTGAAACTGAAAGCTACTTACGGATTGGTGGGTAACGACAGGATAGGTAACCCACGAGACCGATTCTATTATATCTCGGAAGTTAACCTAAACGCAGGAGAGTCAGGTATCCGATTTGGAGACAATTGGCAACAGGGCATACAAACGATCGCCATTACCCGCTATGGAAATCCGAACATCACTTGGGAGGTCGCCAAGAAACTGGATATTGGTATAGAGACGACCTTGTTTGATTTCTTAGAAGTCCAAGTCGATTATTTCCAGGAAAAGCGCGAAAAGATTTATCAGGAGCGCCCTACTATCCCTGCCGAACTTGGATATGCCGCAAGGTTGGCAGCCAATGTGGGACGTGCTTCCTCACGAGGATTTGAGATACAGATGGATGCCAATCACTCGTTTAATAAAGATTGGTGGATGAGCCTCCGCAGTAACTTTACTTTTGCACGCAGCAATTATGATTATGCAGAAGAGGCTCGTTTGAACTATCCGTGGCAAACTGTTACAGGATATCCTATCGGACAACAAAGAGGATTGATAGCTGATCGTCTGTTTATCGATGAGGCGGACATTGCCAACTCGCCTAAACAGATGTATGGCGATTATATGCCCGGTGATATTAAGTATCGTGACATCAATGGAGACGATATTATTGACGGCAATGACATTGTACCGATCGGTTACCCGACCGTTCCGGAAATAAACTATGGATTCGGAGTGTCGGTAGGATACAAGAATTTTGATATTTCATGTTTCTTCCAAGGTTCTGGACGAAGCTCGTTCTGGGTAGATGCCATGCGTAATACTCCATTCGTTAATGCGAGTTCTTTCGACGGTTTTGGCGGTCGTATCGCTCCTAATGGCTTAATGCAATGTTGGGCGGATAATTACTGGTCGGAGTCGAACAGAAACAGTTATGCTGCAATGCCACGATTAACAACAGAAACCGTAAACAATAATATTCAGGCAAGTACCTGGTGGATTAGAGACGGTTCCTATATCCGATTGAAATCAGTGGAAATGGGATATACGTTTCCTGACAAGATTCTTAAGAAATTACACATGAGTAATTTACGTATTTATGCAAGCGGGTTGAATCTGCTGACATTCAGCAAGTTTAAGGAATGGGATATTGAAATGGGAGGAAACGGGTTTAACTATCCTATCCAGGCTGTGTATAATATTGGTTTGAATATAGGTTTTTAAAAATAGAAAAAAGTATGAAAAAAATAGTATATATCGCTTTACTTGCAGTGGGCATTTCTTTGGGATCTTGCAATTACCTAGATGTCATTCCAGATAATATAACCACTATTGAAATGGCATTTAACAATCGGGTCAATGCAAGGAAATATCTGGCTACTTGCTATAATTTTCTGCCAGCTACCTATGATATGGGGAATAATGCTTCCATTTCATGTGCTGACGATTATTGTCCTTACTTGATGAAATACGACCGATGGGACTTTACGAATTCTTGGAGTTGGGCGAGAGGATTGCAAAATTCCAGTAATCCGCTCTTTAACTATTGGAGTGGCGCAAATAAATTCAGAGGCGTGCATGAATGTAACGTATTCTTAGCCAATGTGGACAGGGTGCCGGATTTATCTTATACGGAAAAAAACAGATGGAAAGCGGAGGTCTATACGTTAAAAGCTTTCTATTTGTATTGGCTATTTTTACATTATGGTCCCATTCCTCTATTAGATGAGAACATTGACATCAATTCCGAATTGGAAGAAATGATTCAATATCGTGAGAAAGTAGATGATGTGGTCAATTATATTGTAGAATTATTGGATAAGGCAATCGATATGGATCAAGGACTTCCTATGTACATATCATCTGTAACTACCGAAATGGGACGTATTACTCTTCCGGCTGCTCATTGTATCAAAGCTAAGGTACTGACTACTGCTGCAAGTCCTTTGTTTAATGGCAATACAGATTATGCTGACTTCTTAGATCCGAGAGACCACCAGCCTTTTTTTAATCAGACATATAGTCAGGACAAGTGGAGAATTGCTGCAGAAGCATGTAAGAAGGCAATCGACGTATCGTTGGAAGGTAATCACGATTTATTCAAATTTGATGAACGTGTGGCATTTCAATTGACTCCTGAAACGGAACTGGAAATGACTTTGCGTGAGATTGTCACTTCCCGTTATAACTGTGAGCAAGTATTTGCTCCAGGGGCAACGGATACATGGATACAAGGAGCAGCACAACCACGTTTGACTACTTATGATATGGGAAATCGAGAATGGCATCATTTGTGTCAATATAGCCCAACATTGAATATCATAGAAGAGTATTATACGGAAAATGGGGTACCTATAGAAGAAGACAAATCCTTTGCCGGAGTCAATTTGTATGAATTGACAACAACTCCTTCTGATCGTCCCGCTTTCTTTGTTCCCAATTACACTACGGCTAAACTGCATTTGAATCGTGAGCCCCGCTTTTATGCTAATATTGGTTTTGATGGCGGTAAGTGGTTTAATATGGAAGTTTTAAGTCCGGAAGAGGCGTATGGAGTGAATGCAAAAAAAGGAGGTATTGCCGGCCATGAGACGTACAGGGCGTCTGCTACGGGATATTTTGTAAAGAAAATATGTAGTTACAAAAACATGAATACGACAGCAGCTGAAGTACTTTACGCCTTTCCAAATACAATTATTCGTTTGGCGGATATTTATTTGTTATACAGCGAAGCATTGAATGAGAGTCTGAATAAACCGAATGATGAGGTTTATAAATATATTCAATTAGTGCGTCATCGGGCCGGATTGGATAAAGATGGTACTTTACTGGATACATGGGCCAAATATTCAGTCAATCCTAATAAACCTCTCACGAAAGAGGGAATGCGCGAGATCATTCATCGTGAACGATTGATTGAAATGCAGTTTGAAGGAAAACGTTTGCATGACCTGCGCCGCTGGAAGAAATGTGAGCAATATTTTAATACTCAAATGAGAGGATTAAGTATCATAGAAGAGACTCCGGAGTTATTCTATGTGCCGCGTGTGATTTATACTCGTAGTTTTTTTGTACGTGACTATTTATGGCCTTTGAAACAAGAAGACTTGAATAAGAATATAAAATTAGTTCAGAATCCATTATGGTAATATTAAATAGTGAAAGGATATGAAAACAAAGCTAATATGGTTGAATGTCATTATATTATGTACATTATTGTTATCTTGCAAAGAAGATGAAGTACGGGCTCCTTATGGATGTGATGATCAGACCCCGCCACAAGATATATCGGAAGTCGTGATAAAAAGCATTTCAGGTGGAGCTGTTATAAAATATCAGGTCCCAGACGATTCGGATTTGTCCTATGTAAAAGCCTTGTTCCAAACTAAAAAAGGAGAGACGCGTGAGGTCCGCTCCTCTAAATATGTGGATTCGTTAAAAATTGAAGGCATAGGAGATACGGACGAGCATGAAGTGACGGTTTATGCTGTAGATCGTTCAGAGAATGTATCCAAAGGAATAAAAATAGCTTTTGTTCCAAATACGCCTCCTGTGGTAAATATACGGGAATCATTGAGAGCGATAGTAGACTGGGGCGGTTTCAGTCTGGATTTTAAGAATGAGGGTAAAGATGCTATTTCTGTTATGGTTTATTACGAGAATACCGAGACAGAAGGACAGCGTTTATATGATGTTTATTATACGGAGCAGAAAGAGGGTCCTCTTGCTATCAGGGGGTTGTCACCTCTGCCTTCTAAATTTGTGGTTAAAGTGAAAGACCGTTGGGAAAATGAATCAGAACCTTATGAATTTGAACTGACTCCATTAGAAGAAGAATTACTTGACGCCACCCAATTTAAGGAAATGTTTATTCCCGGTGATGTCCGTTGGACCTTCTTCGGTGGCCAGTGGAGTTGCTTCTTTAATGATAATTATGGTTCCATGGATTTTGCTCATACGGATTACCCTCAAGCATTTCCTCACCCTACTACTATTGATATGGGAGCTACCGTAATGTTAAGCCGTATGAAAATATGGCAACGTCTGGTTCAGGATGATTTTTATAAACATGGTTGTCCCCGTCATTTTGAAATATATGGTTGCCCTGAAGGATTGGATCCTTTTAGAGAAGAAAACTATGAATTATTGATGGACGGTCATCTAGAAAAACCATCCGGAGGAGAGTTTACAGATCCTAATACGGCAGAGGATATTTTGGTAGCGCAACAGGGGCATGAGTTCTTATTTGATAACGAGCTGATGAAACCGATACGTTATGTACGTTTTGTTTCCTTATCATCGTGGTCGGGAATGGAATGTTCGCGTATTGCTGAGATGAAATTCTGGGGACAATATATAAAGTAATTTTAATAACTGGATAAAATGAAAAAAATGAGATATATTATCGTTTTACTGTGTGTATCTATCACATTATTCTCTTGCACTGATTTGGTCGGAACATTTGAGAAATTTCAGGGAAACGGGGAGATTACTTATGTTGGTAAGATTGATTCTTTAAAGGTGCATGAAGGATTGCATAAAATACAGTTTGAAGGATTTCTTTATTATGCGGAAACAGCTACTGAAGTAATCATAAAATGGAATGACCAGCAATATACACAAAGTCTGGAAGGATATGGAAAGACGGATGTATTGACAATATTATTGGAAGATTTGGAAGAAGACTTATACGTGTTTGAAGTGTATACAGTGGACAAGAATAACAATCGTTCCATTATTACGACTTTGCAGGCCAATGTGTATGGCGATAAATTTATTTCTGCTCAAAATCCAGTGGCGTATACTTATGCTTCAAATGGAGAGGGAGGTTTTACATTAATGTGGAATGAGATTCCTGCACTCATGCAAGTATTGTTGGAGTATACGAATCGGGATGGCGAGAAACAGACAGTCGTAGTACCTGCTTTTACCATGAAAACAGAGATCTTTGATATTCAGCCTGATACGCAACTGAAAATTACGACTTGTGTTAAACCTAATAAAGACGCTTTGGAGTATATTTCACTCCCAGCAAAATATGAAAGTTTAAACAACTAAAGGGCTACTAAATATGAGATCTGAAGGTTTATTTAAAAGAACATTCGTTACGGTTATCTGTTGTTTGGCTTTGGTGTCAGCGGAAGCGAAAGTCACGCTTCCCTCCTTTTTCACCGACAATATGGTACTTCAACAGCAGACGACCGTAAAGTTATACGGAATTGCTTCCCCACTGAAGCAAGTAAGCGTATGTACAGGATGGGACGGCAAAAAATATGAGACTCGTTCTGATAAAAAAGGAGAATGGAGTTTGAATGTGCAAACACCGAAAGCGGGAGGTCCTTATGAGCTTACTTTTTCGGACGGTAAGAAGTTGGTGCTGAAAAACATCTTGATAGGTGAAGTCTGGTTCTGTTCCGGACAGTCTAATATGGAAATGCCATTAGGCGGTTGGGGAAAGATTATGAATTATCAGCAAGAAATAGCCAATGCTGATTTCCCTTCTATCCGACTACTTCAAGTAAGACATGCCGTAGATTTTGTTCCACAAACGGATGCTGGTATCGATTTTGGATGGGAGGAATGTACACCGTCTTCTATTCCCGGATTTTCGGCAACCGCCTACTTCTTCGCACGTAAACTGTGGGAGGAGCTGAAGATCCCTATTGGATTGGTACATAGCTCTTGGGGAGGAACTCCGGCAGAACCATGGGTTAGCTATGAGGGGCTGAAGAAAGTTAACAATTACCGAATCTATGCCGAGAAGATGTCGGCAATGTCTGACGGAAAAAAGAATACAAATGAGATTTTCCAACAAGAATATCGTAAGTGGATGGATAACCTTTCACCGCTGGATAAGGGAATGAAAGACGGAAAAGCAGTGTGGGCAACTACAGACTATAACGACAATCAGTGGAAAAGTATGAATGTGCCGGATATTGGGAGACACAAGGATTGGAAGGATTTGACGGATTGGTATGGTTCAGAAAGGAGATCCGGGTTCCGTCCGCTTATCAGGGAAAAACACTGGAACTTTCTTTGTCAAGGATAGATGATGATAATGTTGTTTATTTCAATGGAACGGAGATCGGATCGACCACTGGAGTAGATAAAGAACGACGATATGCTGTACCGGGCGAATTGGTGAAAAGTGGGAGTAATCTTATCGCTATACGGGTTTTAGACACTGGAGGTGAAGGCGGTTTCGCAGGTGTACCTGAAAGTCTGGATATCCGTTATGGAAAGAAACGGATAGCGGCATTAGCCGGAGAATGGAAATATAATGTCGGGGCAAGCGGACAGGAGTTACAGCCGTTTTATGCTTCCAAACCGCAAATTACACCTCTGACTCCAGGTGCTCTTTACAATGCCATGGTACATCCTTTCATCAATTTCCCCATAAAAGGATTTATCTGGTATCAGGGAGAAGGTAACGAGGGACGCGCTTATGAATATACAGATCTATTTCAGGCATTAATCAATGATTGGCGGCAGAAATGGAATAATCAGACATTACCATTTTACTTCGTGCAACTTGCCGCTTTCAGAGAAGCATCTCTCATTGACATGAATGCTAAATGGCCTTATGTGCGGGAAGCGCAAAGTGCGGCACTAGCATTGTCTCATACAGGTATGGCAATAACCACCGATATTGGAGATGAGAAAGACATTCATCCTAAGAACAAGCAGGAGGTCGGACGACGTTTGGCGTTGTTGGCATTAAGAGATACTTATAACAAACAGATCACAGATGCGTCTGCGCCCGTATATGACACTTATCGGATAGAAGGAAACACCATTCGTATTCGATTCAAAGATTTAGGAAATGGATTCCGGAAGGAAGCCTCATTAAAAGGATTTGCGATTGCCGGTACCGATCATCAATTTTATCCGGCAGAGGCACATTTTGATGGTGATGAGATTATTGTCCACTCAGCGCAGGTCAGTCTTCCTGCTGCAGTACGTTACGGGTGGGCAGATTCACCGATTTGTAATTTGTTTAGTACATCCGGTTTGCCGATCTCTTCTTTCCGGACCGATAGATGGTGAGAAGGTAATCCTAATCGTTTGTTGTGAGATCATTGATAGGAATACAAATTATTAATATAAGAATAAATGAAGTATTGGAAAATTGGTTGCAGTTGGTTATTGGGATTAATGATAACTAGTTGCACGAACTCAACATTGGAATTGCAGGGGAATCGTTTTTTAACTATAAATACAGTCATTCGCGTTAACCAGATAGAGGTGACAAGAGACAAGAATGTAGGGTGGATGAGCGTGAATGGCATACCCCGGAAAGAGTCGTTCAGTTTCGTAATGCCGTTGAAAAAGGTTTTCCCGGAGCAAAGATTACCTGGGCCTTCAGTTGGTTGGCATTGCATGATACGACGGCCAATTATCGGGAAATTCGTCAATTGGTAGTTGATTATCATCATAAGTACGGTGATGAGATTACATTTATCCCCGGAGCGTATTTTGCAAATGCTTATAATTCGACTGAACAGGTGAATCGTGATTTGCATGAAGGCTTAAAACGGGTAACGGAGATCGTAGGAGACTCCTATAGGCCCAAAAGTATTTTAGCAGGTTTCTTATCTGCCAAGAACCAGCAATATTTAGCAGAGAAAGAAAACATACATGTTTGTCAAGGGAATATTTGGAGCCAATATGCTATAGATAATCAAGATGGAGACGGTGCTGTGTCCTATCCGTATTATCCTTCCATCGAACATTTTTGTAAGCCTGCCCAGGGAGAAAAGGATCAAGTGGATTGTGTAAACCTAGATGGTTGGACCATGGACTTTTTAGCTGCACGCAGGCAGGGGTTTGCGGAAGGGGTTAATAGTAGAATGGGAGTAGGACCGATAGAAACATTAGATGCTCATGGAGCGGATATGGGGTTACAGGAAATGATGCATACAACTGCTATTCATTTTGACGATGGCTTTCAACGGAATGATTTTGCATGGGTTACTAATTGTTGGGAGTTATGTCTGGACATTGATACGCAGGGACTGACGGATTGGTTGACATCCATTCGTCAAAGATGGCCGAAGGTTAAATGTGTTACTCAAGGAGAGTTTGGACTTTTATGGAGAGACACCTATAAAAAGAATGACTTTAATTATCGTTTTTTTGAAAGAGGATCAGGGATAGGCGGATCGGATGCCGACAAAGAGATAATGTGGTATATGAACAAACGTTTCAGACTGGCTATCTTGAAAGATCTAAATTCCGGTAAGAAATTTGTGATTGACTTTACCCGCTACGATGTAAAAGTAGAGGAGCCCGTATCTGGGTCTACACGCAATTGGACACTATATGGAGAGATAAATCAAAAACGGACTCGTCAGCAAGATGAACCTGTTTGTGTCGATCAACTAACAGATATACAAAAAGAGGTGATCTGCTCCTATTATCCGGAGGTATTTGATTGAATATAAATATGAAATGGTTTGAATAGCGTATATTTATCTTACACGAATGCATACAATAAACCGTCAGAGAGTGTCTGAAAATGCGCTATCTTTTAAATCTTATAAAAATCCGAACTTTCCCAAGTTCGGGCTTTTTTATTCATTCTAAAATCGTTATCTTAGAACATGTATGTCATCGAATCCAAATTTTACAGTTACCCAATTTTAATTGCCCTATATTCCTCTCTCTTTTTGTTAGTAACCGGACCTTGCTTGACACCCGGGTCTTGTACAAACTTCCATTACTATAAAAAAGAATTTCATTACTGGAAAACAAATGCAGCTTAGTAGTCCGCCCCCAATAGCATATACTACTTAAACACCTGCTTCATCGGTCGCCCAATCCATACTTGCGGTTGTTTCAATCCAAAAATAGACGCAATAGTGGAAGCAACATCATACTGCATCATGCTTTCCGAGAATTCACCACCCGATTTTATATTCTTACCAAAAATAATAAAGGGAGTTTCCATCTCTTGCATAGTAATTCCACCATGCCCCTTATTGATTCCACCATGATCGGAGGTTATAATAAAGATTGTTTGTTTTAGCATTCCAGCCTCTTCCACAGCGCTGACAATCCGGCCGATATATGTATCTAATTCTTTTAGTTTAGCATAATAGGCAGGTGTATCGTGTCCCGCTCCATGTCCTACATGATCGGGATTATCAAAACAAACGGCAAGTAATGTAGGTTTCTTTTCTTTGATATAACTTCTGCCATACGGCACAAGACCTCCGGTTTTTCTGTATAGTCAGGTGATAAAGCATGATGGTTCAAAGCCAGTGTATCTACTAAATATTTAATCCCATCCCACTCATATAGGCAACCTATTTCCGCTTCCGGACGAGCATCCCTCAATAACTGAAAAATCGTAGGAAAAATTCCATGTTCGTTCACTACACGCGAAGGAAGTTCCGGGGTCCGGGACCCCCATTGCGTATACCCATGTAACTCCGGGCCCGCTCCCATAAACATTGAAGCCCAATTGATCGCACTCGAAGAAGGAAGTGCGGTACGTTTCTTTAGCGTATAACATCCATCCGCCATCATCTGCTTTACAACAGGCATATCAGCTTTTGGTACACTATAAGCCCCCCAACCATCCAGTCCAATAAAAATAACATGTTTTGCTTTCTCCTTAGCTTGACTGGAAGAAGTAACAGAGGACATTAATATAAATAATAAGATCAGCAGAAAAGAATTTATTTTCATAAGTGTACTATTAATTACTTAAAACATTTCATTGGAAAAAAACTTAAAACTTAATATCTACAAAAACCGGATAATGGTCTGAGATTGTTGCAGTATCTATTTCTTTACCATCAACCGACAGCGAACGTAATATATGAGTTTGAAGAACTTTTACCTTAGATGCTTTCTTATTCTTTGCCAAAAGAATATAATCGATTAACGCCCCATCATCAGTTCTCCCGGGAATTGAATTGCCCACAACATCACTTATAACACTAAAACTTTCCAACCATACAGGAAATGCAATTCCACCATTAGTCCAACGATGTGAATCATTCAGATCACCGGCCAACAAGACTATTTTGTTTTCATCCTTTATGTTATCACACACTATTTGAGCACCTTCGGTGCGCATCTTGTCATTCAAATCAGCATGTGTTCCAATAAAAATCAAGTTTTTCAATTCTACTTTGACAGCAGCCCTCGTCTCATCACCCGGCAAATGAATAATCTCTTTTTTACGTATCGGCAGATTTTTCTTAATCAACACCCCACAACCAATACTTCCCCCATCAAATAACGCAGCATTACCATATACCGGAACATATTCAACCCCGGTCGCATCAGCGATTTCTTTTAAAAGATATCTAGAACCCCTATGTACGGATGCACTGTCTAATTCCTGCAGTGCAACTATATCTGCATCCATCATTCTGATAACCTGAGCCAATTTTTCTGTATTTTCTTTATTAATTGCACCGGGATCTGTTGCCCCTTTGCAATAATGGGTATTGTAAGTTAATATACGTATTGCATTCTTAGCTTTCGGGAAGGTTTGTGCAAACAGTTGTGAAACAGGAAACAAACATACAATGATAACAAACACAATTCTTATTTGAAAACACATAAATCTATTTTTCATAATTATTATCTGATTAACTTAATTTGATACTCTTAATTCTATAACTTTCAATAGACCTACATCTCCAAAATACTCGTTTTCAGATCAATTGGTAAAACACGGTGATATGGTACAATTCACCTATTCTAATACTGTCAAACCGGTAACAAAAGAAATTTGAGTAAAAGTAACCATAAAGTCTACAAAGTCCCAATATTTTTCAAAGATATTTTCGTATTGAACGAATTTCGTTCTCATAATCTTCCTTCTTTGATTATGAAGTATCTCATATATCTATACAGAAAACTAAGAAAAAAAGATGACGAGATGCAACGACTTGGATACTAGAATAATATATAAAAACATGACGATGAAGGAATCCCCATTTCAATTTGTCGAACTCTATATTATATAGGTTCTTTGATTACGGAAACTCACCTGTCTTATTTTCGTGTACGATAACAGTGAAAAACAGTGAAAGAAATCAAAAGAGAAACAAATGCGAACAATTTATTTGGATGTATAGTCATAAAGACATACATTTGTTATGTGATTTTTTTCATAGTATTAGATTTAAGGTTAACAAAGGTTGGAGCAAGGCGTTGCTCCTTTTTTATACCAGTCTATCAACCTTTCTCTATTGGCTTTCTTAGTTTATTTGCTATTTGCAACAATTGCCCTTTATAGTCTACCATAGAAATGGCCGGAATCGCACTGGGAGGTAAATTCTTTTTTATTTCCTCATTTCTTTTTATCAAATCTTCGCAAGCTTTATCACACCATTTAGCGGCTTTCTCACGCAATGACTGATCCTCACATTCTTTATCGAGCCATTTAACCCATTGCAACAAATGTCCTTCATCCCCAAGAATCGTATTTGAAGCAAGCAGTTTATCTCCACGTATTACAAATGAATCCCATTGATTCATCATAGCATCTTTCTTAAGGCGCAAACTCTCACCTATCATGTCAGCTTCCGCTACATTCATTTGTTTCATACGTGCAACATAGGCATTCAACCCCTGCTCATCAAAGATACAATGCTTCGATTCATCCACCTTCAGGAAAGTATATGAACCATCAATCCAGTCTTCAAGCAACCTACGATCAATAGCAGCAGCCTGACGAGGAAATCTGTCAGCAATCTCTTTTTTATGACTTACGATATACAGAAATGCAGAAGAGTTAATATCATGTACATAATTATAGAATATCCAAAAGTAAGCCTCATCTTCCAATAATTTCTGTTCTTTTCCTTGTAAGAAATCAGTAGCTACCTTCCCCGCTTCTTTTTCACAGTTAGCAGCAGCAAGAACATTGATATATCCGCCGACAAAATCTAAATCACGTTCACCCGATTGATAACGCTTTCTTAATCCCGATAATCCACCGGACTCAACACCCAGTTTCACCTTTTTCAGTAATTCGGGAGCTTCGTCAGCACCTAAGAGCCGATATACTACTTCACCTGTTGAATTCAAGAAAAGTAAAGTAGGATAACCTCGCACCTCATATTTCTTTTTGATTTCTATCCCTTCACCTTTCTCCATGTCCATTTTCAGATTCACGAAATGGCTATTGAAATAATCGGCTACCAAAGAATCCTTAAAAACAACATTGGACAACTTCCGGCAAGGGGCACACCACGTAGTGAAGCAATCGACAAAAAGTAGTTTGTTTTCTGCCTTAGCCACTTTTAAGGCTTCTGAAAAAGAAAGTTCACGAAAAGCAACACCATCCGTTTTTGCAAAAGTCATTTGCATTCCCTGAGCAGGTGTCATCTGTGCACCTTGTGCAGGTACTACCCGCTGTCCTTGTATCGTTTGAACGGATAGTATATACATAACTATGGTACATACAAAAAAAAGTCGTTTCATTTTGAATATATTAGGTTAATAATTAAAGTTACAATAACTGATACATCCCTCCAGCCAATACACGAATCACTCCTTTCATCTCCAACTCAAAAAGAAGGGCACTCATCTTATGGACAGGAATGTCCGTCCCTACCACTAAAGCATTGATCTGCAAATCACCCTGTTTTTCCAAAAGGTCAACTATCTTTTGTTCTTCAACGGATAAATCAAGGAAAAGACTACGTTGAACACTTTCTACTTTTACTGAATAAGAATCACTATTCCAGCCCATTGCTTTAACCAAGTCCTCGGCAGAAAGAAGCAGAGAAGCCTTATTATCACGAAGTAACTGATTACATCCCTTAGAGTACTCATCGCTGGTACGACCCGGAAAAGCAAAACAATCCCGGTTATATCCCTCGGCAAGTTCGGCTGTGATTAAGGAACCTCCTTTCTCTGCAGACTCAATAACAATAGTAGCATCACACATTCCGGCAACAATACGGTTACGACTCACAAAATTATGACGATCCGGATTTGTCCCGGAGACGAATTCAGTCAGAAGTCCTCCGTTATCAAGCATGTCAATAGCTGTTTTTCGATGTACATAAGGATAAATACGATCCAATCCATGAGCAAGAACTCCGACTGTAGACAATTCATTTGCGAGAGCTTCCCAATGCGCATGAATGTCAATTCCATAAGCCAGTCCGCTAACCACTAATACATCTGGACAAAAAGCTTTCAATTCTCGTAAAAAGGTAGTACAAATTTGAGTACCATATTCTGTAGCATTGCGCGTACCGACCATATTTATAATATGTAGCGAATTTAAATCAGCGTTACCTTTAAAGAAAAGAACGATAGGAGCATCCTCACATTCACGAAGACGGAAAGGATAGTTTTCATCAATAAACGTCAGACAACGGATACGATTCTTTTGAATAAATTCCAGCTCTTGTTCAGCACGTGCAATAGCTTGCGGGCAGTCCAAGGCTTTTATGATACGTTCATTAACATCCGGTAATCGATCGGGAAGGTCTTTACGGAAACGAAATACATCAGTGGCACTTTTCATGCCATCTATCAAACGCTTTGCCCCTATATGCCCGATACCGGGCACCATAGTCAAAGCAATACTATAAATCTGTTCTTCTTCGTTATCGGTCATTTAGGTATGGTGCAAAGACATTGTTGAATAATTCGCTGTCACTCAAACGTCCGTTTACCACACATACCGTTTCAACAGTGGATTTCACTACTACTTTATTATCACTTTTCCGGAAATATCCTGATAGAATACGTACTTGATACCTTCCTTTTTCATAAATAGCTTCGAGATAAATTTATCCCCACTTTTCAATGGAGTCTTGAAAGCCATATTGATACGTGCCACTACCGGATCGACTCCCTGTTCATGGAGAGCAGCGAAACTAACACCTACCGAAGTCAAAAACTCATGACGGGTATGTTCCAGATAGTGTTGATAATTGGCATTATTAACAATGCCCTGAAGGTCACATTCATAGTCGCGAACCTTCATTTCCAACTCATATATATACTGATTCATGACTTTATCCTCTCTTCTGTTCGATATCGAGCCCTTTAAATTTCTTCAGTTCTTCGGTCGATACCAACTTATACAGTTTGTCATTAGGACGTATACGGTCAGACTTCATAGAGAAATGTTCACCCTTTTTTACGGTTTGCACCGGTTCCAGATCAACACGTGCTTCATCCAAAGTCATAAACAGAGCACCGGTAGTTGGACCTGTAACCAACAGTTTATCACCGACACTGACTTCGGCAGCCTCCACCAAAAATTCAGAGACACCGATATTAGAGAAATATTTGATTCCTTTACCTACATAGATTTTACGCTCTGTAGCAGCCGAACCGTAGTTTCGTGTCCACTCTCCTAAACGCTGTCCCAGATAGTAACCGTCCCAAAAACCACGATTAAATACTGTCTTCAACCGTTCGTCCCAAGCAGCAATTTTCTCATCGGTAAAAGTTCCTTCCACGTATGACTTAATCGCTTCCTTATAGCATTCTACAACTGTACGCACATATTCAGGACCACGAGCACGCCCTTCTATCTTGAACACTCGTACGCCTGCATCCATCATCTTGTTCATGAAGTGAATCGTCTTCAAGTCTTTCGGCGACATGATATATTCATTATCAATATCCAGCTCTACATCGGTTTCTTTATCACGAACCGTATAGGAACGACGGCATACCTGCATACAAGCACCGCGATTGGCCGAATGGTTCATCTCATGCAATGACAGGTAACACTTACCCGAAACAGCCATACAAAGTGCACCATGACAGAACATCTCAATACGAAGTTGCTCGCCGCTCGGACCACAGATATTCTCTTCACGAATCTGGCGGTATATTTCGGCCACCTGTTCCAGATTCAATTCACGAGCCAAAACTACTACATCTGCAAATTGAGCATAAAACTTCAATGCTTCCGCATTAGAGATATTCAACTGTGTGGAAAGATGTACCTCTTGTCCTATCTGATAAGCATAATTCATCACTGCCACATCAGCAGCAATAACTGCAGAAATTCCTGCTTCCTTTGCTGCATCCACAATAGTACGCATTAAAGGGATATCGTTATCGTAAATAATCGTATTTACAGTCAGATAGCTCTTCACTCCATGCGCGTCACAAGTCTGTGCAATCTCGCGCAAATCATCAATGGTAAATGTATTGGCCGAACGAGCACGCATATTCAGGTTTGCTATACCAAAATATATGGAATCGGCGCCTGCCTGAAGAGCGGCCGCCAAAGATTCACGTGAGCCAACAGGGGCCATAATTTCAAAATCTGTAATATCCATCAGTACTGTCAGATAATCATTAAAATGTGATAAGAAAGTGCAAAGGTACAAAGTTTATCTGTATCTACGACTTAATTTATCTTACTGGGCCTTCAACTCATGCTGAAGTTCTGTCGCCATTTCCATACCAATCTTCTGTCCCAACTGCATTCCTTCTATAGTCATCTTAGGAGTAGCTTCTGCCAATTTCTTACCAATTGGAGTTTCATAAAATGCAATCAAATCTTTTAGATCATCTATAGTCAGATATTTCTGATAAATAGGAACATAAAGCTCTACCATTCTATCAGCGAACTTTGTTTTCCATTTAGCAGCAAAATCATCCCAAAAAGCGTCCGCTGTACCCGGTGCAGATTGTTTCATCATACTTACCATTTGCGGCACCATCGTTTTCGAAACTTCCAAAGCGCCGGAAAGATTCATCATCTTCTCCAACGTTGCTCTATATTCTTTATTATTATCACTTTGTGCATAAACCGAAGTTACAGTAGCGAAAAGCATTATCATACTTACAGCTGTTAAAAACAGACCTTTTCTCATAATTCTAAATTTGTTAAATGAATGAATAGATACAAAAGTAGGTATTTTTTCCATATTTTTGCAGTGAAATAATCATTAGTTCAATTTATTCATGAAAATAGGCCACATAGACCTGGGAAAACATCCCATACTGCTCGCCCCAATGGAGGACGTTACAGATCCTGCTTTTCGCCTAATGTGCAAAAAGTTTGGTGCTGACATGGTATACACTGAGTTTGTATCCAGCGACGCCCTCATTCGTTCAGTCAGCAAAACCGCACAGAAATTAAGTATCAGTGACGAAGAACGGCCTGTTGCTATCCAGATATACGGTAAAGATACGGACACAATGGTTGAAGCTGCTAAAATCGTAGAGCAGGCACAACCGGATATTCTGGATATAAACTTCGGATGTCCGGTGAAAAGAGTAGCAGGAAAGGGAGCAGGTGCAGGTATGTTGCAGAATATCCCCAAAATGTTGGAGATTACTCGTGCCGTAGTAGATGCAGTCAAGATACCTGTCACTGTAAAAACTCGATTAGGTTGGGATGCAAGCAACAAGATTATTGTTGATCTGGCAGAGCAGTTACAGGATTGTGGTATTGCGGCATTGACCATTCATGGTCGTACCCGGGCACAAATGTATACGGGAGAAGCAGACTGGACTTTAATTGGTGAAGTCAAGAATAACCCAAGAATGCATATTCCTATCATTGGTAATGGAGACGTGACCACTCCTCAACGTTGTAAAGAATGCTTTGACCGTTATGGAGTAGATGCAGTCATGATCGGACGTGCCAGCTTCGGACGCCCCTGGATCTTCAAAGAAATGAAACACTACCTGAAGACAGGAGAAGAGCTACCTCCACTCAGCTTTGAATGGTGCATGGAAGTACTTAGTCAGGAAGTTATTGACAGTGTAAACTTACTGGATGAACGTAGAGGTATCCTGCATGTACGCCGCCATCTGGCTGCCAGCCCTATATTCAAAGGTATTCCGAATTTCCGCAATACGCGCATTGCTATGCTACGGGCAGAAACAAAAGAGGACCTTTTCCATATCTTTGAAGAGGTACACACTATCATGTCATCAGCTAATGAAAATATTTAATTAAAACTTCAGCAATATGAAAGTTATTAGATCTATTGCAACTATTATCCTATTGAGTAGTATAATGAATGCTTGTAATCATACAAACAAAAACACTACTTTGCAAACAAAGGATACATTGGCTGAAAACTCTAGCAACTTCATAACAAAAGAACAACAAATTTCTTCTGATGAAGCACTCACAAATAACCAGCCAATGCCGGTTTTCCAAGTAGAAGAAAACAACAAGATTCAAGTTGCAATGTTGGTAGATTCTTTCTATCCATGTACGAATATCGACTCATTGCAACTAGTACAAACATACAAAGTTCCTTATTTTGAAGAAGCAGACTATAAGATAGAAGTCTATAAATATAAAGATGTTGATGAAATTCCACGCATTGTTGTAAAAAGAGGAGAAGAAGAGATAATAGATATGTTGAATGGATGCAACTTCGTTAATTGGGAAGAAATAAGAGGAGTTGCCAGTAAAGAATATGTTCAATATATTCCCTTATCCGAAAATATAGTTTTGGCACTTTTCACCACCCTTCGTGATGGAACATGTGAACCGTCTCCGGGAAATGTTACCATTGTTGCCCTCACAAGCGAAGATGCCAAACTTGTCTTCTGTCAGGCTTTAGAGTTTGATAAATTCGACCTTAGTTCCGGACATTTTCGTTTGACTCTAAATAGTGGTTGTTCTAATAGTCCCTATTACATATTATGGCAGGAAGGAAAAAAACTTGTGTTTCGGAGAAAATAATTATAGAACTGACTAACCTATTTAAACATAGGCACTGCAAACCACTTTTTAAACATCCAAGTTACCACTACGTACAACAGAAAAGCTGAGAAGAAACCAACAATAGCATCAATTACATAATGCGCCTGAATATATACGGTAGCTCCACATAATAATAGATAAAACGGCAACAGACAGCCAAACAGTATCTTGCTACCACGCCACGCCATAATCATCAGTATAGTGGAAATACCGACATGAGAACTGGGAAATGCTGCTGTAGGACGTTCACCTACTTGTTGGGAACCCTCTACAAGATTATAAAAAAATCCATGCTGATAACCTGGTCCTGGCAACAATTCCTGATGAAGATTAAAATAATCACCAATAGCAGGAAAAGTCCCTTTTGCCACGTGTTCAATCCCAATAGCAGGAAAATAGAATTGCGGTCCTGCCACCGGAATGAAAATATAAATTAAGTAATAGATAAAGAAAGAAGTGACCAATACAAAAGACATCTTCTCGAATAAATCGAATTTATAGATGAAATAGAATAAAGTCACAATCAGTATCATTGGATAATAGAAGAAATATCCCATATTAAATGCTTCACTCACCAATAAATGAGGAAAAGTATGACAAAACCAGATAGCAGGCTGACCATTGAAGATAAATTGTTCAGTTAGAGCAAAGATATGATCCAGATTCGGGAAAAAGCGGTTAAACTCAAAAGTATCCGGATACCAGTAGGACAACAAACTCATTTGTATAACAATACGTACAAAAGCCGAGAACTTACAAGGAGCCAGCCGATAAAGGTACATCAACAAAAAAGTCATTGCAGCAATCATTGCCCTATCCAGCAACATATGCCCTGGATGGTCCATTCGCTGAAACAGGAACAGAATTAATATGGAGGTCAACAGATTATAAATCAATGTTATCTTCTCCACTGCAAACAACCCTTTTCGGGTTTCTACACGCTTAAATAAGTCTAAAGCCATCCTTCGTTTTTATACCAGGCAATCGTTTCACGGACTCCTCTTTCCAAATCATACTCGGGAGTATACCCTAATTCTTTTATTGTAGGGGTAATGTCGCATTGCCAATTGCGTTGTTTCATAATCTTATACTTATCCAAATTCAATGTACTGCACTTTCCTGAGCGCATGGCAATGAATTGAGCGAGCAAAGATATAACTTTTAGCACAATTAATGGACATTTCACACGAATAACAAACGGATTGCCTAACTCTTTTTGAATTAAGTCCGAAAATACACGACTCTGATATACTTTACCGTCCGACAGAAAATAAGTTTTCTGTACTACTTTCTTCTCTATTCCCAAAAAAATTGCCTGAACAATATCTTTTACATAAACGAAAGTCAAATCCTGCCGACGGGAACCAACTGAAAAGTCCATATGACGTTGGATTGTTTTCGCCATCAGGAAATAATCCATTTCTCGTGGACCATACACTCCTGTAGGACGATAAATAACATAAGGGAATCCGGGAATACTTTGAATATAAAGTTCAGCCTTTAGTTTACTTAACCCATAAGCAGTGTTAGGCATTGGAGTATCATCTGCTTTAATAGGAGAATAATCTCCATCGCGCACTGGTCCAAAAACACTCAGCGTACTAATATAAATAAACTGTTTGGGAACCATATTAAGCACTTTCAAGGTATCGATGAAATATTTCGTCTGTAGATAATTCACGTAATCGAAAGACTTTGGATCAATACACTTAGTGACACCGGCACAATGGATGATGTAATCAAACTTATTGTATGTCCCTTTGTAACCAGAAAGTTGGGCACGAAGTTCATTGGGATGAGTAAAATCGAGTTCCAGAAAATGAATTTTCCTGTTTTTCAGATATTTCTTGCTACTAGTAGATCGTATTCCTGCCCAAACATTGAACTTACGTTTCAAAGCCTCTTCAACAATGAAACTACCAATAAACCCACTTGCCCCTGTGATCAAAATACTCTCCATTACTACTTTTTAGGTTCTACATGAATATTGATTAATGTTCCCTCACCGAATATATCTTTCAATCTATGCTCAATTGCGGTAGCAGTAGCATGCGCTTCCTCCAATGTAATATTCCCGTCCATTCGTACGTGCACTTCAATGGCATAGTAACTACCAATACGCCGGGTACGCAAATGATGCGGCTCACTAACTCCCGGAAAAGACAACAATGCTTGTTCAATTTCTTTTTCCACCTCATCTGGTAATGATTTTTCCAATAGTTCATCTACACAAGGAATCAATAACTGAATCGCCACTTTTATAATAAAGAAACTAACAATCACTGCAGCAACCGGATCAAGTACCCGCCAGTTTTCTCCCAACAAAATAGCTCCTCCGATACCAATCGCTGTTCCGATAGAAGAAAGCGCATCACTCCGATGATGCCAAGCATTAGCTATAACAGCTTGTGAATCCAATTTCTTCCCTTCAATCACTGTATATTGATACAATATCTCTTTTGCAACTATAGAAACAAGTGCCGCTATCAGAGCCACCATCCCCGGTTCTTCCAACTGTTGCCCCT
Source organism: Bacteroides faecichinchillae JCM 17102 (assembly GCF_000614145.1). Classification (GTDB taxonomy): domain Bacteria; phylum Bacteroidota; class Bacteroidia; order Bacteroidales; family Bacteroidaceae; genus Bacteroides; species Bacteroides faecichinchillae. The sequence goes on along the minus strand of NZ_BAKK01000018.1, from coordinate 21,248 downwards.
TGATAAAAGCATAAATAGAGGAAGCTCCATTCCACAATATTCCAAAACCGACAATCAACAACAATAATCCGATTATTGCTGTAGCCAATGTTTCATACTTTCCATGTCCATAATCATGGGTTTTATCTTGCGGTTTATTTGAGATCCGTACAAACACTATAACGACCAAATCTGTGACAAAATCTGATAATGAATGCACTGCATCGGCCAACATAGCCGCACTATGCCCCATAAATCCTGCCACAAACTTGAAAACAAGCAGCAGAAAATTAACGCTACTACCGATTATCGTGACTTTATAAATTCCTCGTTCACGAGCAGTCTTTTTATCTTCCATTTTGTTACATTATCAATAAGATATTGGCAAATGTACATGAAAATCTTGAATTATTGATATTTAATCATTTACTTTGTAGTAAGAATAGTAATTTAGAACGATTCAATTATGGCGAAAAAGAAAGAAAAAAAAAGAAAAAAAGGCCGGTAAAAGAATGGGAAAACAACAATTGGCCGCACTATTAATAGACTTTTTCCATGCCAAACCCAACGAAACGCTCAGTATGAAATATATCTTCGCGGAGTTACATCTCACCACTCATCCGCAAAAGATGTTGTGCGTCGATATTCTACACGACTTGTTAGACGACGATTATATCAGCGAAACAGAGAAAGGCAAGTTCCGCATGAATAGCCACGGAACAGAAATGATAGGTACGTTCCAACGTAAGAGTAATGGAAAGAATTCATTCATCCCCGAAGATGGAGGTGAACCGGTCTTCGTTGCAGAACGAAATTCTGCACATGCAATGAATAATGATAAAGTAAAAATCGTATTCTATGCCAAACGAAAGAAAAGAGAAGCAGAGGGAGAGGTTATTGAAATATTAGAACGTGCCAATGATACTTTTGTAGGAACACTAGAAGTAGCTAACTCATATGCTTTTTTGGTAACAGAAAATCGTACGCTTGCCAATGATATTTTCATTCCGAAAGATAAATTAAAAGGGGGAAAGACTGGTGACAAAGCAATTGTAAAAGTGACTGAATGGCCGGATAAAGCCAAAAATCCCATCGGTCAAGTAATCGACATATTGGGCAAAGCCGGAGATAACACAACGGAAATGCACGCAATCCTTGCCGAATTCGGATTGCCGTATGTTTATCCGAAAGCGGTAGAAACAGCAGCGGATAAAATTCCTGCTGAGATCACTCCCGACGAAATAGCCCGGCGTGAGGATTTCCGTAAAATAACCACTTTTACTATTGATCCGAAAGACGCAAAAGATTTTGATGATGCTCTTTCCATTCGCCTGCTAAAAGATGGATTATGGGAAGTTGGTGTACATATTGCAGATGTGACTCATTATGTTAAAGAAGGTGGTATCATTGATAGAGAAGCAGAGAAACGAGCAACTTCCGTATATCTGGTAGACCGTACTATCCCAATGCTTCCTGAACGTTTATGTAATTTTATCTGCTCACTTCGACCCAATGAAGAGAAACTCGCATTTTCCGTTATTTTCGACATTACAGAAAAAGGGGAAGTGAGCGACTCTCGCATCGTACATACAGTTATCAAATCCGACCGCCGTTTTACTTATGAAGAGGCACAGCAGATTATCGAAACAAAGGAAGGAGATTTCAAAGAAGAAGTACTTATGCTGGATACGATAGCAAAAGCACTTCGGGAGAAACGCTTTGCCGCAGGAGCTATCAATTTCGACCGCTATGAAGTAAAGTTTGAAATTGACGAAAAGGGAAAGCCAATCAGTGTTTATTTCAAAGAATCTAAAGACGCCAATAAATTGGTGGAAGAATTTATGCTACTTGCTAACAAGACAGTAGCCGAGAAAGTAGGAAGAGTACCTAAAAACAAAAAGGCCAAAGTGCTTCCTTATCGTATTCATGATCTTCCGGACCCTGAAAAGCTGGATAATCTAGCGCAGTTCATAGCGCGTTTTGGATACAAAGTACGTACGAGCGGAACGAAAACGGATATTTCGAAATCTATCAATCATTTACTAGATGACATTCATGGTAAGAAAGAAGAGAATCTGATTGAAACTGTTTCTATCCGAGCCATGCAAAAAGCTCGTTATTCTACACACAATATCGGACACTACGGATTAGCTTTTGATTACTACACACATTTTACCTCTCCGATTCGTCGGTTCCCAGATATGATGGTACACCGTCTGGTTACAAAATATATGGATGGAGGTCGTAGCGTATCGGAAACGAAGTATGAAGATCTATGCGATCATAGTTCGAATATGGAACAAGTGGCTGCCAATGCCGAACGTGCTTCTATCAAGTATAAACAGGTAGAGTTTATGAGTGAACGCCTTGGACAAGTATATGATGGCGTAATTTCCGGAGTTACAGAATGGGGGCTTTATGTAGAACTGAACGAAAACAAATGCGAAGGAATGGTTCCTATTCGTGATCTGGATGACGATTATTACGAATTCGACGAGAAAAATTACTGTCTGCGTGGACGTCGCAAAAATCGGACATACAGTTTGGGTGATGCGATTACTATTCGCGTAGCAAGAGCAAATTTAGAGAAGAAACAATTGGACTTTCAATTAATCGAAAAATAAATTCATCACAAAAAGTCACAGAGGTTTTATTATCTTAAATTTGTTTCTCTGTGACTTTTGTGTATTCATTCTTTATAAATAAACAGCAATGAAAACAGTTGTTATTGAGGATATACAACGAATTGAATCCATTATTTTGCATTGTGATGCTTGCTTTGTAGGTATTACGGATTTAAATGGAAACCCTTATGTGATACCCATGAACTTTGGTTATGAAAACGGTATAATCTACTTGCACTCAGGTCCTGAAGGAAGTAAAGTAGAGATGTTGGAACACAATAATAATGTCTGTATCACGTTCAGTCTCGGACATAAACTTGTCTACCAACATGAAAAAGTGGCTTGCAGCTATAGTATGCGTTCTGAGAGTGTTATGTGTAGGGGAAAGGTGGAGTTTATCGAAAATATAGACGAGAAACGCCATGCACTGAACATTATCATGCGACATTATACAGATAATGAGTTTGTATACTCCGATCCTGCTGTACGAAATGTTAAGGTATGGCAAGTTTCTATTAAACAAATGACAGGAAAAATTTTTGGTTTGCGCCCTAATGAGGAACTCTAACCCACAAAAGTATTCTGTGTTCTATTAAAATAAAAACCGCTATAGTCACTCTTTAAAGAGTTTCTATAGCGATTTCTGATATAACTAACCATACAAAACACTAGAGATAGAATATATTGAAAAAACCTTTTTTTTCAATGATTCGATTTTACCTTTTCTCCATCACCGAGAGGATATTCTTCAAAAGCGTATAAAATAGTAGATAAATATCGTTCACCTGTATCGGGTAACAATACCACAATCATTTTACCTTCATTTTCCGGTCGTTTTGCCAACTCTGTAGCCGCATATACGGCAGCTCCTGAAGAAATACCTACCAGAAGTCCTTCTTCTTTCGCTAATTGACGGCTGGTACGAATGGCATCATCGTTCTGTACTTGAATAATCTCATCCACTACGGCAGGATTGTAAGTTTTAGGAACAAAGCCTGCTCCTATTCCCTGTATCTTGTGTGGACCGGGTTTTCCACCTGACAAAACAGGAGAATCTGTTGGTTCTACGGCAACAATCTTCACACTAGGATCACGCATCTTCAATGCTTCACCCACGCCACTTACTGTTCCGCCAGTACCAACACCTGCCACGAAAATATCTACTTTTCCTTCGGTATCTCGCCATATTTCCAATCCGGTAGTTCGCAGATGTACATTTGGATTTGCAGGATTCTCAAATTGTTGTAAGATAACAGCGCCGGGAGTAACGGCTTTCAATTCTTCTGCCTTAGCAATTGCTCCTTTCATTCCATCAGCACCGGGAGTCAATACCAGCTCAGCTCCCAATGCTTTCAACAAATTCCTGCGTTCGACGCTCATCGTATCCGGCATTGTCAAAATCAACTTATATCCTTTTGAAGCAGCAACAAAGGCTAATCCTACTCCGGTATTTCCACTCGTCGGCTCTATTATGGTAGCCCCCGGATACAAAACACCTTTTCCTTCGGCGTCTGCTATCATTGCCAATGCTATACGGTCTTTCACACTTCCCGCAGGATTGAAATATTCAAGCTTTGCTACCAGACGGGCTTTCAACCCTTTACTTTTATTATATTTCCCAAGTTCCAATAATGGGGTATTACCTATCAAATCCGTCAATCTCTTTGCTATCTTTTCCATATATTTCTGTTTTAAATCTTTTTATTTTAATATATTACAAAGATAACGCTGATTTTGTTGTTAGTAAATACCACAGTTATGGTAATTTCATACCATGTCTGTATTACGAAAGCCCGTATACACCAGTATACTTTCCTACATAAATAAAGTTATGAGATTCACCGGGAATTACATAGGTACCAGTTCTCATTAAAAAACTTCCGGGCAATCAATATCAAAATACTGATTGCCCGGAAGCGATTAATTACTTATGGCTTATCCTCTGCACGACAGAGATTATTATTTACCAGATGGAATCTACTGAAAAGACTTCCAGATCTTTGACTTCGATTCTATTTCCCCAAAAATGTAACCCTTCTTTATTATTCATGTCCGGACGGCGTTCCATAGAGTAAGAATACAAGCCACCATCAATAAAGACTTCAATTGAAGTACGGTCAATGTAAATATCAGCAGTAAGCTCCATGCTGGTCGGATCTTGGGGTGAATAGAAGCGGCCGTTCAATGTATTTGAATTCATATCATAACCGATCATACGCTGTCCGAATAGGTTAAAACCTGCATCTGTAGCATGAGATAGTTTGATAGTAGTTTTAATACGAAGACGATCTGCGTCATAGAATTCTTTTAAGTTACGGTTAGCCTCATCCGAAGACAACGAAGTCCATGAACGTACAGGCTTACATAAAGATTCAACCTCTCTTACGGGAACACTGACCAAACGGATACCCTCTTTCGTTGTACGCAAAGTCAGTTCGGTTGGTAACATCATCATTCCGTTGAACGGCATCCCCGGATGAGAAATTCTTCCCCAGCCTATCTGAATACGCCTACCGTCACTGGCAGGGATATTGGTAATTGTTTGCGCGGCATAGATACTTCCTGTAGTATAACAATACTTTCCAGCTTCAGGAGTAAATACTTTACCGTCGAAGGAACCCAACATATAAGTACCGGAAGCTCCGTACATCACCCATTTTGTATGATTCTTGTCACCATCGACCGGAAGTTCGAATAGCTCGGGACATTCCCAAAAACCGGAAACATGGCTTTCGTATTTCCAATCTTTAAGATTGGCAGATGTATAGATAGAATGTCCGTCACGTTCGTTCAATACCAATACCCAATGCTTTCCGGGTGCATACCAGAAAACCTTAGGATCTCGTGTATCCTGAGAGTTCCACTTTGCTTTTGAGTCTATGACCGGATTCTTATCATATTTAGTGAATGTACGTCCATTGTCGAGACTATAAGCGATTCCCTGTACTTGCTTTTCTGAACTGGCGGCAGTAAAAGCAGCTACCATGGCAGGAGTCTTTCCTTTATTAAATCCAGCAGTGTTATCATAGTCAATAACTGCTGATCCGGAAAACATGGTTCCCAGATGATCGGGATATAATGCATCAGCCAATTCTGTCCAATGTATCAGATCTTTGCTCACTGCATGTCCCCAATGCATGTTCTCCCAATCTCTTTCATAAGGATTGTGCTGATAGAACAAGTGGTATTCACCATCGTGATAAACCAATCCATTAGGATCATTGATCCATCCTCTACGAGTAGTAAAGTGAAATTGTGGACGGTTCTTTTCCTTATATATATTATCCTGTCCTACAAACTCGTCCGACTGGTATATCTTACTCAGTCCTTTTTCATCGCCTTCATAGTTTATTTTAATCGTTTTGCCTTTATAAGCTGATACATCTTTAAATACCCAATATTCAGCTTCATCCGGTGCCAAACGTATAACAACAGACAAATCCGGTTTCCCATTTACTTGAAACGTCATCTTTGCCCTGTCTACCTTATGAGAAATAGGGAAATTCAAATATTTCTTCGTTATTTTAAAAGTAACTTCTCCAGCCATCATAACCAAAGGAGAGAACAAAAGAATAAAAAGCGTGAATACAATTTTGCTCAATGTCTTCATAGCAATGCAATTATTTATTAGTTCATGAATTTGGAGGTAAATGTAGGAAATACGTCCTGTTTACACTATAATAAATGATTCAAATACTATAAAAACAATTACATTGCGCAGAAATTATCATTGCATGACCAGCTTTTTTCCTCATGCATACCTATTTTCCAAACCTCTTCACATAATCGACAATCAAGTAACAAGCAGGACCGGCAACCTGTCCGTGGTCAAATCCCTGCATCTCGTATAGCTTCACTCTCTTATTGCCAATGTTCTTCAATACGGATGCCAGAAGTGCATTTTCTTCATATCTATCTGCCATCTCAAGGTTCTTATCACCAGTTATCATAACAACCGGGGCTGTATTTTTACGCGCTTTATTCACCGGTGCATATTCGTCGATAATTGGAATCCCTTCCGGTAGTCCGCGTTCTTTACGTATGGTAAAATGAGTAACAGTTTGTCCACTCACCGGAAGATAGGCAGCTACGCTATCCGCATCTGCTCCATAAGCAGCCATATACTTTTTATCCATAGCCAATATCAATGAAAGATAACCTCCCGCCGAATGACCGGAAACAAAAATACGATCTTTGCGTCCACCATACTTCTCTATATTTTTAAAAGCCCAAGCTACAGATGCGGCAGCATCTTCTATATAAGAAGGATTCTTAGCTTTCGGACTCAATCGGTAATTAACAGCTATCACTGCAAATCCCTGTTCTTTCAGTTCTTTAGGAATATATTTACCTCCTCCTTCAAGACCACCTCCATGAAACCATATAACAGTGGAAAAGTCTTTCTTATTCTCCGGATAATAAATATCCAGTTTGCAACGTTCACGACGATAAGCATCTGTCTCGGAGCTTGGAATATATGAGATATCCTTATCTGTCCGATATGTATCTTGTGCCTGGATCATACAAGCACAAAGTAGGAAAAATAATAAAAAACAATTCTTTTTCATCATTCTGTTCATTTTAATATTTTAGTGTTTTATTTTTAAATTAGCATTTTGTGCATCCATATGTCTCTGTTCCGCAGAATGGTACTGCAAACTTTATAATTTTCCAAAGATAATGACATCAGATTTAATGAACAAGAAAAAAAGCAATAATTAGCCTTCAAGACTGCTCTATGCTGATTTGATACATAAAAGCCGATTTTATAAAAGCTAATAAAAGAGCAGTAATCCAATCATTATAAAAAATAGAACACCCAATTTGATATTGAAATAGAATACATTACTTTTGTGAAGAAGAATATTAACAGTATACTTAAAGCATAGATACTATTATGAGACGAATTCTATTTGTTTACGTATTAATGATTACCGCCATAACCTTGAACGCTCAACAAAGTTACGAAATTACCAATTCGCTGACTTTAAAGAATCAGAATTGTGAACTTACAAAAATGACAATTATCCTACCTGTTCCACAGAGCAACAATTATCAGGAGATTACCAACTTTAAATATTCTTCAGGTGAAGTGCTCGATGTAGAAAATTCTAATAACCAATACCTCAGAGACCTGAAAACATCAGGTCTGCCTTCAAAAGGCGATAGCTACTCTCTCACTGAAAACTTCAACATAACCTTATACCCCATGTATATCGATATGAAGCAGTTCAAAAAAATATATCCATATAATACACAATCGGAAATTTATAAGCGATACACTACCAACAAGGGGGAATATATCGACACCAGCAATCCCCGCATCAAAGAAATATCAGATAACTTATGGAACGAGTCGAAAGGAAATATAATAGATTATGCCCGACTGTGCTACGAACATGTGGGGGCCAATTATAAATATCTAAATCCGAATACGGGCATTCACAAAATAGCAGCTATCTTATCGGCAGGAGGAGGAGATTGCGGCAATCTGGCCTCTATTTTTGTAAACTTGTTGAGAGCTAAACAGATCCCTGCCCGTCACATCGTTACCGTAAGGCCGAATGGTACTTTTCATGTATGGGCCGACTTCTATCTGGAAAAATACGGTTGGATCCCGGTGGATGCAAACATGAAGCTGGATCATCCGGAGGGCGACTACTTCGGATATTGTCGGGGTGATGGTATCGTCATGTCAGAGGATGTCTATCATCCGATAGAACCGGGACCGGGGCAGACCTTCAATACTGCTATTTTACAAAACTTCCTTTATTGGTATTGGTGTAACGCTGGGACAAAAGTTATGGCAACCCACCACATCGAGAGCAAACCGATACAGTTGCCCACAGATCCAGTCGTATCGGATATAGGTAGTTCGAAAGCCACGCTGGAATGGAAAGAAATAAAAGGAGCTACCGACTATAGAATTAAATTATACGAAAAAAATGGCAAAGTGCTTATACAGACAAAGAACGTAAAAGCCACCAAGACACATATAAGTCTGAAAAATATGAAACTAATGACGGAATATACGATTCAACTGATTCCAATACGACGGGTGGAAAATATAGAAACACAAATGGATATCTACAATGTTCATTTCAAAACAGTGTAAATAAGTAGTGTTCATAGGGGAGGTGTAAGCAACACTAAATTCAGCATGTATCCTCTCTATAACAAAAAAACGCTTTTTCTCTATCAACTATCACCAAGTGTGCTATATCCCTCTATTCATAGGCATTACAGAAGGTGATAGGTTGATTTTCAACCTATCACCTTCTCTATCACCTATCACCGAATGTAAGGGTCAGTCACTATATGTTTCTGTTTGTTTCAATCGGTTGAAACAAAGTGTTCAACCGCATAAAACAAAGTGTTTACCTATATGAAACAGAGTGTTCAACGGTATGAAACAATGTGTTCAGCCATATAGAACAAGCCTTTTGAGCGCTTTAAACAAATTTTTCTAAGGCTGAATCCAAGTAGTTCATAAATACGTCTCTCCCTCTATCTTTCAAAAATTTATTTTTGCGCCTCAGCACATACATAAATCTTTTTATTAGATGCACCGTCAAACATATCTTTAGTCTCTTCCAAAAGCTGTTTCAAATGAGCAGTCTCCCCATGCTTTGCGAGTGCGTTCTCATTTTCCCAGACTTCACAGATCAGAAATTCAGTACTATCTTCCGGAGATTGGTATACACCATAATCCACGCAACCGACTTCCTGAATAGTATTGGCCTTGCATTTGGCAAAGGCCTCCTTATAAGCAGATACATATTCGGGCTTTACTTTCCGATGCAAATTCAGTACAACTTCCATCGAACTTTTATCATTACAACAAGAGGTAACAGTTTCCTGCTTAGAAGAGTTTACACAACCTGCCAGCAGGACACAGGCTATACCTAGAAATAAGTTTTTCATATCTATTGTTATTAGTTCCAACAAAATTATTAAAAGTTTCTCTTTATTGGAACAAGAACACCCCATTTTATACACTTTTTTAGTAATCGCTTGTAAAGCAGTAACAACTCAAATCACTACTACCAACCTTTCTTCGTCGCTAAATTCCTCCGAAAAACAAATTATAGAAATGACCAAAAGATTTCCTACCCAAACAGTTACTTAATGCAACCATAAAAAAAGGGCTTCTGCAAAGAAATAAAAAGAAGCGATATGATTCTTCCTAAAAATAAATGTATTACTTTTAGTGGAAAATTAGAACTCAAAAGTCTTATATAAGTATAACATCATAAACAAATTGCAATGAGAAAATTACGACTTTATCTTCTACTATTTACAGGAGGGCTCCTCACTGCCTGTCAGACAGAACAATTACCGACTCAGCAAGAGATTGCTCCGGGAGTAATCAAACTGCAAGCAGGAGAAATTGATACTTATACTCCTTACGCACTATTCGGTGGGAAACCTGCATTAGAGGCTATGAAACAACTCCCCACAGCCGAACTTCCTTTCAGTCCGGATGAAGTCCGCATACAAGTGAAAGACCGGGGATGTATGGTCGAAGTACCTTTGGCAGACGACGAGCAGCTTTACGGCTTCGGGCTTCAAATAGAGACTTTCGGACAACGTGGAATGCGTAAACGCCCGATAGTAAACGACAATCCACTGAACGGACTCGGATATACACACGCTCCACAGACGTTCTACGTCTCTACCAAAGGATACGGGATTCTGGTCAATACCGCCCGGTATACCACTTTCTTATGCGGTTCCAATCAAAAAAAACAGCAAAATCTGCAGGACGCAGAAGGAAGAAAAAAGATTGCCACCACTACAGAAGATTTATATAAGAACAGAAGTAATGGAAATAAAGTATATATCGATATCCCCGGTGCAAAAGGTATCGAAGTGTTTGTTATAACGGGACCGGAGATACTGGATGTAGTAAAGCGGTACAACCTTCTTTCCGGTGGCGGATGCCTTCCTCCAATGTGGGGACTCGGATTCAAGTACCGGGTGAAAGGAGACGCCGTACAGGATTCGGTCATCCGCTTCGCGGATTATTTCCGGGAAAAACAGATTCCATGTGATGTGTTGGGACTGGAACCGGGATGGCAAACGGCAGCCTATTCCTGCTCATACATCTGGAGTGAGGAACGTTTTCCTAAACACAAGGAAATGCTGGATCAGTTAAAACAGAAAGGCTATAAAGTCAATCTGTGGGAACATGCCTACGTTCATCCTTCTTCTCCAATCCGGAAAGACATGGAACCTTATTCGGGTGACTTCCTCGTCTGGAACGGGCTTGTACCGGACTTTCTGACACCGGAAGCACGTAAGATATTCAGTGATTATCACCGCACACTGGTAGAAGAAGGAATCTCCGGCTTTAAACTCGACGAATGTGATAATTCGAACATATCTTATGCTTCAGCCACTTGGTGTTTCCCTGACGCAGCACAGTTCCCATCAGGAATTGACGGCGAACAGATGCACCAAATCTTCGGCTCGCTTTATGTGAATACGATAGACAGTATTTATCGTGAGATGAATACCCGCGCTTATCAGGATTACCGTTCTTCAGGAATGTTTATGTCCTCACGAAATGCGGTGCTCTACAGTGATACGTATGATCATAAAGAGTATATTCAAGCGCTTTGCAACTCTGCTTTCGGCGGTCTGTTATGGTGCCCGGAAGTACGTGAAGCACACTCTGCCGAAGACTTCTTCCACCGCTTGCAAACGGTGATTCTTTCTCCGCAAGCTATGGTGAATGCCTGGTATTTGCAGTACGCACCATGGTTGCAATTCGACCGTGGAAAGAATGAGCGGGGTGAGTTTTTGCCGGAAGCCCAGGAATATGAGGCTTATGCATGCACACTGATTAATCTACGCATGCAGCTCATACCTTATATTTATAATGCTTTTTATGCTTATTATAAAGAAGGAATTCCTCCTTTCCGTCCTTTATTGATGGATTATCCTAAGGATAAACGTCTGCGTGATATCAGCAACCAGTATATGATCGGAGATGGACTGATGGCTGCACCTCTCTATGAGAATAAAAAATCAAGAACTGTTTACTTCCCCGAAGGAACATGGTATAACTTCAATACGAACGAGAAATATGAAGGGAATAAGGAGTACGAAATCAATACGGAATTCGACCAATTGCCGCTCTACGTCCGTCAGGGAACATTATTGCCTCTGTCCGAACCCGTTCCTTATGTAGACCCGCAAACTGTATTCAATCTGCACTGCAAAGTATACGGCACTCCTACAGCTAGTTGCCAACTTCTTGAAGATGACGGTATCAGCTATAATTTCAAGAAAGGAGAATATAACATCGTCACTTTGGAAGCAGATAAAGGAGAGGTAAAACTCAAAAGGACGAAAGAAGGCGATCTAAAAAGATACCAGCTCTCCGGTTATGAGTTTATCAACTAACATAAGTAGGCGTCAGATACCCTGATCCGGCACTTTATGTATCAGCCTGTTGAGTATTAATAGTTCGTTTCTCAGCTATTAATACTCAACTTTCCAAGTATTAATACCCTAGGAAAGGGATATTATCCCCCTTTATTCGTTTACAATACACTGTTACCGTTCCACGTGGAAACGTGAGAATTCTATTCCACCAACACCATATTTAAAAGTTTTTGCGTATGTTTGCAAGTAGAGTATCTTCGCCAAACCAAAAACTCTTTATTATGAAATATTCAAATTTCCATTTCATAACCATTATCGGATTATTACTCGGATTGTTATTCCCGTCTTTTCTTTGTGCACAAGATATCACTGGTATCTGGCATGGCAAAGGGAACCGATTTCCCGCAGTGATTTTGGTAACAGGAAGTGGTCCGCAGAACAGAAATGAAGAGACGAAAGGACACAAACCTTTTCTTGTCATAGCCGACTACCTCACACGAAAAAGAATTGCCGTACTACGTTGCGACGACCGGGGAGTAGCTACTTCCCAAGGAAACTTTGCAAGTGGCCACCAACGAGGATTTTGCCAAAGACACGCAAGCTGCATTGGACTATCTAAGAAGTAGAAAAGAAATAGATACCCGAAAAATCGGGATTATTGGTCACAGTTGTGGCGGAACTGTCTCGTTTATCACAGCAGCGAAAAATCCGGCAGTCGCATTTATCGTATCATTGGCCGGAGCCGGAGTACGAGGAGACAGTATGACGTTGAAGCAAGTAGAATTGATTTATCAATCTACAGGCAAACCGGATTCTGTCTGGCAGAAGAAAAGACCTATTTATCACCATCAATACTCAACTGTACTGCAACAAACTGATAAAACAGTAGAAGAACTCCAAAAAGAGTTGTATGCCGACGCAATAAAATTACTATCACCTGAGGAACTTCAGGATTTAAACGTGATGCGCCAACTACCGGCACAACTCGCTGCAGCCACCAGTCCATGGTACCTCCATTTTATGAGATATGACCCAACGGAAGCCCTGAATAAAATAAAATGCCCGGTACTTGCACTCAATGGAGATAAAGATTGCTGTCATGAACTTAAATGCCATTCAACAAGGAATCATTAAAAACGGAAATAAAAATGTAACAGTGAAGATCTATCCGGGATTAAATCACTTTTTTCAGACTTGCCGAACATGTAATCACCTTGAATATGGAGATTTAGAAGAAACAATCAGTCCGGAAGTTCTGAAAGATATAACAGAATGGATATTAAATACAGTATGTAAGACTTCCATGAAATAGGAAGTAAGTATAGCTTCTCCGTTCCAAATAATTAGAGAAATGCATAGAACAACTTGCGTACAGGTTGCTTTTTCTGCCTGAGTAAAATCTTATTGATTCCCTATTCTATATGTTTTAACGAGAAATAGAGTTACCAACTCATCATTATACATCAGTTTATTACTTCCTTACGTTTCATCATCTATTTTCTTAGCTACATAACTCTTTATACAGGTACATTATTTACCTGTAATAGGCTGATTACGTTATATTGGCAAAATCAACACATCCAAACAATCTACTTTAATGAACCGGATCTGATGTTACTTTACTCTCAGCAAACACAGCGGTAAAATATTAGTAATCAAATGTTTAAGCACTATAAAATTACTGTTTCTATCGCTATATCCTCAATTTTCAATAAAATATTTATTCGCTTATATTCACGTTAAATATTTTCCGGAATATTTTTTCTTTAGATACCCATAACGCAGAAGAACGAATGATTAAAGTCCGTCTTCACGTTATTTACTTGATTACCTTCCTACACCTGCTCCTTACATCATCATATGTCTTCTAACGGAAAACTTCACAATCGCCATTGCATTAATAGCAGCAAACGGAATATCCATCGGTTCATGATGAGTATTGTAACTGACCAATTTCAGGCAATCTTCTTTATCCGAACGGTTCACACACTTCACAGACAAATACTCGTCTCCATCAATATTGAATGACACCAAATACATCTCACCATAAATCAGACTGCTGAAACTATTTATCTCCTTAAATCCTATAATATCTCCCGATTTGAGAATAGGATACATACTGTCCCCACTCACATAAATCGCTCCATCACACAAAGGAAATACTCGGAATCTTTATCTTTCCCACAGCAAACTGATTTTTGTTGGTAAACAGAGTCTTCAGGTTGGCCGCTGCAGCAATATCGTATAGTACTACACTACGATCATTCATTGCCTCCATTATTTTTGGATTGTGAATTATCTCCACTTTTCCCTGTACCAGCTCATTATTACAGCATGTCGGACGATGTTTAGGATTCCCCTTTCCAATTAGTAACCAGTTGTAGTCTACATCACTCCCCATCTTATCCAATAATAAAGGAAAGTCAATCCGATACCGTGCGTACCAATTTGATAGTGTCGGTCGTGAAACTCCCAGAAATTCAGCCAATTCACTATCCCTTTTAAAATTCAGAACCTGCTTAGCGCGGTTCACAATTGCTGTAACATCTAAAAATGTATTCATCTCTTATTGTTTAAATATAATGTAAAATATTATAGACATATTAGCCTCTCATTATTAGTACTTTATAAAATAATTGAGAATTAAATTCTAAAACTATCCGTTTCATATATGAAATTTATTTTATCTTTGTAGTACAAACATTAGCAATTTGTTTCAAAAATAGAAATTAAAAAATAGAAAAGCCATGAGAAAACAAGAAAAAATGCGAGAACGTCGAAAACTTCGCCATTGATTTGTGAAAAGAGAAGATTAGCAAATGTAGGCTATTAATGGTTAATATGTAGAGCATTAATAGTTAATACATGGAATATTAATACTCATCAAATAGAGTATTAACAGCTGACAATAAAGAAAGATATAAGGAAATCATTATACATGCTATAACATAACTAACTATTTATCAATAAAATGAATAACAACATGAAAATCTCAAAAAAATCAACTAATCACGTCTGTGGATGTTGCAAACGTACACTTCCTCTGGAAGCTTTCTATTTGGACAAGAAAACAAATCTTCCCAGAAACTATTGTAAAGAATGTCGGAAATCCGCTAGCCGGAATCACCGCAAAGTAGAAAAACAAACTTTTGTAAACAAGAGAGAAACGGTATATCCCGTCATTACCCTCATCAAAGATCCTAATGTGCGAAAAGAACTTATTCGTCACGCCCTAGAAACTGTTGCAGCCAGTATCCAACGTAAAAGACAAAAACTTCTGGCAGTGGAAGCAGAACAGGATATTTAACAAATCAAAAACTAAAGACTTAATAATATAAAATACTAAAATAGAATTATTATGAAAAAACTAAAACAAGGAGTGGACTATTTTCCACTAAACACAGATTTTATACACGATAGCGTGATATGTCGCATCATGAAACGAAAGGGTAATTCTGCCTTTACCATCTTACTATATGCATTGTCGCACATTTACTCCGATAAGGATATTACGTTCATACCGACAACGAATTCTACGATGAATTTTCTGACCAGTTATTTGATACAGACAACGATACTGTTCATTGCGTTCTCAAACTGGCTGCAGAATACTGCTTCTTCGATTCGGATATATACCAACGGGATATGGTAACTAAAGCTTCTGAAAATGAAACCGAATCACCGAATAGCACAATAAAATCTGAAGTCAGAAAAAGAGGAATCAATGAAGTTTTAAGGAAGAAGAGCAATCTGACCCAAGAAGATATTAACCGTATGCAAGCTCCTGCCGACGGACGGTTATGCAATCTATCCGGACTTCTGGATAATCTGCTACTCGATCGTTTTTCCCCATCTGAACAATATGCTATTATTTCAAAAAAATAATTACGGAACCATCGGTAGTCCGGTATGGAAAAGGATTGGTTATATCCGAGATTCTGGTGGGAAAATCAAACTGCCCAGTCATTATCTGTTGAGCATAGTAAACAAATAGGTATTTCTACAATAAAATGCTATATATCAATAATATAAATATATTAACGAACTTATTAACGCACACTTTTAAAATCGCTTGTTCATCCAAAAACATTACTTTATCTTTGTAGTGTCAATAAGCTTAAAGACAAGAACAACTAAACTATCAATAACTAAATTTAATTACAATTATGTCAGTATTATATAAACTTCTCCAGCCAAAACTGGAAAATAAAGAAAATGGAAAAAAAATTATTTATCCGCGCGTAGTACGTGCTGGTAATGACGAGGAAGAAACAAATAAACCGGATACAGGAGGAGATGACAGGGGTGAATCACCGGATTCTACTTTGTAAGCTCTACCATCCTGTACAAAACACAAAAATAAAAATGACTTGACTGAAAAAACAACTAAGCACAAAAGACTAAACTAGAAAACAAAGATTTGAGAACTTAACCGGACTAGTAATCACTTGGCTACCTGTTGGATATCAATTTGATCATGACGCTTAACACCGTTATGAAAGGGGAATCGTACGCTCTTCCCGAAGGATGAAAGTATATCCATACATCAGGATGAAACTAGTCTCTGAAGTAAACTAAACTATTTAAAGAACAGGAAAGGAGGTAAAAAACAATGGCAATCGGAAAAACAACATGGGATATAATCCTAAAAGCAATTATCGCTGTGGCTTCAGCAGTGCTGGGAGCACTGGGGGCGAATGCAATGAATCTGTAGACTGTATATACAGCCAATAAACAGACGTTATCTATAAGCCGGAAGTCTTTTGAACAGGAACAGAACACAGGAAAAGGACTTCCGACTTTCATTTAAAATTTAATTAATAAACACAATCATGAAAAGAATAACATACTTATTATCTCTCCTACTCCTCACACTAAACGGATGGGCGCAGGATTTTAAACCCGGAGAGCAAACACAAAACCTGACGGAACAGAAAAATGTACTGGTCGATTATTCAACGGGGATATTCAGTTACAAAGTACCCTTATACAAATTGAGATCAGGAAATTATGAATTACCTGTTTCGCTGGATTATATTGGAAAAGGAGTAAAGGATAGTGACTCTCCCGGATTCCTCGGCTATAATTGGATGCTTAATGCAGGAGGAATAGTCACCCGTACGATGCGTGGAGGATTTCCCGATGAAGATACATCCTTTGGTTATCTACAATCCGAAAGTAACTCCACCCCTCTACAGGATGATGCAAAGAATGTAGGACTTCGCAAAAGAGATGGTGAAAGCGACATCTTTACAGCTGTATTTAACGGACAGAAAGTGGATTTCATCATTCGTACTGATGCGAACAAAAAGATATATGCAGAACCACTGGAACAAACGGATGCACGTATCAAGTGCGAAACGGAGTCCGGCAAAATTGCAGGATGGACCATTACCGATAATAATGGGAACCAGTATATTTACAGGCAAATAGAGAAGAATGCGGATGTCAGTCATGTGGACGTTTCCACTTCCAATGCCATCTCGCAAACGGTATATCCTTCGGCATGGCATCTCACCCGTATCCTTCCATACAACGGGGCAGCAATCGATTTCTGCTATAAAGGCGATGTGGATAACTCGGAGTACTATACGACGGGGAGAATAAACACGCAACAGATTAACAATCCGTATACAATGAAATACCTGTATGGGAAGTCGGTAAAAGAGCAGCCCTTTGACTTTGATAAATATCAGGAGGGATTCAAAAACTTTATTGAAGAAGCCAGATACAATTTGAGATTGCATTCCCAGGAAATATTATTGAAAGAGGTTGATACGCAAATGACCTTGCTCATAAGACAGAAGAACATGGCTACTCAGCCCCTCGAAAGCCCCATTGTAAAAACCAACAACAGGATTATGGGCATGCTGACAAATATCAAGGAGATGACTTCCGCCTCCCAAGATCTGGAAGAAGCGCTGCTCTCCTTATCGAGAACCTGCGACCAATTGGCCGGCACTTCTTCCCATGTAGAAACCTCTGCCCACATGGAAAGAGCCGGAGCTTGCCTGAGAAGTGCAGCCAACAGCGTACATGCCTGCCTGGTTGAGATCAAGTACATCACAGAAAAGGAAATAAGCGGAGGAAGCCGCTACGATGTAGTGTCTCCGATACTTAGCATGATTATCTCGCCCGAACGTATTGTGAAGTTTACATACAAAGACAATGTGAATCTATCTTTGTCCGAGATCAATGTGTATACGCCAAGTGAAACGCTACTTTCTTCCGTCCGCCTCACACAAGATGCCAATTGTTTGAAGAAAGTCTCTTTCTCAGGCAAAGACGGCAAGGAGACAGCTAACCTGAAGTTCGACTATTTCACATACGAGGACTTTCCGACACTACCCAATGGAGTGGTGGGTGACCTCTGGGGGTATTGCAGCGCACGCAACGCATCGGGACAAGCGTATGAGATGCTGACTGCCCTGTATTCACTGAAAGGCATTACGCTGACCGATGGAGGGAAAATAGGCATTGAATACGAGAAGAATAAGGTCGGCACAGGCTCCAATTACGGAGGAATCCGGCTAAAATCATTGCTGCTCAATGACGGAGCAAGCAACCGGAAGGATACGATCTCGTACGGCTATCCGCAACCTGGCAAAAGTGTGTATTATTCCTATTCCAATATTGTCAGTGTTTGCTATTCGGGCTTTTGTGATAAAATCACTTATGACAGAGTACGCCCGGAAGGACATCCGGTGGTGAATATGGGTAACAACGGACTCTATTATCCGTATGTGACAGAAACAATTCACGGGAAGGGAATGAATACGTATCGGTATCATATAGCGACTCCATCGTTGAGCGCGAATACGTCTTACTCGTTCTGGATCAACGGATTGCTATCTGAAAAAGCGGTGTATGATGCCAGTGGCAACTTGCAGCAAATGACCAAGTACAGCTATGAGACATTGTCTGCCTACAACAAGCAATTGCCTCAGATGCACCCCTCGGACTATTACTTGGATGGAGCAACCTTAGAGCCCTACTACAAATCTCAGACAACCAGCTACATCAAAGGAGATGAACTGTATCAGAACAACATAAAACCCCGTTTATCTCCTGCCGATGCACCCCAGTTTTACAATTTGGGCTATGGAGGAAAAACCGTTTTGAAGGAAGAGGTAGAATACAGGCTTGATGAGAACACACCCTATAGTTGGACAACCTACCTGTATGACAATCCCCAGTCCATGTTCCCCAACCGGATCATGCGTACCGGATCAGATGGCCGAACTCTCACGAAAGTCTGCAAACGGGTAGCGGATATGGCAGACGGCGTTCAGACTACCATCGATAAGATGAAACAAAGCAATTTATTGTCGGCCGTAGTGAAAGATCGCACCCTTTGTGAGGGACGGTTGATCAACGAGACGGTGTGGCGGCATAAAGAATCGGGAAACATTATCGTTCCGGCAGAAGCACTCCTGTACGTACCCGAGACTTCAGTTACCGATGCTGTAGTTGCACAGGAAACAGGATTGTTCACTTACGGTGAAAGCAACTATACGCCTGTTGCCTCTTACCAGTATGCCGGTAACAGAACTTCCCGCCTGCCGGTAAAGGAAAACGGGCGGACTAAGAAAAAAAGCTATGCTTACGATGACTATGGTAAGGTATTGCTGGAATGCAATGCAGCCGTAGCCGATGCGAAAGACAGGTATGATGTAATCGAATGGAACAGTCAGCCGGATATAGATTTGTCATTAAGCAATTTCAAAGGGAGTTACCAGCAGTTTCAGTCCATGTCGAGGACGATTCCCGCAGATGTAAAAGATGACCGTTTTCTTAGTTTCTTCAGATCGCGCGAACATTCTTTTATCATTTCATTCGCAGAAGAAATGATAAAGAGCAATTCGGATGTCAATGAAGCACAAACCTATTATGACATTATCTCGACCGATGGGAAGAAAATACTCAACCAGTTCAAACAGGAATATACCAGGCTTGCCCAGCTCTATCCGAAATACCAGCCACTCACCCAGTTTGTGCAGGCATTGGATAACGTCATGATGTCTTATGACGAGCAAAGGTTCTTTGAGTATTTATACTTAAAGCGGTATGATACAGGAACACCCGGCAGCTCGGTGTGCTCAATCAGTTTGGCCTCGCTGCCGGATATCAAGCGACTGAAACTGTATGTGCTGAGTGGAAACCAGACAGCTTCGGTATCCATTACTCATGCAGGCGGAGTGGCAAGTAGTACGGTAACAAGCAACAACTCGTCTTCACTGAAAGTATACGACATTGACCTGAGCACGTATACCAATGTAACGACGGTCAGCGTATCACCGCAAGGGGTGTACATGGCTTTGGTGCCCGAAGGAGCCTCTTTCAATGCTACTTCTTTCAATGCCGACGGAACAGCACATGCCCGGTTCGATCAGAACGAACGCCTGGAACTGTACACCTACGACCCGGCAGGAAGAGTCACTCAGATAAAGGACCAATACGGCAACCTGCTGAAAGAATACAAATACAACCGAATTATTAATCAATAAAAAACATATAAAGATGAAGTATACAAAAAAAATACAGTTACTTGTTGGTCTGCTGTTCTTCTTTCCATTGGTAAAAGGGCAGAATACGACAGGATATACGGGAACGCGCAATTACACCGCCGAGAAAACGTATATAGAACCTACTTCCCAAACAGGAAGCAGTAGTGCAAAGACGGTCAGTGACATCGTCTATTTCGACGGATTCGGCCTGAAATGGCAAGAGATACAGGTGGGGGCAAGCCCTTCGGGAGGAGCAGATTTGATCCTTCCACATAGCTACGGCACCCTGGGACAAGTGGAAAAGGAATACCTTCCGTATATAAAAAACGGAAACAACGGAGCTTTTGATGCGGATATGTTCTCTCCCTCCCACTGGAGCATCTACGGAACCGAGGAACAGAACTATGCTTTTACCCTGACTCAATACGAGCACAGCCCATTGGCACGAGTTGCGAAACAGACAGGACCGGGAAAAGCCTGGCATACAGCCGGGAAAAGTGTAAACTCTCTGTATGGAACCAATCAGACCGGAGAAGTCAGACAATACAAAGTGACCTCCGACGGGACACTTTCGCTGGACGGAAGTTACCCTGCCGGAAGATTGCAGAAAACGACAGTCACCGATGAGGATGGACATCAGATAGAGAGTTATACCGACAATAACGACCTGACGGTATTGACGGTAGCGGTAGACGGAAACGAACGGCTGGAAACATACTATGTGTACGACGAGCGGAACAGGCTG
>NZ_BAKK01000019.1 GCF_000614145.1 Bacteroides faecichinchillae JCM 17102 | reverse complement strand
GCGATCTTTTCATGGGCTTCTATCTGATGAAAATTGGCCATCGGAATCAATGCCATCAAAAATCCATACATCACATTTTCTTTGTACCATTTTACTTGAAACTCTTGGTAAGTGTATGAAATCAATCCTTTTGCTGGATCAGAAACATAGACTTTTTGTTTAGTCACTTTATAAACAACAATAAAATGGTGATTATCCCAATGAATAATAGCAGGTAGTACTACATGATCTCTCAAATCTGACATTGCAGCTTCTACCGAAAGGGTTCGTAATCCTATCTTGTCAGCAGCATAGCTAATATCTAACATAGATACTCCTTCACGAGTAATGCCACATAAATCACGCAAATATTGTAATGAATAATATTTTCCATAATATTTGGCTATTATCATTAAACAAGCTGGACCACAATCTTTTGCATCCATCTGAAATTCATGAGGAAAATGTTTAAATGGCATTCTTACTTTGTATTTGTTATATTACTAAAACTTTATCAGACAAGCATGTAGGTTAGGTAGTTCTAACCTACATACATAAAATTTATTTTTTATCTGATTCCAGATATCCCCAACCTACCAAATTTATACCACCACTAAAATATTTATAGGCACCGACCATATTTTGTACTACTATTGGATAAATTTCTCCATACTGCTTTTTTAAACGCTCCAATTCAATTGAATCTTCTTCTCCTGGATATGGAGCCCACCAATAAAATTCCCAGAATTCAAATTGATGCCCAGGTTTCAACTTATTAATCACGTTAAAAATACAATTCGACATCACTTGCATCTTTTGTGACAATAATGATTTCAAATAACTAGGAGCATCTGCATCATCTCTTCCGCCAATAGCCAAATAAACTAATTTCTTACAATAAGCATCTTCAGGAATTACTGTCAAATTACCAAAAGCTTCCACCTGTTTATAAGCTAAATGATATTGTGAGTTCTTTTTTTTATCCTGCAAACTATCTTTATAATATTGATAAGTAGCAATATACTCCATCCAGTTATTAGGAAAGGCTTTAAAATATGCTTCTTGATTTTCACGACTATCCGATACCATCAAATTACGATAAGCTTTATTAAGCATCACTGTATCTATCGGAACATACTGAGCATACATATTATTTGTTGCTATAGCAACAAAAATAATAAATACTATATTTTTCATTTCATTTTTTTTATTAGAGTGTTATACTAATAGTCGTATTACCATTTCCATAAGTATTAAGTAAATTACTAAGTTCATTCAATTTATTATTACTTCCAGAAACCTTATACTCTTTTGTTGAAGGATCCCAATAACCAGATTCTCCTGTAAGCAAACAACCCTCTGAATCTTTATAAGAATTTCCAGTATGAATTATTATTCCGCTTCTTCCTTCAACCCCAGTAACCTCGTAGTATCCCGGCACACCATGAAGTGAGCTTTTTTCTACATTATAAGTTCCAGGTGATATAGCAGTTTTTGACCCACTCACAGTACACTGATCATAATCAAAACCACGTTCAAGAAACACTCCTTCAACTGTAGAAATAATATCTCCCGCTTCATTATACGCATAAGCTGTGAAACTACTTAGTGTTGTTTTATCTTCATACTGCAGTCTATTTACAACAATATTTACACCACTAGACTGAACAGGTGCAACTCCACCACTTGTATTTGGACTTGATATTATAGGTATTTCCGTTGCTTCACGACTAACATAATCGAAACCAGACACATACCCCCCATTCCATTTCCCGTCATTCCATAATTGGAAAAAATCCGATTGAGACACCGGATAACCTACGTCACCATAACGAACCCATGAGCCATTATAAATAGAATTTCCGTAATCCACTGAAGTAGCATATAGCCCTACATACCCAAGATCTTCAACAAATCCTCCAAGCCAATTTCCGTTCATAACCAGAAAGTTATAATCTTCTTTAGTAATTGGATTACCTCTCTTTCCATATCCATTAAGAGGATCATCTTCATACATTCCAGTACCACTTAAACCGCCTGAATTTGTAGAATCCCAATAGTCGTTAAATGTAGATCCATAACTCCCAGAAGTATCTTCGCGACTTCGTGTCCAGTGATAATTACCCTCTTGATCATAGTAACCAATGCCATAATCTTCAAAATACCCCCCACCGACAGCAGCTCGTTGTTGGTCTTCACTTAAAACCCTTAATTGAGTTTTCAATACATCAAAACTGTTTTCTGTTAGTTTCTTTTTCATATTCAATTTATTTTAAATTTGACTTCAATATAGCACATCCTAAACCTGCCAAACCTTTCTGATATAAAAAACCATCAAGAGTTATGCTCTCTTGTTTTCGATCTATAAAATCATTTATTTGCTGATCAGAAGGAGCATTTATAGAAGCTATACCAAAATAGATTTCTTGCATCCTTGCAGTGTATATATACCTTTCAACAGGATCTGTATAATCAATCATTTTTGGAAACTGATATAATCGAATATAATTCCATCTTGGCAAATATACAGTTCCCACATTTTCTATCAATTGATTAAAAATCAATTGATCAGTCGCATCATAAAGCCTTTGATCAATTATTCTTTTTAAAACATTAGGTAACAATTTTCTAATATTTTCTACTCTATCAAAATATTTCCTTTCTTTATCAATTGCAATCAAAAAATATAAAACGGAATTGATATGATAAAGTGAAATCTTTCCAACATATTTTTGCAATCCATTCTCACAAATTTTCAAAATATTATCTATTTGTTCTAACAAATTTAATCCATCAGGATCAAATTTCAATCTTTCTAACAAATAGATAGCATGTCCTAAAAGCGATATTTCCGGATCACATGCTATTCGAGAAAAAACTTTTTTATCTACATTCTGTAGAACTTTGTTTGGTTCTCCGTCTACTAAATTTTCTCTTAATAAACGGCTTACAATCCATCCAATACCTGTTAACCCATGTTCAAAATCATTTGAAAGTCCATTCGATGCTTTTAACACTTTATCTAACAGGTCACCAGCAAAATCACTATAGTATTCATTTCCAACATAGTATGAGTAATTATAAAGGTAGTAAATAATACCGGTCCTTCCTGTAAAAAGCCCGTTGTCATTAATATGGTAACTATATAATACCAATGTATTAGCTATTCGTTGCAAAAGATTGTTCATAATATCAGAAATTATGATTGAATGAATTGATTACCTCTCTAAAAAAGTTAATTAAAGAAGGCACATGATAATCAAAAGTAAACTTTATACGATTTTTCTTAACTTCTTGCTCAACACGTTCCATCAAACCTTTATCTTTCAATTGTGGTATTAGTTCACTAATTGTATTATAATAAATCCCCATTCCGTATCTTTCTACATAATTCTTCATTGCCATAATATGATTAGCGTTCAATTTTTGAATCATAGGAATACCTGCCGCTACTAAGGTGTTGATACGCGCAGGCAGATTCAAATCTGACCAAATAGCCCGTAACAAAGACTGTTCATTACTACTATCAATACAATGCAACCATCCGGCATCGTATTTGGAAAATTCTGTTACCCATTGTAACTGCGAACAATGATTATGTACATGAAAATGATTAGGAGCCATCTTACGGTATTTATATGTGACCATCTCTTCAGATATATGGTTCTCATTATAAACGTGTATATGAATATTATGATCAGCCAATGTTTTCACCTCATTAGGAGATAATCCAATCATCCTCCCAACAACGACTGTATGCACAGCTCCGTCAGAGAAAGAAAGCTTTTCAGAGAATGTACTATTAAGAAAACAATTAGCTTTAGGCAAATCACCATCTAGCACATATGTTTGATTTGCCTTTAGATGATTTGGAACAAATAATTCAAACCAATTTTTAATTTCCTCATTCAAATAAATTTTACCATCAGCATAAGTATATAAATCTATCAATTTACTCCATAATCCCATCTTTAGTGCCTCATGTGGCCCTTCTTTAAAATGCCAAACAAACGGAATACCCATACCCGATTTTAAAACTTCATGGGCTATATCAATAGCTCCCGTACTTAATTGCGCATAAATAATATCAGGCTTTATTTCTTTTATTCTTTGCCTCCAACAGTTATAAGGAATATCTTCAACATGTCCAAACGGAAGTGGGCCGACTGTAGAAAAACAAAAACGTGGCTTAGACCATAATCCATACAAACGATGTCCGGCTTCTTCAAATGCATAAATCCGTTCTGAATTATATGCTAATTCACCAACAATCAATATCTTCAAAAAGTCTTTACAATAAGAATTTTCTTTTTGATAGGGAGCATACATTTTAGGCTCGTCAATCGTTTTATAGTTGGTAGCACGCATACATATGGGATGCTGTACATTATAGAATTGCCTATATTTATTCAATCCTCCTCCATACATCTCTCCGATGATTTTATGGCGTTGATCCGGATGATTTGTCCATTCACATGTCACCTGGCCTGTAGGAACAAAAATTCCTTTATCGGTCAGTTTTCGCCAAAAAGTAAAAAATAAATCTTCAGAAACATATTCGTCTCTAACCACCCAACGATCATTTGTTCTCCGATGGGCCACTTGAACCATCAAAAGATTATATCCCGGCCTAACTCCTATCGCCTTTCGGTAAGCAAGAATACCAGAACTTTCTGATTCATCATACCGTACTCCATTAAATGCTAATATTATTTCTTCAGATTCATCCAATTTTTGTTTCAAGACTTCCAAATGCATTGCATCATAAAAATCATCAGAAGGTAAATAAGCTATATAATCATAATTTGCCTTATTTAAAGCTTGATTAACTACATGTCCTATTCCTGTGTTCAGTTTATTCTTTATATAAATTACTTTAGGGTCCTTTAGGAAATCAGATATAAATTCCTCCGTTCCATCTGTACAACCATCATTCACAATGATTAGCTCCCAATTTGAATAAGTTTGCCTTTGCAGGCTAAAAATAGCTCTACGTATAAATGAAGCCTGATTATAAGTAGGCATAATGACAGTAAATCCTTTTGCCATAACATTAAATATTTAGTTACTTATACTTATCCTTCAAAATCAATAGAAAAAATAAGTTAAGAGCAAGCTACAATTCTTAATTAAAAGGATAATATTTACTCAAAATCATATACCTAAATAAGGATTTTAGTTTAAAAATACACTTTATTATAAAACAAGCAATAGAAATAGCAATATTTTGCATTAAATTAACCATAAAAAAATAATCAAACAACCTAAATTCATTTTTTATACCATTAATACAGGTTACTTAATCGGATATTATCTGCCCCTTTCCACCGACATTCCCTCCCAACTCTATTTGCCAACGATTTGTAAGAGCTTTGCTTATGCTGGATTAAGTGCCACTTTCATAGTATGGCTGAAAGAGATTATGACCTTCTAACATTTCTTTCAGGGATTAGTGT
The DNA here is from genome assembly GCF_000614145.1 of Bacteroides faecichinchillae JCM 17102. Lineage (GTDB taxonomy): Bacteria > Bacteroidota > Bacteroidia > Bacteroidales > Bacteroidaceae > Bacteroides > Bacteroides faecichinchillae. The sequence goes on along the minus strand of NZ_BAKK01000019.1, from coordinate 68,020 downwards.
GTATTTAATATACTCCATCCAATAAAAGATAATAAAATAACATATAATTTTGCCATAAAGCTACAATTCCGAACTTTTATTCCTACATTTGCAGCCAATTGATAATTTACAAAAAATACAACTAGTATGGCTAAGATAACCAAAGAAGCCGCTCTGCTCTATCATTCACAAGGCAAGCCCGGCAAGATTGAGGTAGTTCCTACCAAACCTTATAGTACACAGACAGACTTATCACTCGCTTATTCTCCCGGCGTGGCAGAACCATGCCTCGAAATAGAGAAGAATCCACAGGATGCTTACAAATATACAGCCAAAGGAAATCTAGTAGCTGTAATCTCTAACGGTACAGCAGTACTTGGTTTAGGTAATATAGGTGCTCTTAGCGGTAAACCCGTAATGGAAGGTAAAGGTTTACTTTTCAAAATTTATGCAGGAATTGATGTATTCGATATTGAAGTAGACGAAAAAGACCCGGATAAATTTATCGAAGCTGTTAAAGCAATTGCTCCCACTTTCGGTGGTATCAATCTGGAAGATATAAAAGCTCCGGAATGTTTTGAAATCGAACGCCGTCTGAAAGAGGAACTCGATATTCCCGTCATGCACGATGACCAACATGGAACTGCCATTATCTCCAGTGCAGGATTGGTAAATGCACTGCAAGTGGCCGGCAAAAACATTGCAGACGTGAAAATCGTAGTGAACGGTGCCGGGGCCTCTGCTGTCTCCTGTACTAAATTATATGTATCTCTGGGTGCACGTCTGGAAAACATCGTGATGTTGGATAGCAAAGGAGTCATCAGTAAAGCACGTACTGACCTGAACGAACAAAAGAGATATTTTGCAACGGACCGTACTGACATTCATACTTTGGAAGAAGCCATTAAAGGTGCTGACGTATTCCTCGGCTTGTCAAAAGGAAATGTGCTGAATCAGGATATGGTACGTAGTATGGCTCCCATGCCGATCGTATTTGCATTAGCGAATCCGACACCGGAAATTTCTTACGAAGACGCCATGGCTGCCCGCCCAGACGTATTGATGGCAACCGGACGTTCCGACTATCCGAACCAGATTAATAATGTAATCGGATTCCCTTATATTTTCCGCGGTGCATTGGATACACACGCCAAAGCAATCAATGAAGAAATGAAGATTGCAGCTGTACACGCTATTGCTAATTTGGCAAAACAACCTGTACCTGATGTGGTAAATGCAGCATATCATGTAAACAATTTCTCATTCGGTCCTGAATACTTTATTCCGAAACCGGTAGACCCGCGCCTCATCACAGAAGTTTCCTGTGCCGTAGCCAAAGCTGCCATGGAAAGTGGAGTAGCACGTATAGAAATCGAAGACTGGGACGCTTATCGTGTCCATCTCCGCGAATTGATGGGATATGAATCAGAATTAACCCGTCAATTGCACGACACAGCTCGCCGTAATCCACAACGCGTTGTATTTGCCGAAGGTGGCCATCCCAATATGCTGAAAGCTGCAGTCGAAGCCAAATCCGAAGGCATCTGTCATCCTATATTATTAGGTAATGACGAAGTGATCGCCAAAATGGCTCAGCAATTAGACCTTAGCTTGGAAGGTATTGAAATCGTAAATCTCCGTCATCCGAACGAATTGGAACGTCGTGAACGCTACGCTCGTATTCTAACAGAAAAACGTGCTCGCGAAGGTTTTACCTATGAAGAAGCCAATGACAAAATGTTCGAACGCAACTACTTCGGAATGATGATGGTTGAAACTGGTGATGCAGACGCTTTTATCACCGGAATTTATACCAAATACAGTAACACTATCAAGGTAGCAAAAGAGGTTATTGGTATCCAGCCCGGATTCAAACACTTCGGTACGATGCATATCCTCAACTCAAAGAAAGGTACTTTCTTCCTTGCCGATACGCTAATCAACCGTCACCCAGATACAGAAACTCTGACTGATATAGCCAAACTTGCTGACAAAACAGTACGTTTTTTCAATCATATCCCTGTTATGGCTATGCTCTCTTATTCCAATTTTGGAGCTGATACCTCAGGTAGTCCTGTAAAAGTGCACGAAGCAATCAACTCTATGCAGAAGGAATTTCCTGATCTTGCCATTGATGGTGAAATGCAAGTAAACTTTGCTCTCAATCGTGAACTTCGTGACGCTAAATATCCGTTTACACGTCTGAAAGGTAAAGATGTAAATACGCTGGTTTTCCCTAACCTGAGTTCAGCAAACATAGGTTACAAATTGCTTCAGGCAATGGATCCCGATACAGAATTTATCGGTCCTATCCAAATGGGATTGAACAAGCCGATCCACTTCACCGACTTCGAAAGTTCTGTTCGTGATATCGTTAACATTACTGCCGTAGCAGTGATCGATGCCATTGTTGAAAAGAAGAAAAAAGAAGATCAATGAGAAAGCCATTGTCCAAATCACAAATAGTTTGCGTCAGCCTCCTTTGGCTGGCGCTTTGCTATTTAGTCCTAACAAAAGCCGAACGTATTGACGGAATGACTATAGTAATGCTTATCATTTCGGCAGCATTAGTTTTTATTCCTGTCTATAAGTCTATCAAAAAGAATAAATAATATCTTTTTTCCCATTTTTTATGCGATAAAATATCAAATTTGATATTTTATCGCATTTTTCTTTATAAAATGTTTGCCAGTTTAATTTTTATCTTTACTTTTGCAACCGCATTAGAGAAATAGATAATCGAATTTATAACAACCAATAAAAGACAAAAAGATTATGAATGCAGCTAAGGTATTAGACGATTTGAAAAGACGGTTTCCCAATGAACCGGAGTATCATCAGGCAGTAGAAGAAGTTCTTTCAACTATTGAAGAAGAATACAACAAACATCCTGAGTTCGACAAAGCAAACTTGATTGAACGTTTGTGTATTCCTGATAGAGTATTCCAGTTCCGCGTAACTTGGGTAGATGATAAAGGTAACGTGCAGACTAACATGGGTTACCGTGTTCAGCACAACAACGCGATTGGCCCATACAAAGGCGGTATCCGTTTCCACTCATCTGTAAACCTTTCAATTCTGAAATTCCTTGCATTTGAGCAGACATTCAAAAACTCATTGACTACATTGCCCATGGGTGGTGGTAAAGGTGGTTCCGACTTCTCTCCACGTGGAAAGTCAAACGCTGAAGTAATGCGTTTCGTACAAGCATTCATGCTGGAATTGTGGCGCCACATTGGTCCTGAAACTGACGTTCCTGCCGGTGATATCGGTGTTGGTGGTCGTGAAGTAGGTTTCATGTTCGGTATGTACAAGAAGTTAGCTCACGAATTTACCGGAACATTCACAGGTAAAGGCCGCGAATTCGGTGGTTCATTGATTCGTCCGGAAGCTACTGGTTACGGTAACATCTATTTCTTGATGGAAATGCTGAAAACTAAGGGCATGGATTTGAAAGGCAAAACTTGTCTGGTATCCGGTTCTGGTAACGTTGCTCAATACACAGTAGAAAAAGTACTCGAATTGGGTGGCAAGGTTGTTACCATGTCCGACTCTGACGGCTATATCTACGATCCGGAAGGTATCGACCGCGAAAAGCTGGATTACATCATGGAACTTAAAAACCTGTATCGTGGACGTATTCGCGAATATGCTGAAAAATATGGTTGCAAATATGTAGAAGGAGCTCGTCCTTGGGGAGAAAAAGCTGATATCGCTCTTCCTTCTGCAACTCAGAACGAAATCAACGGCGACGACGCTAAGAAGTTGATTGCTAACGGTGTGATAGCTGTTTCTGAAGGTGCAAACATGCCTTCTACTCCTGAGGCTATCCGTATATTCCAGGAAGCTCAAATCCTTTACGCTCCGGGTAAAGCTGCAAATGCCGGTGGTGTATCAGTATCTGGTCTGGAAATGACTCAGAACTCAATCAAACTGAGCTGGAGCTCTGAAGAAGTAGACGAAAAACTGAAGAGCATCATGAAGAATATCCATGCAGCTTGTGTTCAATATGGTACAGAAGCTAACGGATATGTAAACTATGTGAAGGGTGCTAACGTAGCCGGCTTCATGAAGGTTGCAAAAGCAATGATGGCACAAGGTATTTTATAATCAGCCGCAATACAAATTTAGTAAGCTATAGTTAATAAATCCCCGTTCTTTCTTTTTAGGAAGGCGGGGATTTTCATATCTCTTATTTCGTTACTTTCTCAAAGCGATAGGGCTGTTGATCGGAAGATTTTCCGGAAGTTTGCTTTTGTGACTGCCCCGGCAGTTGTGTTTGCCCCGTTTTGTAATATTTCATTGCCTCTGGTATTAATTTCTTTATATTGTTGATACGAGATACATCCGAAGGGTGAGTACTCATAAACTCCGGTATTTTTTGTGCTCCCGCTGAAGCCATACGTTGCCAAAAACCTATAGCTGCTTCCGGATTATATCCTGCCATTGCAGCAAACACCAACCTAGATGATCAGCCTCACTTTCATTTTTACGAGAATAGGGCAACATCACTCCATATTGTGCTCCCAATCCGTAAACCTGTTGTGCCAAAACTTGTGTAGCAGTAGATTTGCTAGAAAGCACTCCATTTAATATTTGCCCGCCATAAGAACCACCATTTGCTGGCTCAGCCGTTCAGCAGAATGTTTGGCTACAGCATGACCAACTTCATGCCCCAAGACAATGGCAAGTCCTTCTTCTGTTTGGGTATAAGGTAAAATACCCTCATTAACCACAATCTTTCCACCCGGCATACAGAAAGCATTCGGTTCTTTATCTTGCACCAGATGAAACTCCCAGGCAAAATTCTGAATCTGATCAGCCATACCGTTATTACGCAGATATGTCTCTACTGCATTGGCTATTCGCTTACCTACCCGGACAACCATCGCAGTATTTGCCACATTTGTAGAGGCTTTCGCAGTTTTCATATAATCCTGAAAACTTGAATTACTCAAGCTCATGACTTCAGAATCAGAGACCAGTAGCAGTTGTTTACGTCCTGTCAAAGCGACGCTACTGCATCCGGATAATAACAAAAGCATAGAAACAGCAACAATTCCTTTTTTCATAATTATATTATTATAGTAATACCCTTTTTTCATTAAACAAAAATAGCACTTTTATAATAATGAACAATCAGGAATTTATTTTGATTTAATAGATCCAAAATATTTAGTTCACTTCGGAAACCTTAAGTCTCTGGATATAAAATGATAATCAATTAGAAAAAAGAAGTGCAATAGTCGGTCAAGAGATATTCCGGTAATTGCAAACCTAAATAAAACAGTTATTTATTACAGATATACAACTATTGACAAAGCAACATATTAGAATTAAATAAACCAACTGTTTTTCTAAGAATTCGGAAATATAAAAAAACAGTGTCAACAAAGAATAATTTCACTTACTTTGCTAACACTGTTTAGATTACAACAAATCTTTATTTTTCTATAATCTGTATTTCTTTTACTCCTGTAATAATCAAATTCAATTAGACAAATCCAGATGAATGGAGTAATTCTTAGCCGAAACAATGTCCACTATTTCTTTTGTTAAAGTCATTTCTTCTTCATCTGCATTGTAAGCCGTTACAGTATATTTTAGTTTTCCGTCAGAAGGAATAGCAAAATAATAATACGGAGACAAAGTATCTATATCTGAAATAACAATCGAACGTCCAGTCACAGAAGCTATGGTAACAGATAAATTATGAAAATTCACCTTAAATTCATCTGATACATTAACACAAACTCCTACATTGACTTGTGGAACAACCAAAGAAATACTAGTTATATCTCCTTCCCTTACTTCAAAGGAAGAAATTATTTCATAAACAGGTACACCTATTTGACCATTAACCGCCTCCGATTGATCTGGAGTAAAAGTTTTTAATGTATACTCCCCTACTGGAAGCACAATACGTTTCGATAAATCTTCTCCAGGAGCATAATCCTTTATGATTTCTCCCCCTTGACAGATCTGTAACTGAAGAGATGTATCCACGGCACGAACCAAAGGATGAACCTCTTCATCGCAACTCAAGAAAAGGTTCGAAATAGAAAAATATCCGAAAGACTTATTGGTATAATGTTGCTCTTCACTACAAGATACAAAAGAAAAACTTACCAATAAGAAGATTATAATAATATAAATCTGTTTCATATTTATTTATCGTAATGCAATTCAAAAGAATCGAGCCAAAATTGGCTACCTCTGATATAATAGTTAGAATAGACAGATCCACTTCCTTCCTTAGTAAACTTATCTTCCAAATGATCCTTATCTTCTTTCGTTCCCGCTTTAAATATTATTCTCAAATGAGAGATAGGTAAACGTTCCTGAGTCGGATCATAATCAAAAGACAGAGTTTCTGTTTGATAAGAAGAATAAGCAATGCCGGATTTCAGAAAGGCTTTTCCTATCACTACAACCTTACCATCAGTTATATTCTCCAAATAAGCCTCTACCTGATATTCATCTCCATTGTAGGGAGAGGCTTTATATACAAAAGATAGACTGGTAGGACGGATATATGCCGCTTTACCATAAACAGAATCTTCAGAAGCGCTATATTCTCCCACACAAACAATACCAGCTGAAATGTTATTTATGATACTACCACTTTTGTTCCCAAAACTACAAGAGTTTCCGGCTCCCCACCCTATTGTCATCATGTGTGCTACCGTACTTCCATTATCAGAAATAGGAAGAGTACTCGATTTTGAAACATAAAAAGCATTCACACCGTTAGTATGACAAGTCAATGGATTTCTGGTTCCAATCCATCCACCCTGAAATGTATAAAGCGGATTTTTACTTTTAGGATTGGTAGTATCATACCCATCATCCAAAGAAGCATTGGGTATAGTAAGAGCCTCATATGTCCTTACCTCTGTAACACCACTAGTTAATTCATCACGATACAAAGCCCGTACATAGTATGTTGTTCCGGAAGCAAGTCCCTCTTTACGCAAATCTGAAAGCAAAGGAATCCATGAATTACCATCTGTACTAAATTGATATTGAACGTCAGTTACAATTTTATCAATATTTCCTGTTTTTATATCGGTTGCCATAAGTGGATTAGCCGTTAATTCTTTAGTCCAGATATTGCCCGGATAAACTGATACTGCAAACTCAGGTTTTAAAGTCCTTATTGTATACGTTTTTTCTTCACTCCATCTTCCGTTGGCCTTTACCTTTACACCAATTAGGTTATTTACATCGCCTTCATTCTTTGCCAGTAAGTTAGCAGTCATTGCAGATAAATCCAATACACCCTCTACCATATTCAAAGTTGGCAAAATAATATTCACAGCTTCCAATGAAGTACGTTCGTCTATTGTAAGCGTAGACAATAAATACGTTTTATTCAGTGAAGAAAGCTTCTCATCTTCAAAATTCAAAGTAAACTCAACATCTTCTACCGGACGTACAGCTTTATAGGCAATTTTAGCTGTAGCTGCATCAGCCGTTTCTACATATGTCAATGTATTAGAATCATCAAATCCGATTGCTTCTACTTTAGGCTTTGGTAACCACTCTTGGGGGACAGTTTCATTCACCGTAACCGTTTCAACAGAGGTTCAATCTGTAAATCAAAAATCACACCTGTCATATTGGATGTATCTATATTGAGCGTATACACATAGTTTTTACCTTTCTGCGCCGGCATGATTACAGCAAAGTTCTTGCTATACCCTTTATTATTCTCTATCCACGTTCCTTTCAAATAAAGTTCAACCGTGGAACCTGCCTTGAAATAAGGATTCTCTATATCACCCGGATGCCAAACCACAGATTGGTCACCTACCACTAATTCTATATAATAATCCCTCAAAACTTTCTCAAGTTTATCCTGATTTCCAAATTTGAAAGAAGCTAAAGAATTGCCAACAAAACAAGGAATCGTCAATTCCTTCGTCTTACCGGATTCTATATCAAACGCAATCGTTTTCGACGTATAATAAGGAGCATCCAATGCAAGTTCCGGATTTGTCCCATACGAAGCTACCACTTCATACTGCCCCGCCATAAACAAATGAGGTGCAGAAACGTTAAAAGCAGAAAGAGTATTATCAAAAACAACTTTATCTTTCTCGAGATTTTGCATCTTAATAATAAATTGCCCTGCCGTCTCAACTGATAAATCCGGTAAAGAACGAACTTTTAGAGCTGCTTCTCCATCCGTTAGAGTAATAGACAGATTTCCGCTTTCAGAAATCAATTCCTCCCTCTGACATGAAATCACGAAAAACAAAATGACTAAACAACTTATATGTAAAGCTTTTATCCTTATTCTTCTATTCATATAACAATTCAAATTCATCTACATAAAGAGTACTGCCGTGCCCAACTTGCCCAACGACTTTAGCTCCTTCAAATTCTCCACCGTAACGACTGGATGTAGCTACAATAGTCATGGCAGCAGGACGAGCATTCAAATTCTTATAATCAATATCAATTGTAAATTTAGTATATGATGTTACTTCTACCGAACCAACAAACTCCCCATAAGCAAATTCATTGCCCGCAGTATCCCATAATTTTATATATATATGGCATTGGTCTTTGGTCAAAGTACCCGGAATGCTTCCTCCATTATTTATCGGTTCAGGCTTATACTTATAATATCCCGTCATCTTTGTGGGACGCGCACCCGTATAAGGCCGTCCAAAAGTGACACTGGCAGAAGGTTTCATCATATTCGTTTTATACTTCCCAATAAATAGATTACCTGCTGCAGCACCAACCAAGGTAACTCCGGTAATACTACGTAAACGGGCAGCTTTTCCTTTGTAAGCGTCACTTCCTTCTACCGGAACAGTAATAGGATCATTGCCACCAGCCAAAGAAGAAGTAACACCCTCATTTCCCGTAGCCCAATAGGCTCCGGCAGCTTCATAATCATCAGCAATCGAATTTGCAAACCAGTTCTTTCCACTCTGTATCCAAGTATCGAAGTTTAGATTGGGAACCACTGTTATCTTCTCTGTAGTAAAAGATGCCACACTGCCGGCAGCACCATCTACTAAAATGCGCCACTGATAAACCGTACCGTCCTCCAAACCTGCAATCGTTGCTTTAAAGGAAGTAGCACTTAACATATTTACAGCAGATGCGTCTAACTGACTCCAACTGCTATCCAACGCTTTCTTATATTCAATGATAGGCGTACTCCCAGCTTTCACTCCACCGCTCACAATTGCTTTTTTCGCCCAGATCTCCACCTCTCCAACAGAAGAAGTAGTCTCAGTTTGGACAACATCCACAGTCCACAAACCAAGATATTTTTCTCCGCGATAAACAGCAAACTGTTGCGGACGTCTGAAATCCTTCACACCGCTTGGGTCAGGCACTAATCTCCCATTGCGTCCTCCTTATTCCAATGCGTTAATCTTCACATCTTTCAGCGATTGAGAAGCTGACACATAGATCAAGACAATATGGTTCAGTTCATCTATAACTGGCTGTCCTACCTGATTTTCTACATTTATAGTACGGTTAATCACTTGATTGACCGTAACAGTCCACGGATAATCCTGATAAGTACGTAATAGAATCTTAACCGGATTCGTGAAGTTTATCTTTGTATTGGCATTACTGGGCAAATCACTCAAAGAGGTAAAACTAAAATCAGGAAACTGCTTGGCAGAAGCGCAAACAGCTTCATCCGGAAGAATTTTTGCTTCAGAATTAGCCACCAACTTTGTGACTTTCAATTCTTCCAGTTCCACCAACTCGTCCACAGTAAGTACAACGGTACGTTTGGTTGCATCAATCTTTGTATCCTCAGTCTGCCCTTCTATTTCAAACTCTTGAATTTCACCCGGAATATAGGGATAAGGAATATCATTTTCAATACAAGCTCCCAATAGAAAAGCTAGTAAACCGATGCCCCAAATATGTATTCTCATTTTTTTCCTCATTTGAATTAAAGATAAAAACACATTCCGATATTCAGCGAAAATATATCAATCTTAAAATTCGCAGAACTATTCCTGCGATATCCACTCTCTACCTGATTGGTTTTCTGGTTTATCCATTTAAAATCAAGTCCAACAAGACCGATGGAAACTTCTACTGCTATATTATTTGTTACAAAAGCTGTTAATCCGGGGGCAGAGCCCAACTGCAAGCGATGTATATACTGATATGTACCTGTCAGATCATTCTCTACTCCGGAAGTGTTTTTCCCTTGTCCATAACCATATGACAAACGAAGTTCATTGAAGAAGCCGAAAATTTTGCTGTTTCCCAACCCCATATAGGTACGCAGAAATCCGGAAGCATAGACAGTATGTTCCAAATATTTATAATCTTTTATATCAAAGGTAAGATCGTCTCCCAGATCCAAATCGAGATTGCCGATGTCAATGTAAGAGCGTGAATAATTGAGTCGTGCTCCTGCCGCCATATTATCAGCAAAGAAATATCCAGCATACGGGCTGACTTTGAAATTATATCCGCTTGCTTTGACATTATCCAGAACTAAGAACTTGTAATTGTCATTTGTTTGCTCAGAATAGGAAAAGGAGCAGCCACCCATCCAAGTGCCTTTAGGAACAAAAAGAGAGGATTTTATTTTACGGTCAAATCCCCGTTGTGCGCAGACGGTTGCCACGCACAATAGGGAAATGAAAAAGATGACATATCTTTTCTTCATTCAGTTAATTATTTATAGTATGACAACTCAAACTCATCTATCCAGAGTGTACTACCATTTCCAACCTGCCCTACAACAGCAGAGCCGCTAAAATCTCCACCATAATGACTTGACGTTGCAACAATTGTAATCGTTGCCGGTTTTGCCGTCATATCCGTATAGGTAATATCAAAAGAAAATCTCGTATAAGATGTAACTGTCTCTGTTCCGACAAACTCTCCAAAACCAATCTGGTTACCGGAAGCATCCCACAGTTTTACATAAATATTGCATTCATCGGTAGTCAATGTACCCGGCTTGGAACCTTCGTTAATAGGCTGCGGACTATACTTATAATATCCTGAAAGTGAAACAGGACGAGCTCCCGTATAAGGACGGCCGAACGTAACACTGGCAGAAGGATTAGACATATTCGTTTTATAACTTCCGATAAATAAATTACCAGCAGCAGATTTTACTAAAGTAACCCCTGTTATCGTTCTCAATTTGGCGGCTTTACCCGAATAAGCATCATCTCCTTCTACAAAAACAGTAATTGGATCTTTAGAACCTGCCAAGAAAGAAGTAACACCGGTATTGCCCGTAGCCCAATATGAGTCACTGGCATCTGCGTTTGCAAAATAGTTCTTTCCACTTTGCGACCAGGTATCAAAGTTTAAATTCGGTATTTCCTGATACACCTCGGTAGTGAACATATCGGTAGCTCCTACCTTTGTACCACAAGCAAGGCGATAAACATAGCTCGTTCCGAATTCCAATTCTTCAGTTTTCGCGCTATATACTCCGTTCTCTACTGTTGTACTTACACTTTTCCAAACTCCTTCTGATGATTTTTTATACTGAAAAACAATAGGTTCAGTTTCTCCGGTCAAAGTGGAAGCCCCATACATATAAGCAAACTTACCAAATGCGTTTGAACCTGTCACCTTTAAATTCGGATCGGCATCAGATGTCATAGGAACAGTTATATTTACCTCATACTCATGAGTCGTTTCATCTACTGTAAAATTAAAGCTACCATTACCTTCATTAGTAACATCGTACTTAACCTTATAATAATAACGTTTTTCAGCCTTTTCTGTTATCACTTTATTAAAAGTAAAGGAATTTCCATCGGTATTTATCACTTTCAAAACAGCATTCAAAGATTTCCCAGTACGACAATAAGCAGGACGTGTTTCCTGAGATGTAAAATCTATGCTTCCATATTCATTGGAAACCACACAGTCATATGAAGAGAAAGCATTTTTAAAGTTTTGTGAATAGCTGACAGCTACCATGCTTTGAACCATAGAACAAACAATTTCCACCGAGCGAGAAATGTCTTTCTCTATCTTCACAAGTGTTTCACCGAGATAATAGGGTGCAACCTCAAATCCTTGCTGCGTGGAATCCTTATCCATTGAATATGCCCGCAAAAAATAATTGCCTACAGGAAGCAACAGACTTTCACTTTGTAATAGCGTCCAGTCATCTACGTGCTTCACTACTGTTCCCTCTTGCAAAATGTCCAGTCCCATCTTCTCTACAGCTCTTGCCTGTGGTATTACATTTTTATCTAATCCCACAGAAGAAACCTGAAGATAACCGTAACCATCACTCAAAGAAGTCTCATCCTGACAAGCTATCATAATAGCTAACAAGCACAAAGTAAATGTGCTAAAAATAAATCGTCTCATTATGATTATAGTTTAGGTTATTCTTGCGCTGTTACATTCACTTTCAAATCACCTTGGATATCCGAATTGATACCATCAGATACAGTAATAGTAAAAGTATTCTCACTTGCACCGTACAATCCCAATAAGGACATAAAAGAAGTAACATCAAACGAATAACTTGTTTTATCTTTGATAGGGTCATTAGCATCAATTAATCCTATTCCTTCCTGTGTCTCCAAAGAGCCGGACAATACTCCCAGTAAATCACCCGGATTGGCCAAATCGAATTCACCACCTAAGCCAAAGACTTCTAAAGTCCTCATAAAGCCCTCGTTATCAGAATTAATCCTTACCAACAGCTTCTTAATTCCATTAGGAACCGAGAAATCAACTTTTACAGTAGGAACATCTTCTGACAAAGCTACAAATGAATATGTTTTATCTAAGCCGACAACATTCATTTCTCCTTTATTTGTATCTCCTCCTTCTGAATCTCCTCCGGGATTAAATACAATATTTTCCGTTGGAATCTCCACAGTCGTTCCGGTCTCAGTCCAAGTTAAATCAACGGTAATCCCCAGATTTATCTTCGTCACAGGATCAATGACCGGATTATCTCCCGGATTGATTGTCACTTTAAACGAGTCCCCGTTTTCCAACTTGCTACTATTTTCAGAGTTCTCCGGTTTAGTAATTGTATAAGACTGTGCAATATCCGTACCATCTGTAGAAGTAGTCGCTTTCACACTCATCAATATGCTAGATGCATTTTCCGGTACATTAAAATAGATTTTCTTACCCACGTTCTCCTTTTTAAAAACGTAGTTGCCCGCACCACCGTTCGTAATGGTGATCGTATAATCATCTTTGAAGTATTCTTCGAAACTCTTAGCCAGAATCAGATTCACCTCCACACAACTTAAACGACAAGTAGTATTAACCGTTGTTGTCTTTCCCGGCAATATCTGAAAATCAGTCTGTCCTTTAAAATACGGACGTTCCGAGGCACCTACATTTTCACCATTATAATTGTAAGCCCTCACACGATACTTCCCGGCAGTCAGCTTCACTGAACCTCCCTCTGCTCTTAAATCGCCATAGGAAGTCTCTTTTACCACACCGTCAGTAGATGCATTAACAATTTGAACCGTATAATTTTCCACATTCACTTCCTCGTCAGGAAAAGCTCCACGAGAAGTTATGATATTAGAATAGTCCTGAGCCAATAAATCCAGACTTACTAACCCTTCATTATCATTCAATGCATTTTTCCCTTTCAATTCATCGCGCATTTCACAAGCGCTCAATCCAATCACGAGACTAATTCCCGTCAATATATAGGTAATTTGTTTCATGCTGCAATCTTTTAATTATTAACAGTGATATCCTCGCCCGACATAAACTCATCTGGTAGAGTAACATCTATATTCTCCTCTTGCACTCCATTATCTATTGTTACAGTGATACCACTGATTTTTCCACCCTCAATATCTATCAATTTAGGTTTTACTGTAATAGTCAGAAAATCACGTGGTTTGATGGTCACAGTCTGAGCACCGAAATTAGCAGGCGTAACGGTAATACCATTTTTATCCTTCAAAGCAAAAGTCAAAGAAAGATTTTCGTTACCGACTGCCTTCAAAAACAAATCTTTATCTACATCAGCCTGCGACATCTCAAAAGCTTCCGTCAGATATTGGGTTTTCAATCCCACCGTACAATCAGAATAGAATGTGTAGAAGTCATCAGAATATTTCAGATTCACTTTAACATTTGCCGGAGTACAAGCAAAAGAAACAGTTTTATTATCTCCTTTCACTACCGTAATGGTTTGTGCACCTTCCATATACAGCTTATCATATCCGGCATTTACGTTTTCACCATAATACGCACGTACTGTATAAGTACCGGGAGTCACTTCCTGAGTCAATTCCATTTCGGAATAAAGTTTTGACTGAAGAACATTTCCCGAAGCGTCTTTCAACTCCACCGTATAATTCGCTACATTTTTATACGGGGTCAGATCCATAGCTCGTGCCTTACTCCCTTTTGAAGCATATGACACGTCAGAATTTAAGTCAATCATCATTTTTCCCTTTGCTGCTGAAGCATCGTTCCCCTCACTACTTTCACAAGCGATAAAAAACAAAGAAGAGAAAAACGTGAAGCATAAAATAAAACTTTTCTTCATAATAACCTCTCATTATTTAATATAAAGTTATACACTATATAACTTAACCACTAATATTTTATACAAAACTCAGGCAAATATAATAGTTTTCAATATTTAATAAATAAGCCTTCACCTTTTATTCCTCAAAATCTGAAAATAAGGCCATAAATAGTTTTTAAGATATTAAAAATAGACCATCTATAATGATAATAACAAAAAATTCTGTCTTTCATATGAAAAACAGAACTTTTTTGTCATTACTGGTATTAAAATTAGAACCTACTTATCCTCTCCCGGCATCAATACTATTCCCAATTTTTTCTTGCCATCCATCTTGACGACAATAGGTTTTTCGAAGCGTACATGACGGAGAAACTTCGTCTCTTCCACAGCAGGAAGTCCGTTCAGGAAGTCCTGATTATAGACCCCATCATTCATAAAAGCATTAATTGTGAAATAACCGACACCAAATGAAGTCAGATTCTGGAAGAAATGTGTTCCCTGACTTGGATCTATCCGGTAGTTCGTTAATCCGGCTTCCACAATCACGCGAGCAGCAGAGATGTGAGGCCACTTCACAGGAATGCCCAGCCATGTATCACTGCTTCCCCAGCGTCCCGGACCAACCAACACATAATTTCTTCCTTCATTCAGAAAATTCTGATTCATCTTCTCAATTTCCCATGCAATCGCCTGATTGTTAGAAGCGCTATACCCATCCGTCTTGACATAAACAATATCATAAATCTCATTCATAATACCATGACCTAATGAATTGTCAGAACGGAGAATCACTTCTTCATCTGAAATCAAAGACAGATCTTCATCCAACATCTCTTTGCTGTCCACAATCGGACGAATTTGCAGCAAATAGAAAGTTCCTGTTTTATCCTGGTCGCGACTCAAAGTAGCAGCAAATTCAATTTCAACCGGACGACGCATTTCCTGTTCACTATATTTCAACACAAGTTGCAGAATACGCGCTAATGGGAAAACGTCGTGTTGCAGAATATTTGCAAAAGTAATCACTTTACGTCCACCCGGATACAGACCGTCACGAATAATCTGGTCATATGGATCATAGGTAGAAGCAATGTAACGTAACGAACCATCATTTTCAGCCTCTTTCACATGAAGTTTCAGCAAATTAAAGCCATCGTCTATTGAGAAGTCCTGACCGACATTCTTCAAATCCAACGCATAGAAACGGGTCTGAGTCTCTTTAAGAGCAATTTCCATTTCACTCGTCTGAAGCACCTGATTCGGATGATAAGGAGAGAAACGAAGAGTCATTCCTCCATCCACAATATATTTGCCAAGTCCTAAAGCCAGATTTACAATACCTTCTTCCGCTTTCTCGTCACCCAACGGATAGTAATTCAACGAACGTGCCACTCCCGACATGGAAGGATAGTAACGGTCCCCATACTGATTTCCTACCACCTCCTGCAAGATAACCGCCATCTTTTCCTGATCGATTACATTTGACGTGGCTTGCATATAGGCTTTACTGTCCCGGAAATACACAGAAGCATATACTCCTTTAATCGCATCGGAAAGCATACGGAGCATTTCATACTTATCATCCAAATAAGGAATCATATACGTACTATATATCCCGGCAAAAGGTTGATAATGCGAATCTTCCAACAAAGAAGAAGAACGAATGGCTATGGGAGATTTCACCACATCAAAGAAAGTAAAAAAGTCCTCTACCAAACGGTCTGGCAACTTTGCCTTCAAAAAATATTTCAAGATCAGATCATCATCTGCATCCGACAAAGCTATCTGATACAGATTGTTCGTATCCATAAATTCATCGAACACATCCGTACACAAAACCACCGTTTTCGGAATAGCAATAGACGCATTCTCAAACTCCTCAAACTCAGGATGACGTTTCACCATATTATCGATAAAAGCCAAGCCACGTCCTTTTCCTCCCAGCGAACCGTCACCGATACGGGCAAAGTTTGAATAACGGTCAAAGCGGTCGCGTTTGAAGACGGCCACCACTCCCTGATTCTTCATCTTACGATATTTCACAATGGCTTCGAAGATGATCTTTCGGTGAGCATCTACATCCTGAAGGCTACTCCAGGTGATCGGCTTAAGAAACTCCGCCACAGGAAACATAGCCCGCGAATAAAACCAACGGGAAACGTGATTACGACTGATATGGTATAAAAATGACTCCGCAGGTACAGCAAACAGAATATTTTGGAGTTCCTTCAAGTTCCGTACGCGGGCAATCTCCTCTCCTGTCTCCGGATTACGGAAAACGAAATCACCGAAACCAAAGTTATCTGAAACAATACGGCGCAAATCGACATCCATCTTTTTCGAGTTTTTGTCGATAAAGCTGGCTCCATACTTAGTTGCATACGATAAGTTTTCCGATTCTGAAGACTGAATAATCAAAGGTACAAACGGATCGTTTTTTCGTATTTCGGCACAAAGCTTAATACCTGCCAGACTATCTTTCTCTCCCCGTTCTATTTTTGGGAAACGTACATCAGTGATGACACCTAATATATTATTTTGATATTTCCGATAAATGGCCATTGCTTCCTCATAAGTACGCGCCAACACGATTTTAGGACGTCCACGCATACGAAGGGTACGCTGGTGGGCATTCAGTGCTTCCGTAGAAAACTCCTGGCTCTGCTTCAACACGAACTTATAAAGATTAGGCAATATGGAAGAATAGAAACGGATTCCATCTTCTACCAGAAGGATTAACTGTACACCGACCTCTTGCACATCATGTTCGAGATTCATTTTGTCCTCTATCAACTTAATGATGGAGACTAACAAATCAGTATTACCCAACCAACAGAATACATATTCAAAAGCGCTCAAGTCTTCATTAATAATACGTTTCGTTATACCATGACTGAAAGGAGTCAGGATGACTATCGGAATATGCTCATATTTCTCCTTAATATGGCGACCAATGTCGAAACTATCATTATCTCCTGTACTCGGCATACAAATCACAAGGTCGAACGGCATATTTCCCAACTGCGCCAAAGCCTCCTCTTCAGTAGAAACCTGAGAAAAACGAGGTGGATAACGAAGAGACAAAGAGGTATATTCATTAAAAATCTTCTCGTCAATACGCCCATCATCCTCCAGCATAAACGCGTCATATGGATTTGCTATTAACAGCACATTAAAAATCCGCCGGGTCATCAGATTGGCAAATTGCGTATCTTTGAAATAAAGTTGATTTAATTTATATTTACTGAGCATAAAGGTCTTCTGTCTATTTAGTACATAAACTATCCACAAAATTAGCGAAATTAATTCATACTATAACAGTTGTCATTCATTTCTTTTAGGAAATCCTGCGTTACAAACCTCAGTTGCACACCAAGAGATGAAAAGGTGATCATATTCTTTCCGGATGATTAGACTGAAAGTTCTACATCTTCTACTTCACTTCATATATATCTTTTATACAACTCTTATACTTCTTCCGAACAACTCTCTTACATCTCCCGGATAGTTTTTGTACCCCTCTTCCACTTTTTATCTTCACCATTTATTTGACTGTGTTCTATATATTGCGTAGATTTGTAACTTCAAGTTATATTTCGAACAGACTTTATTCAAATGAAAAAAGTAATTTTATTAATGAGTGGAATCATGGTTATGTCATGCACCCCCCAACAGAAAAAGCTTGTTTACCCTGAAACAGCAAAAGTAGACACAGTAGATGTGTACTTTGGTACACCCGTTCCTGATCCTTATCGTTGGCTAGAAAACGATACCAGTGCCGCTACTACTGTTTGGGTAGAAGCCCAAAACAAAGTGACCAACGAATACCTGAATCAGATTCCCTTTCGTGAGAATCTGCTGAAACGACTCACCGCACTGGCTGACTATGAAAAGATCAGCGCCCCTATTAAAAAACATGGCAAATATTATTTCAGCAAGAATGACGGATTGCAGAATCAAAATGTGTTCTATGTACAAGACTCGCTGAATAGTGAACCGCGTGTTTTCCTTGATCCAAACAAATTATCGGAAGACGGAACTGTTGCCCTCACAGGCCTATACTTTTCACACGATGGCAAATACACTGCCTACAGTATCTCACGTAGTGGTTCAGACTGGTCGGAAATCTATGTAATGGACACAGAAACAGGAAAATTACTTGAAGACCACATCGAATGGGCCAAGTTCTCCGGTGCTTCCTGGCAGGGAGACGGTTTCTATTATAGTGCCTACGACGCTCCTACAAAAGGAAAAGAGTTTTCCAACGTCAATGAAAACCACAAGATTTATTATCATAAGATCGGTGAGCCACAGTCAAAAGACCGACTCATCTACCAAAATCCATCTTACCCCAAGCGTTTTTACAGTGCCAGTGTAAGCGAGGATGAACAAGTTCTCTTCCTCTTTGAATCCGGGGCCGGCAGAGGAAACAACTTATTCATGCGTGATCTGAATAAACCGAATTCTCCCTTTATACCATTGACCACTGATTTCGACTATCAATATTCTCCTATCGAAGTAATCGGCGACAAGATGTACATTTACACTAACTACGGTGCACCGAAAAACCGAATCATGGTGGCCGACATCAACCAACCGGAACTGGAGAACTGGAAAGAACTTGTCCCGGAATCAGAAGCCGTTTTATCAGGAGCCGAAGTAATTGGTGGCAAACTGTTCCTTACCTATGATAAAGATGCCTCCAACCATGCTTATGTTTACGATCTTGACGGTAAGCAATTGCAAGAAATTGAATTACCCTCACTCGGTTCGGTAGGATTCAGTGGAAACAAAGACGATAAAGAATGCTTTTTCGGCTTTACTTCGTTTACCATCCCGGGGCGACCTATAAATACAATATGGACACAAATACCTATGAACTCTACCGCGCTCCCCAAGTACAGTTCAACTCGGATGATTTCATTACAGAACAGATCTTCTTCCCGAGCAAAGACGGTGTAAAAATTCCGATGTTCCTTACTTATAAGAAAGGATTAAAGAAAGACGGTAAAAATCCGGTGTTCCTTTATGGATACGGAGGATTTGGAATCAGCCTCAACCCAAGCTTCAGTGCGATGCGCATTCCATTCCTCGAAAATGGAGGTATCTACGCACAAGTCAATCTACGTGGTGGAAGTGAGTACGGAGAAGACTGGCACGTAGCAGGAACCAAAATGCAAAAACAGAATGTGTTTGATGACTTTATCTCTGCCGCCGAATACCTCATTGACCAAAAATATACCAATAAAGATAAAATCGCCATCGTAGGTGGCTCTAACGGCGGATTGCTGGTTGGAGCTTGTATGACACAACGTCCTGACCTGTTCCGCGTAGCCATTCCACAGGTAGGCGTTATGGATATGCTTCGCTACCATAAATTCACAATCGGATGGAATTGGGCAAGCGATTACGGTACAAGTGAAGAGAGTAAAGAAATGTTTGAATACCTGAAAGGGTACTCTCCGCTACACAACCTGAAACCGGGAACAAAATATCCCGCCACCCTAGTTACTACTGCCGATCACGATGATCGTGTTGTTCCTGCCCATTCCTTTAAGTTTGCCGCTACTCTGCAAGCCGATAATGACGGAACCAATCCAACGCTCATCCGTATTGACAGCAAAGCCGGTCACGGAGCCGGCAAACCAATGGCAAAAGTACTGGAAGAACAAGCAGATATCTACGGCTTTATAATGTATAACTTAGGTATGAGTCCGAACTTCTAAAGAAGAAAGCTTTCTATCTGTAAACCATATCAAGCCTCATCAACTATTTTTCACTCAATAGTTGATGAGGTTGATGATTTTCCACCGAAAATACTATCATTTTATCATTATTTAATCAAAATATAGGGATAGAATGAACCATGATTGAAAAAAATTCCTATATTTGCAGTATACACAGTTTACATTTTATCAGAATAACCTTTTTAAAGCATACTATTATGAACATTCAAAAAATCATGTCCTCTCTGGAGGCCAAACATCCCGGTGAATCAGAGTATCTTCAAGCAGTAAAAGAAGTGCTTCTTTCCATTGAAGATATCTACAATCAACATCCTGAATTTGAGAAGGCCAAGATCATAGAAAGATTGGTGGAACCTGACCGTATTTTCACTTTCCGCGTGACTTGGGTAGACGATAGAGGTGAGGTACAAACAAACCTCGGTTATCGTGTACAATTTAATAATGCAATTGGACCGTACAAAGGCGGTATTCGCTTCCACGCTTCCGTAAACCTCTCCATCCTGAAGTTCCTGGGTTTCGAACAGACTTTCAAGAATGCGTTGACTACTCTGCCTATGGGTGGCGGTAAAGGTGGTTCAGACTTCTCCCCGCGCGGAAAGAGCAATGCTGAAGTGATGCGTTTCTGCCAAGCCTTCATGCTGGAATTGTGGCGTCATCTGGGTCCGGATATGGATGTACCTGCCGGTGATATCGGTGTTGGAGGACGTGAAGTCGGTTATATGTTCGGTATGTACAAAAAGCTGACTCGTGAATTCACTGGAACATTCACCGGAAAAGGATTAGAATTCGGTGGCTCATTAATACGGCCAGAAGCTACCGGTTTCGGTGGATTATACTTTGTCAATCAAATGTTGCAAGCCAAAGGAATCGATATAAAAGATAAAACAGTAGCCATTTCCGGTTTCGGCAACGTAGCCTGGGGAGCCGCAACGAAAGCTACCGAACTGGGTGCAAAAGTGATCACCATCTCCGGTCCGGACGGATACATTTATGACCCGGATGGTATCAGTGGCGAGAAGATTGACTATATGCTCGAATTACGCGCTTCCGGCAATGATATCGTTGCACCATATGCAGAGAAATATCCGAATGCTACCTTCGTTGAAGGTAAGCGTCCATGGGAGGTAAAAGCCGATATTGCATTACCTTGTGCAACTCAAAATGAATTAAATGGAGAAGATGCACAAAATCTGATAAAAAACAACGTACTTTGTGTCGGAGAAATTTCCAACATGGGTTGTACTCCGGAAGCAATTGATTTGTTCATTGAACATAAAACGATGTATGCTCCGGGTAAGGCAGTCAATGCAGGTGGTGTTGCTACCTCCGGTCTGGAAATGTCTCAAAATGCCATGCACCTAAGCTGGAGTGCAGCCGAGGTGGATGAAAAACTCCATGCTATCATGCACGGTATCCATGCACAATGCGTGAAATACGGCACAGAACCCGACGGGTATATTAATTACGTAAAGGGTGCTAATATAGCCGGTTTTATGAAAGTAGCTCACGCAATGATGGGACAAGGCGTTATTTAAAAAAGACTTTGTTTAGTTGTATTTGTATTTGTGGTTTGCGCTGCTCGTCCCCTGTGATAGGACGCGGGTAGCGCTATTTTTTTGAAATTCATATTATTTTCAGTTGAAATAATTACCTTTGTACTCTCACAGGTGTTATATCTAATATCTGTAAAGATCAAAATAGAAAACAATAAATTGAAAATAATTCTATGCTACAACCTGAATTAAAACTCCGCCGCGACAAAATTCGCAGTTTAATGGCGCAACAAGGTATTGAAGCTGCGCTTATCACTTGCAATGCTAATTTGATTTATACCTATGGATGTGTAGTTAGCGGATATCTTTATTTACCCCTCCACTCACCGGCACTACTCTTTTTCAAACGCCCGAACAACATTACAGGAGAGCACTCCTTCTTTATCCGTAAACCGGAACAGATTACTGAGTTATTGAAAGAACAAGGACTGCCAGTGCCAACTAAATTAATGCTGGAAGGTGATGAACTTCCTTATACGGAATATGTACGTTTAGCTGGCTTATTCCCAGACACAGAAGTAGTAAACGGAACCCCACTCATTCGCCAAGCTCGTAGCATAAAGACCTCCATCGAAATAGAAATGATACGCCGTTCCGGAATGGCTCATAGCAAAGCTTACGAACAGATACCAAGTGTATACCGTCCCGGAATGACCGATATCGAGTTTTCTATTGAAATAGAACGTCTGATGCGTCTGCAAGGAAATCTGGGCATTTTTCGCGTCTTCGGCCGTAGCATGGAAATCTTCATGGGCAGTGTACTGACAAGTGACAATGCCGGTTATCCATCACCTTACGACTTTGCATTAGGTGGACAAGGTCTTGATCCGGCTCTCCCGGGCGGTGCCAACAAGACTCCATTAAAAGAAGGGCAAAGTGTCATGGTAGACTTAGGAGGAAACTTTAACGGCTACATGGGTGACATGAGCCGCGTATTTTCCATTGGCAAACTATCTGAGGAAGCTTATGCAGCACATCAAGTTTGTTTAGAGATTCAAGAAAAGATTAGCTCAATTGCACGTCCGGGCATAGCCTGCGAAAATCTCTATAATACGGCTGTCGAGATAGCAACGAAAGCTGGATTCGCGGATAAATTCATGGGAACTAACCAACAAGCTAAATTCATCGGCCATGGTATCGGGTTAGAAATCAACGAGGTCCCCGTTTTGGCTCTACGCATGAAACAGGAATTAGAAACGGGGATGGTGTTTGCCCTGGAACCTAAAATCGTTATTCCGAGTGTAGGACCTGTCGGAATAGAAAACACATGGGTAGTAACCAATGAAGGAATAGAAAAGCTGACAAACTGTAACGAAGAAATTATCGATTTGGAAGCCTTTTACAAACAGGAAGAATAAAAATCAGACCCCATTCGGGTTACAATTACAAAAAGGAATACTTAAAAAGAAACTGTTGCAAAACAGTATTCCGGAAGTGAATATTATATAGATAAAACCTCTTAGAGAATCCCCTTATTTTCCCTTTATATAAAATAAAGCTGAAATAAGGGGATTACTATATCCAGACTTAAGATTATAAATGAAATTACCTATAAAAGATACCGAACATATATTCTCCCCAAGAAATAGCTCAAAATTTATCTATTCTACTTTTGAAGAAGTCTGTGAAGGAACTAATCCCATCTTCTTTGCCCGCTCCAACATAAATGTATACGCCGCCTCATATTCATTGGGAATAACTCCATCTAAGATAGCATCTTTAATAGCACTTTTCAAAGCACCTACCTCGCGACAAGGGTGTAAATCGAAAATCTCCATAATTTCTTCTCCGCTTACAGGTGGCTGGAAGTTACGGATACGATCTTTCTCTTCCAGATCCTTCAATTTTTGACGTACCAATTGAAAGTTATTCAGGAAACGCTGTTTGCGCTCCATATTCTTAGAGGTAATATCTGCTTCGCAAAGCATCATCAGATCATCAATATCATCCCCAGCCTCAAAAAGTAACCGCCGCACAGCCGAGTCGGATACTACATCATCCGCAATTACAATAGGGCGCATATGCAGGCTCACCATCTTCTGAACGTACTTCATCTTTTCATTCATTGGCAACTTCATCTTACGGAAGATATTCGGAATCATCTTCTCACCAATAAAATTGTGATTGTGGAAAGTCCAACCGACTTTAGATTCCCAGCGTTTGGTTGCCGGCTTAGCTATATCATGCAGTAAGGCCGACCAACGCAACCATAAGTTGTCTGTTTTCTTACTTATATTATCAAGTACCTCTAATGTATGGTAGAAGTTATCTTTGTGTGCCTTCCCATTTCGAGTTTCCACTCCTTGCAAAGCAGCCAATTCGGGGAAAATCAACGGTAACAGTCCACTTCGTTCCAACTCAACAAATCCTTTTGACGGAACAGATGACAAGATGATCTTATTCAACTCGTCTGCGATCCGTTCCCGGGAAATAATCTCGATCCGTTCTTTATTTCGGCAAAGTGAATCAAAAGTAGCATCATCAATATAGAAATTCAGCTGAGTGGCGAAACGTATACAACGCATCATGCGCAACGGGTCATCGCTGAATGTAATATCAGGATCAAGCGGCGTACGGATAGTCTTTTCCTTCATGTCCGCCATGCCACCGAAAGGATCAACTAACTCACCAAAGCGGCATTTATTAAGACAGACAGCCAATGCATTAATTGTGAAATCCCGACGATTCTGGTCATCCTCCAGTGTACCATCTTCAACGATTGGTTTTCGTGAATCACGTTGATAGGATTCCTTGCGTGCACCCACAAATTCCACTTCCGTTCCTTTATATTTTACTTGTGCCGTACCGAAATTCTTAAATACAGAAACATGCGCCCCACGTCCCAGATGTTTCCCCAACGTTTCCGCCATAGCATTCCACTACCCACCACTACTACATCTATATCTTTAGAGGGACGTTGCAGAAAAATGTCACGAACATAACCGCCAACCACATAACATTCCAATCCGAGCGCATCAGCAGTTTCAGCAATTTGGCCGAAAATAGGTTCGCTAAAATACTGCTTCAATTCCTCCTGAGTCAATTCAATCATTCTTTCAATTATCAGTTATCAACTATCAGCTATCAACTTAATAAGTTTTAAAGCTGCAAAAGTACAAAAATAAGGGATAATATTTGTATTTTTGCCACCAGAATCATCGAGATTCAGCATTATTCAAATAGAAACAGTACAGTTTTATAAAACGAATAACAGGATGAAAAAACTGATTACCCTTTGTTGCGGTGCATTCCTATTGACTGCGTGCGGAAACGGCATCGAAAAGAAAGCCAATGAAAAACTGACAGCAGCTCGCACAGCTTACGAACAAGGCAACTACGAAGAAGCCAAGTTACAAATCGACAGTATTAAAATACTGTATCCTAAAGCATTTGAAACTCGTAAGGCCGGTCAGGCTTTGATG
Source organism: Bacteroides faecichinchillae JCM 17102 (assembly GCF_000614145.1). Lineage (GTDB taxonomy): Bacteria > Bacteroidota > Bacteroidia > Bacteroidales > Bacteroidaceae > Bacteroides > Bacteroides faecichinchillae. Next base: position 42,813 of record NZ_BAKK01000019.1, on the reverse strand, counting down.
TTGGACGTGGAACTTAAAGTACAACAACAAAAATTAGATAGTCTGAACAGCGCACTTCAGGCCAAACAACAAGCATTTGATGCTATTAAAAATCAATACATCCTAGAAAAAGATACTGCCTATCAGCAAATGGGTAATTATCTCTGGCCAACCCAAACTGTTGAAAAGAACTTGCACCGTTCTTTTCTTCGTTTTCAAGTGAATGAACAGGGTATTATGAGCATGACTTCTATTTATTGTGGAGGTAACAACATCCATCACACAGCTGTCAAAGTATCTGTTTCTGACGGAACATCTGCTGAATCTCCCAGATCCAGAGACAGTTATGAAACTACCGATCTGGACGAGAAAATAGAAAAAGCTGATTATAAGCTAGGAGAAGACGGGGGAGTTATCGATTTCGTAAACCTCAATAAAGACAAAAATATCCGCTTAGAATATATCGGTGACCGTAAATACACGACCACTATGACTCCGGCAGACCGACAAGCAGCAGTTGGGATTTATGAATTGGCACAAATTCTTTCCAGTATGACTCAAATTAAGAAAGAACAAGAAGAAGCCAACTTAAAAATCGGATTCATCAATAAGAAAAAAGAAATTAACGCACAGAAAGCTGCAGCAGAGAAATAATCAATACAACAAGCTACCGCTATAAACTAAAAACTAAACGAACTAATTTAGATTGAGTAAGTTAGATATAAATATAAAGCCGACTCTTCATTAAGTTTTGAGTCAGCTTTACTTATCTTGGCACAACAATCCTTTTTTCAACTGAAACCAGCCAATAACAGAATCTGTGAATATCTCATTATATCTCTATCATAATAACTCAAGTTATCTCACAAACTTATCTAAAAACCGGAATAAGAGATGATACAGATGGAGCCAAATCCTTTACATAAGGCCAACCATCATCAGTCCAATGTAAACGGTCAAGTAATACCACCCGTCCATTATCGGCTTCCAACTTTTTATATCCATGATAAATCAACCATTCAACCCCGTCATCATCTACTTGTATAATTGAGTTATGACCGGGACCAGCCCATACAGAATTGCCCTTCAATACAACTTCATACTTATCATAAAGCATATCACCACCGGTTTTATTCAAATAAGGACCTAATACATTCTTAGAACGTCCCACCACTGTAGTGTATGAACTTTTTGCACCTTCACAGCAGCTTCCTATAGAAGCGAAGAGGTAATAATACTCTCCCTTCTTATAAATATTAGTAGCTTCAAAATAATTTCCACAGATACGTTTTTTTAATACCGGAGTACCATCTGCATTCATCTTTACACGCAAACCGTCATCAGTAAGCTCCGTTACGTAAATCCCCCGGAAACTTCCCCAGAACATATATTTCTTTCCACCGTCCTCGTAAAAGAACTGATCTATAGAGTTCTGTACTCCCATATCCTGTGCATCTATCACACATCCTTTATCGATAAATGGACCAGTTGGCGAGTCAGATACGGCTACTCCTACATTACTGTTCCACTCATCCCCCCATTTAGCCCAAGAATAGTAAAGCACATAGCGTCCGTCAAAGTGACGAATTTCCGGTGCCCACAGACTATGCTCACCTTCCCAGATAGGACGCGTTTCGTTAGTAAACGCTGTCCCCATATATTCCCAGCTCACCATGTCTTTTGAGCGATATATAGGCATGTTACGTGTGTCTTCTGTACCATACAGATAGAAATATCCATCATCTGTATGAATAACTGTCGGGTCCGGAGCACTGAAAGCAATGATCGGATTATTATACGAACGGCTTACTAAACAATAAAGAATACCGTTGTCACACATCACAACATTTGAGGAAGGTGTCGATAATTTTAATGGTAAAAGATAGTATTTTACTTCCATTTTGTTTCTGTCAATAACCACAGTCGTTTCCGCCTTGGTATCATTGATATTATAATGCACCTTCTCGGTAAGGTCATATGCCCCACTAGGTAATAACTCATAATCAGTTTTATTAGATTGATTGTAGGTGGTAACTAGTTCCGATGCATTTTCCGGAACAACCAATTCACTTGTGAAATCCCATTGACTCCCCGAAGCCTTCCCGTCAATTTTATAATTCAAAACTGTACCTACATTAAAACTAGTGCTTTCTTCTTGTACAAACACTGTTTTTTCATAGAAAGCAAACTTCAACATCGGAGCTTCTAACGAAATATATAGAAGTAAATCCTGGCGGTTTGCCTTTACTTCGACATCTTCACTTTCCAGTCGCAACGGAATCACATACTCAGCTTTAGTGTTTTCTCCTATAACCTTCAATAACTTTTCAGGAATTAGCTTTACATCAAAATTCAGAGACTTTTGTTCTTTAGTAAAAGTTTGTCTCTCCGGAGTTACCGAGTACAAATCAGAAGCTATAGATACATAAGAAGTTCCTTTATTCTTATTGTACGCCGTTAATTCTTCTTCCGTCCATGCACTTATTTTCACATTCCCTTCAAATGCCGTATTATTACCTCCTTTAAAAACTGATAAAGAATAGACAAATTCTTCTTTCTGAATGGAAACCTTGATTATTTCTACACCATATTTTTTCAAATATACATAAGAAGTTTTTGAGTCCTCATTGTTATTTGTCTGAGAAACATCATCCTCTTTACCGCAAGCTGTAGCTAATAAGAAAACAGCTAACATACAAAGACTTTTCGTCAATACTTTTTTCATTGTTCTACATTTCATGTTTTTCATTTTAATTAAATTAGTCTAAGTTCTATATTAAAAGACTTGTTATCTAAATTCAAAGTTAAAAAAATATTCTATCATATAGATATTATTTTTCAATTATTTTCATATTAGCATAAAAGAAAAAGTTTGTATCTATAGATTATGAATTTCTCAACTAAGGTTACTTTTTTACTTAACCCTTCTGTTTAACTGATTATTCGCCTTTTCCGGCTTAGATTTACCTACTCTCTTTCCCGTAACTATCTTTTTCCCCTTCCCGGACTTTGCCTTTTCTGCAAAAGGATTGTTATTCTTTTTAATACTCATGTCACTTACTCCCCTTCATAATATTCTCCTAAGAACCAACGAGCCACAAAATCCCAATTCTCATGGAGCAAAGCCTTTCCATTTTCAAATGGGAACTGAGCATCGGGCAATAAATGATGTTCCATACCATATTTTAATAAATCGAACGGACAAAGCCCCTGCTCACAAAAGAGTTCATAGGCTTCTTCTTCCGCTGTTTCTGCATCATACAACTCATTCCGTTTATCAGCAAAATATTTCGCTACATCGGGACCTATTAATAATCCTTTCATATTAGCATACAATACAAAATTCTCACATTCCTGCAAGTCCGGCAGTAAAGAGTCTTCTTCATCTTCCCATTTCAAAGCTTGTATAAAGAAAAGTTTCAGAGCAGCATAAGAATCAAAGAACATTAAAGCCTCACCTCCACTCGCTTTCATAAAACGTTCTACATTGACAGGCAATTTCTCATCCATCAAAGCAACAGGCAAAGCAGCACGTTGTTTTTCCATCAATTCAGTTTCCATCAGCCAGTCACCGGCAAGGCCGTCACTTATAGGAGCCTCTTCGAATACTTCATCCAGCAATTTATAAAGTACATCTGCAAATTCCAGCAAACCTGCATCCAACGGGTTCTCAATGTAATCGGTCTCTTCTCCAACCGGAGAATTGATTGCCCAAAGCAAGAAAGCGACATCTTCTTTATTAATCTCATCCGGAAAATAACTCCCGGACACCGTATAAAAAGGAAGATACCGACCATAACTCTTCTTATGCCAACGGATAAACTGACGCCAATTGCCACTATCTGCCACACAATCTTCCAGATAAAGTGCCATCGTAATGGCTACCTGTTGTTGAGTCTCTAGCGTTTCTTCCCGATATAGATCCGACTCACTAATCACCCATAACAAATGATTAGCTAAATCAAGATACCATTGATCCGTATCCACTAATTTCAGACGGCTGTGAGAGTCCAGCCATGTTTTCATATATATTTTCTGCTGCTTCATATTCTTTTTATTCCCGACTCTTACAGTCTCTTCAAAGCCAATTTAACAACCTTCTCAACAGGTGCATCCGGTTCCTCCTTCAAAATGGCGAACACCACTTTTTGTGAAGGAGCCGTAGCAAAACCAAGCATAGTCAAGGCAGCCACAGCTTCTTCCTGCACCTCTACATTAGCAGGTGATGACAGCATTCCAACAGAAGCACCTCCACTTGCAGTAATTGTTCCCATTGTTTTTATTTTATCTTTTAAATCGACAATAACACGTTGTGCAGTTTTCAACCCAATCCCTTTCACCGTTTTCAACAGATTAGCGTTTTCCGTACTAATCACATTCACCAATTCGGCCGGAGAGAGTGCAGACAAAATCATACGTGCCGTATTTCCACCAATACCCGATACGGAGATCAACAACAAAAAAAGCTCTCGTTCCTGCTTTTCGGCAAATCCATACAACACATAAGCATCTTCACGAATAGCTTCGTAAATATACAACTTGCAGTTTTTCTTTCCCTGAATAGCAGAATAAGTATTCAACGATATATTAGCAATATATCCTACCCCGTTACAATCAATTACTGCGGTTGCCGGACTTAGCTCGGCAATCTCGCCTCTAAGATATTCTATCATAATGGGACAAATGTATACTTTATTTTTCAGCCTCGCAAATGAAGTTTATCGGCAATAAAATATTTTTCATGCGCAATAACAGCAGACGAAATTTTATTGTATAACTGATTAAGGAACAACCTCTCTAATCCAAAGAAAAAGTTGTGTAATACAAAACCCGATTTCCAAGCAATCCCCCCATTCTCATTAAACTAATAAAAAAAATATTAGTCAGAAAACAATAGTTTATAATAAAATGTTTAATTTTGCAGCAATTAGAAAGAAATTTGTTCATTAAAACCTATTAAAGGATGAAAAAAGTAAGAGCCGCCATCGTTGGTTATGGTAATATCGGGCACTATGTACTTGAGGCCCTTCAAGCTGCACCTGATTTTGAAATAGCGGGTGTTGTTCGTCGTGCAGGAGCAGAAAACATGCCGGAAGAACTAGCAAAGTATGCAGTAGTGAAAGATATCAAAGAGTTGGAAGGTGTAGAAGTTGCCATACTTTGTACTCCGACTCGCAGCGTAGAGAAATATGCCAAAGAATACCTGGCAATGGGTATTAATACGGTCGATAGTTTCGACATTCATACTGGCATTGTAGATTTACGCCGTTCACTGGATGCTACAGCCAAAGCACATGGAGCTGTATCGATCATATCTGCAGGCTGGGATCCGGGAAGTGACTCTATCGTACGTACCATGCTCGAAGCAATCGCTCCGAAAGGTATCACATACACCAACTTCGGTCCCGGTATGAGTATGGGACACACCGTTGCCGTAAAAGCTGTTGATGGAGTGAAAGCCGCTTTATCTATGACTATCCCGACAGGAACCGGTATTCATCGCCGTATGGTATATATCGAATTGAAGGACGGATATAAGTTTGAAGAAGTGGCAGCAGCCATCAAAGCAGACCCTTATTTTGTGAATGACGAAACACACGTAAAACTCGTGCCGAGTGTAGACGCTTTGCTGGATATGGGACATGGGGTGAACCTGACTCGCAAAGGAGTATCCGGAAAAACTCAAAACCAGTTATTCGAATTCAATATGCGTATCAACAATCCTGCGCTGACTGCACAAGTATTAGTATGCGTAGCACGCGCTTCTATGAAACAGCAACCGGGTTGTTATACCATGGTAGAAGTTCCGGTAATCGACCTGCTTCCAGGCGACCGCGAAGAGTGGATCGGACATCTCGTATAAATCTTTACCCTAAAGATGAAAATAAAAAGAGAAAGGCTTGGTTCTTTCTCTTTTTTTTCCTAAATTTGTGATAGTATGAACAACACACAAGAATATGGAAAAACTATTCACACTATGCACTTATTTATTTCTGTGCATATCGTATGCTCTAGCACAACAAAGCGATCCCGTTCTCAAGCCCAACTTAAAATACGGCAAACCTACTAAAGAAGAATTATCCTGACTACTTATGCCCCCGACACCACAGCTACAGCCGTATGCCTTCTTCATCAAGGGAAAACCTATTTCACTTACAATGACTTTTTCAAGCTACATACCGAACAAGTAATTCGAGTGAAAATTCTGAAATCACAAGGAACCTCTTATGCAGATGTCGCCATCCCATACTACTCTCCTACAGACACACATAAAGAAGCTGACAGAATAGAAAAACTGGATGGAGCCAGTTATAACTTGGAAAATGGAAAGATTGTCAAGACTGCACTCACCAGTGACCTGATATCTGACGAACGAGTAGACCCTAATATCAAAGTCTTGAAATTCTCTCTTCCCGCAGTAAAAGCCGGAACGGTGATCGAATACCGTTATATGACAACCACCAGTTACATCGAAATACCCAATTGGTATATGCAACAAGAAATCCCGGTAGTTTACAATCAGTACGAAATCACTATTCCCCTGGTATATATCTTCAACATCGAAAGTCGTGGGAGCGACTTGATAAAAACAGATAAAAAACAAGCCACCATGCATGCATCCAACTATGGACCCGGTGGAGCTGGTTCGGCAGATGTATTCTTCGTTAAATGTGATCAATTAACATTCACTAGCGAGAACCTTCCAGCCATTAAACAAAAGGAAGACTACTGCTGGTGTCCGGAAGATTACAAAGTGCAGATTAGTTTCGACATGCAAGGCACCAACTTTCCAGGACAGGAATACCGTCCTATCAGCAAGAAGTGGTCGGATATAGAGAAACGACTTATGAACATCGAATACGAACCGTTCGGTCAGCTTATGTCGATGACCAATCCTTTCAGAGAGGATGCCAAACGCGATTTCTCCAGTGATATGACCACTAACCAGAAAATTATCACCGCATTTAAGGTACTGAGAAAGAATCTGGCATGGGATGGTACTTACAGGTTATACGGTATAAATCCTTCTAAAGTGCTAAAAGAGAAAAAAGGTAGTAATGCCGATCTAAACTTCGTGCTCATCAGTATACTCAAGGACTTCGGTTTTTCAGCCTATCCTGTTGTTATAAGCCACCGTTCAGCAGGAATACTTCCCATCAATTATCCCTCTATTCAGAAGCTGAACACGTTTGTTGTTGCCGTTTACGACCAGGACAACAATAAATATATCTACCTAGACAGCTCAATGGAGATTCCGACACTCAATGTATTGCCACTTGAGCTAACCGTAAGTCAAGCGTACATGCTTGGTTCACCGGAAACGGAAGAAAAGAAATGGGTGGATCTGACCAAGCTTTCAAATAGCGCTGTATTAATTTCCATTGAAGCTGCTATAGAAGGAACAGAGATTAAAGGGAAGCGTAAATCCTCCTTTACCGGACATCAGGCATTGGAATTTCAGCAACGGAAGCTACACAAAAAAGAATCAGCCGATGCTCCGGAAAATGACAAAAGTGTCTTTAGCAATACGAGGATCCAAAACATTTCTGACGATCTCGCACAATTGGAAGAAGTAACAGATTTCACCCTAAAAGCGGGAACATCCGGAGACCGACTATATGTTAATCCGATGATTTTCACACACGTAGATAAGAATCCTTCTTCCAGGCAGAGAGAGTGCTTCCTGTCGAGTTCCCCTATCCATATAGTTTTGTAGTATCGTCTACTCTCACCATTCCAGAAGGATACACAGTGGAAGAGCTACCCCAGTCGCAACTTATCAAAAACGACAGTAATGATCTGCAATGTAGATATATGATAGAGAAAGCAGAGAATAAGATCCGGCTGAATTATCTATTCATCCTGAAATCCTATCTGTTCCCTGTCGATAAATACAAACAGATACAAGATATATGGACCAAAATGATTGATAAGAATAAAGCGACTATTGTACTGAAAAAAATATAATTCCATTCTGCAAATAATATGAAACTGATACTACTGTTTGCCATGTTGTTATTAGGTTGGCAAGGTTCCGCCCATCAGACTAAGGTCGCTACTATCGAACCTAACACAAAATACAACCATCCCACCTTAGAAGAGTTGGCCATGACCGAGTATACTCCTGACACATCCGCTACGGCAGTTGTACTTTATTCCAAATGTAGTGTAAACTATATTTTCAGCGACCGGCAGTTCCACCTGGTATATGATTACGAGTTCAAGGTCAAAGTACTCAAGCCTAATGGGGTATCTCATGCTAACATCAGCATTCCATATTACCTGAATATAAAAGACAATCGCTTAAGAGAGACTGTCAAACAAATTGACGCATCAGCCTACAATCTGGAAAAAGGAGAAATTGTACGCACCAAACTAAAAAACGATCTTATTTTTAAAGAACGGCTAAACGACGAATATATGCTGACTAAGTTCTCCATACCTGCTGTCAAGCAAGGAACAGTATTCGAATATAAGTTTCAATTACATTCTGATTTTTTCTTTACCATAGCTCCTTGGAAAGCTCAAAGGAATATTCCGGTCCTTTTGGCTCAATATGAAATAACAATACCCGAATATTTTAAATACAATCTAGAGGTACAAGGCAGCTATAGCCTAACCCCTAAAAAAGAAACAACCCGTCAATTATTCATGCTCGAACCGCCCTATCCTCCAGGAACGATAGAATGCAAAGGAGACTATTTACTATTCACCGGCAAGCAATTACCAGCTCTTCATGCTGATAATTATATCTGGTGCGTAGATGACTACCTGAGCGGTGTCAATCTCGAAATCAAAGGACTTGAAATTCCGGGAGAGCCCTATCATTCATTTACCCAAACGTGGAATGATATCGATAGAATGCTGTTAGAAAATGAAAGTTTTGGCGGATTACTCAGTATGCGCAATCCTTACCACAAAGAAATGAAGTCACTGCACCTGGATAAATTACCTAGCCAACTGGAACAAATATCCGCAATCTTTCTTTTCCTCAAAGAGAAGCTATCCTGGAATGGACAATACAGCCTATATGGAAATGAAGTAAAAAAAGTAATAAAAAATCAAACAGGCAGCAATGCCGACTTCAATTTTATATTGATGAGTATGCTTCGTGACGCACAGATTCCATGTTATCCAGTGGTTATGAGCAGGAGAGATGCAGGAAAATTACCCATCAGCCACCCTTCTATTCTGAAGTTAAACACCTTTATTGTAGGTATTGCTGATACTGACAGCACTTTTGTTTTTTTAGATGGTTCAATAGATTACGGGTTCATAAATGTCCTATCTCCTATACTTATGGTAGATCAGGCACGTATCATCCATGATATGGGAGCAAGTTATTGGGTAAACCTGAGCCGGCTGGGTAAACATCAAATCGACTCGAAGGTAGACGGATACATTTGTCCGGAAGGAAAAATCAAAGGAACCAGGCTGACTCAGTATACCGGATTAGATACGTACTCGTTTCGGAAACGTTATCATAATGCCAAAGACAGTACGGCCTTTATAAGCGAACTGGAAACAACAGAAGGCATCAATATCAAGCAATTCCAGGCAAAAAATGGGCGGTCATTCTCACCTGACGTTACAGAATTCTTTGAATTTGAGAAACAACTGACAGTAAGTGACAATCACATTTACGTCAATCCGCTGGTATTCCTTCATGTCGCAAATGCCCATTCACACAAGCAGAGCGAAAGCTTCCCATAGAAATACCATATAACAACCAATTGTTCCAGACTACACTTCTAAGAATTCCTGAAGGCTATGTAATCGAAGAAATTCCCAAACCTATGAAACTCATAGCAAAAGACGGACAAAGTATCTGCCAATACAACATATCCCAAGAACAGGATGCAATAAAAATAGAATATGTGTTTTCTTCCAGCAAATCATTCTATCTGCCTGATGAGTATCAAGACGTGAAAGCTTTCTGGGAAAAGCTCACCAATAAAAACAATGAAATGGTAGTACTGAGAAAGTTATAAATAATCCCCATCTTAAAAAACTTTATATACATAATGAATCATTCCAGAAATCCAATAACCAGACTTCTATCCTACGCCTGTTTAAGCCTTTTTACACTCTTCGCACAAGCGCAGGGTGTGCAGTCCGATCTCATCTCCATCGTACAGGATATGCACACAGAAATCATTTGTAAGTCGATGACGCAATCGGTAGAAAAGCAGAGCATCACCATCACCATTCTCAATCGCAAAGGGATGGAAGACGCCCGGTTTATTTGTCGTTGTGACATGTTCAGTTCCTTGCAGAAGTTTTCCGGAGAGATATTTAATGCCACCGGGCAAAGCGTACGGAAGATTAAGAAATCAAATCTTCAGAAGAGCGAATACTCCGGTTCACTCGCTTCGGATGATTATTTCTATGTGTACGACTGCAACTATCCTTCTTTGCCTTTTACTGTGAGATACGAATGGGAAGTAAAATGCACCAACGGTCTCATCGGTTATCCGCCTTTCCTACCCCAGTTCAGCTTCGGCCAAAGAGTAGAAAAAGCTTCTTACCGGATTGAGTTGCCTGCCGAACAAACCTGCCGGTATTATGAACAATACACTAAAGGAAAGAACATCCAGGTGAAAGAGTCTACCGGTCCGGATGGACAGCAGATTATCGAAGCCACAGCTACCAAACTGCCAGCAATCGAAAAAGAACCGTTCGGTCCTTCTTTTGCGCAGCTGTTTCCATGTGTACATTTTTCCCCTTCTACCTTTCAATACGACAAGACCGTAGGAGACATGAGCACTTGGCAGAAATTTGGAGAATGGCAAAACAAATTGCTCGAAGGACGTGACTTGCTGACCGAACCTTTCCGGAATTCCCTGCATGAACTGACGGCTAATTGCTCCACCGACCGGGAGAAAGTGAAAGCAGTGTACGACTATCTGGCAAAAAACACACGTTACGTCAGCATTCAGCTAGGAATTGGCGGCTTGCAGCCCATTGCTGCCACTGATGTTTGCCGTACAGGATTCGGTGATTGCAAAGGACTCTCCAATTATATGCGTGCCATGTTGAAAGAACTAGGTATTTCTTCTACCTATACTGCCATCAGCACCGAAAATGAGCGGCTCATTCCCGACTTCTCAAGTCCGAACCAGATGAATCATGTTATCCTGCATGTTCCTCTTCCGCAAGATACACTCTGGCTGGAATGTACCAATGCAGAGCTCCCCTTCGGATATGTGCACCAAGGCATTGCAGGCCACGACGCGTTACTGATCGAGGCTACAGGAGGACGGATCTATCGTCTGCCTACCTATCCGGATTCACTAAACACACAAACTATTGCGGCCAAAGTCCTCCTTTCTCCCACGACTGAGACCCGCATCGAAGTAAATGAGATTTCCCGACTGTTTCAATACGAAGACGAAGCAGATATCATGTACTTGGAACCCAATCAAAAGAAGGACCGTATCCGTTCGAATATTAATTTGCCACAAGCCGATATTCTCAATCTACAAATTAATGAACAGAAAGAATCCAATCCGTCTATCACTTTCAATTATGTGATCAGTAGTAACCAATATGGCAATAAAACAGGCAACCGGCTGTTCATCCCTGTCAATGTTTTCCGTAAAGGATTCAGTGTCCCCCGTAGCGCAAAGCGTACATATCCTATTCATATCAATTATGGTTTTTCGGACACAGACAGCATCCACATTCCATTGCCCGAAGGTTATACCATTGAAGGACTTCCTCGTCCGGTCAGTCTGCAAAGCAAATTCGGTAAATTCTCATCTTCCGTTCAGGTGAAAGACAAAGAGATATTTGTTACCCACCGACTGTTGATGAACAAAGGTGTTTATGATCCGGAAGAATATACAGCTTTTATCGACTTCCGCAAACAAGTGGCAGAGCAATATAATGGAACAATTGTTTTAAGAAAAGAATAAGCCCAAGAGTCGATACAACAAAAAACCTTTGTTCTTTCTCTTCTTAGAAAAAGCACTACCTTTGTGTAACCAAAGGACAATTTGAACATACGGAGGAAAAACTTTGAAAAATAAACGATACAGCAATGGAGAGGAATGGGCGAATGCCCTAAGTCATGGTTCAGGTATTCTGCTTGGAATGATTGCAGGATATTTACTGCTAAAAAGAGCAGCTGAAAATAGGGAACCAACATGGGCGGTGAGCTGCGTTTCAGTCTATCTAGTAGGAATGTTATCTTGCTACATTAGTTCAACGTGGTATCATGCCAGTCGTCCGGGACGATTGAAAGAATTACTTCGTAAATTCGATCATGGAGCTATATATTTACATATTGCCGGTACATATACTCCTTTCACATTACTCGTTATGCGCCATGCAGATGGTTGGGGATGGGGAATATTCTCTTTTGTCTGGCTATCGGCGATCGTCGGATTTATCCTGAGCTTTACTAAACTCAAAGAACACAACAATCTGGAGACAATTTGTTTCGTAGGAATGGGGTCTGCTATTCTCGTAGCCCTCAAGCCACTAATGGACTATCTGACAGCCATGAATGCTACTCCTGCTTTCTGGTGGTTATTGGGAGGAGGAGTATCCTACATTATTGGTGCCATATTCTATTCGCTCCGCAAGCCGTATATGCATGCAGTCTTTCACCTATTCTGTCTGGGAGGAAGTGTCGGACATATCATTGGCATCTGGCTGATATTATAATTATCAGACTAATTCATATCAGGTATGCCGAAAAGTTATTATCTTTGAGGTCATTTTAGAGAAACAGAAATAAACATGACTATACTTCCTATTAAATGAAAAAACTATCTACATTATTGGCCTTATGCCTGATATCTGCTATGATATGGGCTGCGCCTGCTGATCCTCAGATTAAAGGTCGCTTAATTGATGCGACAAGTAAGCAAGTAATAGACTTCGCCGATGTGCTCTTGTTCAAGAGTGGAGATACCAACCCACAGATGCATACCTCCCCCGATGTAAAAGGAGTTTTCAGTCTTCAGAAAGTGAAGCCCGGAACCTATACTCTGATGATTCGTCTGGTAGGGTATGACATTATTGCACGTGAAAATCTGGTTATTTCAGATAACACAGTTCTCAATCTGGGAGACATAGAGATGAAACCACTGGAAAACGGTCTGGCAGAAGTAGAAGTAGTGGCCGAAAAACGCCAGTTAGTCTATAAGCTGGATAAAAAAGTAGTGGCCGCCTCCACCAACATAGTAGGCAGTGTCGGCTCTGCCGTAGACATTCTGGAGAACACTCCTTCCATTCGTGTGGATGCGGACGGAGAAATAACCTTCCGCGGAAGTGCAGGTTTCAAAGTATATATAGATGGCAAACCAAGCGTTTTTTCCGGCACACAAGCGTTAGAACAGATTCCGGCAGGACACATCGAAAATATTGAGATTATCACTACTCCCTCTGCCAAACATGATACGGACGGTGATGTAGGTATTATCAATATTATCACTAAGAAACATTCGTTGAAGGGACTAAGTGGTATGGTAAACCTGTCAGGAAGTACCTGGCTTGCCCGTAACATCGACTTCTTACTGACTCAACAGAATAATCGTTCACGTTGGTATGTAGGCGGACAATGGACAGACCGTTTACGTAAGAGTGATTTCGATCAGGAGAAAACGACCATAGTCGGAGACCAAACCACAGTTTCCCACTCGGTAGGGCCCCGTACGGGTGATTCTTATTATTATACGTTGAAAGGCGGATGGAACCTGGAACTATCGAAGACTTCCATCAACGTAGACCTTGAAGGTGGCTATGGCGGCAACAAACGAAAAGGAGACATGTCTTACAAAGAAACAGGCACGACCAAAGGCAACGAACCTGTAACCGAGCTTTACAACAGTATCGACGATTATGATAACGACGAAAACATCGGTCTGGGAAGTTTCTCCGTTGAACATCGTTTTAACGAAAAAGGTCATCAGATTGCCGCATCCGGATATTACAAATACGGTGGTCATGCTTTGGAGTATTTCTTCAACGACTTGAATGACTTGGAAGGGAACCGCCAACAGGGACATCGCGCTTACGAAGCAGAGCATCGGGAAACGCTGAGAGCGAACCTCGATTACAGTCTTCCTTTCGAAAAGGTCGGCAAACTGGAAGCCGGATATCAATATTATTCCTATCTGGAGGACGGTAATTACAGTATGGAATGGTGGAACCCCGAAAACCAAAGCTTTTATTGGCGTGACGACATTTACAATACATTCTATTTTCAGGAAGGTGTAAATTCTATTTATACCATCTTATCGGCCAACTGGAAACGTTTTGAGGCCCAAGCCGGTGTTCGTGGAGAGCATACGCATACCGTATTGAAAAGTTCCGTTCCCGGAGCCAACCGGACGAAAAACCGTTTCGAGTTTTTTCCATCGGTACATCTGGCTATACATTCGCGAACGATCACCGTCTGCTACTCTCTTTCTCACGACGAACCACCCGCCCGCAATTGTTCTACATGGAACCTTATATAACGTATCGTGACTTTTACACCGCCGAGATCGGTAACCCGGATATTCGTCCCGAATATATCAACTCTTTTGAGATGAATTACCGTAAATCCTTTGGTGAGAACAGTGTTTCGGCAACCCTCTTCCATCGTACACGCAAAGATAAGATCGAGCGTTTGCGTGTTCCCTATATTGCAGGTGTCACGTTGGACTCAATGGCTAATGTAGGACACGATTATTCTACCGGTATCGAGCTGAGTACCTCGCTGCATCCCGTCCGCTGGTGGAACACAACGATTAACGGCAACGTCTATCACTACAAAGTAAAGAATGAACTGGCAGCCGGAGGAAAGAACGAATCCAGCACCAATTATGATATTTTGTGGAACAATCTCTTCACATTAGGAAAATATACACGTCTGCAACTAGACGGCAGTTTCGTGGGACCGTCTGTCACCACCCAGGGACGGACCGACGCTTACTGGTATGCCAATCTGGCTGTCCGCCAACAATTGCTCAAACGGAAGCTCACAGCCACTCTGGCATTTAAAGATATCTTCCGGTCGGCTTGCTATATCAGTGATATCCAAACGGCTGATTTGCGTTCGTACACAAAGATCAAGCCCAAATATCCGCAAATCATGCTGACATTGAGTTATACATTCAATAGCTTCAAAGGCAAATCCTCGCAAGCCAAAGAAGATAGGAATGATATGTTTGAGGGAATCAAACACTAGCTGCATTTATACACATAACCGAAACTTCTTTTTTAGGCGCGGATTCCACATCATTCGCGCCTAAATTATGATGTGGCCCTCCCTCTACCCATCCCCTTCGACCCTCTGTACGATACGTAAATACAAATAATTGTTAAAGCACAAATACCGAATAGAACTTATCCGGATCTCATTAGTACACATACACAGCGGGTTTCACAAGTAAAAATCAATCTTCCAGAATCATCATTCGTCCACATATTTTTTTCAGCAAAATTAGATAACAAAACTCATTGATACACAACAAAAAAGGACGTACTTTATTGGCAAAAGTGTTCGTTTTTAACATTTCATTCATATTAACAATAAATCTATCTTTGCACCCGATCTAAGGAACCAAATATAACGAGCTTCTTTCCCCTGCCCACTATTATTTTCTTTCCCTTCTTCACAAAACAATTTAAATAAAACTATTAAAACAATTTAGTATGGGAACAAGTATTCAACCAGAAACTAAAGATTTACAATTTAGGTTTTCTTTTTTTAGAAACTTATGGATCAAAGATTCATCCGCCATTACCTTACATGACCTTTATTCGCAGGTCACCGGTCCGCTTTGGAAACCGCAAACCGAATGTTACCGGAAACTGAAAGTCCGTCCCGACCGGGAGAATGAAGCGAAGATGGTGAAAGACTCAATGCCCGTCGTCATCGCTGAAGGGATCTGCCGTCCCAACCATAGCCACGCTGCCATCAACCTGATCAGGATGAGCCTTCTTGCCATGTATGATCCGACCATACCGGCCAACGTACTGCTGCCATCAAAGAGCTGTTCCGGCAACTTCCTTATGTAGCTTATAGCCATACCTCCATTTCCGGTGAAGGCCTCAAAGTGTTTGTCTACCTCGACGCACGTACTACTGAGGAATATCCCCTCGCCTACGCCATCTGCCAACAAACACTGGAACGTATCGCAACACATCCCTGCGACCTGCAGTGTGCACGCATCACCCAACCATGCTCTTGCGTATGGGACCCGGAAGCCTACCTCAATCCCAACCCGACACCGTATCCTTGGCGTGAAGAACTGGCTGCCGACCCTTCCCTGCAAACACTGATCCGATCTGCCGCCAATCACCCTTTATTCTTATACTTCTGCGAAAGCGGATTATATAAATAAAGACTAATGTGTTTCATCCGTTGTTCATCTTTCTTTTGTTTTCGCAATTCCTGTTGTTCTACCTTTGTAATTTGTGACTTATGCTTCTTCTTAAGTAAATCATATTCTGACGTACCCCTAAGCTAATGAACAAGAATTCTTTTAACTCGAGAAAGTATTTTCCGTTCACGAACAGAACAACGATCGATCTGACAGACAAAAAAACATCTCAATTTAATAACTAACTCATGAAGGCATTTTGTGCGAGCAGTTATACTAAACGGGCACCCAGTCGATAAAGTAAATCGAAAATAATTTTGAGCACAAAAAAACGAAATAAACTCATGCCGAACAGATTTGCAAGAAAAACAAGGTTCGAAAAGCTGTCCCTCCATCCTGAATGTAAGTAGCCTGATGATTCGGGCAAGCAACTTTTTTTCTTGATCAGAATAAGATTCGTTCACCTGTCGGGCAAAAGGAACATAAAAATTTCTTAATGTATCTTCTAGAAACAACAAACATTGTACTCGTATATGCGAACTAATCGGCTGCTCTTTAAACGGACAACCCACTGACATCCTTTTTTTCATAACTTTAATCTATATAAATCAAAAAATTATTCCGATTCAAAAATAAAAATACTTTAAATATGCTCTTAATACAGAAAAAACTGCTACGTATTTATGAAAGTACGGTCAGTATTACAATTCTATCACAATCAAAACCTCTATTTAAAACCTGCAAAGGTCTGGAATACGTTGTTTTTCTCCAAATCAATACTCAAAAGTTTCCAATACAGAAAATCCTATGTATCAATTAGAAAAAGACTTCCCGAAATTTAATATTTGAAGTCATACAGGTTATCATATCATCCACTACCGGTGCACCCGATTTAAAATTAAAAAGAGGTTTAACCATGAGAGAACACTGTACAAATAAGTAAATTTGTAACATGAGAAAGACGCTACTGAGGATATCTATTAGAAAATTTCCAAAAGAAATAATTACATTCAAATCCATTAACAACATTTTTAGTGGCACTGTAAATATTAAATATTCAGAACATGGGAATTTTCACAATATATTATCGAGTGATACCTTAATATTATTGTTTCTTTTCACTAATAGATTTCGCCTTCATCCACCAAGCAATTAACTATCAACAGCTTAACTATAAACTTTTTCATAAATCTGAAGCTATTTTAAGGAAAACATGATTTTTTTGTTCATAAATGCTTTGTTTTATTGCCCATAAATTATATATTTGCATTATTAATTAATCTACAATCAATAAAAAACACGAAGAATTTTAAACATAATACAATTATGAAATCTAATGATCTAATACCAAAAATTACGTACACAAGAATTATAGTATGCCAATACTTACATTCTTTATTATGAAGGAGGAGCTCTAAAAAAGAGATAGAAAAATCATGTATTTCATTTTAAAAATTTAGTTGCCTTTTAACTAAAGCGTTTCTTTTATATTAAGTTATACAAAATAAAGTAATTAGAATATATGTTTTGATATATTCCAGCCTTATTTATTCGATATAATATATTTCAACCATTTAACTATTTTTTTTATGAAAAATCACTTAATCACAGCACTTATTTGCTGTTTATCCTTTATCGGTTGTAAGGATGATAAAGTCGATTCTACACAGTACGACCCATCCCAGCCGGTAGTGTTTACAGATTTCAGCCCCAAAGAGGGAGGTATGCGAACTCGACTATACATTGAGGGCAGTAATTTTGGAAGTGATCCTACCAAAATTCATATCACAATCGGTGGTGAAACAACCAAAACTATTGGAGCCGATGGAAAAAACATTTATTGTATGGTTCCTCCTAAAGCCTTTAATGGAATAATCAATGTTCGTGTAGATGGACCGGATGGCCAAACAGTTGCAGAACATACATTCGAACAGGAGTTTCAGTATGATCCTGAAACAATTGTAGGTACCTTGTTACGTAAAGTAGATGAGGATAATAATTCTGCATTTCAAGAAGGTTCGTTCGATGAAGGAGCTTCTATTCCTTCCAATGACTGTATGGTATTCGACCCTCAGTATAAGGAAGGGGACGACCGGTTACTTTTCTCTTCAAACTATTACGACGGCATTCATTTGGTTAATCTGACGCAACGGACTGTGAAACGCCTCTTCTAGAACGGGGTATAGTACAATGTACTCCTTCACGTTCAGTGCAGACGGAGATACGTTGCTGTTTACCGATGACCATGGTCAGGACAACACTAGTCGTGCAAACATCTATTATTCTCTCCGTCGTGAGAATTTCAGACGAATCCGTCCCTACAACTATGGTAAGACCTCTTACAGCTTAGTGTATATGGACGATGGAACAATCTTTTATACCACTTGGTGGGAGGGTAAAGTCTACAAAATGATACGTAACGGAGCCATTCCGAATATCGATAGCAATGCAGAAGTTGCCTTCAGCCTGAGCCAGATCTCGTCAGTAGGCGGTTCACACACGCTATTATTCAAACACCCGTCCAATAAATTCATGTATATGCTATCTGACGGATTCGGAGCGGTGTTCAGAGCCGATTATGATCCGGTGGCCAAAACATTTGGTAATCCTACGGTTATTGCCGGAAACATGAACGATAAAGACTTCAAGGAAGGAACCGGAGGTGCTGCCCGATTTAAAAAACCTGAATTCGGTGTATTCGTTAAAAATGAAAAATACGGAGAAGGAATTGGTCCTGACCAAGATCAGTATGATTTCTACTTCTGCGACAGAGATAATCACTGTATCTGGAAATTAGATCCTTATGGGGTAGCTTCCCTTGTAGCCGGACGAAGCAATGAAAACGCTGACGGTAAAGTCTGGGGATATGTAGACGGTAATCCGTTGATGGAAGCACGTTTCAATCAACCGTCCGGTCTTACTTACGACCCCGATGAAGATATCTTCTACATTGGAGATATTGATAATAAAGGTATTCGTTATATGACAACAGAATAATACTATCTAAAACACAAATGAATATGAGAAATATAATCTTACTATTTTTATTGATAGTAGGCTGGACAACTACAGCCTACGCTCAAAACGAGCAAGAAAAACTTGAAGTGACGGGAATCGTCACAGATGCAAGGAATGAGCCTCTAGTGGGTGTGAACGTGACGGTGAAAAATGTGCCGGGCTTCGGTGCGATAACTGACATAGACGGACGTTATAAGATTAAGGTCCCCAATTATTCTTATCTGGTCTTTTCTTATGTAGGCTTTGACAAGCAGGAAATTTTCGTCAAAGATAAAAAGAATATCAACGTAGTCATGGCTGAGACCAAAGCAACGGCAATTGATGAAGTCGTTATTACAGGAACGGGTGCCCAGAAAAAGATAACCATGACGGGTGCCGTTACCACTGTCGATGTATCTCAGTTACGTACTCCTACGGCAAGTATCACAAATGCCCTTGCAGGTAACGTAGCGGGTATTATGGCACGCCAAACTTCAGGACAGCCAGGTAACAACATTTCCGAGTTCTGGATCCGCGGTATCTCCACTTTCGGTGCTGGCGGTAGTGCATTGGTACTGGTCGATGGTTTTGAACGTGACATGAATGAGATCAATGTGGAAGATATCCAAGATTTCTCTGTTTTGAAAGATGCCTCTGCAACTGCTATCTATGGTTCTCGCGGTGCAAATGGTGTTGTCCTGATTACCACCAAACGCGGTAAAGAAGGAAAAACGCGTGTGAATGCCAAGGTGGAAACTTCGTATAGCACACGTACCAAAACTCCGGAATTTGTAGACGGTCCTACATATGCCCGTATGATGAATGAGGCTTTGATTACCCGTAGCCAAGCGCCGGCTTATTCTGATAGCGATCTGAGACTGTTTGAAAACGGTCTGGACCAGGATCTTTTCCCGAATGTGGACTGGATGAATTTAATCTTGAAAAAAGGTGCTCCCACTTATCGTGCAAACATAGACCTGACCGGTGGTGGTACGGTAGCTCGCTATTTCATTTCTGCTAGTTATGTAAATGAAGGTGGTATGTACGAGACAGATCGTGCTATGACAGACTATAACACCAATGCCAACTATCACCGTTGGAATTACCGTATGAATGTGGACATAGACCTGACAAAAACCACATTGTTGAAAGTTGGTGTAGCTGGCTCTTTGGACAAGCAGAATCTGCCGGGAAGCCAGTATCATGAAATCTGGAATTCACTGTTGGGATACAGCCCCATTGCTTCTCCGGTACAATACAGTGACGGAAAATGGGCAGCTGTCGGTAATGGAGGCCAAAGAAACCCTTGGGTACTGACCACTCAGCAAGGATACCAGGAAACATGGAAGAATAAGATTCAGACTACAGCAAATCTCGAACAAGATCTTAAATTTATCACTAAGGGATTGAAGTTCTACGGACGTTTCGGATTCGATACTTATACAGACAATGGTGACAACCGTTACAAATGGCCTGAAAGCTGGATGGCAGAACGTCAGCGTACTTCTGACGGAGAACTTCAGTTCAGAAGAATAGAAAAGGAACAACTGATGAATGGAACAATGTACTCAAGCGGACAACGGAAGGAATATCTGGAGGCAGAGTTACACTACAACCGCACGTTTGGTGACCATATGGTAGGAGGAGTATTAAAGTACACACAAGATAAGACTACCAATACGTCTCATAATAGCAACACAAACAGCTATGATAAAATTGTACAAAGTATCCAGAACCGTCACCAGGGATTTGCCGGACGTTTTACCTATGGATGGAAATACCGCTACTTCTTTGACTTTAACTTCGGTTACAACGGCTCTGAGAATTTCGCTACAGGACACCAGTTTGGATTCTTCCCTGCTTATTCAGTAGCATGGAACATCGCTGAAGAGGCAATCATCAAGAAGAACCTCAAGTGGCTGAATATGTTCAAATTACGCTACTCTTACGGTAAGGTAGGTAACGACAATGTAGGAACCCGTTTCCCTTACGTTGAGAAATTTGGAACTTGGGATGAAGACGGATACTATTATGGTGACATCGGTACAAGCAACTATTATTATCCGGGCTTGACTTATTCGAGAATCGCATCCAGAAATATCTCTTGGGAAATTGCCAAGAAGCATGACCTCGGACTTGACTTCTCTTTGTTCGACGACAAATTCAGCGGTACTATCGACTACTTCCACGAACAACGTGACGGTATTTATATGGTGCGCAGTTTCCTTCCTCAGATCATCGGTCTGAACCATATCTCTACAAAACCTTTCGCTAACGTAGGATCCGTTCTGTCTGAAGGTTTTGACGGTAACATCGCTTATAAGCAGAAACTGGGGCAAGTAGACCTTACAGTACGTGCAACATGACTTATAGCAAGAATGAAATCAAGGAGTATGACGAAGAGAACAGCCGTTATCCGTATAAGATGAAATACGGTTTCCGAGTAGACCAGGCACGTGGTCTGATAGCTGAAGGACTATTCAAAGATTACGAAGAAATCCGTAACAGACCGTCACAAGGCTCAGGCATCATGCCGGGAGATATCAAGTACAAAGACGTAAATGGTGACGGTGTAATTAACTCAGATGACGAAGTGCCTATCGGTGCGACTACCCGTCCTAACCTGATCTACGGTTTCGGTATATCTGCTCAATGGAAAGGATTTGACGTCAACGTTCACTTCCAAGGAGCCGGTAAGTCATCCTTCTTTATCGACGGATTTACAGTATACCCATTCAGAGATAAGTCTTGGGGTAATATCCTGACAGATGTAGTCGGTAACTACTGGTCATTAGGAACCAACGAAGATCCGAATGCTAAATACCCACGTCTGAGTTATGGTGGCAACAGCAACAACTATCGTCCTTCTACTTATTGGCTGCGTAACGGTTCATACATGCGTTTGAAGAATGTAGAAATCGGTTACAGTATCCCTAAACAATTTGTCAATAAGCTTCATTTAGACCGCGTACGTCTCTACTTGATGGGAACAAATCTGTTGACTTTCTCTAGCTTCAAGCTTTGGGATCCGGAATTGGGTAGTTCTAACGGACAACAATATCCGTTATCTAAAACTGTTACCATCGGATTAACTATAGGAATCTAAAACAATCATTAAAAGAAAAGTTATGAAAAAAAATAAATACATTATATTGGGAGCGGTGGTGCTCGGTTTGGGACTCTCTTCCTGCTCCGATTACCTGAATGTAGATCGCTATTTCAGAGATCAGCAGTCTACAGAACGCATCTTTTCGGATAAAGATTATACACTTCAATGGCTGTCATTCTGTTACAGCCGCCTGCAAGGAGATAATCTGGAGGTAGGACACAGTGACGTATGTCCTTTCAATTTCTCAGATGACCAAGTATTCAATGAACGAGGAGATCGTTTTGCCAAATTCAAACGCGGCGAATACCTGAATTCCATTGGTGGCCAAAACGCATGGAAATGGTCATATGACGGAATCTATCAGGCCTCTATCCTACTGAATGAGTTACATGAGAATGATGATCTCACACCAGAGGAAGTAACGGATGTAAGAGGTCAGGCTCGTTTCTTACGTGCTTATTTCTACTGGATGCTGCTAAGAAAATTCGGTCCGATACCTATTCTTCCACCGGAAGGAGCCGACTATACAAAATCGTATGACGAGTTGGCGTATCCACGTAACACTTATGACGAATGCGTAGAATTCATTACCTCTGAACTGGAAATTGCGGCTACTGAGTTGTTCGAGAAGCGCGACAACCTGAATATTGCCCGTCCGACGAAAGGAGCTGCACTGGCTGTACGTGCCAAGGTATTCCTCTATGCTGCCAGCCCGCTAGCAAACGGCAATACAGAGATGGCAGACTTTGTCAATATGGATGGTAAACAGTTGATCCCACAAGAATATGATGAAGAGAAATGGGCAAAAGCTGCTGCTGCCGCCAGAGACATGATTGAGTACTCGGAAGCGAGCGGTCTCTATAAACTTTATACTTTTGAAAAACGTCCGATTAGTACAGACGAGGCTTATCCGACTACTATCGAACCGCCCTATCATGAAATTTATTCCAACGAGAACTTCCCGAATGGCTGGGCGAATATCGATCCGTTTGAATCATATCGTTCTATTTTCAATGGTGACATTTATGCTGCCGAAAATCCAGAACTTATCTTTACCCGGGGAACCAATGGTGACAACAATGACTTATCAACAGATAACACCATGGCAGATTTCGTAAAACATCAGTTGCCGGGAACGTTTGGAGGATGGAATGTACATGGAATAACCCTAAAACAGAGTGAAGCTTATGCCATGGCTAATGGTGATCCATTTGATAAAAACAGTTACACAAAATGGAAAGGTAAATTCACCAACAATGATAACAAAAACGATCATCAATACGACCATGTAAAAAATGGCGTATGGTGGGGATATACTAATCGTGAACCTCGTTTCTACGCTTCTGTAGCCTTTAATGGAGCTATGTGGAATGCGCTTAGTATCAAGGAAGAAGGTGGAAAAGATTCACGAAATAAACAGATCTGGTATTATCGCGGAGCAACCGACGGACGTATCAACGGATCTGATAACTGGTGTATTACTGGTATCGGAGTTATGAAATATGTAAATCCGAACGATTGTGCCAAATGGGGAGGTTCTATTTATAAGAAAGTGGAACCGACGCTCCGTTACGCTGACATACTGTTGATGTATGCAGAAGCACTGAATAATATTTCCGAAGGAAAACACTATTCTATGTCTTCATGGGATGGAAGCAAGACTTACGATATCTTCCGTGACAAGGAAGAGATGCGCCGCGGAGTGAAACCAGTTCGTATGCGTGCCGGAGTTCCTGATTATAGTGACGATGTATATGAGAACCCGACGAAATTCTTTGAAAAACTTGTTCATGAACGTCAAGTCGAATTCTTTGCTGAAACACAACGTTACTATGACTTGCGTCGTTGGAAAATTGTAGAAGAACATGAAGGTGAACAAATCTATGGCTGTAACACACTGATGAACGAAGACTACAAAGATATGTATTATCTGCCGGTAAGAGTGGCCGAGCTACAGACTTCTTTCTCTCGCAAACAGTACTTCTGGCCTATCAGCTTCGATGAACTGAAACGGAACAAGAATCTATCACAAGCACCCGGATGGGAGTATTATAATTAGTGTTATCATTAATAAAGCAAAAAAACAATATGAGAAAATTATATATTTTAGGAATGATGCTGGGATCTGCGCAATGTTCAGTGCTTGCAACGACGAATGGAAAGATGAGCTTTACAAACAGACCATTTCTTTCAAAGCACCCGTAGGAGATAACGGCCTGAGTGAAATTTACGTACGCTACCAGCCGGATGGTACAGGAACATTCCAGTTGCCGGTCATTGTCAGTGGTTCGCAAACAAACGACCGGAATATCGACGTGAAAATAAGAGTGGACGAGGATACGCTCCAAACGCTTAATGAGGCGAGATTTCCAGTAGGCCGTCAAGACCTCTGGTATGTGCCCCTTGCGGAACAGCACTATTCTTTTGATTCAAACATTTGCCATATCCCTGCAGGAGAAAGTATTCAGCTCTATCCTATCAATTTCAACTTTGACGGATTGGAACTGGATGATAAATACGTACTTCCGCTGACAATTGAGGAGGACCCTTCTTATATGTCAAACAAATATAAAGGACGTTATAAAGCACTGCTGAGAATCAATCTGTTTAATGACTATTCCGGTACTTACAATACCACACTGATGAACATCTACATCCAAGGGACATCATCGGATCCTGCTAAGGTAGACACTCGTGTAGCTCGTGTGGTGGACGAAAATACTATTTTCTTCTATGCAGGTTCAACTTGGGTGGAAGACGAGCACCGTTCCAGATATAAAGTCTTTGCCGAGTTCGAAGAAGGAACAAAGGACGAGGAAGGTACTATCAAAGGAAAGGTGAGATTGTATGGTGACGATCATGAACCGGATATTAATATTCAACCGTTGGGTGAATGTACGTATGAGAAACGAGTTGTTCAACACGAAACCATCAAATATATGGAACGCCATCTTACTACTCTGCAACTGAGTTATAAGTATACGGATGTTACTTCTAATCCAGCTTATCCGATGACTTACGAAGTAAGAGGCTCCATGACAATGGAACGACAGATTAACCCGTTGATTCCAGACGAGGATCAAGCTATTCAATGGTAAAAAGAAGGTAGAAGGTAACCGTTTATTAACGTAAAAAAGGGTCGGATCTCAAACAAGGAATCCGGCCCTTTTAGTTAATAGGGCCCATGTTCAAATTCAGAAAAATAATTAATAAAGGAATAAGTAAAACCCATTACAGATACGGGAAAAGAGTTATAATTGATCTCCACAACGAAAAGTTGAAAAACATTATGCTGATTAAACATTCTAAGCTTAGTACCTCTCACAATTTTGTCGTGAATCTCTTGAACGACAATGCAACATATTATATCTTTCCTCCCAAAAGCGGCCTATCAATACTGAAAGAAACCTAGTTTTATCAGCTTACTATATTTTTAGATATTATCGTCGAACTGAGGTTATTTTAAAGAGAACATGTATTTTTGTTCATAATTTCTTTGTATTTATGGAGTTTGATTATATATTTGTGCCGCTATTAACCTATTATTAATAAAAAACACACAAATTTAATTAAACACAAAGCTTGAATATGAAACCTATACACACAACAATAAGAACAACTTATATAAGAGTTACACTTTATCAATACTTACATTTTCAACTATTTGAATGATTAGAAGCCGAAAGAAGAGAGATAGAAAAGTCATTCATTTCATTCAAAAGACTTATTTGCTTTTCAAGTCTAACATTTTTTCATTAGAAATTCTATAAAATAAAATTGGAATATTAGTTTTTTTAAAATATTCCGATTCTTTATTCAAAAAACTCTTTTTTATTATTTAACTAATTATATTTATGAAAAAACATTTAATCACAGCACTTATTTGCTGTTTATCATTCATCGGTTGCAAGGATGATAAGGTCGATTCTACCAGTACGACCCTTCCCAGCCGGTAGTGTTTACAGATTTCAGCCCCAAAGAGGGAGGTATGCGAACCCGCCTGTACATTGAGGGTAGCAATTTTGGAAATGATCCTACCAAAATTCATATCACAGTCGGTGGAGAAAAAACCAAAACTATCGGAACCGAT
This sequence comes from Bacteroides faecichinchillae JCM 17102, assembly GCF_000614145.1. Taxonomy (GTDB): domain Bacteria; phylum Bacteroidota; class Bacteroidia; order Bacteroidales; family Bacteroidaceae; genus Bacteroides; species Bacteroides faecichinchillae. The sequence goes on along the minus strand of NZ_BAKK01000019.1, from coordinate 16,316 downwards.
GGAAAAAGCATTTATTGCATGGTTCCTTCCAAGGCTTTTGATGGAACAATCAATGTTTCTATAGATGGACCGGATGGCAAAACAATTGCAGAACATACATTCGAACAGGAATTCAAATACGATCCTGCTACGATTGTAGGTACTTTATTACGTAAGGTAGATCAGGATAACAATTCTGCATTCCAAGAAGGGTCGTTTGATGAAGGAGCCTCTATTCCTTCCAATGACTGTATGGTGTTCGATCCCAAATACAAAGAAGGAGACGACCGATTACTTTTTTCTTCAAACTTTTATGACGGTATCCATTTGGTAAATCTGACGCAACGGACTGTGAAACGTCTTTTCCCAAGAACGGGATACAGCACCATGTACTCTTTTACGTTCAGTGCTGACGGAGATACATTGCTATTTACCGATGACCACGGTCAGGACAACACTACCCGCGCAAACATCTATTATTCCCTCCGTCGTGAAAATTTCCGTCGAATCCGTCCCTACAACTATGGCAAGACCTCTTACAGCCTGATATATATGGATGACGGAACTGTCTTTTATACCACTTGGTGGGAGGGTAAGGTCTACAAAATGGTACGTAACGGAGCCATTCCGAATATCGACAATAATGCGGAAGTTACTTTCAGCTTGAGCCAAATATCGTCAGTAGACGGTTCACATACAATATTATTCAGACACCCATCCAATAAATTTATGTATATGCTATCTGACGGATTCGGAGCGGTGTTCAGAGCCGATTATGACCCAGTGAAAAAACATTCGGTAATCCTACCATCATTGCCGGAAACATGAACGACAAAGGCTTCAAGGAAGGGACCGGAGGTGGTGCCCGATTTAGCAAACCACAATTCGGTGTATTCGTTAAAAATGACGAATATGGAGAAGGAGTCGGTCCCGACCAAGACCAATACGATTTTTACTTCTGCGACAGGGATAATCACTGCATCTGGAAACTGGATCCTCATGGAGTAGCCTCTCTTGTAGCTGGGAGAAGTAATGAAAACGCCGACAATAAGGTCTGGGGATATGTAGACGGTAATCCGTTACACGAAGCACGTTTCAATCAGCCGTCCGGTCTTGCTTACGATCCTGCTCAAGACATATTCTATATCGGAGATATTGATAACAAAGGGATTCGTTATATGACAACGGAATAATACTATTTAAGCACAAATGAATATGAGAAATATAATCTTATTATTATTGATAGTGGGCTGGACAACTACAGTCTACGCTCAAAACGAGCAAGAGAAACTTGAAGTGACGGGAATCGTCACAGATGCAAAGAACGAGCCTTTAGTGGGTGTGAACGTGACGGCAAAGAACATACCGGGATTCGGTGCGATAACCGACATTGACGGACGTTACAAAATCAAAGTCCCCAACTATTCTTACCTCGTTTTTTCCTATGTAGGCTTTGACAAACAAGAAGTCTTTATTAAAGACAAAAAGAGCGTCAACATCGTCATGATAGAAACCAAAGCAACGGTAATTGACGAAGTCGTTATCACAGGAACGGGTGCCCAGAAAAAGCTAACTATGACAGGTGCCGTTACCACAGTCGACGTATCTCAGCTACGTACCCCTACGTCAAGCATTACGAATGCTCTTGTAGGTAACGTGGCCGGTATTATGGCACGCCAAACTTCCGGACAGCCGGGCAGTAACTTCTCTGAATTCTGGATCCGCGGTATCTCCACTTTCGGTGCCGGAAACGGTGCGTTGGTGCTGGTCGATGGTTTCGAACGTGATATGAATGAGATCAATGCGGAAGATATCCAAGACTTCTCTGTTTTGAAAGATGCCTCTGCAACCGCCATTTACGGTTCTCGCGGTGCAAATGGTGTTGTCCTGATTACCACTAAACGCGGTAAAGAAGGAAAGACCCGCGTCAATGCCAAGGTAGAAACCTCGTATAATACACGTACCAGAACTCCGGAATTTGTAGATGGTCCCACATACGCTCGTATGATGAATGAAGCTTTGATTACCAGAAGTCAGGCTCCAGCTTATAGCGAAAGCGATTTAAAGCTATTTGACAACGGCTTGGACCAAGATCTTTTCCCGAATGTGAACTGGATGGATTTAATCTTAAAAGACGGTGCTCCCACTTATCGTGCAAACATAGACCTGACTGGTGGTGGTACGGTAGCCCGTTACTTCCTTTCCGCCAGTTATGTGAATGAAGGCGGTATGTACGAGACAGATCATGCTATGACAGACTATAACACCAACGCCAACTACCATCGTTGGAACTACCGTATGAATATAGACATTGACCTGACCAAAACTACCTTATTAAAAGTAGGCGTAGCAGGTTCTCTGGACAAACAGAACTTACCTGGAAGCCAGTATGGTGAAATTTGGAACTCCCTAATGGGATACAACCCCATCGCTTCCCCAGTGCAGTACAGTGACGGAAAATGGGCAGCCATCGGTAATGGAGGCCAAAGAAATCCTTGGGTACTGACCACTCAGCAAGGATACCAGGAAACATGGAAGAATAAAATACAGACTACGGCAAATCTTGAACAAGATTTTAAATTTATCACTCCGGGATTAAAATTCTACGGACGTTTCGGATTCGATACTTATACAGATAACGGTGACAACCGCTTCAAATGGCCGGAAAGCTGGTTAGCCGAACGTCAGCGTACCTCCGACGGTGAACTCCAATTCAGAAGAATAGAAACAGAACAATTGATGAGCGGAACGATGTACTCTAGCGGACAACGGAAAGAATATCTAGAGGCAGAGTTGCACTACAACCGCCAGTTTGGTGACCATATGGCAGGAGCCGTACTAAAATACTCCCAGGATAAAACTACCAATACGTCTCATAATGGCAACTCCAACAGTTACGATAAGATTGTGCAGAGTATTCAGAACCGTCATCAAGGATTTGCAGGACGTTTTACCTATGGATGGAAGTACCGCTATTTCTTTGACTTTAATTTCGGTTACAACGGTTCCGAGAACTTTGCAACAGGCCAACAGTTTGGATTCTTCCCCGCCTATTCACTGGCATGGAACATTGCAGAAGAGCCAATTATCAAAAAGCATTTCAAATGGATGAATATGTTCAAGTTACGTTATTCTTATGGAGAGGTAGGTAATGACAAACTAATGGATGGCAATAACCAGATACGCTTTCCATATGTACCGAAATTCACAGAATGGAACGGAAAAACTGACGATATGGATAACATAGGTAACCTGAACGGATACTATTATGGTGACATCGGTACCAGTAACTATTATTATCCGGGATTAACCTATTCGAGAATAACGTCGGACATCATCACATGGGAGATTGCCAAGAAACATGACCTCGGCCTTGATTTCTCCCTGTTCGACGACAAGTTCAATGGTAGCATTGACTACTTTCACGAACAACGTGACGGTATTTATATGAAACGTAATTTCCTCCCCTATATTATCGGTCTGAATCATATCGGAACGAGTCCCTATGCCAACGTGGGTTCTGTCCTGTCCGAAGGGTTTGACGGTAACATCGCTTATAAGCAGAAACTGGGCGAGGTAGGCCTTACAGTACGTGCCAACATGACCTACAGTAAGAACAAAATCAAGGAGTACGACGAAGAAAACAGCCGTTACCCATATAAGATGCAGTATGGATTTCGTGTAGACCAAGCACGTGGTCTGATAGCTGAAGGATTGTTTAAGGATTATGAAGAAATCCGGAACAGACCGAAACAGGGCTCAGATATTATGCCGGGAGATATCAAGTACAAGGATATCAACGGTGATGGAGTAATTGACAGTAATGACGAAGTACCCATCGGTGCAACTACTCGTCCTAACTTAGTTTACGGTTTTGGTATATCTGTGGATTGGAAAGGATTTGACGTTAATGTTCACTTTCAGGGAGCTGGCAAATCTTCCTTCTTTATCGACGGATTCACAGTTTATCCATTCAGAGATAAGTCTTGGGGTAATATCCTGACAGATGTAGTCGGTAACTACTGGTCATTAGGAACCAACGAAGATCCGAATGCTAAATACCCGCGTCTGAGCTATGGCAACAATAGCAATAACTATCGTCCTTCTACTTATTGGCTACGAAACGGTTCATACATCCGTTTAAAGAATGTGGAAGTCGGTTACACCATTCCAAAACAGTTTGTCAATAGACTCCATTTAGATCGTGTTCGTCTCTACTTAATGGGAACGAACCTGCTGACCTTCTCCAGCTTTAAGCTTTGGGATCCGGAATTGGGTAGTTCTAACGGACAACAATATCCGTTATCTAAAACTGTTACCATCGGACTAACTGTAGGAATCTAAAACAATCATCAAAAGAAAAGTTATGAAAAAAAATAAATACATTATATTAGGAGCGGCGGTGCTCGGTTTGGGACTCTCTTCCTGCTCCGATTACCTGAATGTAGATCGCTATTTTAGAGATCAGCAGTCTATAGAACGCATTTTCTCAGACAAAGATTATACACTCCAATGGCTGTCATTCTGCTACAGCCACCTGCAAGGAGACAATCTGGAGGTGGGACACAGTGACGTAGTCCCTTTCAACTTCTCGGACGACCAAGTGTTCAATGAACGCGGAGACCGTTTTGCCAAATTCAAGCGTGGCGAATATCTAAACTCCGTTGGTGGCCAATATGCATGGAATTGGTCATTTGAAGGAATCCATCAAGCCACCATTCTGCTGAATGAGTTACATGAGAATGATGATCTCACTCCAGAGGAAGTGACGGATGTAAGAGGTCAGGCTCGTTTCTTACGTGCCTATTTCTACTGGATGCTGCTGAGAAAATTCGGTCCGGTCCCCCTTCTACCACCAGAAGGAGCCGACTATACAAAATCGTATGACGAGTTGGCGTATCCACGTAACACTTATGACGAGTGTGTGGAATTCATCACTTCGGAACTGGAAATAGCAGCTACCGAACTGTTTGAGAAACGCGATAACCTGAACATTGCCCGCCCTACCAAAGGAGCTGCGCTGGCTGTACGTGCCAAAGTTTTTCTCTATGCTGCTAGCCCGCTGGCAAACGGCAATACGGAAATGGCAGACTTTGTTAATATGGATGGCAAACAGTTAATCCCACAAGAATATGATGAAGAGAAATGGGCAAAAGCTGCTGCTGCCGCCAGAGACATGATTGAGTACTCGGAAGCAAGTGGACGTTACAAGCTTTATACTTTCGAAAGACGTCCAGTTAGTACGGACGAAGCTTATCCGACCACTATCGAACCACCCTATCATGAAATCTATTCCAACGAGAACTTTCCGAATGGCTGGGCTAACATTGATCCATTTGAATCATATCGTTCTATTTTTAATGGTGACGTCTATGCAGCCGAAAATCCGGAACTTATCTTTACCCGGGGAACCAATGGTGACAGCAATAACCTAAAAGATGATAACTCTATCGCAGATCTTGTAAAGCATCAACTGCCCGGTACTTTTGGAGGATGGAACGCACATGGAATGACTCTTAAACAGAGTGAAGCTTATACCATGGCTAATGGCGATCCATTTGACTCTAAATGCTACGAATTGTGGAAAGGAAAGTACACAAACGATGAAAACAAGGATGAACATAAGTACGACCATGTAAAAAATGGCGTATGGTGGGGATATACTAATCGTGAACCTCGTTTCTACGCTTCTGTAGCTTTTAACGGAGCTCTATGGAATGCGCTTAGTATTACAGAAGAAGGAGGAAAGGACTCACGAAACAGACAAATCTGGTATTATCGCGGAGCAACCGACGGACGTATCAACGGATCTGACAACTGGTGTATTACTGGTATCGGAGTTATGAAATATGTAAATCCGAACGATTGTGCCAAATGGGGAGGTTCTATCTATAAGAAAGTGGAACCGACGCTTCGTTACGCTGACATATTGTTGATGTATGCAGAAGCACTGAATAATATTACCGAGGGAAAGCATTATCCAATAGCTTCATGGGACGGAAGCAAGACTTACGACATCTTCCGTGACAAGGAAGAAATGCGCCGCGGAGTGAAACCGGTCCGTATGCGTGCCGGAGTTCCTGACTATGAGGATGATGTATATGAAAGTCCGACGAAATTCTTTGAAAGAATCGTTCATGAACGTCAGGTTGAATTCTTTGGAGAAACTCAACGTTACTATGACCTACGTCGTTGGAAAATTGTGGAAGAGCATGAAGGTGAGCAAATCTATGGCTGTAACACACTGATGAACGAGAATTACAAAGATATGTATTATCTGCCAGTCAGAGTAGCAGAACTACAGACTTCTTTCTCCCGCAAACAGTACTTCTGGCCTATCAGCTTCGATGAACTGAAACGGAACAAGAATCTGTCACAGGCTCCAGGATGGGAGTATTATAATTAGTGTTATCATTAATAAAGCAAAAAAACAATATGAGAAAATTATATATTTTAGGAATGATGCTGGGAGTCAGTGCAATGTTCAGTGCTTGCAATGACGAATGGAAAGATGAACTTTACCAACAGACCATTTCTTTCAAAGCACCCGTAGGAGACAACGGTCTGAGTGAAATTTATGTACGCTACCAGCCGAACGGGGCAGGAATATACCAATTGCCGGTCATTGTCAGCGGTTCGAAAACTAACAATCGGGATGTCGACGTAAAAATAAGTGTGGATGAGGATACACTCCGTACACTTAACCAGGCGAGATTCCCTGCAGATCGTCAGGACATCTGGTATGTCCCCCTTGCAGAGAAACATTATTCTTTTGAATCAAACGTTTGCCATATTCCTGCAGGAGAAAGCATAAAACTTTATCCTATCAATTTCAACTTCACCGGGTTGGAATTAGATGACAAATATGTACTACCACTGACCATTGAAGAGGATCCTTCTTACATGCCAAACAAGTATAAAGGACGTTATAAAGCACTATTGGGAGTGAATCTGTTCAATAACTATTCTGGCACTTACAATACCACGTTGATGAACATTTACATCGAGGGAACGTCATCAGATCCAGCAAAGGTAGATACGCGTGTAGCTCGTGTAGTGAACGAGAATACCATTTTCTTCTATGCAGGTTCCACTTGGAAAGAAGACGAGGAACGTTCCAGATATAAAGTGTTTGTGGAGTTCCAAGAAGGCACAAAGGACGCGGATGGAACTATTAAAGGAAAGTTGAGAGTATATGGTAGTCCAGATGAAATTGGAGAAAAGAAAACCAATATTGAACCGTTGGGAGAGTGTACGTACGAAAAAAGAGTCGTTCAACACGAAACCATCAAATATATGGAACGTCATCTTACTACACTAGAGTTGAGTTATAAATATACAGATGTTACTTCTAATAAGAAGTATCCGATGACTTACGAAGTAAAAGGCTCCATGACAATGAACGCCAGATCAACCCATTGATTCCGGACGAGGATCAGGCTATTGAATGGTAAGCTAAAGTAGCTGTTTATTAACATAAAGAAGGGCTGGATTTCAAACAAGGAATCCAGCCCTTTCTAGTTCTCTTATGCGTTATGTAGTTTACATAAATTCGAAAATTAATTAAACAGAGTACGCTTTAAACAAGATCCTTATACCCCCAAAAGATATCAGATTATATTTAAGAAAATACACTCAGTATCACAGTTCTATATTCAAAACCACTATTTTAAGCCTACAAAGATCAGAAATAAGATATTTTCCAAAAAATTATTCTTTAGAAGTTTTCCCAAACGGAAAACTTTCTGTATCAGAAAGAAAGAAAAGTTTCCCCAAATTTAATGTTAAAAGTCATCCGGGCTATCACTTAAACCTTTATCTTTGTATCCAGTTTCGGAACTAAAAAGAGGTTTAGTCATGAGGGAACGCTGTGCAAATCAGCGACAGTACCCGCTGCTGTAATTCTCTAAGAATCCGCACACAAATGTCACTGTATCCGTCAATGGATGTGGGAAGGCGCTGCGAGGGAGGGATAAGTCAGAAGACCTGCCGGAACTTTAGAAATGAAGAGTGAAAAATAAAAAATGAAGAATGAAAAAATGGCTGATAGAATCATGGCTCAGTTATTCTTTTATCAATTTCCGATTCATTTCTACTTTTAATCAAATCAATGTTTAATTAAAACTTTCGGGAGTTAAAGTTATGAACTACGCGGAAATTTGTATCATCAAACGTGATGGTAAGAGAGAAGATTTCTCTATTAGTAAAATCAAGAATGCAATTAGTAAAGCATTCAGTGCAACGGGTATTCGGGATGAACAGCAATTGATTGCTGACATCACAATGAATGTAATCAGTCAGTTTGTGTCTCCTACCATCACAGTGGAAGAAATTCAGGACTTGGTTGAAAAGGAATTGATGAAGGTTCGCCCGGAAGTCGCCAAAAAGTATATTATCTATCGCGAATGGCGGAATACGGAACGGGACAAGAAAACTGAGATGAAGCAGGTAATGGATGGTATCGTGTCTATCGACAAGAACGATGTAAATCTGAGTAATGCTAATATGAGCAGTCATACTCCTGCCGGACAGATGATGACATTTGCTTCGGAAGTAACAAAAGACTATACCTATAAGTATCTATTACCCAAATGCTTTGCAGAAGCACATCAGTTGGGAGATATTCATATCCATGATCTTGATTACTATCCTACCAAGACGACGACTTGCATCCAATATGATATGGACGATCTCTTTGAACGGGGGTTTCGCACCAAAAACGGTAGCATTCGTACACCGCAAAGCATTCAGAGTTATGCCACATTAGCTACTATTATTTTCCAGACCAATCAGAATGAGCAACATGGTGGCCAGGCTATTCCTGCTTTTGACTTCTTCATGGCAAAAGGGGTAGCTAAATCATTTCGTAAACATCTGGCGTCACTCATCAGTTTCTATGTAAACATGGAGAATGGAAGTCAAGTAAACGAAAAATCGATCCGAACACTTATTAAAGAATATCTCCCTTCTATCAAATCAAGCGAACTGGAGCGTGAAACATTACGTATTTCACTGGCTGCTCTTCAAATTAATATAGACAAAGAACACCTTGCTCGTATTATCGATAAAGCTTACCAGCAAACACAGAAAGATACCCACCAGGCAATGGAAGGTTTTATCCATAATCTGAATACGATGCACTCCCGCGGTGGTAATCAGGTAGTGTTCAGTTCCATCAACTACGGTACGGATACTTCTGCCGAAGGTCGTATGGTAATTGAAGAATTACTGAAAGCAACCATCGAAGGACTCGGAACACGTGGAGAGGTTCCTGTATTCCCAATTCAGATTTTTAAAGTGAAAGATGGTGTGTCTTATTCGGAAAAGGACTTTGAAAAGGTAATGAAAACGGAAAACTTCGAGGAAGCAATGAAGGAACATTATGAGGCTCCAAACTTTGACTTACTACTAAAGGCTTGTCAAACTACCGCAAAGGCCCTTTTTCCAAATTTTATGTTTCTGGATACACCATTCAACCAAAACGAGAAGTGGAAAGCAGAAGATCCAAAACGTTACATCTATGAGTTGGCAACAATGGGTTGCCGTACCCGAGTATTCGAGAATGTAGCTGGTGAAAAGTCATCTTTGGGGCGTGGTAATCTTTCGTTCACAACACTGAATATGCCTCGTCTGGCTATTGAGGCACGTATCAAAGCGGAGAGTCTGGTAGACGACGAGCGCAATAAAGACGCTATCGAACAGAAAGCAAAAGATATTTTTATAGAGTCTGTACATTCTATGGCTACGCTGGTAGCAGATCAGCTTTACGAACGTTATCAATATCAACGTACTGCTTTGGCACGTCAGTTCCCTTTTATGATCGGTAACGATGTTTGGAAAGGTGGTGCTACATTGAATCCTAACGAACAAGTAGGTGACGTTCTTCGTAGCGGTACTCTCGGCATTGGTTTCATCGGTGGGCATAATGCGATGGTTGCACTTTACGGAAAAGGACATGGGCACAGCCAGAAGTCATGGGATACGTTATTCGAAGCCATCATGGAATTGAACAAAGTAGCAGACGAATATAAAGCTAAATATAACCTCAACTATTCTGTACTTGCCACACCTGCCGAAGGTCTTTCGGGACGTTTCACCAAAATGGACAGACGCAAATACGGTAAGATTGAAGGTGTAACAGATCGTAACTATTATGTCAATTCCTTCCATGTGGATGTGAAAGAACCGATTAGCATAGTAGAGAAAGTAAAACGTGAAGCTCCATTTCATGCTATCACTCGTGGCGGACATATTACTTATGTAGAACTGGATGGAGAAGCACAGAAGAATATTCGCGCTATCGTCAAAATCGTCAAAGTGATGCACGACGAAGGTGTTGGCTACGGTTCTATCAATCATCCGGTAGATACTTGCCACAACTGTGGATATAAAGGTGTGATCTTTGACAAATGCCCTGTATGCCAAAGTGAAAGTATTCTCCGCATGCGACGTATCACTGGCTATCTGACTGGAGATTTAAGTTCCTGGAACTCAGCTAAACGGGCAGAGGAAATGGATCGAGTAAAACATAATTAAATGTATTTATTAGGTACTTACCCAGAAACAATTGTAGATGGTGAAGGCATTCGGTACTCTATTTATCTGGCCGGTTGCTCTCACCACTGTCCCGGTTGTCACAATCCAGAGAGTTGGAATCCAACGGTAGGAGAGTTCTTGACAGAAGACCGTATTGGTGAGATCATTCGAGAGATTAAAGAAAATCCTTTGCTGGATGGAGTCACTTTTTCCGGAGGAGATCCTTTCTACAATCCAGAAGCATTTCTGCAGCTTGTGAGAAAAGTAAAGGAGGAAACCGGAATGAACGTATGGTGTTATACAGGATACACGTATGAGGAAATCAAATCACAGCCTCAACTGGATGCAGTTCTTCCTTATATAGATGTGTTGGTAGATGGTCGTTTCGATCAGTCTCTCTTCTCTCCTTATCTTGAATTTCGAGGAAGTAGCAATCAACGGATACTGCGATTGAAATAATTTATCATGAGGGCTCAAAAGTAGCAGGATAAGTTCTGCGCTAAAAAAACTTATTTTTCAAAGAATACAGAAACAGCTGTATCGTTGTTTTGTTTACTTTTATAGCACCAACAATTAGTGTTAGAATAATAAGTTTTATGGTACAAACAATCAACCCAACTCCAATAGACGAAACCGACGGATTACCAATGCCAAGACGAATCTGGGCAGTGGTTTCCGTCGGTTTTGCTCTCTGTATGTCGGTACTTGATATCAATATAGTCAATGTCGTACTTCCTACACTTTCGCATGACTTCGGGACTTCTCCCGCTGTGACGACATGGATTATTAATGGTTATCAGTTGGCCATCGTCGTCTCTCTATTATCTTTTTCCTCGCTTGGAGAAATCATCGGTTACCGAAAAGTTTTTCTTTCAGGAATTGGCTTGTTTTGCATTACTTCACTGATTTGTGCACTGTCCGATTCTTTTTGGACGCTGACAATTGCCCGTATCTTTCAAGGATTCAGTGCATCAGCTATTACTAGTGTAAATACTGCACAGTTACGCTATATCTATCCGAAAAACAAAATAGGACAAGGGATGGGGATTAATGCAATGGTAGTGGCAATATCGGCTGCCGCAGGACCTTCGGTAGCAAGTGGTATTCTGTCGATAGCTTCTTGGCACTGGCTGTTTGCCATTAATGTACCTTTGGGGATTACCGCACTAGTCTTGGGTATCAAATATCTCCCTCGTCAGGAAGAACGGACAAAACGGAAGTTTGATACAATCAGTGCGGTAGCAAATGCATTGACTTTCGGTTTACTTATTTATACATTGGATGGTTTTGCACATCATGAGAAGATGGATTTTCTCTTTATTCAATTGATTGTGCTGGCAGTCGTCGGCAATTATTACGTACGTCGGCAATTAACTCAAACGACTCCGTTGCTTCCATTGGATTTATTGAAAATACCCATTTTCCGTTTATCTATTCTGACGTCTATTTGTTCATTTATCGCTCAAATGTCGGCAATGGTATCTCTTCCGTTTTTCCTACAAAATACGTTAGGACATAGTGAAGTGATGACGGGGCTTTTACTTACTCCATGGCCTTTGGCAACACTTGTTACTGCTCCGCTAGCAGGTTATTTGGTGGAACGTATTCATCCGGGAATACTTGGAAGTATTGGTATGGCATTGTTTGCTATCGGACTATTCTCGCTTTCAAGCCTGACTACCGCCTCATCCGATATTAGCATTATCTTACGTTTAATGCTTTGTGGAGCAGGATTTGGTCTGTTCCAAACTCCTAATAATAGTACAATTATCTCTTCTGCACCAACCAATCGTTCTGGGGGAGCAAGTGGTATGTTGGGGATGGCACGATTATTGGGGCAGACTTCCGGAACTACGATTGTGGCACTGATATTCAGCTTTGTTATTCAAGATCGGAGCACTTCCGTTTGTCTGGTCGTGGGAAGTGTATTTGCTGTTCTTGCAGCAATTGTCAGTAGCTTAAGATTGTCACAGCCATCTACTCTCAAATAATTTAAGACTGAGACAACAATATAAAGTTGAAATAACAACCATGTAAGACCGAGACAGTAAGTAACTTAATCAGTTATTTCTTCACTGCACAAATTATTGACATTTGTAACCAAAGTCAGTTCGTTCCACAATTATGGAATGAAACGAACCTACATGTAGAACGAACCGAAACTTACAATTACGTCTATTAATATTAGAAAGACTGAAAAGAATACTTTAATGATGATTATTTATCTTCTATCATTCCACTCTAAAATAGAAAACTAAGAATAAGGATAATACAACGTACTCTATCCTTTACATTATCCTCATTCTTAGTTTTTTATCTAACAAATCAATACTTCGTCTCGTGTACTGCTTCTACCAGACGATGGAAATCATCCGGATGAACATCGCCAATATTACCGATACGGAAAGTATCTGCTTTGGAGATTTTTCCCGGATAGATTACAAATCCTTTCACTTTTAACGCCTGATAGAATACTTTGAAATTGAAATCTTCATGAGGATAAAGGAAAGAAGTAATAATAGGAGACTGAATATTATCTTCCAATAATGTTTGGAATCCGAGAGAACGCATACCTTCTACCAAGATACGATGATTTTCACAATAACGTTGATAGCGTGCCTCTACTCCACCCTCTTCGAACAGTTCTGTCAATGCCTGTTTGAAAGCACGTACAACGTGAGTCGGAGAGGTAAAGCGCCATTTCCCATGCCCTTTTTCCATCGTTTCCCATTGGTCGTAAATGTCCAAAGAGAGGGAACGGGCAATGCCTTTACAACGTATCAGTTCCGAACGGCGGGCTATGATAAAGCCAAATCCCGGTACTCCTTGGATACATTTGTTTGAACTGCTGATCAAGAAATCGATATTCAATTCTTCTACATCAATTGGAATACCTCCAAAACTACTCATACAGTCAACAATTAACTTCTTGCCATGCATCTTGATGATATGTGACAGCTCTTTAATCGAATTCAAGATACCGGTAGTCGTTTCACAATGTACAAATGCTACGTGGGTAATATCCGAATTATTACTCAAATAGTCATCTAGATACCCCAAAGAGATGGATTCAGTCTCTTCAAATGCCAGCATATCATAGTCCAGATGGTAATATTCGGCAATATTTCCCATTCGGTCACCATAGGCTCCGTTACTACAAATCAACAGTTTATCTTTTGAGGTAATAGTAGTTCCTAATACTGCTTCCACACAATATGTACCGCTTCCCTGCAAAAGGACAGAAGTGTATTCTTCAGTATTCTTGGTGGCAATGCCTACCAATTCTTTACGCAATTCTTGTACGATACCCAGGTTATAATCTTCATCCCATGTACACCAGTCGGTCATCATGGTTTCTTTTACAGTTTCTGAAGTAGTGAGAGGTCCGGGAGTTAATAGTAAATATGGTTTCATAATCGTTTTCTGTTTAAATGTGAATGAATATAGTTCGTTAGAAAGTTTATATTTTGAAAGATAAATCTCATACACTAATTATTTTTCAAACAAATGCCACATTAGCCAAAGATTAATTAAGCCTTGCATTTATTGTCTCAATCAGAGCGGGAAGTTCTTCCATTGTACGGATGACGTAGGAAGCTCCGGCAGCAAACATTCGCTCCTTGACATCTTCAATACGCGCTTCCAATTCTGTAACAGACAAAGCCTTCGTTTCCTCCTCAGTCAGCCCCATTTCGTTGCTACCAAGAATCACACCTACACTCCAAACTTTAGCATTCACACCTTCTTTAATATCTGCGATTGTATCTCCTACCTTCACTATCGTATCTAAGCATGATACAGCAAGCTTTGTCATATTCTCAAAAATCATATAAGGAGCAGGACGTCCGGATGGGAGCAGATTGGGAGTAGCACAATAGTCTACATAATACCCTTTTGCCTGAGCTGCCAAAAGTACTACATCCATCATCTCGCAGGTATATCCGGTAGTAGAACCTATTTTAAGACCTTCGCTACGTAACTTATTCAAAGTAAGAATTACTCCTGGAATAGGATCAGTATAATTCTCAAGCGAAGCAAACAGGTGCTTTTCAAAAAGACGATTCAGCTCTACAACATCCTCTTCTGCCCATGCACGTTTGTAACGATTGACAAATTGTTCATTTACTTCAGGCATTGACAGTAATTCACGAATGTGCTGAATCTTGGGCAATCCCATCGGTCTACGAGTTTGTACAACATCAATCGACAGTCCTATTCCGGCAAATGCCTCAATGAAAGCAGCAACGGGTGCAAAACATCCATAATCTACAGCCGTACCTGCCCAGTCCATAATAATACATTCAATCTTTTTCATTCTTACTTATATGTAAATTGTTTATTATTCTATTCTTCATTAGTAAGACAATACTTCCTCTTTCCTTACTGTACCGTTCTTTAACCATACCTTCTCGTCGATCAGAGGAGCTATGGCAGTTGCTTCATATCTTCCTTTTTTGTAACGTTGAATCAAATATATGAGGGAGATACTAAAGGCAACACAACAGACAATACCTACCGTACCCGCCATGGTATTATAGAATTCGAGCCAATTAAGGTCGGGGTTAAAACATTCTTTGAACAACAATACCAATACAGTGCCTGTATATCCGATGGAATCGACCATAGCGATGAAAAATCCGACATTCCCTTTAATACGGAAACAGGCGATAAAACGATCGAAGAAAATAGTCTGAAAACTGAGATAAGAGAAATAGAGACAAAGGCTTTGGATGAATAACCACACTAGCGGAGATAATTGTAAGGTGTGATAATTGAAAGCTACGAAACTAAGCGTGACAGCTCCGACAATGACTAATATCAAGAGAGTGGAAAGCACTTTAATATGACTTTTCATCAATGCCAGCGATGCAAAGACTACCAGAATGATAAGAGTCACGATTCCATCTACCTTGGCAAATATCCAGGAAGAGAAACCCGCTGCATTCACATCGACTATTTTCACAAGAAAGTCTTCTTTTACATCTTGAAGTACGGTCAGGAAAAGGTTGGCAAAGAAAAGCAGTGTCAGTACAGGCGCAAAACTACGGAAGAGCTCCCAACGTTGCTGTTTATTTAAGGTGGTCCGCTCCACTCGTAATGCTTTGTCTTCGGCAGTTGGTTTGGGAAGATGATCGAGCAAATAACCTAATCCTGCCAACAGTGGCAATGCTACTGCACCGATCAGAGCTGGCATCCAGAATTCACTGACATGCAAGGTATTGACTACAAAAAGTCCGATAGATTTAGCCGTACCGCTACTGACCGCAATACTCAGCCGAAAAGGGAAGCCAACAGATCGGTCCCCCGC
This sequence comes from Bacteroides faecichinchillae JCM 17102, assembly GCF_000614145.1. Lineage (GTDB taxonomy): Bacteria > Bacteroidota > Bacteroidia > Bacteroidales > Bacteroidaceae > Bacteroides > Bacteroides faecichinchillae. Next base: position 493 of record NZ_BAKK01000019.1, on the reverse strand, counting down.
CTTCCTTCGAGGAAACTAAAGATGACACCCCACATACATCCCAAAGAAAGCCCGTTAAAGAATAACGCCAATACATTGAATGGTTGAGGTAAACATCCAAAAAGAACTAAAGAGAGTTCAGCAACCAAAATGGATACAAGAATGAATTTCAGGCGGCCCTCTCTCTTTAGTTCAGAAATAAGTTTGATTCCGATAAACTTGGATACCATATATCCGAATATCTGGATGATACTGGTTGCTATTTTATAATCCATACCAAACAGTTCCATGCCATCAAATGTAGCAGCTGTAAACGGTTTACGAAGTGCATAAACTAATGAGTAAGATAGCAGTGCCGCTCCTCCTGCATAAAAGATAAAAAGTATATCAGAAAGTCTCTTTTGTGCCGTAAACGACAGTTTCTCTTTGAAATTCATAACACATTGTTTTTTGTTTCCGGTGCAAAAATAGAACGCAGTAAGCAGTAAAAAAATGAATTTCAATGAATCATATT
>NZ_BAKK01000020.1 GCF_000614145.1 Bacteroides faecichinchillae JCM 17102 | reverse complement strand
ATATGTTTGCGTCTAGCAAACACCCCTTTCTTTTATTTATACTAAAAAAGTATTGAATGGCACAAACATACTAACTATATTCCGCAAAATAATAAATAAGTTAGTGTATTGACATCGTTTAACTAACTAATACAATCCTAAAGAATAAACAATAAGTATAATAAGATGAAAAGTTATAAAACAAGCACTTACATAAGGAAATAGCAAAGAGAAAATAGCTAACCGTTCAATAACTTCCTATATATTTATAATAAAGAATAAAAAAAGTACTAACACATCCATTATTTATCTCATAACCAGTACACAAATAAAATAATAATCATTACTGTATAAAGTACAACAATAACAAAATGCAGTTCAACAACACCGTTATTCAACATATAATATTTGAATTCCTTTTATTAAAAGGAGTAAACAATTGATTTACGCTCCCTTTTCGTATAGATTTTAGAAAAAATACTTATCTTTGCATATACCTTTTTCCCATATCAGCGCGACGTGAGCATAAGAGAAAGGAGTTTTTATAATTATTGGAATATAAACGTATTACTTCTCAGTATAGAAAGTTGGCCCTTTAAAAACAGCGAGAAGTGATACAACAGATATTCCATGCCAATTGTTATATAGCATTCCTATACATAAAATCGGCATGGACGTCTGTTGTTTATCACTATTGCTGGAAGGTAAGGCCAACACCTCTATACAAATAGTGAAACGGCAACAGCGCCTGTGCCTCTTTCTTTTTCCAGTCTCCCCATTTTTTGAGAGAACACACAGACACCTAGTCGTATTTAAAAAGACAATCAAAATAATAAAAACGATATGGATGACCTAGAAAAAACGTTGGAGCTTAAAAGAACTAATCTTAAAAAACTAATCCAAAATGCGGATAAAGCTATCCGACGCGAGATGCTCAAATACGAAGAAGCAGAATTATACATTCGTTTACAGAGTGAATGTTTCAATTTATATCCGGTGGTAGTAAAAGCGTTATCATTACAGATCACTAACGATAGAAAGCGTGAAGTCTTTTGTTCGATCCTGAACGGACATAAATTAAAAGATGTTGCAGCCGCCCATGGTATGAGCCCCGAACAAGCCGGACAGGAGTTCAATCGGGCTGTATGGAATTTGAATAAAAAGGTAAATAATGGAGCCTTCACCGCGAAAGAGTCTGTCAATATTCAACTGTTACATGAACGGAATATGCTAAAAAACAAGGTTCTGGATTATGATAGACAATACCACCAACTAGAGTTGGAAAACAAGAAATTATCTGATCAAGTAAATATATCTTAAAAGAGAAAAAGAGGTATACAAAGTACAAATTGGAAATAATGCATGAAACAGAACAGGTGGTACAGGAACAGGCAACAAAGAAACATATAGAAAAACAGGAAAGCCCTAAACACACATCCATCATCATGCGATGCGTGCAGTGGTTGAAGAAAGTATATTTCCAACTATAAGAAGTTTCCAGCAAGAATAAAAGCACATACAGATTTCAATAAACCTACTACTTACATATAAGTTTGTAAAATACAAAACATCTTGCATCTGCAACAATATCTACTTATTTATCTAGTAGATAACATATTACAGCGTTGCAGATGCTGTTGCAGATAGGTGCAAGATACTATTATCCTACACACCTATTAATTTCAAAAGAATTCACCACATAAATGGAGCATAACAACACACAAAACAGTGTGTTCGTACGCTTGAAACAATGTGTTTACCTATTTGTAATAAGGTGTTCTCGCTATATAACAAAGTGTTCTTAATACTTAAAACAGAATGTTCAAACTATCAAAACAGGATGTTTTATCAGTATAAAACAAAGTGTTCAAAGGATTGAAACAAAGTGTTCAACGAATTGATAAGAGCTGTAACAATTGTCAGGCCTTAATAACCTGATGAAAGAAACAAAAGAAAAGCAGGAAATAACAAATAAAACCTTACTTTTTATTGTCAGACCGAGCAAGTATAGCTACCTTTATAGGATATTTAAAATAAACAATAATGAAAGTCACACAATTAAGAGATAAGGATAAAACGACTGCAGTAACTACCCTGGATATAGAAACATGGATAGAAAAGACACTAACTGAGACAAAGCCACAACCGGTATCTACATTCAGAGAAATGTTACGATATGCCCTGCCCGATACACGTTGTTACGATGCAGATAAGTTACCCAAGATTCTTCCCGCTGCAGAATTCCGTAGGACAAAAGCCGGAAAACAGTTGAAAAATTATAATGGAATAGTAGAAATAACAGTAGGTCCGCTAGCAGGCAAATCAGAAATCACACTAGTAAAGCAACAGGCTTGGCAACAGCCACAAACCTATTGTGTTTTCACCGGTTCCAGCGGAAAGACAGTGAAAATCTGGACACGGTTCACCCGACCGGATCAGTCGCTTCCACAGAAAAAGGAAGAAGCAGAAGTATTCCACGCACATGCCTATCGGCTTGCCGTAAAATGTTATCAGCCTCAACTCCCCTTCAACATATTACCGAAAGAGCCGACGCTGGAACAATTTTCACGATTATCTTACGACCCGGAACTATTGTACAGACCAGACGCTGTACCTTTTTATTTATCTCAACCGACAAGAATGCCCGAAGAAATGTCCTATCAGGAAACACTACATTCCGAAAAGTCACCATTAACACGAGCCGTACCCGGTTATGATACCGAAAATACAGTATTTATGCTTTTCGAAGCAGCATTGAGAAAAACACGGGAAGAAATCCATGAAGCAGAAAACAACGGTGCACTTCCTAGAGAAGAAGACTTCCAAGCATTAGTGACACAACTCGCCATCAACTGTTTTCATTCGGGAATTCCGGAAGAAGAAACAGTGAAACGTACCATTTTCCACTTTTACTTGCGCCGTCAGGAAACGTTGATTCGCCAATTAATAAGAAACATATATGATAACTATAATGGTTTCGGTAAACAAAACGGACTGAAAAAAGAACAATTGTTAGCGCTACAAACAGAGGAGTTTATGAAAAGACGCTACGACTTTCGTTATAACACACAGATAGGCGAAGTAGAATATCGTGAACGGAACTCATTCCGCTTTCATTTCAATCCAATTGACAAACGAGCACTGAACAGCATTGCCTTAGATGCACAAAGCGAAGGTATTCCACTATGGGACAGAGACATCAGCCGATATATCTACTCCAACCGAGTACCGGTTTTCAACCCGTTAGAAGATTTTCTTTATCATCTACCAACATGGGATCGCAAAGACCGTATCCGGGAAATGGCACAAACAGTACCCTGCCAGAACCAGTATTGGGTAGAATTGTTCCACCGCTGGTTTCTGAGCATGGTAATTCATTGGCGTGGAACCGATAAAAAATATGCGAACAATGTATCTCCTTTATTGGTCGGGGCTCAAGGTACGCGTAAATCTACATTTTGCCGGAGTATTATTCCACCTGCCATACGAGCCTATTATACAGACAGCATCGACTTTTCACGAAAAAGAGATGCAGAGTTATCTCTCAATCGCTTTGCGTTGATTAATATTGACGAATTTGATCAAATCAGCGATACACAACAGGGATTTTTGAAACATATTCTCCAAAAACCAGTAGTAAATATGCGTAAACCTTACGGAACTGCAGTATTAGAGATGCGCCGCTATGCTTCATTCATTGCCACAAGCAATCAAAAGGATTTGCTGACCGATCCGTCAGGGAGCCGCCGTTTTATCTGTATCGAAGTAACGGAGACAATAGATACCAGTCATGCCATCGATTACGAACAGCTTTACGCACAAGCGATGTATGAACTGGATCATGGCGAACGTTACTGGTTCGACCAAAACGAAGAGCGGATCATGACCGAAAATAACCGTGAGTTTGAGCAACAGTCGCTCGAAGAACAATTGTTTTATCGTTATTTCCGCCCTGCCCCGGAAGAAAAAGAGGGTGAATGGTTATCACCGGCAGAAATTCTGGAGGAAGTCAAAGGAAACAGTGCTATCCCATTGTCCAACAAGCGGGTAAGCATATTCGGGAGAGTACTCCACAAACATGAAATACCTAGCAAACGCTCCCGGCGCGGAACTCTTTATCACGTTACAAGGATTGCATAAAAAAAACAGATGTGTGTAAGATAAAGGATCTTGCACACATCTGCAACACGTATCTTGCACACCATTTACTAACTAATAATCAACCTATTAACAGCATATCAGTGTAAGATGGCAGATAATTACCATTCAAATTCTTCTGTGTAGGAGTCAAATATAGGTTGATCAGTTATTCCTTTCTGACGGAAAATACGTTGTATATATTCCTGCTGTTCCGGAGCAATAAATTTCTCCTTACGATAGAAACGATAATACACTCCTCGTCCGAAATGATTGAGCATCATACGTTTAAGGGAGTCCGCATCTTTATGAGGTACATTATCCAACAAATGCTTGATTCCCCAAGCCACACGTATCTTCCGTATCGGGTGGAAGGAAGGGCAGGAATTCGCATCTTCCGGAATACAGTTCGGATTAACCACCGACAACGTAGGATACTGGTTGGTACTATGCATCGCTACCAAATGATGCAAACATTTCTCTCCTTTCGGACAGTGGGTGTTGAAGCAATGGGTATATCCATAGGGCACTGCTTGATAGTTAAATTCATCTTCCATAATTACTTTTTCTTTAAATATATCTATTTCATTACAGCCTTTTAGGCACATATATCAATAAAAAAAAGACAGGAATTACCATAAGCATACTTAAGGCAATTCCTGTCTTAACAATAAAATATTCTAATTAAAGTTCCATCTCTTTGCGATCATTCCGGATAAATTCCAATAACCGCTCTACAGCCTCTTCTTCCGGAATATTTTTTCTACACATACTTTTCCTTTATAAAGCTGATTTTACCACGACCTGCGCCTACATAACCATAATCAGCGTCGGCCATTTCACCGGGACCATTCACGATACATCCCATAATACCGATCTTCAAACCTTTCAGATGAGAGGTAGCTGCCTTAATACGTGCAATCGTCTTTTCCAAATCATAAAGTGTACGACCGCAACCAGGACAAGAAATATATTCCGTCTTAGAAGTGCGGGTACGCCCAGCTTGCAAAATACCAAAAGCAGTTGCATCAATCACAGCATGGCTCAAACTACCCTGATTAAACAAAAATATCCCGTCGCAAAGCCCATCAAAGATCAAAGCTCCCATATCCACTGCCGATTTAACCTGCAGATCTTCCGCATTATTTTCCGCATAATGCTGGAAGAATACAACCGGATTCTGCAAATCTTCTGTCATCAACTGATGTACCAATGCACGATGCTCACCTAATCGGTTCAGATGATTACTTTGAGAAACAATAACGACTTCCGGATGAACTTTCAGGCAAGCAATCACTTCATCCGTCTGCGCCATGTAAGGCATAAACAAGAATTTCAGTTCAGCATTGCATGTTCCCATGAATGGCAATTGTTCATGATTGAATGCCGGCCACGTCCCGGCTTCACCGTTCCAGACATCAGCATCAAGGATATATTCCACGCCCACTTCACGTTGTTCAGGTAAGGACCTTCCCGCATAAATATAATCAGGAGTAAACTGAGGATTTACCTCTGTCTTCCCGTCCATACGGTCGGCAATAACCACCGGTAAATGTTCTCCTCCAATATTACGAACGGCACGTGTTTTCCGACGCGAAGGAGACAAGTAATTAAATCCCGGTGCTTCTGCCCCCGGAACATAGGGATGATTCTGCCTCAACAGTACATAATCCACCAATTTACGGGCAACAGGAATTTCCGCTTCGGGTGCTTCACTCAAAGATACACGTATAGTATCCCCCAATCCATCACTTAACAGTGCACCGATTCCTAATGCGGATTTAATACGTCCGTCCTCTCCATCTCCAGCTTCCGTCACGCCAAGATGTAATGGGAAAAACATTCCTTCCTGTTCCATTACGGCAACAAGTAATCTGACTGTCTTCACCATTACGACCGTATTGGAAGCTTTGATCGAAATCACTACATCCGTAAATTGTTCCTCCACGCAAATACGCAAAAACTCCATACAGGATTCTACCATCCCCTCAGGAGTGTCTCCATAACGCGACATGATGCGGTCTGATAAGGAACCATGATTCACTCCGATACGAATAGCGGTATGATTTTCTTTACAGATATTCAAGAACGGCACAAACCGGTCGCGTATCTTTTGTATCTCCTGCGCGTACTCTTCATCGGTATATTCCAGTTTTTTAAAAGTACGGGCTGCATCTACATAGTTACCCGGATTGATACGTACCTTCTCCGCATATAAGGCAGCTACATCGGCTACTCTCGGATTGAAATGAACATCAGCTACCAACGGGACCATATATCCCTGACTTCTCAAGCCAATATTGATATTCATCAGATTCTCAGCTTCTTTGATACCTTGCGTAGTCAGGCGGACATACTCACCGCCGGCATCAACAATTCTTTTAGCTTGTTCCACACAAGCCTCCGTATCCATCGTAGATGTATTTGTCATCGACTGGATACGAATAGAATTGGGACCGCCCAAAGGAACGGCCCCAATATTTACTTCAGATGTTTCCCTTCGGGAGTAATTGAATAAATCCATTTAATTGGTTTTATATTCGTACTTAACTTCCTTCAATTCCTCGTTTGCTTTTACAATCTTCTTCTTTAACCCTTCTTTGTAAGAAGCAAACGCTTTTGCCAATTCCTCATTACTCAACGCAAGCATCTGAATAGCCAGAATAGCGGCATTCATAGCCCCATTAATAGCTACCGTAGCCACAGGAATTCCAGGAGGCATTTGGATGATTGAATAAAGCGCATCTACACCATCAAGTACAGATCCTTTAACAGGCACTCCGATCACCGGCAATGTAGTGTTTGCCGCTATTACACCGGGAAGAGCGGCAGCCATTCCTGCAGCAGCAATAATCACTTTTACGCCACGAGTACGGGCATTTTTCGCAAATTCTTCCACTGCTTCCGGAGTACGGTGAGCGGAAAGAGCGTTCATTTCGAACGGTACATGCATATCATTGAGCAGTTGTGCAGCCTTCTCCATAACAGGAAGGTCGGACGTACTACCCATGATGATACTTACAATTGGATTCATATTATATACTAGTTACAAATTGTTATCAATGCGCTATAGTTGCAAGGAGTTTATCCGTTCACAACTGCTTTATATGCTTCTGCATCCAACAAATTTTCCACATCTTTCAGTTCAACCGGTTTCATCTTAATCAGCCAGCCTTCACCATAAGGATCTTTATTCACCAGTTCTGGATTTTCTTCCAGTGCTTCATTCTGTTCGAGCACTTCGCCTTCCACCGGCAAGAAAAGATCGGAAATAGTCTTCACTACCTCAATCGTACCAAAAGATTCGCCTGCTTCAAGCGATTCTCCTACAGTAGGAATATCAACAAATACAATGTCTCCTAATTGGTCTTGAGCATAGTCTGTTATACCTACGTAAGCAATATCTCCCTCTACACGAATCCACTCATGTTCGTTCGTATACCTCAAATTCTGTGGAAAATTCATAATAATTAGTTTTTTAGGATTTATACTGTTTTAAAATAATAAGATTCGGAATAATAAATTATACACCGGATGAAGAATCACAAAGGCGCATAGAAAACCTATAATAAAGCCGAAAAGCACCTCACCCAAAGAATGGTGTCCCAACACAATACGTGCAGAGCCCAGTATTCCTGCTATCAGAATAAACAAACATAACCATGCCACCGGATTATAACCGAAAAGAGCACTAAAAGATATCAATCCTGCGATAATCCCACCCATTCCTGCCATGTGTTCACTCAACTTCCATTTTATGTTTACAATAATGCAAATCACAGATACAACTAGAGAAGCAAGTATTATGCCTGTCATATACCAAGGTATATTCAACCGTCGCATCATCAACAGACAGAATACATACGAAATGATCGTTAACAGAATAGGTATATACCTTTTCTTACGTTCACTTAATTCCTGACTGGCAAAACCGTTGATCTTGCGAAACAGAAAAATAGTAATAGTAGGCGTCAATATGGTAAAGCAATAAACAACACCCAGCACAATCAATTTGTACTGTAATGGCATAATGCGCAAATAAGAAAACAGAAATAATACCAGAAATGACAGAAACGGTATGGAAAACGGGGTAAACACCATTGAAGTAATGCGTGCTACCCGCAACATAGTCTTATCTGCTATGATATGTTCTTTCTCTTTATCCATCATCTCTAACTTTATTTTGATTTATGAGTTATTTTCTAAGTCGCGCTACAGGTATATTCAATTGCTGACGATATTTAGCTACCGTCCGGCGAGCTATGGGATATCCTTTTTCTTTTAGTATATCCGCCAGTTCATCATCTGTCAGCGGTTTCTTCTTGTCTTCACCGTCAATACATTCTTTCAGAATCTTACGGATTTCACGAACTGACATTTCCTCTCCGTCTTCTGTTGTATAACCATCACTAAAGAAGAACTTCAGCGGATAGATACCGAAATTGGTCTGCGCATATTTACTGTTGCTCACACGAGAGATAGTCGAAATATCCAACCCTGTTCTTTCAGCAACATCTTTCAGGATCATCGGTTTCAACAATGACTCATCACCTTCGAGAAAGAAAGAACGCTGCAGATCAATGATCGCCTGCATGGTAGTCATCAATGTATTCTGACGCTGTTTTATGGCATCAATAAATCCCTGTGCCGCATCCATCTTCTGTTTAAGAAACATCATGGCTTCTTTGGATTCCTTAGATTGATTCGCTCTGTTTTTGGTATGTTCTTCCACCATTTCAGTAAAATCACGACTCATACGAAGTTCAGGAACATTCCGGTTATTCAGACTAAGATTAATCGTCCCGTCATCGTATGTTTCCACGATAAAGTCCGGAACAATTTGTTGCAAGTTTCTTCCGATAGTCTCTCCCAACGAAGCACCCGGACGTGGATTCAGCTTAGTAATCTCTGAAATTGCTTCTTTAAATTCATCCTCATCCACATCCAACTTCTTTATCATCTTTTCCCAATGTTTCCGGGTAAACTCCTCGTAGCAATCCTCAATTATGCGTTCTTCCAGTTCCAACAGCGGATCAGAGTTCTTATCCTCCTCTTTTTTACGTCGGATCTGTATCAATAAGCATTCCTGAAGCGAACGGGCACCGATACCAGCCGGATCAAAGTCTTGCAAGATGCACAATGCTTCTTCCAGTTCCTCTTCAGTAGATTCGATACCGGCATAGATAGCTAATTCGTCACCTATACTTTCCAAAGATTTACGCAACAAACCGTCATCGTCCAGCGAACCGATCAGATACTCAACCAGTTCACACTGATGTTCGGTCAGGTTACGTTCACGCAACTGTTCTTTCAGAATTTCATAAAAAGAAGTGGAATCGGAAAACGGGATATCTTCCGCCTGTTCATCTCTCGAACGGTTGTTCTCCTGAAGTTTATAGTCGGGAATATCATCTTCGGTCAGATAATCGCTCAAAGAATCGTAATCGTTAGTTTCATTATCCATTCCATCTTCCGAAGAATCGCCATCGGCATAATCGTCCGTAGCAGTCTCTTCTTTACCCTCTTCAAGTGCTGGATTTTCCAATAGCTCAGCATGGATACGGTCCTCCAGTTCTACTGCGGGAAGTTCCAACAATTTCACGACCAGAATCTGCTGGGGCGAGAGCGTTTGTATCTGCTGTTGCGCCTGCGATTGTATTTGACGGGAACCTTGTGCCATATTTATTTTTGCTTTCTACTGTTTATCGCTACAAAAGTAACTTTTTAACTACAGATTACACAGATTACAGGGATTATTTTTAATCCTATAACACAAAATTCCTTATCTTTGTTGCACGAACTTAAAATTAGGACAGTATGTTTGCCAAAGAAACCTATATGCAGCGCAGAGCCCTGCTGAAAAAGAAATTAGGCTCCGGAGTATTATTATTTATAGGTAACGATGAATGTGGGCTGAATTATGAAGACAACACTTTCCGCTATCGTCAGGATTCAACTTTTCTTTATTATTTCGGGCTATCGTGTGCCGGTCTTTCGGCTATCATTGACATCGACAATGATAAAGAAATCATATTTGGTGATGAATTATCTATTGATGCTATTGTGTGGATGGGATCACAACCTACTCTACATGAAAAATGTGAACGGGTTGGGATTAAAGAAATAATGCCATCCGCTGAAATTGCAAACTACCTAGACAAATGTGTGCAAAAAGGAAAAATAATTCACTATTTACCCCCTTACCGTCCCGAACATAAGTTGAAATTGATGGATTGGTTAGGTATTCCTCCTGCATCTCAGGAAGGTTCTATCCCTTTTATTCGTGCCGTAATCGCTCAACGTAGTTATAAATCGGAAGAAGAAATCGTAGAAATAGAAAAGGCTTGTGATGTTACCGCAGATATGCACATTACCGCCATGAAAGTGCTCCGTCCAGGAATGTATGAATATGAAGTAGTAGCAGAAATGAATCGGGTTGCGGAAGCAAACAACTGCGAACTTTCTTTTGCAACAATTGCTACGATCAATGGTCAGACTTTACATAATCATTACCATGGCAATAAAGTTAAACCGGGTGATTTATTCTTGATCGATGCCGGTGCGGAAGTGGAATCGGGATATGCCGGGGATATGTCATCTACCATCCCTGCCGACAAGAAATTCACAGCCCGTCAGCGTGAAATCTATGAGATTCAAAATGCCATGCATCTGGAGTCAGTAAAAGCTCTTCGTCCGGGCATTCCATATATGGATGTATATGAATTGTCCGCACATGTTATGGTAGACGGAATGAAAACACTCGGATTAATGAAAGGTAATACGAATGATGCGGTCCATGAAGGAGCTCACGCATTGTTTTATCCCCACGGATTGGGACACATGATGGGACTGGATGTTCATGATATGGAAAATCTGGGAGAACTTTGGGTAGGTTATAACGGACAACCCAAGAGTACACAATTCGGTCGCAAGTCACAACGTTTGGCCATTCCACTAGAACCAGGATTTGTGCATACCGTTGAACCGGGTATTTACTTTATTCCCGAATTGATTGATATGTGGAAGGCAGAAAGGAAGTTTACCGACTTCATCAATTATGATAAAGTAGAAACTTACAAAGATTTTGGTGGTATTCGCAACGAGGAAGATTATCTGATTACAGAAACCGGCGCACGTCGTCTGGGCAAAAAGATTCCTTTAACACCGGAAGAAGTGGAGACATTGAGATAAAAAACAAGAATTACCATGTAAAAGCGATTAAAAAGTATTTCCCGCTATAAGAAATACTCTTTAATCGCTTTTTACATGATAGGCTCATTCTGCCGAAAACAATTACCTTGCCCAATTATTCAGGTCGATATTCCAATATATCTCCCGGCTGACAATTTAACTCTTCACAAATAGACTCTAAAGTAGAAAAGCGTATTGCCTTAGCTTTTCCTGTCTTCAAAATAGACAAATTCGCAAGAGTCAGATCTATTCTTTCCGCTAACTCGCTAAGCGAAATTTTCCGCTTTGCCATCATCACATCCAAATTTACTATAATAGGCATAGCATCATCAATTAAACAGTTAAATCATTCTCTTCCTTAATATTTACAGCTTTTCTTATGATACTTCCAAGGAATATCATTAAGAAACCAATTACATAAATTAATAACCAATCCTGATAAACTGTATATGTCTGTATTGTTACCGCTTCAATAGTATGATCGAACAGACGCCCACGAATTAACATACATAAAATAATAATTATACCGCAACTTGTTACAATTCCAGCCGTCTTTTTAGTCAATAAATTACGGCTGTCGATACGGAAAATCTGTATGCAAATAAAAAGCAAACATACGATATTACAAACTAATATTCCTACTGATGCATAATTTACTGTACTGTTATGCAATTCTTTAAAAATCCCGATACTGTAAACAAGACATTGCAGAATAGTTAAAGCAGCAATGAATACTACGATTCCAACTCCGGCATACTTACTTTTTAATCCTTTGAATTTTAATTTTATTCCCATAATCGTTTATCTTTAAGATTCCTTTTCTACCAGCAAAAATACATATTTCTGGTAATATTCAAAAGAAAAACGATAATTATTTATCGAAATACGATAAATATCAAAGTACTTTGAAACTTTTGAAATAGTCCCTATACCATTAATCAGTTTTATTTTTCAATCAAACATGTAATTCCAATACAAACCGACTTCCTTTGGTGTAGGTAGTATCCAGTGTCAGACTTCCATTCATTTTAGTAGCAAGCAGAGAACAGATTGGCAATCCCAGCCCGTCACCTTGTGTCAGATCCTTTATTTCAGCAAAAGGTTTAAAGAGATTCTCCTTCAGTTCTTCAGGAATTCCACAACCAGTATCAGTCACTATAAACTGATGTGTATGTGCTCCCCTTTTCTTGAAATCAAGTATTATTTTACCTTCGGAAGTATAGTAAGCAGCATTTTTCAACAAATGAATTAAAATTCGTTCTAACTGTTCAGGATTCGTTTTTATTTGCAATTTGGCAGCATTCACTACTGAAGTAACTCCCGGTTGCAATAATCCTGAAATCTTTGCCATAACCGCTTCACTAAATGTACAGACATTGACTTCACGCAACTCATATATTTCTGTCAGCGAGTTTTCCAAAGAGGAGAGTTCCTGTATATCATCACTGAATTTCTTCAATGAAGCTACCTGCAATTGCATTTGTTGTCCCTCCTGCAATGCTTTTTCAGAGATACGCCCAGCCGAAGTTTCCAACGTATCCAAAGCCGGTGCCATCTGTGCCGAGATATTGGTAATAAACTGCGTCTTTAATTCATTATGCTCATTGGCAACCTTTATACTTTTCTTTAATTTCTTATTGTTAACGACACAACGAAGCCAAATAACAGCAAGCAGGATCAAGCCAGCAATAAGTACAGCGGCAAATATACCAAGTCCTATTATTATATATTGTTTCACAGCTAAAGAGTCATCCTTCTCTGTAATAATATTCAAACTTTCCTCGTTCTTTCTTTTAAGAACATTAAGTTCATCCTGTGCAGTCAATGCTTTAACCGAGTCTGTCCACAATATAAAATTCTCGTAAGTACGACAAGCCAATGCAGTATTATTTGATTTCTTGGAGATTTCTATCAAATTCCGATAACACTCGTTTACTTTCTCGTAATTCTTCTTTTCTTTATATTGACTGATAAGCTTTCGGAAACATGCATCTCCCTGAGCATTAAGTCCAAATGTATAATAGTACTCAGCCTGAATGTACAGAAGTTCCTCACTCAAAGAATCAGTTTTTGCCAAACCGGCTATTTCATCCAACTTAGCCAATTGCTCCTTAGCTTGTGCAGTAGCTTTCAGTTTGATATACATTTTCAACCTTTCTTTGGTGACTAGAAATTGTAAGTCATAAAAAGGTTTATGTAACTTTTCTGCACCAGTCGCAATCAACTGATTCATATCCCGACAAAGCTCAAATGCTTCCTTATAATAGTTCTCCCGAACATAGAGCTCAGCAGTTTGAATCCCGCATTGAACGGCTTTTTCATAATTTCCACGAGAAGAAAATGCAGAATATGCTTGTTTAAAAAGATAGCGTGCCTTGACATATTCTTTTTGTTCAAGACTACTTTGTCCCATTTTCATCAATTCCGTCGCTCTGTCAGAGACTTCTTCTGCTTTAGTTATTGTACTGATACTAAAAATAATAACCCAAAATAAAGACCATATTTTCATAAATCATAGTATTTGTTTCTACTGCAAAGGTAAAAAATAATCCTAAATAATATACCTTTTGCTAATTCATTTGAGAACATTTTTCTTTACCTAATATTTAAAACTACTTCCTCCCAAGAATTCCCGAAGTAGCGATGTCGGTGGAATTTCTTTATCCTGCACCGGAACAAAATACTTAATGAACTTCAGCAAGCGATATGCCTCGCAATATTCCGGGCAATTACGGGGTACACCCGTCAAAATAGGTTCAGCATGCAAACGTAACACTGCAAACTCAAATAGTAAAGCGGAATTAAACATTACATCTGCATTTTCCTGATAAGGAAATATCCATTTATCTTCTCCGGCACGTACACTAGGCCAGCGAGAAATTGTCTCACGAGCAGAATAGCCCCGATAATTAAAGTCACGAATAATACGGCGCAACAATCGGTTATCTGTGGTAGGAATCCAGTTGTGATCATCCAATGAGATGGTAGTCAAAGCAGATACATATATCTTAAATTTCTTCTCATTGGGTATATGAGGAGTCAGTTCCGGGTTCAAAGCATGAATTCCTTCTAAAATCAAAATTGTATTTTCTTCAATTCTCAGTTTATCGCCTTTGAATTCTTTCTTACCAAGTGCAAAGTTAAAACGAGGTAATTCCACTTCCTCTCCACGAAGCAAAGCTTGCAACTGCCGATTAAACAGATCCAAATCGAGCGCATACAAAGATTCATAATCATAATTCCCATGTTCATCCAACGGAGTATCTTCTCGGTCTACAAAGTAATTATCCAATGAAATCGGAAACGGTTTCAACCCATTTGTCATCAATTGTATCGAAAGTCGCTTACTAAAGGTGGTTTTTCCGGAAGAAGAAGGACCGGAAATCAACACAAGTTTCACCCTGTTTCCATTCTCTCCCCGATGAAAAATCGTATCGGCTATCTGAGCTATTTTCTTTTCTTGCAAAGCCTCTGCCACATTAATCAAATCCGTAGCATGCCCCACTTCGCATGCAAGATTAAAATCACCGGCATTGTTAAGTCCCATGATATAACTCCAATTGAGATGTTCCTTAAATACCTCCAACATTTTTTCCTGTTTAACCACGTCTTCCAATACTTCCGGATTCTCTTTACTCGGAATACGCAAAAGTAACCCATCGTAATATTTCACAATATCGAATAGTTTCAGATAACCGGTACTTGGCAAAAGGTTTCCGTAATAGTAATCTACTGTATCGCCTAATGTATAATAGTAGGTATAAATAGAACCGGATGTTTCGAGTAATCGCACTTTATCATTCATTCCCCGTTCACTGAATACGCGTACAGCCTCAGCCGTATGGCACTCAACCCGGTGATAAGAGATGTTTTCCTCTACAATTTCCTGCATCCTCCTTTTGATGCGCGTTACGTCCTCCAGTTCAATAGGGCGACCGATACGCAAATTACAGAAATAGCCTTTAGACACCGGATGTTCTACATACAGTTTCCCTTGCGGAAATAGCTCTGTAACGGCTTTATACAGGACAAAGCATAAGGATCGGACATACGTACGCATACCCGACTGATCACGTACATCGAGAAACTCTACGTCTTTATTATTATAAACTCTGAAGTTAAGTCCTTCGGAACGATTGTTCACTTTGGCACTAACTACCTGATAAGGAAAATTAAGATTAAAACCGTAATAAATATCCAAGAGTGAGCTTCCGATAGGGAATTCTTTATAAATATTATTATTTTTGCAACATATTTGTAACATCTGTTTCATCGTTGTTCGTTTAAAGGTGAATATGTGGGACTAAATATACATTATATTAATCAGATAGAGAACAAACAACTACTAAAATTATTATAGATGGAATATTCTTTTTATGATTTTTTAAAGCTCATAGGTTCATTAGGACTCTTCCTATACGGAATGAAAATAATGAGTGAGGGCTTGCAAAAAGTCGCGGGTGACAGGCTACGAAGTATTCTGACGGCAATGACCACCAACCGGGTAACGGGAGTATTAACAGGAGTGTTAATCACAGCCCTTATCCAATCTTCATCAGCAACGACGGTCATGGTCGTGAGTTTCGTTAATGCCGGATTACTGACTCTGGCTGAATCTATCAGCGTAATTATGGGAGCCAATATCGGTACTACAGTTACTGCTTGGATTATCTCTATTTTTGGATTTAAAGTTGATATGGCTGCTTTCGCCCTTCCTCTTCTGGCCATCGCCTTGCCACTTATCTTCTCGGGCAAGAGCAACCGTAAATCCATAGGTGAATTCATTTTCGGTTTTTCTTTTCTTTTCATGGGGCTTTCTTATCTGAAAGCAAATGCACCCGACTTAAACTCCAACCCGGAAATGCTCGCTTTTGTACAGAACTACACAGACATGGGATTCTTCTCTGTTTTACTGTTCTTATTCATCGGTACTATTCTGACCATGATCGTGCAAGCCTCAGCGGCTACCATGGCAATTACTTTAATTATGTGTGCCAACGGTTGGATCAGCCTCGAACTGGGAGCAGCACTAGTATTAGGTGAAAATATCGGAACTACGATCACGGCCAATCTTGCTGCATTAACAGCCAACACACAGGCTAAGCGAGCAGCATTGGCCCATTTTGTTTTTAATGTGTTTGGCGTCATCTGGGTGTTGATTATCTTCCATCCTTTTATGCAGTTCGTAAACTGGGTTGTAGATACATTCTTTCAGACAAGTAATCCTGAAGTGGCTATATCTTATAAATTATCCGCTTTCCATTCCATCTTCAATATCTGTAATGTATTTATATTGATTTGGGCTGTAAAATTCATAGAACGCACCGTATGTGCTTTAATACATCTGAAAGATGAAGACGAAGAGCCACGTCTCCGGTTTATCACAGGTGGTATGCTTTCTACGGCAGAACTCTCTATTCTCCAAGCACGTAAGGAGATTCATCTGTTTGCTGAACGTACTCATCGTATGTTTGGAATGGTTCAAGATCTGCTACATACCGAAAAAGATGACGACTTCAATAAGTTATTCAGTAGAGTAGAGAAATACGAAAATATCAGTGACAACATGGAGTTAGAAATAGCCAATTATCTGAATCAAGTTTCCGAAGGACGGTTAAGCTCTGAAAGTAAGTTGCAGATTCGCGCCATGCTACGTGAAGTTACTGAAATTGAAAGTATTGGTGATAGTTGTTACAATCTGGCACGTACCATCAACCGGAAACGTCAAACCAACCAAGACTTTACGGAAAAACAATATGAGCATATTCATTTTATGATGAAACTAACAAGCGATGCTCTTTCACAAATGATTGTAGTGGTAGAAAAACCGGAACATCAAAGCATTGATATCAATAAATCTTTTAATATTGAGAATGAAATTAATAACTACCGCAACCAACTGAAAAATCAGAATATTCTGGATGTAAACAACAAAGAATATGATTATCAAATGGGAGTTTACTACATGGATATTATTGCCGAATGTGAAAAGCTCGGTGACTATGTGGTTAATGTGGTGGAAGCGAGTAGTGATGTGAAAGAGAAAAAAATCCCTTAATTTAATAATGGAATAATGAATTTCTCATTTTACATAAAAACAGGGTGTCCGTTTCCGAACACCCTGTTTTTATATATACATTTATAAATAAGCGCATTGTTTTTTTAGCAAAGACTTTTATTGAAAGGACAAGCAGCAAAATAATATTCAAAACTACTTGATAAAAATGGTCGGATATGTTATCCATACATACCCGACCAATTCAATTCACAGAATCTTTATTTCTCTCTTTTATTCTTCATACGGTTCGAAATCTTCTTTACCTACTCCGCAAAGAGGACATACCCAATCATCTGGAATATCTTCAAACGCTGTACCTGGATCAATTCCACCATCCGGATCGCCTTGTTCAGGATCATAAATGTAGTCGCAAACCGTGCAAATGTATTTTCTCATACTGTTCGTTTTTTATTGGTTTTCTATATAATATAACACAAATATAAGCAAATTGTTCAGATTCCTTTTTTTATAAAAAGGAAAAAGGTATCTTTGTAATCACATCCCGAACAAAATACATCATGCACACAACATTGCTATTTATCTTCATTGCCATATGTCTCGTCCTGCTAAGCATTCTCTTGTGGGAACGAAGAAAACGCCTTTACATGCAGCAGCAATTACTCCAAGACGCCAAAGAGTTGAGGCATACCCACCATATTACGAACGCTATATTAAGAAATGTACATGCTTTTATTTTATTGATAGATAATGATTTTAAAGTACAAGAAACCAATTATTACCAACTAACAGGAGTATTGGAAAGTCTGGACAGAAAAAGAGTCGGCGATTTATTGCAATGCCGCAACGCACTATCTGCCGTAGGAGCTGTGGTACACATGTTTATTGTGGTACTTGTCCAATACGCCACGCCATTCAAGAGGCTTTCGATCAGAAAAAGAGTTTTACCAATTTAGAAGCAACTTTAAATGTAGTTACATCGGATAGCGAAACTGTTGAATGTGATGCTATTATCTCCGGAGCATATCTTCTGTTTGACGAAAAAGAAAAAATGGTAATTACCGTACATGATGTCACTCATCAAAAACAAATAGAAAAAGCATTAGTACAAGCTAAAAATAAAGCCGAAAAAGCCGATATTTCAAAATCTGTATTTCTAGCAAACATGAGTCATGAAATACGTACTCCGCTAAATGCTATCATGGGATTTTCTGAAATTCTGGAAGCGACCAATAATGCAGAAGACAAGGCACAATATCAAAAAATAATCAAGACGAATGCCGAACTGCTATTACAACTAATCAACGATATTCTGGATATGTCGAAAATAGAAGCAGGAACTCTCGAATTCGTACATACCAAAGTGGATATCAATCAGTTAATTTCCGAGTTACAACAACTTTTCCAGATGAGAATAGCAGAAACCGGAGAAAACGTAAAGATATTGACAGAGACTCCTCTCCCCTCCTGTCTGATACAAACAGACCACAACCGCATCTCACAAGTACTCGCCAATTTCATGACCAATGCTATCAAATTTACAAAAGAAGGAAGTATCTGCATTGGCTACGAAGCCAAAGAAAACGAACTTTATTTCCATGTCACTGATACCGGAATTGGGATCTCGGCTGAAAAGTTACCGAATGTATTCGAACGCTTTGTAAAATTAAACAAGGATAAAAAGGGAACAGGGTTGGGACTTTCTATTGCTAAAACCATAATTTCAAAGTTAGACGGATCAATTGGTGTAGATTCAGTAGAAGGAGAAGGTTCTACTTTCTGGTTTACGATCCCCTATAGTTCATGCGGCAAACCACAGTGAACAATTGCAACTTCATAAAAAATTTTAATTAAACATCTTATCACAATTTAATATTGTATTTTTGCAATCCTAACTAAACGCATGTATCTGCATGAGTGCAATAAAAGATGATTCTAATCATTTAGGACTTACTGATAAGGAAGTCCTACAAAGCAGGGAAAAAAATGGTGTAAACCTGCTAACACCTCCTAAGCGTCCATCTCTTTGGAAACTTTATCTCGAAAAGTTTGAAGATCCTGTTGTACGCGTATTATTAATAGCCGCTGTATTTTCGCTGATTATTTCTATCATCGAAAATGAGTATGCCGAAACTATCGGAATTATTGCAGCAATTCTGCTTGCTACAGGTATCGGTTTCTTTTTCGAATACGATGCTAACAAAAAATTCGATCTGCTAAATGCCGTTAATGAAGAGACGTTAGTCAAAGTTATCCGAAACGGGCATGTTCAAGAAGTTCCTCGTAAAGATATTGTTGTGGGAGATATTGTAATTCTGGAAACAGGAGAGGAAATTCCTGCAGACGGGAAATTACTGGAAGCCATTTCTCTACAAGTTAACGAATCCAACCTTACCGGTGAGCCGGTAATCAATAAAACAGTTGTTGAAGCTGATTTTGATGAAGAAGCAACATATGCTTCTAATCTGGTTATGCGTGGAACAACAGTGGTGGACGGTCACGGAACAATGCGTGTTTTACATGTAGGAGATGCAACGGAGATTGGAAAAGTAGCCCGTCAAAGCACAGAACAGAATCTTGAACCAACTCCATTAAACATCCAACTAACCAAGCTTGCTAACCTAATCGGAAAGATCGGATTTACAGTTGCAGGATTGGCCTTCCTTATATTCTTTGTAAAAGATGTGTTGTTATATTATGATTTCAGTGCACTCAACGGTTGGCATGAATGGCTTCCTGTTTTGGAACGGACACTGAAATACTTTATGATGGCAGTTACCTTAATCGTTGTAGCTGTTCCGGAAGGTCTGCCTATGAGTGTTACATTAAGTCTGGCGCTGAATATGCGTCGTATGCTTTCCACTAATAACCTGGTGAGAAAGATGCACGCTTGTGAGACAATGGGTGCAATTACAGTCATTTGTACAGACAAAACCGGTACTTTGACTCAAAACCAGATGCAAGTATATGAGCCAAACTTTTATGGAATCAAAAATAATAGTCAGTTATCTGATGACGATATCAGTACTCTTATTGTAGAAGGAATTAGTGCAAACTCAACTGCTTTCCTTGAAGAAACTACAAATGGCGAAAAGCTAAAGGAGTAGGAAATCCAACTGAGGTTGCTTTATTATTATGGCTCAATAGCCAAGGAAAAAATTATTTGGAGCTCAGAGAGAAGGTACATATACTTGACCAATTAACGTTCTCTACAGAACGCAAATTCATGGCTACACTTGTTGAATCACCGATTATCGGAAAGAAAATACTCTATATCAAAGGAGCTCCCGAAATCGTTCTCGGCAAATGCAAAGAAGTTATATTGGACGGACGTAGGGTAGATGCAGTAGAATATCGCTCTACGGTAGAAGCACAGTTACTGAACTATCAGAACATGGCAATGCGTACTCTCGGTTTTGCTTTCAAAATAGTAGGAGAAAATGAGCCGAATGACTGCACAGAGCTTGTCTCTGCCAATGACTTAAACTTTTTAGGTGTAGTTGCCATTTCAGACCCTATACGTCCGGATGTACCTGCTGCCGTAGCTAAATGCCAATCAGCCGGTATCGGTATTAAGATTGTCACCGGAGACACTCCGGGAACTGCAACAGAGATTGCACGCCAAATCGGACTATGGAATCCTGAAAAAGACACTGAATGGAATCGGATAACAGGTGCTGCCTTTGCTGAATTAAGTGATGAAGAGGCATTGAAACGTATCATGGACCTCAAAATCATGTCACGTGCACGTCCTACGGACAAACAACGCCTGGTGCAGTTGCTTCAACAAAAAGGAGCAGTAGTTGCCGTAACAGGAGATGGTACGAATGACGCACCTGCCTTGAATCATGCTCAAGTGGGATTGTCAATGGGTACAGGAACTTCCGTAGCCAAAGAAGCAAGTGATATCACACTGCTTGATGACTCGTTCAATAGCATTGGAACTGCTGTTATGTGGGGACGTTCACTCTATAAAAATATCCAACGGTTCATCGTATTCCAGTTGACAATTAACTTTGTTGCTTTGTTAATTGTACTGCTAGGCTCCATCATCGGTACAGAACTACCCCTAACCGTTACACAAATGTTATGGGTAAATCTTATTATGGATACCTTTGCCGCTTTAGCTTTAGCGTCTATTCCTCCCAGCGAGACTGTAATGCAGGATAAACCTCGGCGTAGCAGTGATTTTATCATCACGAAAGCAATGAAGCATAATATATTAGGTGTAGGTTCTGTCTTCCTCATCATATTGCTTGGAATGATCTATTATTTCGATCATACTCCTCAAGGTATGAATGCACAAAATCTCACTATCTTTTTCACTTTTTTTGTCATGCTTCAATTTTGGAATCTCTTCAATGCCCGTGTATTCGGTACTACCGATTCTGCTTTCAAAGGGATTTCCAAATCGTATGGTATGGAGTTAATTATTTTAGCCATTTTAGCCGGTCAGTTCCTCATTGTACAATTCGGAGGAGCAGTATTCCGTACAACACCGCTCGACTGGCAAACCTGGCTTTGTATTATAAGCGTTTCGTCCATGGTGTTATGGGTTGGAGAACTTATCCGCCTTGTTCAACGTATTACTCACAAAAAGAAAAATGAGAAGTAAAGGAATCAAAAATCTCCTTATCGATCTTGGTGGAGTACTTATAAATCTAGACCGCCAACGTTGTATTGACAATTTTAAAAAATTAGGATGTGAACATGTCGATTCTCTACTGAATTTCTATCATCAACAGGGAATCTTCATGCAACATGAAAAAGGAATGATTACTTCTGCTGAATTTCGCAATGGGGTTCGCGAAATGATGAGGAAAGCGCTCAGTGATCAGCAAATTGATACTGCCTGGAATAGCTTTCTTGTGGATATACCGACCTATAAGCTTGAACTCTTATTGAAACTTCGCGAGAAATATGTAGTCTACTTGCTCAGTAATACGAATGCTATCCATTGGAAATGGGTTTGTGAGAATGCTTTCCCCTACCGCACATTCAAAGTAGAAGACTACTTCGAAAAGGCTTATCTCTCTTTTGAAATGAAAATGATCAAACCCGAAATGGAGATTTTTAAAGCTGTCATCGAAGACGCAGATATTGACCCTAAAGAAACTTTCTTCATCGACGACTCTGATATAAACTGTAAAATAGCTCAGGAATTGGGAATTTCGACCTATACTCCAAAAGCCGGTGAAGATTGGAGCCATTTATTCAATAAAAAAAGGTAATTTTGTAACTATGCAGATTATACGTGATACAGACGCTATAATTCCTGAGCCATGTGTAGCCACCATCGGTTTTTTTGATGGAGTACATATCGGACATCGCTATTTGATTCAACAAGTGAAAGAGATAGCGGCAATCAAAGGTTTGCGTTCTGCCTTAGTTACTTTTCCCGTTCATCCTCGTAAGGTGATGCATTCGGATTATCGTCTGGAATTACTAACAACTCCGGATGAAAAAATCAATTTGTTAGCCGATACCGGAGTAGACTATTGCCTGATGCTTGATTTCACTCCAGAGATTTCCAGTTTGACAGCCTTGAAGTTTATGGAACGATTATTGAAAGAACGATTTCAGGTAAAATGTCTGGTTATAGGCTACGATCATCGTTTTGGACATAATCGAAGTGAAGGATTCGAAGATTATGTAAGTTATGGCCAATCTATTGGTATTGAAGTAGTTCGTGCTATTGCATATACGGATGATATAGAAACTAATGATGCCCAAAAGATAACAGTAAGTTCTTCACTTATTCGGAAACTGCTTCATCAAGGGGATGTCGATCTAGCTGCCCGTTGTCTGGGATATGAATATTTTCTGGATGGTACAGTCGTAGGCGGTTATCAGGTAGGACGGAAAATAGGATTTCCGACAGCTAATTTAAGTGTTGATAATCCCGATAAATTAATTCCTGCAGACGGGGTATATGCTGTTTGGGTGACTTTTGATGGGAAAACTTATATGGGAATGTTGAACATTGGAGTACGTCCTACTATCGATAATGGTTCTAACCGGACTATTGAAGTAAACATCCTACATTTCCACTCGGATATTTACGATAAATTCATAAGGCTTACTTTTGTAAAAAGAACACGTCCCGAATTAAAATTCGACAGTATTGAAGAGTTAATTGAAGAACTCCATAAAGATGCCAAGGAAGTAGAAGCTATATTAAGCTAAATACTGTCTATATTCATAGACTAAAGAATATAACAAATATGAGAACTGCAATCAAACTAATTTTATTATACCTCGTTATTGCACAGATTGTCGCTCCAATTTTAGTGATGATTCCTTGTGTAATTTATCAGATAATAACCACTGGAAGTTTAAATAATGAAGCATTGATGAACATGATTATAATTCCAGCACAATTAACTGGACAACTCATGATGCTTATATATTTATGGAAAGCCGGCTATATCAGCAAACAAAAAACAACCTGGTCACTGGTATCCGGTTCTTATCTGCTTCTTAGTGTGCTGGCAATTCTTTCCTGTACTTTTGTAGTATCCGCTATCACCGACTTAATGAAATGGATTCCTAATATCATGGAATTCCCCTTCGAGATTCTCCAATCTAACTGGATTGGAATACTTGTCATATCACTTATTGGCCCTATATTTGAAGAATTACTATTTCGTGGAGCAATCACCAAGGCCCTACTGCAACAGTATAATCCAACAAAAGCCATTCTTCTTTCAGCATTTCTATTTGGCATAATTCATATCAATCCGGCTCAGATACTTCCCGCATTCTTAATCGGAATACTATTAACATGGATTTATTATAAAACAGCAAGTCTGATTCCTTGTATTCTTATACATGTTCTCAATAATTCAATGTCTCTTTATCTGAGCGCAAAATTTCCTGAAGCTAAATATATAGACGAAATTATCACTGGAGCTCCTTATCTGATTACTTGTATTGTATCATTGCTTGTACTGACAGGAGTTATCCTATTGATGAATCGGACAACTGTTGGTTATCCATGGAATGAAACGAATATAAACTAACCTATTGTACTCCATTATATTATAAAAAGTAGATTAAGATAAAAAAACTTAATCTACTTTTTTATTGGTTAACTAAATATCATTAGGTTATCTTCCCTCCTTTGCCTTGAACGCCAAAGCATACATGCGTATCTGTTTCACCATCGAAAGCAAACCATTGCTTCGTGTAGGCGACAAATGTTCTTTCAAACCAATCTTATCAATAAAATAAAGATCAGCTTTTAGAATTTCATCGGCTGTATGTCCGGACAGAACTTTAATAAGTAAAGCAATTATTCCTTTTACGATCAGCGCATCACTTTCTGCCTTAAAGACAATCTTACCATCCACGTCATCTGCCTGAAGCCACACACGACTCTGACAACCTTCGATTAGATTCTGTTCTGTTTTATATTTCTCATCAAGCGGTTCCTGCTCGTTTCCCAAGTCGATCAACAGTTGATAGCGGTCCATCCAATCATCGAAGTCACTGAATTCAGCAATAACTTCGTCCTGCAATTCATTTATTGACATATAAAATAATTATTTAAATTGGCAATATAACAATACACTAATAGCCTCGCATACATACTTACATAAAAGTAATCAGGTACATTAGCGAATTGGTACTGATAAATTATTTATTTCTCATTGTAGATTACTTCCAATACTGTTTGTCCTACAGCTTTCAAAGTATTCTTATCAATATGATCCATATTATCATTGATCGTATGCCAGGTCGGAGTAAAACCTCCTTCCGGATCAGAAGCAATGATATCAATTGTCTTAATACGTGCAAGTTCGTTTATAAACAAATGATCATCCGTAACAGCTCCTCCATTTTCATCAATGAACATTTTCCCATACCCCAGTTTCTTAGCGGCTTTCCATACCTTTTTATTAATATCCGGCGCATATTGCTCAGAGTGAGATTCTTTTAAAAACATTGTATTTTCACCTCCAACCATATCAAGTAAAATACCAAAACGAGCATTATATTTTTCTACATGTGGATTACGAGCCAATATTGAGCACCCAAACACCATGATTCCTCTTTACCTCCACTTGCCCCATAATCTTCTGCATCCAGAAAGATAATATCAATGCCTAACTCCGGTTGTTGCTGATTAATCAATCGGGCAATCTCCAACAAAACTCCTACTCCACTTGCTCCATCATTTGCACCCAGAATAGGAGTATGATGATTTTTCTTATCCGGATCATTATCAGCCATGGGCGGGTATCCCAATGTGCAAACAAAGCAATTCTTTTTTTATTTTCAGGTTTATAAGAGCCTATGATATTCCTCGCTTTCAGTAAAGTCCCGTCATAAGCAATCAAATCGGCATATTGATTGGTTACTCTTGCGCCAAATGTCTCTAATTGTTTAGCCAGATAATTACCACATGCTACATGTTCTTTAGAATTGGGTACTCGGGGACCAAAATCAACTTGACTTTTCACATACAAATACGCACTATCCGCATCAAACTGAGGTACATTCACCACCCCTACACTCTCTACATTGTTTGTACTTCCAGCTTTGCTATTTCCCCCACAAGAAAAAGCGGAGAATAACAAGAAAGTACTACCCAATAATATCATAGCTTTCTTTTTCATTGTCATCTTTTTATGTTAAGACTTCAAAATTAGTCATTTTCATCACAGTATCGTTCAAATGGAATAGATTATTAACAAATAAACTTTAGTTCCACATTTTTCTTACCAACTGTAAACTCGACTTTTGCTCCGTTGATTAGTGGTAAATTATGAGTGACATGGCCTACAGGAAAGTTAAAACAAACCGGATAATCGTATTCTTTCACCAAATCTGCCAAAGCAGCATACAGCTCTTTACCTAACGAATGATCCTCATCATATTCGGTAAACTGTCCGACAATCAATCCTGACAGTTTCTCCAGCACACCTCCCAACTTCAGATTATACATCATGCGTTCAATAGCATGGGGACGCTCACTGACATCTTCGATAAACAGCACAGTACCTTCTGCAGGAATATCATAAGGAGTACCTCGCAAACCATATGCTACTGCCATGTTTCCTCCGCGCAAGATTCCTTGCACACTTCCCTGTTTATTCAACTTATGTTTTTCACAAGTATATTCGGGCAGATTTCCGAATAAAATATCTTTCAGATAACCGGCACAAAGATCACCCTCCGGCTCTACTGTGAGATGGCGAGCCATCAATGAATGCAACGAAGCATATCCATTTTTCTGGAAAAGATTATGCAAAGCGGTAATATCACTGAATCCGAGTAACCATTTAGGATGTTCTCTAAATCCGGTAAAGTCAATTTTATCAATTAAATGTACCACTCCATATCCTCCCCGACTACAAAGGATTGCTTTTACTTTCGGATCATCCATCGCATCTTGAAGGTCTTTCAAACGTTGTTTAATCGTTCCGGCAAAGCGTCCGGAAGAACCTCCGGCATGTTTTCCCATAGCAACTTTCAGTCCCCACAACTCTAAACGTTTCTTCGCTCCTTTTAGAAATTGACTATCAATTTTACTGGAAGGAGAAATAATCACCACTTTATCACCTCGTTGCAGAAAGGAAGGGAATTGAATATCCATATTATTACTTTATTGATTTTTGCTGATAAAAACGTACCCAGTCTACTTTCATCTCCACCGGAAGCTCTTTAGGATCGACTGTCCCCACCCAAGAACCGCCCAATTGCATATCAATCAACAAATAAAAAGGCTGATTAAATGGATACTGACCTTTCTCTATTGTTTGTATGCGGGGATAAGTAAACGTATGTATATTATTAATATAGAATGAAAGGCTGTCCGGATACATTTCAACCGCAAATACATTATAGCAATCCGGATCTATCATCCCTTTAGAACCTGACTTAGGGTATTCTCTTAGACCTAACGTATAAGTATAATAAGAATGAACCGTTTGATAAACAATGGAATCATGATTCAAACGTTCCATAATATCAATCTCGCCTCCTACCGGCCAATCGGCATTCTCGGCCAACATCCAGATAGCCGGCCAAGCTCCTTTCGCTGGATCTAACTTAACCCGAATTTCAATGCGTCCATCGGAGAAAACTTTTTTCCCCTTCGAATAAACACCACCAGTCAAATAAGGAGCTGTGTCATTGAGTTGCGTGTGATTGACAATACCCCTTAACACCAATTTTCCTTTACGCATTGCGTAGCAGGAATCAAAGTCTGTCATGTAATTATCCCAATCAGCTCCTCCACGAGGTATTTTACTCCATACCTGTTCATTGAAACCTTTTTTCTGATTAAAATTCTCTTCCCACACCAGCGACCAGTCCGTAAGTCTTTGAGTCGATTTACAAGATATGAACATCCAGCAAAAGAGCAATGAGCTAATAAATAAGAGACTTGTATAATGTTTCATATCAATTTTGTTTTCAGGGAATTTTCTTTTGCAAAAATACACGAAAAAACGATTCTACGTATATCAGACCTTAAAAACAAATACAATATAGCAAAATGTTATATTTAGGATGATTTTTTTAAGATCATTCTGCCTGTTTTTTCAATCATTTTTCAGATATTTGCTAAAAACATAACGTTATGGAACCTATTCAAAGTTTTGCCCAATTAACAGCCCATCTAAAGAAACAACGCAATAGAAAACGAATAGCAGTAGTTTGCGCCAATGATGCCAATACAGAATATGCCATTGCCCGTGCCTTAGAGGAAGGATTTGCAGAATTTCTTATGATTGGTGACTCTGCCATCTTGAATAAATTCCCCACTCTCAAACAATATCCCGACTATGTGAAAACAATTCACATTGATGATCCGGACGAGGCAGCACGTGAAGCTGTACGTGTTGTACGCGAAGGCGGAGCAGATATTCTGATGAAAGGTATTATTAATACAGATAATTTACTCCATGCTATACTCGACAAAGAGAAAGGATTATTACCTAAAGGCAAAATCCTCACTCATCTTGCTGTTATGGAAATCCCAACTTACCATAAGTTACTATTCTTTTCGGATGCAGCCGTAATTCCACGCCCTACATTACAACAACGAATAGAAATGATTTGGTATTCCATCTGCACCTGTCGCCACTTTGGCATCGATCAACCACGCATCGCACTGATTCATTGTACTGAAAAAGTAAGTGCTAAATTCCCACATTCACTGGATTATGTGAATATTGTGGAATTAGCCGAGGCCGGAGAATTTGGAAATGTCATTATCGACGGTCCACTCGATGTGCGTACCTCTTGTGAACAAGCGAGCGGAGATATCAAAGGTATTGTTTCTCCTATCAACGGACAGGCAGATGTACTGATTTTCCCAAACATCGAATCAGGCAATGCATTTTATAAATCTGTATCATTATTTGCGAAAGCAGAAATGGCAGGATTATTACAAGGCCCTATCTGTCCGGTGGTACTTCCGTCACGCAGTGACTCTGGGTTATCTAAATATTATAGTATTGCAATGGCTTGTCTACAAGTATCAGGAGACTGCGAATGCAGAAAACAAATTCATCCGAATTCATAATTTAAAATTCAAGATTAATGAAGATTCTAGCAATCAACCCCGGTTCTACTTCCACCAAAATAGCTGTATACGAAAACGAAACTCCGATTCTGGTTCGCAATATCCGACATACAGTGGAAGAATTATCCGCCTATCCACAAGTGATAGATCAATTCGAATTTCGGAAGAATCTGGTACTTCAGGAACTAGAAGCTAACGGAATACCTTTCGCATTCGATGCAATCGTCGGACGCGGTGGTCTAGTCAAGCCTATTCCCGGTGGTGTATACGAAGTAAACGATGCGATGAAACGCGATACCTTACACGCAATGCGTACTCATGTCTGTAACTTGGGAGGATTAATTGCTGATGAACTATCTTCTTCTTTACCTAGTTGTCGTGCATTTATTGCTGACCCTGGAGTAGTGGACGAACTGGAAGACATAGCCCGTATCACTGGGTCTCCATTAATGCCACGAATTACCATCTGGCACGCTTTAAACCAAAAAGCAATTGCACGCCGATTCGCTCAGGAACAACATACCCACTATGAAAGTCTAGATTTGATTATTTGTCACTTGGGAGGGGGGATTTCTATAGCAGTCCACCAGCACGGACGTGCCATTGACGCCAATAATGCACTAGACGGTGAAGGTCCTTTCTCACCAGAACGAGCAGGAACACTTCCTGCAGGCCAGTTAATTGATTTATGTTTTAGTGGTCAGTTCACCAAAGACGAACTAAAAAAACGCATTTCGGGACGAGCCGGACTTACTGCCCATTTAGGTACTACAGATGTAGCTGCTATTATCCAATCCATAGAAAAAGGTGACAAGAAAGCAGAATTAGTAATAGATGCCATGATCTATAATATTGCTAAAGCAATTGGCGCCGCCTCTACTGTACTTTGTGGAAAAATAGACGCGATCCTTCTAACAGGTGGTATTGCTTACTCCGATTATGTAGTCTCCCGCCTGACAAAACGTATTGCATTCCTGGCCCCTATATATGTCTATCCCGGAGAAGATGAAATGGAAGCATTGGCATTGAATGCTCTAAGTGCATTAAAAGGCGAACTTCCAATACAAATTTATAAGTAACTCATATCCCCGGACGTACATCTGGGTAGTACCAGACGTACATGTGGGGATTCCCCAGATGTACGTCCGGGGAAAGTCATTCAAGCAAGCAATTCAGAAAAGAATATTATATAACCTATAAATCGGTCTTATAACCGAAGAAAAAGTCCTTACCCGCCTTCTCGCTAACCTAAAAACAGCTTCCATAACAACATTATTTACTCTACGATTAAACTTTTTTGAGTAAAAAGCCATTCCAAAGAAAATTTTCTCATATCTTTGTAACGTGTTAAGTTAATAAATTGATTAAGGTCGATTTTTGACTGTTTCGAATCGGGAAGTATGGGGGTACTTTCCGATTCTTTTTAGTACTATTCTGACAAAACAAGATACATATGTAAATAAAATAGCCCGACTACTTAAAGTAATCGGGCCATCTAATTATGAGAAACAATTCGTTTCTTTATTTCTTTTCCGGTCTTGGCATCAAAACTTTTCTTGAAAGTTTGAATTTACCTGTCTTCGGATCAATATCAATCAATTTAACATCAATCTCATCCCCTTCTTTGATTCCGGCTTCTTCAACTGTTTCGAGACGTTTCCAGTCAATTTCTGAGATATGAAGCAAACCATCTTTACCTGGCAAGAATTCGATGAATGCACCGTAAGGCATGATAGAGCGAACCTTACCTTTATACACTTCACCTATTTCAGGAACAGCAACGATTGCTTTGATCATACGCATAGCGTCATCAATGCACTTCTTGTTTGTTCCGGAAACCTCGATGCGACCGATTCCACCGATTTCTTCGATAGTGATTACAGCACCCGTTTCTTCCTGCATACCCTGAATGATTTTTCCACCCGGGCCGATAATAGCACCGATAAATTCTTTCGGGATAGTCATCGTCTCAATACGAGGAGCATGGTCTTTCAAATCAACACGTGGTTCAGAGATTGTTTCAGTGATCTTACCAAGGATATGCATCCGACCTTCTTTTGCCTGATTCAAAGCACGTTCCAGAATATCATACGACAGACCGTCTACTTTAATATCCATCTGAGTGGCGGTAATACCATCTTTTGTACCAGTCACCTTGAAGTCCATATCTCCGAGGTGATCTTCATCACCCAAGATATCAGACAATATAGCATATTTCTCTTCACCCGGATTCTTAATCAATCCCATAGCGATACCAGAAACCGGTTTGTTGATTTTCACACCCGCATCCATCAAAGCCAATGTTCCGGCACATACAGTAGCCATTGAAGAAGAACCATTAGATTCAAGAATATCTGAAACGACACGTACTACATACGGATAGTCAGCAGGAATCTGTCCTTTCAATGCACGCCAAGCCAAGTGACCGTGACCGATTTCACGACGACCTACACCACGTTGTGCTTTAGCTTCACCTGTTGAGAAAGGAGGAAAATTATAATGTAACAAGAAACGTTCCTTTCCATGAGTCAATACATCATCTATGATCTTCTCATCCAATTTCGTACCTAAAGTAACAGAAGTCAATGACTGAGTTTCACCACGAGTAAAGATAGCAGATCCATGAGGGCCAGGTAGGTATCCCACTTCGCACCAGATCGGACGAATCTCGGTAGTCTTACGACCATCCAAACGCTTGCCTTCATCAAGAATGCTACGACGCATGGCTTCTTTTTCTACATCATGATAATAACGGTCGATCAACGGAGCTTTTTCTTCCAATTCTTCTTCTGAGAATTGTGCTTTAAACTCGTCACAGATAGCCTCAAAAGCCTCCATACGTTCGTGCTTGTTCTTGTTTCCAGAAGCAGCGATAGCATAAGCCTTGTCATAACATGCTTCACGTACAGCCTTACGCAAATCTTCGTCATTTACTTCATGGCAATATTCACGTTTTACAGTTTTACCAACTTCTTCTGTCAGTTCCATTTGAGCTTTACAATGAACTTTGATAGCTTCGTGAGCCACCTTCATTGCTTCCAGTAATTCAGCTTCCGATACTTCATTCATTTCACCTTCTACCATCATGATATTCTCATAAGTAGCGGCAACCATAAGGTCCATATCAGCTTTTTCCAATTGGTTAAAAGTAGGATTGATAACGAACTGTCCATCAATACGTGCTACACGTACTTCAGAGATCGGTCCGTTGAAAGGAATATCTGAAACAGCAAGTGCTGCAGAAGCAGCAAGTCCTGCCAAAGCATCCGGCATATCTTCACCATCAGCTGAAAAGAGAATGATGTTTACATATACCTCTGCATGATAGTTATCAGGGAATAGAGGACGGAGAGCGCGGTCTACAAGACGACAAGTAAGAATTTCATAATCAGAAGCTCTACCTTCTCTTTTGGTGAAACCACCAGGGAAACGGCCGAATGCCGCAAATTTTTCTTTGTACTCTACCTGTAAAGGCATAAAATCTGTTCCGGGAACTGCATCTTTAGCGGCACAAACAGTAGCTAACAACATGGTGTTTCCCATGCGAAGCATTACAGAACCGTCTGCCTGTTTTGCCAACTTTCCCGTCTCGAGTGTGATGGTTCTTCCATCAGGTAACTCGATCGTTTTAACAATTGGGTTAATCATAAAAATTGTTTTATCTATACTTTTCTTTCAAAATTCTTGCAAAGATACACATTTATCATTGTAATCGGGTGGAAATGAGGTAAAAAGTTAGTTGTAATATGATTTTTTTCAAAATAAGGGTGAAGAAGCAGGCAAAATGCTTTGACTAATCTTGAAAAGAAGTATATTTGCAACTCTTATAATAACACACGATATGAAAAAAATAACTTTTGCAGCTATTGCTGCACTGACCATTACAG
This sequence comes from Bacteroides faecichinchillae JCM 17102, assembly GCF_000614145.1. Taxonomy (GTDB): domain Bacteria; phylum Bacteroidota; class Bacteroidia; order Bacteroidales; family Bacteroidaceae; genus Bacteroides; species Bacteroides faecichinchillae. Next base: position 39,778 of record NZ_BAKK01000020.1, on the reverse strand, counting down.
CTTGTAGTTCCGGCCCTAAGTTCCATGTAAACGGTGACGTATCCGGAGCTGACGGAAAAACTCTTTATCTGGAAGCTTCCGGGTTGGAAGGTATCGTTCCACTTGATTCTGTCAAGCTAAAGGGGGAAGGTAAGTTCAGCTTCAAACAACCCCGTCCCGAATCTCCGGAATTTTATCGGCTACGGGTAGAAGATAAAGTCATCAATTTCTCTGTGGATTCACTTGAAACGATTCAAATCAATGCCCCTTACACCGATTTTTCCACAGCATATACTGTTGAAGGTTCAGAAAATAGCAGTAAGATTAAAGAACTGACTTTAAAGCAGATCCGTCTTCAGAAAGATGCGGATAATTTATTAAATGCACTGCGAGCTAATAAATTAAGTCACAATGTTCTGGAAGATAGCCTCACCGCACTGGTAAAAAGATACAAAGACGATGTTAAAATGAACTATATTTTTGCGGCTCCTAACACTGCAGCTGCTTATTTCGCTTTGTTCCAGAAACTCAACGACTACTTGATATTTGATCCGTTGAACAATAAAGACGATGTAAGATGTTTTGCAGCCGTTGCTACCAGCCTCAACAATGCTTTTCCTCATGCTGTACGTTCCAAGAACCTGTATAATATTGTGATTAAAGGGATGAAGAATACTCGCAAACCTCAGACACAGAATCTGGAGATTCCACAAGACAAGATTATAAAAACAGGTATTATCGATATTGCATTACGTGATGTGAAAGGAAATATTCGCAAACTGACTGATCTGAAAGGTAAAGTAGTGTTGTTAGATTTCACTGTATACCAAGCTCCGGCAGGTGCGACACACAACTTGATGCTTCGTGAATTATATAACAAATACGCTTCACAGGGATTGGAAATTTATCAAGTATCTTTAGATGCCGACGAGCATTTCTGGAAAACATCCGCAGCCAACTTGCCTTGGGTATGCGTTCGCGACGGCAACGGTGTGTATTCCAGCAACGTAGCTGTATATAATGTTCGTCAGATACCATCTATCTTCCTAGTTAATCGCAACAACGAATTAAAACTTCGTGGCGAAGACATCAAGGATATAGAAGCATCCGTCAAATCTTTACTTTAAGTTGTTACATTTTAGCATATTTCATTTAAATATGTTACATAGCATTCTTTTTTGCTTGACTCATATTACTTAAAAGGTTATCTTTGCAAAGAAATCATTAGAAGAGGGTTCCAGCATGACTCATGTTGGAATTCTTTTTTGTTTATATGACCATTTTTAATTAAAGGAGGAAACATCATGGCTTATATGTCAGAAGAAGGTTACAAAAAACTTATGGCGGAACTGAAAGAACTGGAAACAGTAGAACGCCCTAAAATCTCTGCGGCAATAGCTGAAGCAAGAGATAAAGGAGATTTGTCAGAAAATGCAGAATACGATGCAGCTAAAGAAGCGCAAGGCATGTTGGAAATGCGCATTAACAAATTAAAAGCTGTTATCGCAGATGCTAAGATTATTGATGAATCAAAATTAAAAACAGATTCCGTACAGATCTTAAACAAAGTGGAACTGAAGAACGTAAAAAATGGTATGAAGATGACTTATACCATCGTTTCTGAAAGTGAAGCTAATCTGAAAGAAGGAAAGATTTCTGTAAATACTCCTATCGCACAAGGTTTACTTGGTAAAAAGGTAGGTGATATTGCTGAAATCAAAGTTCCGCAAGGTCAGATTGCACTGGAAGTAGTAAACATATCAATTTAATGTAAAGGCAGGTCTCCGCAAAGGAGCTTGCCTTCTTTTATCTATATACGTTATGGCAACAATATTCAGCAGAATCATCGCAGGTGAAATTCCCTGTTACAAGGTGGCCGAAGACGATAAGTTCTTTGCTTTCCTTGACATCAATCCGTTGGTAAAAGGACATACGTTGGTAGTCCCCAAACAAGAAGTTGATTATATTTTCGATTTGAGTGATGAAGATTTAGCAGCTATGCACGTCTTCGCCAAGAAAATAGCTAAAGGCATTCAAAAGGCTTTCCCCTGTCAGAAAGTTGGTGAAGCTGTTATTGGTCTGGAAGTTCCTCATGCACACATTCATCTGATCCCTATCCAGAAGGAATCGGATATGCTATTTTCCAATCCTAAATTGAAATTATCGGAAGAAGAATTTATAGCCATAGCTAAAGCTATCAACTCCTCTCTATAAAACATGATGATTAAATAATTGATAGGTATCTCTATAGGGATATAGGGATACCTTATTTCTTTCATTTTTTGGTTTTCAATGAGTCTGCCGACTGATCTTTACTTTCCGCTACTTCTACCAAATAAACTCCCACACAGATAAATAAAATCGCAAAGGTTTGTGTCCAGCTAAAACGGTCTTGACCTAATACCAAGGAAGCTATCGTTGCAACAATCAGGATAAGGTAACCGTAAATGGCAACGACTGTTGTCTTCAAATATTTCAAGCCAACAGGAAGCAGCATATAGCTAATAGTGGTCGGAAATACCAGAACAAACATTAAGATCAGGAAAGGCGTCCAGTGGAATGGTAATGAAAAGACAGGTGCATCAATACCAACAATACAAGACACGATAATGGCAGAGACAGCCGCACCTGAAAAGGTATATTTTAACATAGTCATTGCACCAATAGAAGTAAGAATGCGTTGACTCAATACCAGATAGATAGCATAAACTATCGAACTGATGAGACAAAGCATATTTCCTACAAAAGCATCAGAAGCCAGATCGTCACTTTGCTGAGTTAAGATACAAACCAATGCTCCTATTAATCCTATAGAAATTCCGATTATCTTTTTGCCGGTAGCTTTCTCTTTATAGAAAAAAATCATTATCAGAAAAACCCAAATAGGTTGCAAACTAGTAAAGATAGAACTGGAAACCGGAGTTGTTTTACTCAATCCTGTAAGATAGAGGAACATAAATCCATAAAGTCCCAAAGCCCCCAATAAGAATAGAAGCCACTTATCTCTTGTTGTCGATTTCTCCGGAGGCATAAACCAACCTATCACCCAGAAAGCAACTGCTGCAAAAGCACAACGAAATGTTGCCCCCGTCAGTGGACTCATCCACAATGGGAGAAGAAATTTCAGAGCATTCATATTCAATCCACTAAAGACTTTTGAGACTGCCATACTTAGGTTGGCTTCTAGTTTTTTATTCTTCATCTTTGTTTTATTTCAATTGGTCATTAAATAGAAACTCGTGACGGCGAATATAAGCCCATATGAGAGCAGCAATTGTAATACATAAATTAAATACAAAACCAAACTGCTGAGTCTTTATGTGGAACATTGACTGGAAAAAGTCAATGATAAACGGACAAAGCAAAATGGCAAGATAGTTCATCATCATCACAAAAGCCAGTGCTAAAGTTACTTTTCTAGAAATAGCTGTGTGAGTTGTCTTATCATAAATAATCGGCTGAATCACTCCATAACCTAAACCAACAAGAATACATCCGGGTGCAATCACCCATTCTTTTGGAGAAACCCATATCAAAGCAAGACCAATCGCAATGGATAACAAACTATAAAATTTTGTTTTCTCTTTCAATCGACCAACAATCTGGTTGAGGAAAAAACCGGGAGCCATAATCGCCAAAAAGAATAGTGATATCATAATGCCAGAATTACCACTGGTAAAATGATATTCTTCCATCAAGAAAGGAAGATTGAAAGTTACAACTAATACAAGGAAAGTAGACAATCCATAAAAAAGCATTACTTGTATTAAGTGCTTCACATTGATACCATATTTGCTATGCAATGTAACCGTATCCACTTCTTCGTCTTCACTTCCATCAGACGATTCTTTTTTAGCAAGTGAAGAATCACCTTCGCTATCCATACTTCTTTTCAAATAAACAGACAAAACAAGAGATACTATGGGAAGCAGATAAACCACAAAAGGCAGGTGCCAGTTTACTTCTGCCAAATAACCGGTAACTGTAGTGGCTACAACAAGTGTCACATTGGTTATTGCTGAGCTAAGTCCGAACTGCTTCACTCTATAAGCTCCACTGAAGTATTTGGAAATCAGCTGTGGATAACGGGACAATCATACCAGAACCTACCCCAAGCATAGCACTGACAGCGATCAATTGCCACATCTTATTAGACAATAAATATAAAATGCCACTTAATGCAAAAATCGCTAATCCCGCTTGCAGCAAACGGATAAAATTCATTTTCTCTGTCAGTTTACCTGCTAACAGAATAAAAGGTATAACCAACAATGAAGGTAATGACGAAAGCATCTGAATATCCAGCTCCGTAGAATGGGGAAAGATGACAGAAAGCTTCCCCAAAATAGGTGAAACAGCTAACCCTGGTAATGCATTCAATGCCGATATTGACCAGATACCAATCAGAGTGATAAGGGGAATAGTCCCATGACCTGTCTGTATTCTCATATTGTATGAAAGTTAAATGTTTAGGTTTGAAAACAACAATCACACCGCAATAAAGTTCACCCCTTAATAAACGCCAAATAATGTAAAACCAGCAAACTTTCAATACTATCTGCTGTTGTTGTGAAAAATTAGACGGGGAAAATCCCCATCGCCTAAACCTTTAAAAAAACAAATTAAGTATGGAAGATTTAAACTTTAGAAAAGGTGATGCCAAGACAGATGTATTTGGTTCTAACAGAATGTTGCAGCCTTCACCCGTAGAAAAAATTCCTGATGGCCCTACTACCCCGGAAATCGCATATCAAATGGTGAAAGATGAAACATTTGCTCAGACTCAACCAAGACTGAATCTAGCAACCTTCGTCACTACTTACATGGACGAATATGCTACCAAACTGATGAACGAGGCTATCAACATCAATTACATCGATGAAACAGAGTATCCACGTATCGCAGTAATGAACGGTAAATGTATCAATATCGTTGCCAACCTGTGGAACTCTCCAGAAAAGGATACTTGGAAAACTGGTGCCTTGGCTATCGGCTCTTCCGAAGCTTGTATGTTGGGTGGTGTAGCAGCGTGGCTACGTTGGCGTAAAAAAAGACAAGCTCAAGGCAAACCGTTTGATAAACCTAATTTTGTTATCTCAACCGGTTTCCAGGTAGTTTGGGAAAAATTTGCCCAGTTATGGCAGATTGAAATGCGTGAAGTGCCCTTAACATTGGAAAAGACAACTCTCGATCCAGAAGAAGCATTGAAGATGTGTGATGAAAACACGATCTGTATTGTACCTATCCAAGGTGTTACATGGACAGGATTGAATGATGACGTAGAAGCTCTTGACAAAGCCCTTGATGCATATAATACAAAAACAGGTTTTGACATTCCTATTCACGTAGATGCCGCTAGTGGTGGCTTCATCCTTCCGTTCCTTTATCCGGAAACGAAATGGGACTTCCGTCTGAAATGGGTACTTTCTATCAGTGTATCAGGTCATAAATTCGGACTTGTTTATCCGGGATTGGGCTGGGTAGTATGGAAAGGTAAAGAATATCTGCCCGAAGAAATGGCATTCAGCGTAAACTATCTAGGAGCAAACATTACTCAGGTTGGTTTGAACTTCTCTCGTCCTGCTGCTCAGATTTTAGGACAGTATTATCAATTCATCCGTTTAGGATTCCAAGGTTACAAGGAAGTTCAGTACAACTCTTTGCAGATTGCCAAGTATCTTCATGGCGAAATAGGAAAGATGACTCCGTTCGTAAACTACTCTAAAGAAGTAGTGAACCCACTATTTATTTGGTACATGAAACCGGAATATGCTAAGACAGCTAAATGGACACTGTATGATTTGCAAGATAAGCTGTCTCAACATGGCTGGATGGTTCCTGCTTATACGTTGCCTGAAAAGTTACAAGATTACGTTGTAATGCGTATTGTTGTTCGTCAGGGATTTAGCCGCGACATGGCAGACATGTTGTTAGGTGACATCAAGAATGCAATTACTGAATTGGAAAAACTTGACTTCCCTACTCCTACTCGCCTGGCTCAGGAAAAGAATCTGCCGGTAGAAGCTAAAATTTTCAATCATGGCGGACGTCGTCAGAAAGGTGTAAAAAAATAAATTACCTTATGAATAAAAAAGTAACTCTTGCCCAATTACAAGAAATAGTTCAGGAAGCATACGACCAGGTAAAGACAAATACAGGCGGCAAGAATGCCGACTATATTCCTTATCTGGCTAATGTAAACAAAGATCTCTTCGGAATTAGTGTTTGTCTGCTTAACGGACAAACCATTCACGTGGGAGATACTGATTACCGCTTCGGTATTGAATCCGTATCCAAAGTACATACTGCAATTCTGGCACTACGCCAGTACGGTGCAAAAGAAATACTAGAGAAGATCGGAGCCGATGCAACCGGATTGCCTTTTAATTCTATCATGGCTATCTTGTTGGAAAATGATCATCCTTCTACCCCGTTGGTAAATGCTGGGGCAATCACTGCTTGTAGTATGGTGAAACCGACTGGTGACTCTGCTAAAAAATGGGAAGCCATCGTGCAAAATATTACCGACCTATGTGGAAGTGCACCTCAACTGATTGACGAATTGTATAAATCGGAATCAGATACTAATTTCAACAATCGTTCTATCGCTTGGTTGCTGAAGAATTACAATCGTATCTATGATGATCCAGATATGTCATTAGACTCTATACCCGTCAATGTTCTTTAGGAGTGACTGCTTTACAGTTATCTATTGCCGCCGGTACAATTGCTAATGCAGGTGTGAATCCGGTTACTAAAAAAGAAGTATTTGATGCCAGCCTGTCTCCTAAAATTACGGCAATGATTGCCGCAGTAGGTTTTTACGAGCACACAGGTGACTGGATGTATACTTCTGGTATTCCCGCCAAGACTGGTGTAGGCGGTGGTGTTATGGGTGTATTACCCGGTCAGTTTGGTATTTCCGCATTTGCTCCTCCTTTGGACGGATCCGGCAACTCTGTAAAAGCTCAGCTGGCTATTCAGTACATCATGAACAAACTCGGTCTGAACGTATTCGGAAATAATCATATCATTGTTGGGGAGTAAAATTCGATTTTTCTAACGTGAGAGAGGGCGCTATCCTGTAAAAAGGATAACGCCCTCTAATTTATTATATGAAGTAAGGCTTCTATATCGTTTTTTGAGCGTAATTATCTTCTATAATGCAGTTTTCTATGTTGGTGATTGCTGTGATGTTTGTCCTTGTGGTGTCGTTTACCTTTGTGGAACTACAGGTTCTTGTTGAGTGGTTTGTTGCTGATAATACTTGTTTTTTTGATCGTTAGAACGTTGTATCAAATTCGTCACATATACTGTAAAAATTGGGAACATCATCATACCCAATGCTGCTAATACAACTGACAACACACGCCCTGTAACAGTCACCGCAATGATATTCGAACCGACCGTAGTAACATCCATAAATGCCCACCATAAAGCATCACCATATCCCACAACCAAAGAATTCACTTTATGCTCAAGTACAAAGAATGCTAAACTAGAAAAATAAACAGTTGCCAACAACATTGTCAGATAAGATACAAAAAGACTGGAAGCCCTATTATGAGTGAGCCAGCCTACCACAATAGCCAATGCATATCCTCCTCTTAACAAAGGAATAAAGCGTAACATATAAGTTATCTCTGGTGAGAATGTCCAACCATAATATGCTATAATATTCTGATATGGTATTGCCACCAACAAGAAAATAAAATGTGAGCGCAGGTAACGCCATTTATGCTGTGCCAAAAAGAATTCCAACACAAAATCGAACAAGAACCAGATACATATCCATAGCTGAACCTTCATATACGAAGTCTGTGTATAGAAAGGAATGCCTTTGAAAGTATCAATCGAAATGCTTATGACCAGAAAAAGAGACATCAACAAAATGACTACATGAAGAATGCCATAAATACCCTTTTTCTCCCATACAAAATCAGAAAGAGCGGATTTCATAATTGTTTATTTTAAAAAGTTTCTAATATTATTATGTACAGAAACAAAAATAAGCAACGAATGTTCCGTCAGTATACATTTGTTAATTAACCAACTTTGAACTATTATTTGCAAACATCTCCCAAAGAATCTTGTTATAATCACTGACTTTAAAATATTTTTCACTTAAAACCTTAACTTATGGCGAATATTAAAAATGCAGTGAAGCTAGGTGTGTTTACCCTAGCTATCATGAACGTTACGGCAGTTGTATCCCTACGCGGACTGCCAGCCGAAGCCGTCTATGGAATGAGCTCGGCTTTTTATTATCTTTTTGCAGCAATTGTCTTCCTGATTCCAACATCACTCGTAGCAGCCGAGCTAGCAGCTATGTTTCAGGATAAACAAGGTGGTGTATTCCGATGGGTAGGCGAAGCTTACGGAAAAAGAATCGGATTTCTTGCCATCTGGTTGCAATGGATTGAAAGTACCATTTGGTATCCGACCGTTTTGACATTCGGCGCTGTATCTATCGCTTTCATCGGCATGAATGATACTCACGATATGGCATTGGCCAGCAACAAGTTCTATACATTAGCTGTTGTGCTCATTATCTATTGGCTTGCCACATTCATCTCTCTAAAAGGTATGGGATGGGTAGGTAAAGTGGCCAAAATAGGCGGTATGGTCGGCACTATTATTCCGGCAGCACTGCTGATTATACTGGGTATTATCTATCTAGCAACAGGCGGACACTCCAACCTGGACTTCCATAGTAGTTTCTTCCCCGACTTCACGAACTTCGACAACGTTGTGCTCGCGGCTAGTATCTTCCTCTTTTATGCTGGTATGGAAATGGGAGGTATTCACGTGAAAGACATAGAAAACCCAGCGAAGAACTATCCGAAAGCGGTATTTATCGGTGCACTAATCACAGTTATCATCTTCGTACTAGGAACATTTGCATTGGGTATCATCATTCCGGCTAAAGACATCAACCTGACACAAAGTTTGCTCGTTGGTTTCGATAACTATTTCCAATACATCCACTCTTCTTGGTTGTCACCGATTATTGCCATTGCTCTTGCATTTGGTGTGTTAGCAGGTGTATTAACGTGGGTAGCTGGTCCGTCAAAAGGTATCTTTGCCGTAGGTAAAGCCGGTTACATGCCTCCGTTCTTCCAGAAAACAAACAAACTGGGTGTTCAGAAAAATATCCTGTTTATACAAGGTGGTGCTGTTACTCTGTTGAGTCTTCTGTTCGTTGTAATGCCTTCTGTGCAAAGCTTCTACCAAATTCTATCACAATTGACAGTTATTCTCTACCTCATCATGTACTTGCTCATGTTCTCAGGTGCTATCTACCTCCGCTACAACATGAAGAAAGCCAACCGTCCATTCCGTATCGGAAAGAATGGCAATAGCCTGATGTGGTTTATCGGTGGACTTGGATTCTGTGGATCTTTGCTTGCTTTCATATTAAGTTTCATTCCGCCAAGCCAGATTTCTACAGGTAGCAATACAGTTTGGTTCTCCGTATTGATTATCGGTGCTTTAATTGTAGTAGTGGCTCCATTCATCATTTATTCTTCAAGAAAGCCATCATGGACTGACCCGAACTCAGAATTCGAACCATTCCATTGGGAAGCACAGGCACAAACAGCTACTACTAATGTCAGTGCAACCGCCACAACTACTTCTTCAGTTACTGCATCTGCAAGCAATAGTGCATCTGTTAGTAATAGCACAAAAACAAGCACATCAGTTCTGACAGGTGGAGGTTCCGCTTCATCAAGCAATCCTTCACCGTCAAGTTCAAATGCTTCATACGGTTCTGTCGATGACAAGGATAAAAATCCAACGTCTTAGCTGGATACCAATCATAAATAATTCATAAACTTTTAATCCCATGATGGAGTCATAGATTCTATTATGGGATTATTTTATGTATTTCAATCTCCTTTTTTCCATTTACAATATCTACGTATCTCTTCTTCACCGCATATCTTCTTTTACTTGAATTTGGATATTTTTTCCATTTAAGTCATTGTGGTATTAAAAAATATACTTATCTTTGCACCCGCAAACGAGAAAGGTGCCATAGCTCAGTTGGTAGAGCAAAGGACTGAAAATCCTTGTGTCCCCGGTTCGATTCCTGGTGGCACCACTTTTGTGAGCGGAATGTAGCGCAGTTGGTAGCGCACTACGTTCGGGACGTAGGGGTCGGGCGTTCGAGTCGCCTCATTCCGACACGCAAGGCTTGACTTTCAGCAAGTTAAGCCTTTTTTGTTCCGTTATTGTTCCGCAAAACAAAAGAAAAAAAATAAAACTAGAGGATTCCATAACAATTTGCCTCTGTTTTTTTATCTTTGCACTAAATGCTTTCGGAGGTGTCTGAATTAGCTTTTAAATCCATAAAGAGGGGTCCGTAAGCGATTCCCTCTTTTTTTTGATATATTATTAAGCTGTAATTCCTGAATTTCCCCTTACCAAAACCTTACCACTTTTATTTTCTCCTTAGGGAATTTTACTGGGAAATATGCCTTTCTTTTTAGCGGTCCTTTCACATTGAGTTCTTGACATACATAAGCGACACCAAGAAGTTTTTAAATGATATGTTTTACCATTCCGGTATATTGTTCGATCATAGAATCTATGTAGTGGTAGCAGCTTTCCACAATGCGTACATAGTTTTCTTTCTACGCCATTGACTATTACCCGGTTCTTGGGCTTTCGCTTTACTAGATCACACGAAACACATTCAATTGGACCATATCTACGACAATAAGCAATAGAACGTTTTCTGCATTTTGCAAAATGGATGCAATCTATTCGGGGTGATGTTTGGTGTATGTTCATAATAGTATTTTAAATAAATCCTGTAATTGCTGTTTGGTCTAATATCAATATTATGAAATTGCCTATTCATTACACACATGCGCATGAGATAAGACTTTTTTAGTGAATAAGTCGGTTATCTTCATACGCACGTTATAGACTTTTCAAGTGTATTATTAATTCTTGTAACGTATAGCCTTACTTTGTCTTGCTGTTACTAGATAAACACTGATTATATCCTCTAACTTGATAATGAAATCTTGATATTTCGTGTTGAGGCTATGGCATTTTATCGCAACTCCTTCTATGTAATCAGTGACTTGTTTAACTAGGTAGCCGTCTTTTGTCTTAATTACCCAAAAATCATCCGGTCTACTTGTTATACTACTCTTAAAGTTGTCAATACTATAAGCCTCTACTAATACATAACATCCTTTGGGAAGGCTTTCGTAACTTCCATTGTCCATACTATCACCTTCTATCTTGAAAGCGATTACTTTTGGTTCTGTTTCCATTTTTATATTATTTGTTATATGCTTTATAATTTCGTTTTAATCACCGCAATAAGCTCCGCAACCATATCCCATTGAGCGACTAATGCGGTTTTGATATTCGCTATAGGTAATACCTTCTTTGCGTGCTGCTATCTCAGCTTTCATACGTTCCGCTTTAGCCTCAGCTTCACGTTTGATCCGGTCCATTTCAAGTTGTGCATGAAAGAGAACCGATTTTATTGCTGCCTGTTCTCTGTCTTCACGTTCCTTTGCTTCACGTACTTTAGTTTCTTCTTCGATCACTTGACGTTGCTCTGCTATCTTAATATCAAACTTTGCCATACTCCAAGATTTGCGGAGTGCATCAGAGAATGTTGGGTACTTTGCACGAGCGTTAGTAAATAACTGGTGTGCTCTTCTCATTATCTTGCTTAAATCGTAACGTTTCATATCTTTATAACTTTTATTGTTATTATCATGCTACAAATATAACTCTTAATATCATAAAACGAAACATTAAGATGAATATTAATGATATTTTAAACTATATTTAACTATGAATTATAACTTTTGCGTTATTTATTCCTATATTTGCACATAAATTGAATTATAACTTAAAGCGTCATTATTATGAGAATAAAAGAAGTATGTAAAGAGAAAGGTATCACAGTTAGCCAGCTTGCGGAAAAGATGGGAATTAAGCAAGAGAGTTTGAGCCGGGCTATCAATGGAAATCCAACCCTTGAAACATTAGAGAAAATTGCATCAGCTTTAGATGTTGATGTTCCAGAGTTGTTTACCCCTTCTTCCGGTGGTATTATTGGAGTGATCCGCATAAGAGATACCAATTACAATATCAATAGTGTATCAGACTTGTGGAATTTGGTGAATAGAATAGAAAGCGGGGAAATCGTTTTATAATATCAAAGTTGAATGAGTATGAATACAAATGAAATAGATAAGTTGAGCCTTGTAAAAGCTCATGCTTTGTTTGAGACTGGAGATATAGACCGTATCGAGATAGGAACCGTAAAAGGATTGTGTGACATACACCGCTATCTGTTTGAGGGATTGTATGACTTTGCCGGAAAGATACGTACTTTGAATATAGCAAAGGGAAACTTTCGTTTTGCCAACTGCATGTATCTTGATGTGATGATCCCAGTAATAGAGAAAATGCCGGAAACGACATTTGAGGAAATCATTGCTAAATATGTGGAGATGAACATCGCCCACCCGTTTATGGAAGGGAACGGCCGTACTATGCGTATTTGGCTGGATATGATATTAAGGAAAAACCTATCAAAGGTTGTTGATTGGCAAAATATAGATAAACACTTATATCTACAAGCAATGGAAAGAAGCCCTATCAATGACTTAGAGCTACGTACTTTGCTACAACAAGGCTTAACCGATAGAGTGATGATAGAGAGGTGATATTTAAGGGTATTACACAATCTTACTATTACGAAGGTTATGAGCCTGAATAAGGACATATAAGGATTTGATAAAATAGAACGCCCGTATATAGTTTGCTAACCAGTGCGGGCGTTTTTATATCTACTTCCTTGGTGTCTTTTTTTGTTCGCTATCATGTTTTTTGGGTGGGAGCATCGTCAATTTTTAATTGATGATGTAACCTTAAGAAATAGTTATTAATAATATAGTTATAAAAATATAGTTATTAATGAGGAACGTGTATAGGTACGCACATAGGTACATACATAGGTACGTACTTATTTAAGAGGTACATTTTTAACATCTATTTATTATTTCGTTTTTGAATAAGAAAAACAGTTCTTTACCTTTGCAATTATAAAACAGAAAGAGGACACCACATCATCACGACGGAATGTCCTCTTGTTAATACGGAAACAAAGATATGAATAAAAATCCTTTTATCCTAATACCTCTATCGCTATTGAGAGGTATGATCTACGAAAAAGAAGCAATCAATGATATGTATGATATTGGAATCTTTTGTACGTCTCGAAAGATTGACATAATAGAAAGTAATGCTCTCAAAGATTTTGTTTATTGTATCTATAGATCAATAGAGGAACTACCCGATAAACTACTACAGGAATACGATAAAATGGATGAATTCCCTTATGATGAAGATTATAACGCTTCGAAAATGAGAACTTTGCCCCAGAGTTAGAGATTGAATACCTGAATGATTATAGTAAAAAGAATCCATCATTTTACGATCAGGTTTTAGAATGGTATAGAGTACGCCAAGTATTTTATATGTTGAACTTGAAAACGAATACAGTGAAATATACACTTAGTACTGTAGAAAAATATAAAATGAGGTATGATTTAGGCAAATGTTCTTTTGTTCTATTGAACGGGGAAGTTATGAGTAATCTCTATAAGCTAAAAGATACCATGACGGCAGATGATCGTGCAATGTGGGCTATGTACATGGGGATTTCATCTATAATTGGAGATAAGGATTTCGCCCAAACAACATCGGAAATGATAAAATGTAGGATGTTTGGAGCGATAAACCAGAAGGAACTGGAGTTGTTACTAAAGGATGAGACTTTAAAAAGGGTATATGATAAATATACTACCAAACGTCAATATAATAAGCTATTAAATATAATTCAAGATCGTAATATGGTGACAGAAATAGGATTAAATAGAAGAACTTACGTAAGTACTAAGATGGAAAATGTAGATGAACTGGTAGATGCAATATCAGCGAAAAGAATTGATTTGGAACGAAAGCGAGTGCGAGATGAAGAAAAGGCTAATGCTAGAAAAAAGTATTATTCTTTATTCCAGGACAATAAGAAACTAAAGATAGGCTAATTTCGTATTGTATTTTACTTGTAGAATTCTGCATATAGAAAGTGATTCTTAATCACTTTTATAATCGGAAAATGTCTGCAAGGCTTGTTTTTTGTTTTGGCTTTTTGTACGTTTGCGCATTGTATAATATGAGACACACAGTAATGGAAAAGATTTTATTTTTATTGGTTATGTTGCCAATGTTTATTTTCACTGGATGTTCATCAGATGATGAAGAACCTCCACGTCCTAGTACTTATACTTTATTCTGGGAATTTAGGAGCGTTGAACCTGTAGCCGACGTTATTGTTTTTGAATATAATTCTAGTGGTGATAAGATAGCTAATAAAAGGCTGACAGAATGTGAAACTGGAGCTATTGAGACTTTTCAAGCTAATGATAAAGTAGTAAAAGTGAAGATCTGTATACTTATGAACTCAAAAAATAATTGGGTACAAAATGTATATTATTTAGAAGAAGGGAAAAATATAAATATATATCTTGATGAAGATGTTCTAATTGGTAATGACGAACCTTGATATAGAATATTGTTATTATATTCATTTACTATTATTAGGAATACTTATTCTGAAAACACACCAATATGATATCATAATAAAATAAAGGGACGCCAGATTATAAAGTGTCCCTTTTTTAGTTGTATGCTTGCATGAATATAAGCTAACGATTTCAAGCTCAACAAAATTCATGCTTCTATATTTTACGATATTGTGGATAAAAAATTAGAAAGGCTTTTGAAATCGCTAAATTCTTTCATCTCGGCATTGTCGGTTTTCCTTATTCGTTTATTCTTTCTGCTTTCAGACACAATGGACAGCATATTTTTTACAATGCCTTTTGCATTATAAATTTTGATATTCTCGCTTTCAGACAAATTGCAAAGCTCATCCGCAAAAGACCTAGAAATAAATGTTATTTGCGATAGGTCAATAATAGAAATATTACAATCCAAGATTTTTTCACGCAATACATCGGCATTAGAGCGTGAACGTATTTCTGTTCCAAACAAATCGTAAAGTTTAATCATTTCGTTCATAATACTACCTCCTACCTTATATATTTCATGTAATCAAAAGAATTATTTACTGTTAACGGTATTCTCATAAGTATTACTGTACCATCCCAACTAATGGATTCTGGAAGCTTAACATACGAACTTCCGTTAATATCATGTCGATGAAATGCGCCTCCGGATAGCATAAAAAATGCGCCTCCAAGCCCTTCTACAATCATGCTTTTTGTGGAAGATATGCCAAACCCTCTATTTTCTGCTTCTGGAAGATTCTTTGTAGAATACCCTTCGTTGGCAAATTTAAGTGCTTCTGCTTCATTATCACCTATTTCTTCAATCATTTTCTGTGTTTTTACATAACTTCCGTATATAGTGATCCCGTCATCGGCAATACAAATGTCTAAACTATTCTCCTTGCCTAAATACTGTGTATAGATGTAACCAAATTCACTGTCTGAATGCTGGTCTATATTGCAAACTAATTCACTAATTAAATATGAAATTGGAGTTTTCAGCCTTGCATCTAACTGCTTTTGTTTTTCTACTACAGATTGAATTATTGTCTGCATCGAATCAATATTCTTATTTAATCTACTGAATCTGCATATAGGAATATAGCTTTTAACCAAATACTCTTTTAATGCCTCTTTCAGTCCCTCATCATCTTCTATTGTAAGCATGTCAAAGAAGCGCACACAACTCAAATAACTTCTCATATATGAGGGTAGATTTTTGCAATCAATGTTGGTTTTACATTTGCTTCTATATATGGCAAAAGGGAATAAAAAGAACGGATGAAAAAATGACGTATTCGAGAAATCCCAAATAATATTATCCCCCTCTCCGTATATTTCATTCTGCAATATAACAGAAAAAAGATGATTGAATACACTTCCTATCCTTTCGTCTCTGTCCGCATTTGGTATTTTAATTGCAATATTCATAATGCAAATATAGTATGTTTCTACTGTTTTCTTTATCTCATTTTACCTTATTTTATTCTATTTGCTTATATTTTCTCTGTTTTAAGGTTTAAGACATGCCGTAAAACATAAAAGCAATAGTACTATAATGTGGGATTTTCCCATGTTATCCCATATTATTTTGCTCGTTTTCTCATCCTGTTTGCGTCTAAGCGACTTTTCCCGTTTGAACGATATATTTATCATCTAATTCTTTTGCAACGGTTAGACAAACGCCTATCCGATAATACTTTTCCTCGCTTGGATGGCATTTGTTTGAATGGTTCTTTTTTAAATTAGCCTACGAAGGTTTTATAAACCCATTATCTAAATAATATTTTGCTTGCTCATATTTAGGAAATGTCAAAGCCCAATAACCAAAGGCATTGCCACCAGGATAGCTAATACAGTTAAACCGTTTGTTTATCCTACGTTTGAACACTTCATAAACGATTGCTCCTCTTGGGAATATACGCTTGTATAAATAAACTTTAGTTTGGGGATTATATCCGATTTGGACAAATCGCTCTTTGTTCTTAATAAACTCTTTCTCTAATTCTTTAATTACTTCCATAATTTTTAAATGTTGCTCTCGCTCATTTTAAGGTGAACGAAAATGATAATCTATTCTTTTTGGTACTCTTACTCATCTCGCAGGTAAAAGTGGTTTATGCTCGCTTTATTTGGACTGAATATATTTTTTTGCTCGTTTATCTCTTCCAGACCAAATTCTACTCTTGGATTCCGTCGGTCTATGCGTTTTTCCGCATGGATCTCAAAACAAAGGCTGTCGTTTGTTATAGCCTCAACCATTTGTAGACAATCAAGGATTGTTTTTAAAGCGTTATCCAGATCAAAACGTGAACTACTTTGCCAAACACGAATAAAGAGTTTGAAACGTCCAGCAATGCGTTTACCTCGGTATTTTCTGCATTGTAGGCAAAATGATTTCTCATATTCTCTAATCCGGTCATTTTTAATAATCCGTTTTTGTCCTTCCTTGCCCGGTACGGCTTGATAGTTATTTGCCTTCGCTATCACTTGCCCGTAGATTGTTTCTGTTTCCATACTCAAACGTTATAAGTTATTTGTCGGGAAACTCCAATTTCTTTGGCATAAGCCATTACTTCACCGATAGACATCCCTTTTTGAACGTGCCGTTCCCGAAGAAGGACATCCGCTACGTCCCAATTATCCGATAGTCCTTCACATATCCGGCTAACTGTTACATCTATTCCAGAACTGCGTAATATTTCAGCTTTTCCTTCCCATTTTGCTACCATTCCACTATCAGGGTATAAAACTACCCTTTTGTCTGATAGCGGTTTGATAACGGCTTTTTCTGTCCATTTACAGCCGTTACAGCCTCCTGTTGTTATCCATGTAATTTCAGGCATCAAAATAGAGCATATAAGGGCTGACTTCTCACTTTCAACAATTCCTATCCGGGATGAGGCTTTTATTAAATGGCAACCGAAGAATGTTTGCTGCAAGTTGGCTTCATAGTTTTTGAGGAGTGTTTTCCCGGCAAACCAAATTTTATCCATTGGTCTGGTATCGGGTACATACTTTTGGGCTTTGTCGCTCCACATCTCCGCCCGGTCCTGTTTTTTCATCCGCTTACCGTTGTACGGATTATAAGCCATTACTTTCAATTGACATATCCTACCTTTATCGTCGATCTGGGGGAAAGCCGTAGATAAGCCTCCGTTATTTCTCCAGTGCTTAGATGTCCCTACATGGTAGATATCAAAAACCAGGTTAGTCTTATTCGTCCCAAACTCCTTAGCCATGAACCGGAACAGGTTGTTTTCACTCCGGTATGTATCTGTTGTCAATAACGAGGAAGGCAAATAAGATACTGGAATTACTTTAGGTGGTTCCGGCTGTTTCCATGTGGTAAACTCATTTCGTTTATCGGTCGGGTGTGCCTTGAAATATTCCGAAGGTGTCAGATGATAACCGCAACGTTCCCGGTTGCAACGTCCGCACGATTCATCAATAGGAACATTTCTTTCATCAACATAATAAGTAAATTCTCCTTTATGTCCACATTGCGGGCAGGTGTGGCGGGTGCTCGTTCCAGCGTATTTCTGTAGGTGATATGTATGTTCACTCATAAATCGAAATCTTTATAATTTTATAGCACCGTATTAATAACCGTATTTTTACCGTATTTTTGCCGTACACCGTATTAACCGTATTCACCCCCTTCTATAGAAGGGGTGATGAGTACGGTAGAAAAGTACGGTACGGTAACGGTTATTAAAATGGTAGTGTATCATTAGCTTTTTCAATCTTTGGCAGGTGATAACAGCTACCTGATTTTTGATAATATATCCATTCTCTACCGCTTTCGTAACATTCTTTTCTGCCGCTCTTTCTTTCAATCCAAGATGTACCATTAGTTTCTGCCTTAACTCCGAATAGGTTATAGTTCCTGGATATTGAGGCATGATACTTGATAAAGTCTGTTGCAGTTTATCCGTTTTTGCTTCAATGGGTATGTATTCAGCTTCAACAGGAAGCCCTTCCAAAACCATAAATGCAAAGTCCATCGGTCGCATATCTCTAGTTTTAGCCCATTTGCATAACGTTACGTCTCCTTTAGCCTCTGCAAAAATCGCTGTTTCGCACTTCCGCAAAGCTTCCGATCCAAGATGTCCCCGGG
This sequence comes from Bacteroides faecichinchillae JCM 17102, assembly GCF_000614145.1. Taxonomy (GTDB): domain Bacteria; phylum Bacteroidota; class Bacteroidia; order Bacteroidales; family Bacteroidaceae; genus Bacteroides; species Bacteroides faecichinchillae. Next base: position 21,064 of record NZ_BAKK01000020.1, on the reverse strand, counting down.
CCTTTTCACTTCCTACATTGGCGTGAATGACTGTCAGAACGTGGCAATCATATTCCTTTGTCAATGCCATCAAATCATTAATTACAGACGTTGATTGCTCTGAACTGTTAGGGTCGGCTATTAGATCGCTAACTCCATCAAGAACGACAAAATCGGGATGATATAAACCCATGCACGCATAAAAGATTTTATGTCTTATGGCGGCTGATACTCTCTCAACATGTGAATAATGATATTATCTGAATTGATGTTAGTTGTAAGCCCTGCAATGCGGTGTAGTCTCCTACCGATCTTCGCCACGTGCCCCGGTGCTTGCTCTGTATCAATCCAAAGCAGCTTACCAGATCCGTTCGGGTTGTCTAACCCCATACAGCCGTTTTCATTCAGGAACGCCCCAGCAATACCGGAACATAGAAAACTTTTTCTTGCACCGGGTAACCCAATAACGAAAGAAAAATTTCCCCGGGTACATACAGGCAGATTTTCTTTTGATACAAGCATTTGCGGTTCGGGTATATTTTGTGATAAATCCAAACGGCTACTTTGAATGGCAATCATTATATCGGATGGAATATCGATCACAGGTTTTTCAAATTCACTAACAATCTGCTTTATTGCTTCGCTCATTACTACCTCCTTTCTTCCCAATATACATCTTTCGTTCATCCAGTTCTAACCAATACAATTTACAGTTATTGTCTAAACGAACGTCTTTAATATTCCAGCCTTCATCATTTCGAAGTGTAGAAATAACACGCCTTGCATCGTTGGAATTTGTTTCAGCGTTAATTTCCTTTGCTGTTACCTTTCGACCTGATAAGAAAATAGATCGTACCTGTTGGATGATTCGAGAGGATTTACTATCTTTGCTCCTGCTGTTGAGGAGATTGGAAGTCGTTGAGGCTTCCTTTTTCTTTTTGTCCATAGTTATGCCCCTTCCTCACTTAGATACCTTTTTCAAAGCGTCGTTAATATCTTTCTCCGTATAATAAATACGTGTACCAATTCTCCTAGCATTAATAATGCCAAGCTTAGTCCAGTTATCCAATGTTACTAGGGAGATACGTAGCTTTTCAGCAGCCTCTTTACGCTTATAAAGTCCATCACGTGAAGTACTTTCTACTTTGGGTGTAGAATCAATAATACTAGCCAGCTTCTTATCAAGTAATCGGCTTAACATACTTTCAAGGTCGGAAGGAGTCACACCTTGAATAAGAATTGAATTTTGTGTAGATAAAAAATGCTCCATAATCTTATTATTTTTTGATTATGGAGCAAAGTTTGCTTACGTTTTAAAAGTTGGGACTACTTTTGGGACGTCCCAAATTCACTATTTTGCATCTTTCTTTATTCTGTCAGAGATTTCATGAAGTCCAATGTTCTCTAAATAAGGGAGAATTTCGTTTACATCCTTTGCTGCTAATTCATCCTCTAGATGTTTCCGTATTCGATCTTCGGCCCCCCCACATAAAAAAGATATGAATTTAGCTACATCCGTTTTGTTGTACATTAATTGGTTAGAATCGTTTGTTAGTTTCCAACCTGTTGCGCATTCCATTAAGTTACGAATAATAGCCCATTGTTGCGCTAGAGTAGCCTTTGGTTCTTTTCTATTTCCTAAAATATTAACCTCAACTTCTGTGTTATTATTGGATTGATAATTTTCAAGTTTCAAGCCTTGAAAATGATAGGAATTATCTTTTTCTTGAATTTCATGCTTTATTTCAATCCCAAATTCTTCAAAAACTCCAGTAATGTGTAATGGAAAGGAATGAGAATAATCAAGTTGATATAAGTAATCTAAGTCAAGTGATAGTAGATAGCCATAATCTAATTCTGTTTCTATGGTGTACTCAAACATAGAAACCTCATTATTTATGGCATCTACAATAAATTTAGCATATTGGGGGCGCACGTTTATTGGCATAGATAATAACTTATTCTTGATGCCATCTAAAGATATGTTTGCTAATTGAGCAGCCTCTATATTAACTTGGCGATTAGAAAGTCGTTTCCTGCTTAATAATCTTTTCATCTCTCTATAGTATTTTCTAATATTTTCCATAGTTATAATGTTTTATATATTTATATGCAATTACTTTACTATTCGTAATTTCGTGAAATAATTCTCTTTAACTGCTATCATACAACTTTTAACAAGTTACCATTCTTTTGCCAGTGCATCATTAACATTTTAGCATGTTCCTCTTTAGTCACTTTAATATATTTAAGGAAACTGCTCTCTGTCTTATGTCCAGTGATCTGCATAATACTAATGCTTGGAAAACCGGACTTATATAAGTTTGTAGCAAAACTTCTCCGGGCTGTATGTGATGAAACAAGCTGCCATTTTTCATAGATCGTTGTTTGTTTCTGACCTCCCTTAGTAATTGATTTTATTACATGCTCCGTTAGCCCAGCTTCCCGGCAAACATCTTTCAAATTATCATTGAACTTTTGATTGCTGATATTCCCTGGAAGATTACCGTTATATTTCTCCCAAATACGAAGGAACACCGGATGCAAGGGGATTGTAACAAATTCATTAGTTTTCTGTTGTTGAATGGTAATCATACCGTCTTTTATATTCTCTTCTCGAATACGAGTAAAGTCAGAAAAGCGTAATCCAGTCCAACATCCAACCAAGAATAGATCTCGTGTCCGTTCCAATCGGGCAGAAGATGAGAAGTCAAAACGAGCGATTGTGTCAAGTTCTTTCTCGCTTAATGCGATCGCTTGACTTTCTTCTGACACATTTTTGAATAGCTGGTATTTTGTGTTATTAGTTAGTTCCTGTTCATTTGCGGCTTTCATCACAGCTTTAAGGCTTACTGTTTTATGCCAAATTGTATTAGTGCTTAAACCTAATTCTTGCAGAAAAGCAACAAAATCATTAAAAAAAGTCTGAGTAATACTTCGAAACTCCAATCTTACTTTTCGCTTCTTCTCATACTCTTGAATATAGTAGTAAGTTCGTGCGTATTCTCGTTTCGTTTTATAGTCGATAGTTTGCCCACCTCTTCTCGGGCTTACTCTTGTATCACACAATCGAATAAACTCTGCAAAGAAGGAATGAAAATCATGTGCAGCAGCAACTTTCTTCCCGAAACAGGTATCAAGAAAACTCCTAAGACTTTCTTTTGTAATTGGCTCACTTTTTGCCGTTGATTCTGCTATAAATGAATTCACTTTTGCATCTATTGTTGTAATAGCTGCATTTATTTCATCTTTGTTTATGCAGTACTTTGAATTTTTTACACGCTCCTTCTTTTCATCCCAAAACAAAGGTTCTATTTTCAAGGGAGTAGCGTACATTAATTTCTCATTCCTACCAAAACGAGAAGTAATGTATATGGTCTGCTCATTATCAGCACCCATATCACGAATAATAAATTTCACATTTGCCATATACTTGCTTTTAAATCCAAAACAAAGGTATGTAATTAGCGGAACAATTCCTATCACTGTTCCGTTTTTGTTCCGCAAAATCTTTATTTTATTTAGTTTATCTTTGTCTCTCTTTTCTTCATCCACAAATATAATTAGCTGTATATCAAAGACATTATATTCATAATAGCAAAACAAAGAAAAGAGCAAAAAACATAGGTGCAAGTCGCCTCATTCCGACAAAAGGAGCGGCAAATGGATTTATTCATTTACCGCTTCTTTAATTTTTCACTATTCCTGATTAAGAAAATTGGTATCATACTCAAATTTCGGAGACTGACTATAAATGAATTTAAGTATGATCCACAATTAGGAGATTATATTAATTCCCCAAAATACTTCCGTATATCTCCACATCACCTATACGAGCGATTCCATCTTCACCTGCATCTTGTATTTGCAGGCGAACATATGTTCCTTGTACCGGAGTAATATCGACATCGGTCACAGACGCAGTATTATTCTTCTGTGAATCTACACGTGTCCATTTCTTACCATCCCGGCTAACTTCCATTGTGAAAGACCGGGTATTCAATTGTTTCATCATTCCGGCATTCCCGGCATGACGTACTACATAACGGTTGATTAAATATTCATCCTTAAAATCAAACTGAATCCATGCCTCATTTCCTTTTTCCTTGGAAATCCACATATGCCCCTCGCATGGAGTTCCGTCCGCAGCAGTCTTCACCTTTGTAGTGGCATTACTGGAAGTAATTTTCATTTTCGGGGAAAGAGTCAGATTGAAAGGCAGATAATTGGCCTGACTATGGAGATTGAAGAAATGATCGCCACGACAAATCACAATATTACCTGGAGATAATTCTTCTAGACGTTTCTTTAATGCTACAATATTATCCGGTCCCATCTTCCATGACTCACCTTGAGCTGACAAGAATATAGGTTTTGAACCATCAAATCCGGCTATCGTATCTTTCCAGAAAGAATAGATAACATCCACTCCACTTGCATAGCAAGGCAAATTGGGGATGAAAGCTAACCTGTGGTCTTGAATATAAGTTGGAACTTTGTAAGGATGGAATTCCCAATCTTGCTGAGTTAAACCATATAAATAACGACAATTGTGAGCGTAGGCAGCCATTTGTTCTTGATTCACTTCATCCCAGATAGTAATCACACGCAGTCCGCTTTTTTCTAAATATTGTTGTGTCAGTTTGGCATAAGGGATAAAATTTGTTCCTGATGTTGCATTCCATAAATAATTGTGTGCATCATAGATTAATGAATATCCCATTCCAGATGGACCTGATGCAAAGAAGTCATTGGGTGTAGCCGTACTATAATAATGATTAAGCAGTCCCGGACCGAAATCCACCAATCCCGGGCTAATAGTCCAGTTGATTGGAATACTGCCTCTTCCTGCCTTATCCCATAATTCAGACATTGCATGTTGACAATATTGCACATTGTCACCGTCGCTTAGATAGATTGCCAGATAAATCTTATTTTCCAATTCCGGCATCTTTGGGACTTCCGGATATTTTATCAGTTGCTGCATTCCGGCGTATACAGTAGCATTCTCATAGAAATCTGATGGAATAGTTGAAAGTCCATATTCTGCTGCCAGTCCTATTCCGGAGCGCTCCTCAGCATACCAGCCGGTAATAATGCTTTCACCCGGTTTCATTGTTTTCAGGAATTTGCGTAATACAGTGTTTTCTCCCCAAATACGTGGGTCCAACCAGACTATAGCAGTTCCCGCAGCTATCGCCATGTCACGTACAAATCCGCGTTGAGGTGGAAGGCTGACTAATAAACGGTGAGTACATTTATTCCAGTAATTCTGAAACATATATTCGTAGATTTCAGTAGATTTAGTATATGGTAACTTTGTAAAATCTTCCAGAACAGGTAACAGAATTCCTTGTTGTTTTAAACGATCGTATAATTGGAGAGACACAGGAATCGCTTCTTCCAATCCTGCAACTGTAGAGGCTAGGTTCAGATAATGATCACTCTTCGTGCGATCATATAAAATGACTCCTCTCAGTTCATCTTTATACTTCTCTACTAATTTCAGATATTCTGTAGGTTCGAATTCACGAATGGTTAAATTCAACAGACGAGGCCATTTCTCTTTACCTTCACCACTATGATCGAACAAAAAAATACGTGGCCGTTTTTTATTGACTATTCCTTGAAGGGAAAGAATCATTGTTTTTTCTTCCGGTTGTAATTTAGCCTTTTTCAAATCAAATCCATCCAGCTGAAATACGGGAGTTGCAAAATGAGGAAGCATTTGACCATTCGGCCAGAAAATCCCACTTTCTACGGTTTGTCGCGGACTAACAGGGATATATTGGTTAGCCCCTTGTTGAGCATATAATCCGGAGATTGATAAAGCTACAGAACCGACAAATATAAATAGAGATTTTAACAATCTTTTATTTTCCATAATAAGAGTTTTGTTTGAAACACGTTCACAAGAAGTGAATCAAAAGTATTCGTGATTCTTTGAAGTCATCTTTACTTTTGATACACTCTATTTCATTCAAGTTTTATTTTTAAAGCTTATTTTATCATCAGATAATCGTAAGCTTCTATTTGTACAGGTCCAAATAATCCGGAAGATTGCAAAGGAGAATTTGCATTCCACGGATTCACCGCAGTCCAGGTAGGACGAGATTCCTCCGGTAACTGTTGATCGCCAATCAAACGATTCTGCCAATTGTTCACAACTTCAATTTTCAGAGTATTCTTTCCAGTACGTAAATAGCCAGTTATATTAAGTTGATATGGATTCGTCCATACACCGCCGGCATATTGATCATTCACATATACCTTAGCCATCACCATTACCTTACCTAAATCAATATAAAACTGTTTTTTCGGTAATTTCTCTAGGTTGAATGTATTCGTATAAACAGCTGTACCTGAATAATATTTAATACGAACATCTTCCGAATCCTTCCAATCTATCAGAGTAGAGAAAGTAACAGCCTCTTCCGGTCCTCTAGCATTCTTATCAAAGGCAACTGTCCATGGAGAATCTACTTTTACTACAACTTCTGATTGCGGATAATTACTTCCCGACTGTTTTGCTTCCGAGTTCTTACGGAAAACAATAAAGGAACTCTCAAAAGGTTTCAATTGCAAAGGTACCGTAGTCAAACCGTTCTTATCAGAATATTCCGGTAAGAGACGCATATCCTGAGTCAGCGGGTTCCACAATTCTGGTACTTTAGAAGAAATTCTAAAAGTAGCGTCAAAGGATATGGCTTTATCACTCTGATTAGAGATAAAATAGAAATCTCCGTCCGATGTTGTACGATGAATAAACAGAACTGGAGCATCATTACTGACACTACAATCCGGAGATAAAGACAACGCTGCAAAAACCTTATCCAGTGATTCATTGGATGAGAATACACGTCCTTTTCCATAAACTAGTCCAGAGCCTTGCCCGTTCCATAAATCTGAGGCCATCGCTTTCACTTTCCGGTCAGCTTTAGGATATCCAGCCAAACTTGGAGAATATTCTGGTGCTGTTCCTACTATTACAAGTCCGCTTTTCACCAGTTCTCTTACTTTTTTCAGCACTTCCAGTCTCATTGTATTCTGTCTGGGCAATACAAGTACGCGATATTGCATACCACTCTGTAATGTCAATTTTCCATCTTTTACAGAAGCCTCGCTCAGAAGTATTTCAGCGTTTATATAGTCGAAAGAATATCCTTTAGGTAAAGCCGGGTCGCAAACTCCTGTCATTTTAGGAGCATCTTCACCGATAAAGTAAGCAGCATCAGCAACATATTGTCCCTGTTGCAACATAAAGTTACAACGTTTCAGATAACCGGTAAATACATCCATCTGCCCGAACCACGTATTATTGCGGTTAAATTCACAACCAAACCAGGCACTCATACCGGGCAAACGATCGCTTGAAGGTTGATGAATATATACGTGCAATAAAGTACTGTTAATCCCTTCCGTAAAGAAACGATCCCCACGCTGTTTCATCAAATATGGATAACGATGAAAATTCGGCCCGCCTGCCGTAAATGATTCTGCCCATACTTTCTTTTTCCCATAAATATGAGCACAAGAAGAGGCTGCGCGGTTCTCAATATCCCCTAATGAACCTTCACACCAGAATTCACCACCGACCTCATCCGACTGTCCACCGTATTGTAGAAATTCGCCGGGAAATCCCCAATGACCATAATTCTCCAACCAAGTTGTCAAACCATGCTTATGACTCACTTCACGCAGACCACCTACATAATTGTAGGCTACCCGATCAGCGACCAAACGACGTAGATCCCATAAGAAACGATCCGACTGATCGGGGCTACCAACAATCATCCCCTTCAAAACGGGAAGATAAACCACCGGATCATATCCGTATTTCTTTTTAAAGCTAGCAATCATATCGTCTGTCCAGTTCTGTCCTCCGGTCTCATAACTATCTTGCACTACTACTTTAAAAGTCCTCCGATCCCGTGCCGGAATGCGGCGTAATATTTCTCCAATATAAGCATCAAAGTGAGTTGCTACATGTTTTTTGCTCATTTTGTCCACTTCTAATCCCGTACCTTCCGGACTGGCAGGACTATTAGTTACTCTCGTAGAACGCATTCCTGTCCGCATAATTACCCATTCTCCTTCCGGCACTGCCCAATTAAGTTTTCCATCTTTAAAAGAGGACGTTATATCCACCACTTTATCCGCCTTAATCAAGTAATCCTTATCGGTAAGCCCTGGCATTCTATCCCACATATAATCGTGCCAGAGAGGCAGAGGAGTCTGGAACATTTTAGCCAACATCTTTTCCGGATAACGTTCCAACATCGGTTGTGAAGAAAGCGCAATATCCAGTTCCGCATTCCCCCCAGCATGAATGACAAGACGGAAGTCCTGTCCTTTTACTTCCGGCAAAGAGATTACAATAGGCGGATAAGGAATAAATCCGACATTCAGAGCAGCATTGCTTCTATCAATATGAATCTTTTTAAGGATACGATAATCATTCCCTTCTTTAATATATAAATCAGCATCGGCCTTTATAGGTGTATTTACTTGAAGAGAAAAGCTACGGACCGTAGTTTCCTGAGGGAGTTTCATCTCTACCACTTCTTCTTTCCCTTCTTGCTTCTTCACCTTCCAGTTACCACTCACCACATCACCTGTAGGTGCTGGGAAAGCTATGACTTTAACGTCTTCTGCATCCTCTGCAATAACGGGTAAATCCGTCTGTAACACTTGGGGACCTTTTACTCTCAATTCGGATGAGGTAAGATAACGCATACTTTCGTTCGGTTTGATCCACGGTCCACCAGACTGGCTCCATCCCGGACTATTGAAAATACCAATCTCAATATCCAGTTCTGTTGCCTTTTTCAAAGCAGCATGAACAATTTCCCACCATCCTTCTGTTAGAATCTTATGTTTTCCGGCTGCAATATCACCCAAACCGATATTACCGATATAAGCACGACTGATACCTGCCGCCTTCATAGCTTCCAAATCCTTAATAACCCCTTCTTTAGAGATATTGTCGGAGATCCAATACCAATAAACAGCTATTCTTACATCATTCGGAACCTGCCGAAAACCGGATTCTATTTTCTCAAAAGGTATAAACTTGTCTTTCTGTTCTGCACGTACAACAGAAAAAAAGACACTTAACAAAAAACATAAGATGACTGTCCTCATAATCTAAAAGTGTTTTAATAATATCGTTTATGTTATCTAGTTGCCAAAGATAACAAATATCAATCAAGGAGTCAGTATTTCCAAGTCATCTTTTTTCGGTAAAACCAGAAATTTAGTATGAGGTTCCGCCTGATACCAAAACACAGTAGAAGAAATATCCAATTGTTGTGCATTGTATCTACCATCATGTCTCCATCCTAAATCCTGGATAGTCACCTTCAGTTCTTTCTCAAAACAGATAAGATTGACAATATGCCAGCGATAGAGTCCGAATGTTTGAATTGCATTATACTGTCCGTCCGATCTGATCGCTTAGTGCACACCTGTAAAGCATAAAAAGTTCTCAACATATTATAGTTTATTTATTCTCAAAATTACAAGAAAAGAAGACAGAACCTTTTCACCTTTCAGTAACATTATTTTCCATTGACCATTTATAATCTGGTCATAATCTTTAAAGTCATCACCAACAAATCGATTAGACCAAAGATACATTATGTTATGTTCAATTAATTTTCCGTTTATTCAAAGAGTATTTTCACGACTCATGTTTACTACTAAGTAGTATCTTCATCAGTTTTAAATCCAAGCAAATTCATCCTTTTACAATCAATATGAATACACAGATGTCAAAATCAAGTATATTAATAAGCAACAGAACAATTGAAAAAATCTATTTATTATTACATCAAAATATTAGTTTAACATTAAAAAAACAAACTTAGAAATCATTTCATAAGAAAAAGTAAAAACATAATTTTGTACTTTTGCTGTATATTCTACAAAAAATGACAGTTCTTTTCTAATTTATTTGCAGGAAAATAGAATCATTTATATCTTTGGTAACTCAATTTATTTATTCATCATTAATCTTTATTTACACAATGAAAAACAAATTCTACGTCTTAGCTGCTACTTTTTCTTTGTTATGTGCAAGTTGCGCAGAGACTCAAGTAAATCACTCTAATAGTGGTAAATCTGTTACACCACCTCTAATGGGATGGAGTTCATGGAATGCCTTTCGCGTAGATATCAGCGAAGATATTATCAAAAATCAGGCTGATCTTATGGTAGAAAAAGGTTTGAAAGATGCCGGTTATCTCAACGTAAATATCGACGACGGCTTCTTCAACGAACGGGATAGTAATGGAAACATGCAAGCCAACACAACTCGTTTCCCTAATGGTATGAAACCCGTAGTAGACCATATACACAGTCTGGGTATGAAAGCTGGCATTTATACTGACGCAGGAAATAACACCTGCGGTTCTATGGCCGACAAAGACCATGCAGGAGTAGGAGCCGGTATCTATGGACATGAAGAACAAGACGCTCAATTATATTTCGGCGACTGGGGATTTGATTTCATCAAAATAGACTATTGTGGTGGAAGCTTTCTAGGACTAGATGAAGAAGAAAGATATACTTCTATCCGAAAAAGTATTGATAAAGTAAACAAGGATGTTTCCGTTAATATTTGCCGATGGGCATTTCCGGGAACATGGGCAGAAAAAATAGCAAATTCATGGCGCATTAGTGGGGATATCAATGCTCATTGGAACTCATTAAAATACGTGGTAGGCAAAAACCTATATCTGTCTGCTTATGCCCGTAATGGACATTATAACGATATGGACATGATGGTAATCGGATTTCGGGATAGCTGCAAAGTAGGAGGAGAAGGACTTACTCCGACTGAAGAAGAAGTTCATTTTGGTTTATGGTGTATCATGAGCTCACCTTTATTAATAGGTTGTAATTTGGCAACAATGCCAGAATCTTCTCTACAATTAGTGACAAATAAAGAATTAATTGCATTGAACCAAGATCCATTAGGACGTCAAGCTTATGTAGTGCAACACGAGAATGAAGGATACGTACTGGTTAAAGACATTGAACAACAACGTGGCAATGTCCGTGCTGTTGCTCTTTACAATCCATCGGATACAATCTGTACTTTCTCTGTTCCATTTTCTACATTGGAATTCGGTGGAAATGTAAAAGTACGTGACCTGGTAAAACACAATGATCTAGGTACTTTCTCCGGCACCTTTGAACAAACACTTCCTGCCCATAGTGGTATGTTCCTACGCATGGAAGGAGAAACACGTCTAGAACCAACACTATACGAAGCAGAATGGGCTTACTTGCCTCTTTACAATGATCTAGGTAAAAACTCCAAAGGTATTGTATATTCCTACGACGGACAGGCTTCTGGTAAGATGAAAGTCGGATTTATTGGTGGACAACCGGAAAACTATGCAGAATGGTCCGAAGTATACAGTGAAAAAGGAGGACGTTATAATATGACTATCAACTATTCATTTGGAAAAGGTCGCCAATTGGATCTGACAGTTAATGATATAACTACAAGAATCAATTCATTAGCTAATGATGATAATCATCATCAAATCACAGTACCAGTGGAATTAAAACCTGGTTATAATGTAATCCGTATGTGTAATAGTTATAACTGGGCACCGGATATTGACAACTTCACTTTAACTAAAGAATAAAAGCTTAGCTGAAAGTTACACTAAAAACGATATAAAATGCGAATCTCTTCAATATCACAGATTTCGTGGTTCTGTGTTGATATTGTAAGATTCGCATTTTGATATTATAAGTTAATCTTAATAAGGGAATTAATAATTTCTCTCTTTTTCAGATACCATCATTCCATTGTAATACAAGACCTTTCATGAAGCGTAACATGCAACTTTGCATCTTCTTTTGTAGGAGTCCAAAACATACGTTTACATTCTCCTTTTTCTAATTGTACCTCAGCATTATACCCTGTTAAGTATTCCGTATCAATATGACATGTTTTTGGATCCACGCTCCACCCATCAATATGGTCGAGATATAGATATAAATCACGAATATTCCCACTTTGAAGGTTCAGCAAATGAGCACATCTTAAAACATTTAAAGCCTTAAAATCACAATCCTCAATTGCAGCAGAACCTGAAACACCAATAGAAAGAGTATCCTGCGATAGATTTTTGAGTACCAGTTTCTGATTTCTGATATCACTGACAATAGTCTCCACGTCCGATGCAATTGCATTTGCCATTCACCAATAATCATATACACATACTTTTGTTCCTCAATTTTTTCGGAAAGCTTATCCATAGGATAATCAAAAGTAATTTTTAAAGTATCTCCTATTACCTTCATTGTCAGATAATCATTTACCTCTTTTGGGCAAGAGAATACATTCTTTTTCCCTTCTGAAGGTAACACTTCCAGACAGGAGTTCGCCATCCAAACAGCATATTCCTCTTTTTCAAGTACCGACTGGGTAAGCCATATTACCCTACATGTAGGAAATTCTTTTGTCACTTGTTCTCCCCCAAAAAGAATCTCATTGGAACCATAAGGTTTCCCTGTGAAAAACATCACAAATATTCCCCCCGCCAGTACAATAAGTCCGGCAATAAAAAGTCCTATTAATATATAAGTTGTGCGTTTCATAATCTTTACTTCAATTTACTGTTCTTTTTACAAAAATCCCCATACATATCAGTTATCTCTTGAATAGAAATATCAAGCGTCTTAATCTGCCGAAAGAAATGCTCCAAATCTTCCTTCAAGAAAGTCTCCTTTCTTAAGGAGAAAATTAGTACTTTGGCACCCATAGCTACAAAATAGCCAATACCTCGTTTATTATAAATAATATTCTGAGATTGGAGGTAATCGTACGAACGCATCACCGTATTGGCATTTACCTCCACAATAGCAGCATATTCTCTAACAGAAGGAATACGTTCCTCTTCAATATATTGGCCCAGAAGTATCTCGTCACATATTCTATCAGCAATCTGTAGATAAATAGCTTTACTTTCTTTAAAATTCATAGACTTAGGATATTTACATACGTTGAATAATTTCTGATTCTTTAAAACGGAAATATGAAAGAGTCCAATTAAACAGAGTAAAGAAAACCAGAATAGCAGAGACTATGTTAGAAATCTGATTTTCAGAAAGATATTCAAACGGAGGTCTATAGAATGTTCCCCGATTAAATAATACACTACCTAAAGACGTACCTACTAACATGTAAATTAGAACAATGACCACGACAGCAGCAAAAGTCTTAATGAATGAACTTTTAGGCCAGATAGAACTACCTAAAACAAATAATGATTGAACAAACAAATATAAAGAAAAAACAAATTTTAACTGATACATTTCTCTAAAAACATGAAAGTCTCGATCTTCTCCAACCAAATCACACAGATTTACAGGAAACATAGCTTTTGCTAAATCCGGATAAATCAATGAAAGAACTAGTAGTCGTGTATAATCAGCCAGTTTAAAAGCAATGAGAAAAACGATCAAAAACACAATAGTAGATATCAACCACCTAGAAAAAAAAATTCTCAAAAGGTGTTGCCGGAGTCATTAATGTAGAAAGTCGTCCCGTTTTATTCTTCATCTTTTCCATCGTAAATGAGGCACTCAAACACCCAAAACCAAATAAAAAGAAGAAAAAAGATGGCAGCACAAACCTCCAGACCGAATCATAATCAGTATAGCGGTTTATAAAATATTCCGAATCAACATGTCTATATTCAAAATATCCATTCCATAAGAAGGCAATAGTTATCACTCCGAAAATCAAAATCATACGAAGCACATTTGATCTCCAGTTCTCTACCACTTCTTTACGACAGAGATTCACAAAACGAGGTAAACTGAAAAAAGTATCTTTTATCATTTTGTCATTAGTTTTGAGAGTTAAACAATTGAGACAGTTTTTCAGGAGATGAAAGAATCGCATTAAAAAGAAGTTCCAGATTTATATCCGATTCTTCCTCATGCTCATTAACAAGCATCAGACTATTTCCTTGTATGGAAGGAGCTGCAAACAATGCATTCTTTGCCAACTCACGATCTTCACTTTCAGTGAACAACAACTTTTCAGTTATTCTTGTCGTAGATTCATTCAGCAACACCTGACTCTTATCCATAACTACCACATGGTCTAATGACTTATCAATATCCCGGACTTGATGAGTAGAAATCACAATTGTTTTATCTTCTGACATTCCTGAAGCAATAAATTTACGAAACTGGCTCTTACTAGGAATATCCAATCCATTCGTCGGTTCATCCATCAGCAATAAAGAAGTATTAGTAGCTAAAGCAAAACTCATAAACACTTTTTTCTTTTGTCCCATAGAAAGTGCCCCCAAATTAATATCCATCTCCATTTCAAAATAATGAAGGTATTTCATCATATCTTCTTTACTGAATCGTGGGTAAAACAAACTATTCAATCTCACATAACTCATTAATGGTACAGAAGGCAGATCAAATTCCTCCGGCACTAGAAACATATCCCGTAAAGTAACAGGCAAACGACGACGCACATCTGTATCATGAAACATTACTCTCCCTCCTTTCGGAGTTAAAAGACCAGACATTAAATAAAGAAGTGTAGACTTCCCGGCACCATTCTTACCCAACAATCCATACACTCTCCCCTTCTCCAAAGAAAGAGAGAAATCATGCAATACAGAATGCTTAGATTTTCGATAAGAAAACGAAAGATTCTCAACTGTAATCATAGCTCTTAAATTAAAAAATTATATATCCCTTAGTGTATTAGTTCAATAGTACACTGCAAAAGTAGATAATCTTTTGAATATTCCAATAGAAAAGAGAAAAAATAATAAAAAAAGGAGGAGCTAAGAATCACTCTCCACTCCTCCTGTCACGACAAACAACTAAAATTATTCACTATTTGATGCCGTCCAACGCTCTTTTAGCAGTAGCATTAGCAGGGTCTATAGCCAGAATTTTGCTCCAGTATTCCTTAGATTCAAGTAGATTATTAACTACCAGATAATAATATCCAAGGTAACTGTAACATTCAACCAACGCAGAATTGTACCGTGAATCATTCTTGCCTTCCAACATAGAAGCAACTACCTCATAGAAAGGTTTCGCCAATCCCTGAGTTGTTTCAGGATCTAATGCAGAATTGGTACGAGCTCTCCAAAAATTACCTAAATAACTATCCGGAGCTGTTTCGGCAATGGTTTTAAAGACAGAGTCTGCCAATTCCAAAGCCTGCTTACGCTCTTCTACTGTGATTGCTGATGAATCAGCTTGCGTACCTGAACCATAATAAAGTCGCCCCATCTGAAATTGCAAATCAGGAGTTTGCTGTTCCTTCTCAAGTGACGAATAATACTTTTGGTAAGCACTGATTGCTTTTTTATATTCATTCTGCTCTTCATAAGCAGAAGATATATTTTTATACAAATCAGTTTTTGTTGAATCTAGTGCAACCGCTTTCTCATATTGCTCTGCAGCTTCACCGTATTTCTTTAAAGCTTCCAACAAATGACCATAATACATATAATCCAGATAAGAATAGTCTGCCTTATCACATTCATTAAAGAAGATATCAGCAGCTTTAATTGCTTCATCAAAACGTTTCAAGTCTGTGTAATTATACATTGCCAAACGATTGAACGCAACATGGCGTGAATTTGTCTTTAACCCCATGTTAGCCACTTCAAGAGATTTCTGAAAATCATGCTTCATGAAAAGTGCAAACGCGTATTTCGCCAAATCTTCTTCTGTTGCTGTTGGTTCCATCGCAAAATACGAATAAGCATCGGCAGCTTTTACAAAATCATTTTTAAAATAATAAATTTCAGCTAGTTTTTTATCTACATTCGTGTTGGACGGTTCTAAGATCTTTAATTGCTCCAGCTTCTCAATCGCAAGGCTTGCATTGGCTGATTTATAAATATCCGCATACTTCAAATAAGCATCTACACAATGCGAATCGAAATAAATGGCTTCTTCATATTTTTGGGAAGCCAAACCAGCATTTTTCTGTTTTATTGCAATGTCTCCTTCCAATAGAGAAGCAAGAGCTGATTTGCCATTCGCTTTTCTAGCAAGAACAGCATATTCTCCTGCTTCTGCAGGTTTTCCTGCTTGTAAATAGCTTCTCCAATTGCTACCAAAAGATCAACATTTTTTTTATTTTTTCCTTTTATCAGTTGTTCAGCTTCTTCCATTGCTTGAGTCGGATTCTTCTGAATAGTTTCTTTCAATTCTGCAACACCCGCCTGCCATTCAGCATCTGATGATTGCGCATAGAGCGATCCAATTGCTATAAACGCTCCAGCTAAAAACATTTGTACTCGTTTCATGATAGTCTCAAATTTTAGTTATTACTTGTCTTCACATTAACAATACGCGTTGGCTGCGTAGCCGGAAGAAGTCCCGATTTAAGAATAATTCGCTGTCCTTTATCGAAAGTCATAAAAGAAGCAAAACCCCAAGGCAACCCTCCACGGGGATCATTTAGCAAAGCATAAATAGGTCGTGCCAACGGATAGTTACCATAATACAGATATGCCTGGAAAGGTTTATAACTGTTGGCAACAGTTGCCACATCTTCTGCACTTACTGCCATGACTCTGATTTCTTCTATAAAAGATAGATTAGTTGTATCTTTACGGTTACCCAACCAGTCTACTCCAATTACTCCTATCGCATCAGGTGTCTTAGCTACATAATTTATAACCTGCAGGTTCGTTTCCAACGCACTGACATTGTCCGTTGCCAATGGATTTCCATCACAGATAGAATCCATTGCAAAACGTACTGTACTCGAATTTCTATTATCGAACACGACTTGAATCTCTTTCAAACGAGAATCCGGATAAATTTCTTTCCAGTTTTTCACTTCCCCTGTCAAAATACGACGGAAATCGCGCACACTCAACAAAGAGTCCGGATTCGAACGATTAACTATCAATGCCAGACCATCTGTAGCCAACTTTATCTCTTTTGGGAAAAACTTACGGCTATGAAATGATTCCATTTCTTCCTTAGTCAATGTCCGAGTCACAATAGCTAATCGGACACTGTCTTTCAGAAGTAAATTTATCGCTTCCACTTCCGTAGTATAACGAGGAACAATTCCGGCCAAAGGACAAAGACTTTCAAATACATCAATCTCTTCCTGTATTATAGGTTCGAAACTTGCATCCGCCGCAATAGCTATCACACCTGACGAATAAGTATCCGCCGATCCGCTTTTGGAACCGCAAGCACTAAATACCGTCAATAATACGATTCCTATCAGCCAAAATTGTCTCTCTATCTTCATTTTACGTCAATCTAAATAAAACCGGAACTGTAAATTTCACACGCACTGCTTTACCATTCTGTTTACCTGGAATCCATTTGGGCATACCTTGTATCACGCGAATTGCCTCTTTATCCAAATAAGGATCTACTCCACGAGCTACATGTACATCCGTAATCGAACCGTCACGTTCTACTACAAATTGTATGATAACACGACCTTGTGTACCATTTTCCTGTGCAATTGTTGGATACTTGATATTCTTACCAAGATAAGCCAAAAGCTCACCTCCCGGGAATGAGGGCATCTGTTCTACTGCTTCAAATATAGTATTATCCGGCTCGGGTTCACCTTGTACTACAATCTGTTTCAAGTCTGCAATATCCGCTCCATTGACTTCATCATTACCTTTTACATCGGCAATCGAAATAGCCACATTAGTAGAAAGCAATTCTTCTTGACTCTTAATTTCATTCGTTTCATCAATTTCTGAATCTTTTTTGATTTTAGGAGTCGTAAACTTGATAGAACTTTTCACTGCCTGAGGAGGAGGTGCTACAGGAACAACCTTTTTCACTTCATTTTGTTTCACTTCCGGTGCTTCCAATTTCGACAGTGTAGTCACTTCAGTTATTACTTCTCTTTGTTTCGGAGTTGCCCACTTAACCAGTGTAGGAATAGTGAAACCAATCACAGTTACCACTAATACAATCAGCAGGGCAATATTATGACGTTTGGTCGAATTCTCACGCATCCTAAAAGCACCATATGCTTGATTCTTACCCTCAAAAATCAGTTGACACCATTCCGAAGAAGTCAAATCTATTTTTGCCATTTTACTTTTCTTTTTTAGGTGTTACTTATTTATTCTGCTATTTTTTTTGACAATTCCCCTTTTACATCGAAGTTCTTCATCAAAAACTCATCTCCTTCTGCAATATCGGTAATTACATATTTACCAATATTACAAATTTGCATTTCATCCAGCACATCAACCAGATTCTCATAAGAAGCATCATCCGTAGCTTTGATAATAACGGTTGGCGTATCTTTTGCACTTTTTATCTCAGAAACCTTCTTCTTAAATTCATCGTCAGTAATCACAAGATCCAATTTCTGTTGTTTCAATGCTCTCACCTTGTTCACTGCAACAGCATTTTTACGCAAAAGCACATCGCGCACTCCGCTCGCAGCGTAACTAGTCTGCTTCAACGAACTATAATCTTTATAGTTGGGCTCTCCCTCATAATAGTAAAGTTTGTTATCACCTCCCAAAAGCAATGTTATTGCCTGAGAAGCTTTTACCATACTTTTCTGATCTTCTGTTATATCCTTATCATTCGACGGCATACTTATTTCCATCGTTTGAGGTATATTTAATGTGGTACAAAGCATAAAGAAGGTAATCAGCAACATATTCATATCAACCATCGGAGTAAAATCTACCCGCACAGATATTTTTTTCTGCCTGCTTTTTCCTCTCTTTCCACCACTCTCTTGTACTTCGGCACTCATAATTTTTCCTCCATTTTATTCTTCAGACGATCCTTTGAGAGTAGTAATCAGATTATACCGATTCTCTCGCAAATCCTGAAGAGAGTTCATTACATTCTTTATCACTGAGTATGGAGTCGAAGCATCTGCCTTTATAGCTATTCGCAAATCCGCGTTAGCAGCACGCGCATTACGTACCCACGACTTAAACTGATTATCAGTACTATCACAAGGAATTCCTTGGTTTTTCAAGACTTTATCCCGTTGCTCTTCTGGAAGATTCAGGTACTGTTGCATACTTCCAATAGGTACCCCGAATGTAGAAGATACAATAAATCTCTTCTCCTGCTCCGGAGTAAACTTAATATCATACTCATCACCCATACTCTCCAAAACAGCCTGCATATCTTGCTGTTTATCGAGGCTCATAAATACTTTTCCCTCCGGATCAATTAAAATCTGGAGTACATTTTTCTCCGGGATTTTAATTTCCGATACAGAAGCCGGAGTATTAACTGTTACCGGTTCCTTCTTCACAAACGCTGAAGTCAGCATAAAGAAAGTCAGAAGCAATACAGTTACGTCACTCATAGCTGTCATATCTATGAACGTACTTTTCTTTTTTATTTGCGTTCTACCCATGATTAATAATTTTAAAGGGTTCGCTAAATTAATGAGTAGCAGCAAAAGTCTGCACAATAGAGAATCCGACTTCGTCAAGTCCGTAAGTCAATTTATCAATTTTATTAGTGTAGTAGTTGTAAGAAATAACAGCCAATGCACCAGTCAAGATACCGAATGCAGTATTAACCAAGGCTTCAGAAATACCTTGTGACAATGCCAACGAGTCAGTACCACCACCTACTGCCAAAGCCGTAAATGAACGGATCATACCGATCACAGTACCAAGCAATCCCATCAATGTACCCAATGTAGTAATTGTAGCAATAATAGGAAGATTCTGTTGCATCATTGGCATTTCCAAAGCAGTTGCTTCTTCCAATTCTTTTTGAATAGCCAACAACTTTTGCTCTTTAGACAATTCTGTATTCTTTTCCATCTCTTCATACTTACGCAAAGTAGAAGTAACAACATTAGCTACTGAACCACATTGTTGATCACAGATTGACTGCGCTTTTTTAACATCACCTGCAGATAAAGCTTCTTTAATATTAGCAACGAACTTAGCTAATGAACCTTTTCCATAAGCAGAACGAAGTGCAATATAACGCTCAACACTCAATGCAATAACTGTTAGCAACAATGTTTGAATAACAGGTACAATAACGCCACCTTTGTAAATAGTACCTAAAATGTTCAGCGGATGGTTGTCGGGGTCATTATTCATAAAATTAGCCCCATTTCCTAATAGAAAATAAAAAATACACAAAGCTATTATAAAACAGCAAATGATAACAATGCCAGCATTCTTAATGCCAACAACTGGACTTTTTTTATTAGTTTCCATAATAAGTTTTTTTGTTAAGAAAATAAATTTTAGCTATTTAGAAAATTTGATATACGATTAGACACACTGCGTTATAGACCCTACGACTTCTCAACAAAAAAGTCATACAAGTTCATATAGGGATATAAAAAGTAAATATGAAAGGAATAAAAAACTAAATAAGGATACGTCTTAGAGCGAACACATAATAGTCGCTACAGATAGTAGAATAATGTGGATCCTTATCCGAATAATAAGATTTACTTTGGTCTAATACCAGTATATTTTCTCTTAACAAGAAAAACTTGTGCAAAACGTCCTTAAAAAGATCATTGGCTTGAATGATCCTACGAAGACGATTGTTATTATATATTTCAGAAACAGATTTAATTGCCATTTCTACATCAGAAATAGACAATGATTGCGATTTATCAAAACCAGATGATGTACTAGTGCTAAAAGAAGAGCAAGTTCTAATATTAGAAGATGATTCTGATAATTGACATGAAGAGCATTCTATCACAGAAATACATTTAGAGAGACTCATAGCAGCATTACTCATACTATATGGTAGCATTAGTAAAACAACAGCTAATATGAATTTCACAGAAAATCTCATTGTATTTCTCTTGTTATTAATAGAATTCTCATGTTTCAACGACAAATGTACTAATAAGACATATTCGTTTGTCGTTATTCACATCATTTAAGTGTATAAGTTTAACTCTATTATTAAAACAATCCACAATAAGTTTTGTTCTACAACTAAATGACAATTTAGTTAAAATAGCTTTATTCCCAATAAACTTATGAACTCTTCTAGGTGAAATGATAATTAATATCTTATTACTTCATAATCAGGCTTCTTTTTCTGG
>NZ_BAKK01000021.1 GCF_000614145.1 Bacteroides faecichinchillae JCM 17102 | reverse complement strand
CTAAATCTACCGGAACGGATGTCAATGAATCCCGATTGCGTGAAGAGATGAAGGAGAATACTTCTGATATGTTGGAAGATCAGCCTACCACTCAAGATTTGGCTCGTGAAGATCAAGTGTTTGGTCGTAATATTTTCAATACCCGAAACCTGACTTTCGAGCCTAGTGTCAATCTGGCTACTCCTTCCGACTATCGTTTAGGTCCCGGTGATGAAGTAATTATCGATATTTGGGGAGCCAGTCAGAACACAATTCGCCAACAGATTTCTCCTGATGGAACGATCAATATTCAAAAAATAGGTCCTGTTTATTTAAGTGGTCTAACAGTTTCCGAAGCTAATGAATATTTAAAGAAGTCTCTGAACAAGATCTATAATGGTTTGAATAACAACACTGATCCTAGTTCTGATATTCGTTTGACATTAGGTAATATCCGTACTATTCAGATTAATATCATGGGTGAAGTAGTTCAACCGGGAACCTATGCTCTTTCGGCTTTTTCCACTGTGTTCCATGCTCTTTATCGTGCCGGTGGAGTAAGTGATATCGGCAGCTTACGTGATGTTCAACTGGTAAGAGGTGGAAAAAAGATTGCTACGATTGATGTCTATGAATTTATCATGAAAGGTAATACTCAGGATGACATTCGTTTACAAGAAGGTGATGTTGTCATCGTTCCTGCTTATGAAGTCTTAGTTAAAATCAGTGGTAAAGTGAAACGCCCTATGCGTTTCGAGATGAAAAAGGATGAACCTCTGTCTTCTTTAATCAAGTATGCCGGTGGTTTCGAAGCAGATGCCTATACCCGCTCATTACGTATTGTTCGTCAAAATGGTCAGGAATATGAAGTGAATACCGTTAAAGAAATCGACTATAGTGTTTATCCGATGCGTAACGGTGATGTTGTTACTGCCGAAGCCATTCTGAACCGTTTCACTAATAAACTGGAAATTCGTGGTGCTGTTTATCGGCCCGGTATTTATCAACTAAGTGGAAAACTCAATACTATACGTGAATTGGTAAATGAAGCTCAAGGTTTAACCGGTGACGCTTTTCTAAACCGTTCTGTTTTATATCGTCAGCGTGAAGACTTAACTACAGAAGTAATGCCTATAGATATAAAATCTATCATGGATGGTACAGTTCCCAATATCGCCTTGATGAAGAATGATATTCTTTATATTCCGAGCATACATGATTTAGAAGATCGAGGTAATATAACGATTCATGGTGAAGTTGCTAAACCGGATTCATATCCTTATGCTGATAATATGACTTTGGAAGATCTTATTATTCAGGCAGGAGGGTTACGTGAAGCTGCTTCTACTGTTCGTGTGGATGTGACAAGACGAATCAAGAATCCCCGTAGTATAGTACAAAATGATACTATTGGTCAAATGTATACTTTTTCTTTAAAAGATGGCTTTGTAGTGGATGGACAGCCTGGATTTGTTCTTCAACCTTATGATGAAGTCTATGTGCGTCGTAGTCCTGGATATCAGGCACAACAAAATGTAACTATTGAAGGTGAAATACTTTTTGGTGGTAATTATGCTATGACGAATAAAGAAGAACGTCTTTCTGATTTAATAAGGAAAGCCGGTGGTGCTACTAATTACGCTTATCTGCGTGGTTCCAAGCTGACTCGTGTCGCTAATGCTAGTGAGAAGAAACGTATGGGCGATGTGATCCGTTTGATGCGTCGTCAGTTGGGAGAATCTATGATTGATTCTTTGGGTATTCAGGTTGAGGATTCTTTTACTGTGGGCATTGATTTGGAGAAAGCTATATCTAATCCAAGAAGTACATTTGATTTAGTTTTGCGTGAAGGCGATGTTATTTCTATTCCTAAAAATACGAATACGGTAACAATTAATGGTGCTGTGATGGTTCCAAATACTGTATCTTATTTGGAGGGTAAAGATCTGGACTATTATTTGAATCAGTCTGGTGGTTATTCCGATAATGCGAAGAAGAGTAAGAAGTTTATTGTGTATATGAATGGTCAGGTAACTAAAGTAAAAGGTAGCGGTAAGAAACAGATAGAACCGGGTTGCGAGATTATCGTTCCAAGTAAATCCAAGAAGCGTACCAATGTGGGTGAGATCTTGGGTTATGCCACCTCTTTCAGTTCTTTGGGAATGATGATCGCTTCTGTTGCTAACCTGATAAAGAAGTAACAAAATGATGTCTGAACAAAATATAGAAAATCAACGGTCGGTGGAAACTACCAAACAGAATGATGAGATGGAAATCGATTTGATGGAAATCTTCCGTAAGATTGTCGGTATTCGCAAATTACTGTACAAAGCAGCAGGAATAGGAGTCATTATTGGTATCGTTGTAGCTTTGAGTATTCCCAAACAATATACAGTCAGTGTTACGCTTTCTCCGGAAATGGGAGGAAATAAGAGTGGAAGTGGCCTTGCAGGATTAGCTGCTTCGTTTTTAGGAAGTGGTACTTCCGGAAGTGACGGTGCAGATGCATTAAATGCTTCCCTTTCTTCAGATATTGTTTCTTCCACTCCTTTTCTATTAGAGTTGTTAGTTATGAATATTCCTACTTCGGATGTTGATACTCAGATAGATCTGGATAGTTACTTAGACGAGCAATCAACTCCTTGGTGGAATTATGTGGTCGGAATTCCCGGTATGCTGATTGAAAGTGTGAAAACTATTTTTACAGACGAAAGTGACCAAAGCTCCGAAAAGAAAGGAGAAAGAACTATTGAGTTGACGAATGAGCAAAGTTCTAAAATTAATCTTCTTCGGCAAAACATAAAAGTGAAAGTAGACAATAAGACTGCAATAACAAATGTATCCGTTACTCTGCAAAATCCTAAAATCGCTGCGATTGTAGCAGATTCTGTGGTCAGCAAATTGCAAGAATGCATTATTTCTTATCGCACATTCAAAGCCAAAGAAGACTGTGCTTATTTGGAAAAGTTATTTAAGGAACGACAACAGGAATATTACACCGCTCAAAAGAAATATGCTGATTATGTAGATTCACATGATAATCTTATTCTTCAAAGCGTTCGTGCCGAACAAGAACGTTTACAGAATGATATGAGTCTTGCTTATCAGGTATATAGCCAAGTTGCTAATCAGTTACAAGTATCCAGAGCTAAAGTACAAGAAGAGAAACCAGTGTTTGCGGTGGTAGAACCTGCTGTTGTTCCGAAACAGCCTTCCGGTGTGGGAGTGAGGATATATGTGTTACTATTTGTCTTTTTATCAGTTGTGAGTACCACCGGATGGGTGCTGATTGGTAAGGGCCTGTGGATGAACTTAAAGCACATAGGTAAAGAATAATAGACCGATACCTGTATATTAATATCAACGATTAATATTATTATGTTAAATATAAACCAATTTATAGGAGAGAACATAACTTCTCGTCCGGTTAGTATGTTTTTGTCCGATATCGAAGTAAACAAAAAACAATTGCGTAAAGAAATTGAAGGAAAGAGTTTGCTGGTGATAGGTGCGCCGGTTCCATAGGTTCCTCTTACATTCGTTCTATGCTCTCTTTCAAACCTTCTAAACTTGTAGTGGTAGACCTCAACGAGAACGGTTTAGCCGAGCTGACACGAGACTTACGCTCTACATATGGAATGTATGTTCCTGAAGAATATCGTACTTATACACTCAATTTTTCTGATCCCATTTTTGAACGTATATTTCGTAAAGAACAAGGTTTTGATATTGTAGCCAACTTTTCTGCTCACAAGCATGTACGAAGTGAGAAAGATGAATATTCAGTTCAAGCACTTATAGAAAACAATGTAATTAAGGCTAAAAAGCTGTTAGATTTGTTAGCAGAATATCCTCCTAAACATTTTTTCTGTGTTTCTACCGATAAGGCAGCCAATCCTGTTAATATAATGGGAGCCAGTAAGCGTATCATGAAGATATGATCATGGCCTACTCTTCCAAATTCAAGGTTACCACAGCCCGTTTTGCTAATGTAGCCTTTTCCAATGGTTCTTTGTTGGCCGGTTTTATCGACCGTATCATGAAGAAACAACCTCTCGCAGCTCCTTGTGATGTAAAACGTTATTTCGTATCTCCGGAAGAAAGTGGGCAGATTTGCATGCTTGCTTGCATTCTGGGCAATAATGGTGAAATATTCTTTCCTAAATTAGGAGAAGAGAAGATGATCACTTTCTCTACGATTTGTGACCGTTTTCTCCAAACACTTGGATATGAAAAGAAAGAGTGTGCCACCGATGAAGAAGCCCGAAAATATGCTTCCGAAATGTCCGATAACAGTAAAATATATCCGGTTATTTATTTTAAGAGTGATACTACAGGAGAAAAAGACTATGAAGAATTCTTTGTTCCCGGTGAGAAACTCAATGTAGAACGTTTTTTTTCGTTGGGAGTTATTGAGGATGTAAAGAAACGCCCTCTGTCGGAATTGAATTCATTTTTTGAAGAATTAGAAATCTTATTTTCTAACCCTGACTGCCATAAGTCTGATATCGTATCTGCTCTTCAACGATTTCTTCCAAATTTTGATCATGAGGAAAGAGGGAAGAATTTAGATCAGAAAATGTGAAAGTGTATAATATGCTTGTACCTATAGAAAAAAAAGGTTATGATCCTTTTATCGATTATTTGAAAGGAGTATGTATTCTTTTTGTAGTATTGACTCATTGTCTTCCACTACAAGAATATATGTTATTTTCTTTATGGGGAGCACAAGCTGTTCCACTCTTCCTTCTCCTGCAAGTATTTCATGCATATAAGAGAGGAGTTAATCATATTTCTTTATCTTATGACTTTAAAAAATTGTTTCATAGAATATTCAAACCTTTTATATTACTTATTGTAATACAATTGATTTTGTTGATTTTTCTTAAACAGCATAGCCTTATTACCACCATAAAAAGTATTATACTATCTGGAGGTATAGGACCAGGTTCATATTATGTATGGATTTATGTGCAGTTCTTTTTAATATTACCTCTTGTAGCAGTTGCTATTCAACGAATTAGGGGGGGGTATTTGTTGCTTATTTTTATTTTTGTTTCGGTTTTGTTTGAGGTTGTGTTTGCTTATATTCATATACCGGCTAGCTTATATCGGCTGCTAGCTATAAGATATTTATTCTTAATTTATTTAGGATATATGTGGGTAATTAGAGGAATTGAGATTAATAAAAAGACAGTGATTCTATCATTTATTAGTATTTTCTTTATTCTAATTTTTGAATATACTGATATTAATTTAGAACCTCTATTTTTTTATAATGATTGGGCTATCTTTCATTGGATATGTTATTTTTATGTAGCTTATCTATTTGTTTATTTACTCTATAAAGTTTACCAACAATTAGGAGGGTATTTGAAATCTTGGTTTAGTATAATCGGAAAATATTCTTATGAAATTTTTCTGTTACAAATGTTTGTGTTTACCTTTTTCCCTTCTTATGAATGTATGGATTTCATTGGAAATATCTATTTGGCAGTTCTGATAAAAATTGTATTGACTACTTCTTTAAGTATATATCCGGTTTTGCTATATAAAAGATATATAGCACCTAAACTAAAATTAAATAATAATGTATAGTAGTATAGTAGATTTTATTCACAAATTATACATGACTGAGGAAACAGTACCTCTTCATGTTCCATTATTCATAGGAAATGAGAAGAAGTATTTGAACGAATGTATTGATTCTACGTATGTCTCAAGTGTCGGCAAGTTTGTAGATCGTTTCGAAGAAATGGTTGCTGATTATACCGGTGCAAAGAAAGCTGTAGTCTGTGTGAGTGGAACGAATGCTCTGCATATGGCAATGATGCTTGTAGGAGTGGAACGTGATGATGAAGTTCTCACTCAAGCTTTGACTTTCATTGCTACTTGTAATGCAATCAGTTATATTGGAGGACATCCTGTATTTATTGATGTAGATAAAGAGACTCTAGGACTTTCTCCTAATGCAGTAAAAGCTTGGCTGATAAAGAATGCAGAGGTTAGAGGCGGAGAGTGCTTTAACAAGAACACAGGGCGGAGAGTAAAATGCTGTGTACCGATGCATACATTTGGCCATCCGGTGAAAATAGACGAGCTGGTTGAAGTCTGTAACGAATATCATATCGAACTGGTTGAAGATGCTGCCGAAAGCATTGGCAGCTTTTATAAAGGCCGGCATACAGGAACCTTTGGCAAGATTGGAGCCATAAGTTTCAATGGGAATAAGACAATAACGACAGGTGGTGGTGGCATGCTTCTGTTTCAAGATGAAGAATTAGGCAAATTTGCCAAACATTTGACTACTCAAGCAAAAGTACCTCATCGTTGGGAATTTGTTCACGACCATATTGGTTACAATTACCGTATGCCCAACATCAATGCAGCTTTGGGGTGTGCTCAGATAGAAAATCTGGAACGTTATGTAGAGAACAAGCGTGAAACAGCAAAGAAGTATCAGGAATTTTTTTCTCATATTCCTGAAATAGAATTTTTTATCGAACCTGCAGATTGCCGTTCTAATTATTGGTTAAATGCAATTATATTAAAAGATCGCAAGGCTCAACAAGCATTTCTTGAATATACTAACGATCATGGTGTGATGACTCGTCCTGTGTGGGAACTGATGAATCGGTTAGAAATGTTTGAAGAATATGAGACGGACGGATTGAAGAATACCAAATGGCTGGCAGATCGAATAGTAAATATACCAAGCAGCGTAATAAAATAATAGTGAAGTTAGGCGAGTTTGTTGCAGAGAGTGATTTTTTAATCTTTGGCAAGCTGTAAATAAATGGTATTAATGAAAAAAGTGTGTGTTGTAACAGCGACCCGTTCTGAGTATGGCGTATTAAGATGGATTATTGATGGGATTCAAAAAGATCCAGATTTACAGTTACAACTACTTGTAACAGGTGCACATCTCTCTGAAGAGTTTGGTGAAACATATAAATTTGTCGAAGAAGATGGATATGTTATTGATGAAAAAGTAGATATGTGTTTATCTACAAGGAATGTGTATGATATAACATATTCCATGGGACAATGTGCTATTGGAATAAGTGAATCCTTTAGACGACTACAGCCTAATATGATAGTTGTATTAGGTGATCGTTATGAACTTCTTCCTATTGTTAGTACAGCATTGGTACAACGTATACCAATCGCGCATATATCGGGAGGCGATATAACCGAGGGTGCCATTGATAATGAAATTAGAAATGCTGTTTCATGTATGTCCTCACTACATTTCCCAGGTATTGAGGAATCTGCTCATAACTTGAAACGTATACTTGGTTGTGAGGAAAATATTTTTACTGTTGGTGAACCGGGATTGGATAGTTTCTTGCGATGTGCAGTACTCTCTCGGGATCAATTGGCAGTATGTTTAGGTCTTGATGTCACGAAGCGATGGATGCTTGTGACCTTGCACAGTGAAACAAAGTCAAGTATTGAGGATAATATGCAAATGGTACATAACCTATATGAGGCGATGTTAATGCAGAATGATGTACAATACATTATAACTAAAGCGAATGCAGATTTTGGTGGAACTCAAATAAATGACTTCTGGGATATAATCAATAACGAACAATTTAGAGTGTTTGCTTCTCTTGGGCAAATGCGTTATCTTAGTATAATGCGGCAAGTTGAATGTCTTGTCGGAAATTCATCATCAGGTATCATTGAGGCGCCTTTTCTTGGAATACCTGTCATAAACATAGGAAATAGACAGAAGGGACGACACATTTGTCGAAATGTTTGCTGTTGTACTTCCTTGACAGATTCTATTTTAAACGCTTTCTTACATTTGTCTGATTATAAAAAGGCAGATAAATATTGGGGAGATGGGTATGCTTCAGAGAGAATTATTACACAAGTAAAAATGTATCTAAATAGAGAGACACCGTATTAAAATAAGTGGTGAGATACTCCGTATAATAGAAAGACTGGTATAATTGTGAAGATAACTATAACAGAACATTGGAATGAGTATTTATCCTTTTTTGAAGCAGAGCAAAAGGATATCTATTTTCAAGAAGAATATGTTTGCCTTTACAAAACAGAGAAAGAAGTGCCTAAATGTGTTGTTGCTGAAGATGACGGGAATTATATGCTATTTCCTTTTTTATGTAGATCTTTTCTGTTTGATGAGAAAGCATACTATGATTTTGAGACAGCTTATGGGTATGGAGGTCCTATCTTTAATACAAAAAACAAAGTTTTTCGTATCTCTGTAATGAAAGAACTTTATAAGTACTTTTCTGAAAATAATTATGTCGCAGGCTTTGTCCGCTTTCATCCACTTCTTAATAATTTTATTGATTGTGAAAGTATTGGTAATGTTATTCTGGACAGAAAAACAGTTGCTATAGATCTTTCTATGACTGAAGAAGAAATATGGAAGAATGAAATTCATACCAAGAATCGGAATGTAATTAAAAAAGGGATAAAGAATGGACTAGAATTTGTGCTAGATGACGGTTATAAGTATATACACGACTTTATCCGTCTCTATAATTCTACAATGGATCGATTGTCTGCAGATGATTTCTACTATTTTGATGGAAAGTATTATGAAGAGTTTATCAAGAAGTTACCAAATAGTTTCTTAGGTGTTGTAAAGTTGGGTGATAAAGTGCTTTCCGCTGCAATATTTATGTATAGTGCACCTTATGCTCATTATCACTTATCAGGAAGCAATAAAGAGTATTTGTTCCTTTCTCCAAACAACTATATGTTATATGAAGCAGCGAAAGAGTTGAAACGTCGGGGTGCCTTATACTTTCATTTGGGAGGAGGCTCTACCTCAAAACCGGATGACTCATTATTCAACTTTAAGAGCCGTTTTTCAAAGAGTACCTGCCAATTTGCTACTGGAAAAATGATTTTTAATAAGCCCGTATATGATTCTTTGTGTTTTGCTTGGGCTAAAAAGAAACCGGAGAAGATAGATAAGTATAAGTCTTTCTTATTAAAATATAAATATTGAAGATAATGGCAGTTTATATAATCGCTGAAGCGGGAGTTAATCATAATGGCAATTTAGAACTCGCATTTAAACTATGTGATGCCGCTAAGGAGGCTGGTGCTGATGCTGTGAAATTCCAAACATGGAAAACAGAGAAGATTGTGACGGATACAGCTCAGTTAGCTCGTTATCAGGAGAATAATATAGGAAATAAACACCAGTCTCAGTTCGAAATGTTGAAATCATTGGAGTTGTCCTATTCCCAGTTTGTTGATATACGAGATTATTGTAATAGTATCGGTATTAATTTCCTTTCAACACCTGATGAGGAAGAGAGTCTGGAATTTCTTTGCAGTCTAAAATTACCATGGTTGAAGGTAGGATCAGGAGAGATAACAAATGTTCCATATCTGCGAAAGATTGCTTCGAAGAAATTGCCGGTGATACTTTCAACAGGTATGAGTACCCTCGCCCAAGTCGCAATAGCTTATGATACTTTACTTGAGTATGGGGCGCCTTCTGTTGTGCTTCTTCATTGTACGAGTAATTATCCTTGTCCTATGGATGAAGTAAATCTAAAAGCAATGAATGCTTTACGTGTCTTTGGTTGTTCGGTCGGTTATTCTGATCATACGGAGGGCATAGAAGTCCCCATAGCTGCTGTTGCTATGGGAGCTGAGATTATAGAGAAGCATTTTACTCTTGATAAAATGATGGACGGACCTGATCATAAGGCTTCTCTTGATCCGATAGAATTAAAGCAGATGGTTTGCTCAATTCGTAATATAGAAAAGGCTTTAGGTGACGGTATAAAGAAGCCTAATTCCAGCGAAAAAGAAATTAGCAAAACTGTTCAGAAAACGATTGTTGCATCTTGTGCAATTATGCGAGGAGAAATATTAGGAGAAAATAATCTAACAGTAAAGCGAACGGGGAAAGGTCTTATTCCATACAATTGGGATACTATAATTGGGACAACTGCTATTAGAGACTTTTCCATAGATGAACCGATTGTACTAAAATAATATGCTATGTCTAAAGTCTTGTTTATAATACCAGCTCGAGGAGGAAGTAAAGGAATTCCTCATAAGAATATAAAAGAACTGTGTGGTAAACCTTTGATCACTTATTCGATAGATGTTGCGCGGCAAATTGTTTCAGATGAGAATATTTGTGTTTCGACTGATGATGATGAGATTATTCGCATGGTAGAGTCTTATGGTTTATCAGTCGGCTTTAAAAGGCCTGATTACTTATCGACTGATCAAGCAGGTACAAATGGTGTTTTATTACATGCTTTGGATTTTTATGAGAAACAGGGACATTTTTTTGATGTATTGATATTGCTTCAACCTACTTCTCCATTTAGAAAAGTTATCCATTTGAAAGAGGCACTTGCATTGTATGATTCTTCTATTGATATGGTTGTATCTGTGAAAGAAGCAGCAACCAATCCGTATTATAATAGCTTTGAGGAGGGTAAGGAAGGATTACTGACTGTCAGCAAAGGAGATGGAAAGATAGAGAGACGTCAAGACGCTCCAAAAGTATGGGAGTTTAAT
Organism: Bacteroides faecichinchillae JCM 17102; assembly: GCF_000614145.1. GTDB lineage: Bacteria > Bacteroidota > Bacteroidia > Bacteroidales > Bacteroidaceae > Bacteroides > Bacteroides faecichinchillae. The sequence continues at coordinate 61,059 of NZ_BAKK01000021.1, read as the reverse complement.
GGATCTATTTATGTGATTAATCCAACGAGTTTAAAAGAAAAAGGTCTATCTGGTTTTACGCGAATAAAGAAATATGAAATGGATGATATTCATTCCGTAGATTTAGATACGATGTTTGATTGGAAGATAGCCGAACTTATGTTGAAAGAAAAGATGGTAGAATAATGTGTGATTCAAAATACTTGATAGATGAAAGTCTGAGCATACTTGATGCTTTGAAAAAGTTGAACTCCTTTAGTAAAAATGAGGCTTTAACCTTGTTTGTCATAGATGCCGAAGGAAGAGTGAGGGGGTCATTGACCGATGGTGATATTCGTAGAAAATTGGTTGAAGGAGTTCTGTTAAATAGTCCGTTGAATCAAATTATGCATCGTGATTTTCTTTATCTGGATGCTAACAGGATTTTGGTACCACATATCCATCGTTTCAAAGAAAAGGGTATTGTTTTAGTACCTATCTTAGATGAAGAGAAGAGGATAGTGGATGTCCTGAATTTGAAGCAACAAAAATCACTTCTTCCTATAGATGCTGTACTAATGGCTGGTGGTAAAGGTGAACGTTTACGCCCATTGACAGAAAGAACTCCTAAACCTCTGTTGAAGGTGGGGGACAAATCAATTATTGACTATAATATAGACCGGCTCATTAATTTTGGTGTAAAGCATATATCAGTTACGGTAAACTATTTGCGTGAACAGATCGAGGAACACTTTGCGGAAAAGAGAGCAGGTATACAGGTACGGTGTGTACGAGAACCGCAGTTTTTAGGGACGATTGGAGCTGTTAAATTTGTTGAGGCATTTCATAATGATACAGTGCTAATAATGAATTCCGACCTCTTTACTAATATTGATTTTGAAGACTTTTATCTTCATTTTAAAGAGCATAATGCCGATATGGCTGTTGCGGCAGTGCCGTACTCTGTTTCTGTGCCTTATGGAATCTTTGAACTGGAGGGGCGTAATATAGAAGGAGTTTGCGAAAAGCCTATTTATAACTATTATGCTAATGGTGGCATTTATCTGATTAAACGTGAGTTGTTGGAAGAAATTCCCGATAATTCTTTCTTTAATGCAACGGATTTTATGGAAATGTTGGTGTGTGAGAAGAAGAATGTCATTCGTTTTCCGCTTACCGGTTATTGGATTGATATTGGTAAGCATGAAGATTATCAGAGAGCACAAGAAATAGTGAAACACTTGCAATTGTAACTATAAATAGAGCATTGAATTTTTAATTATTCAATACGATGCATTTGATTGGAAGAAGGAATTACTATTTTGTTGACTTATCTAGCGATAAAATCCTAATATCTATTTGTATTACTACTTTGCAATGTCTAACAATGCAGACATAGCTTTATTGTCCCTTATTGATAAACATTAAAGATTATCTAATCTGTTAGTAAATATTGTAGAATGCAATAGTCGTATTCACTGCGCATTAAAAGAAGCGCTTTCAATAGGAAAATTCATAGAACTATAAATTGATCTCTTTTGTATTGTGCTGGCTAAAAACTATTATAAATACAAATGATATTTAAAAGATTTCTCAATAATAAACTTCTATTAAAAGGAAGTTTGTTTTCGCTTTTTTCATTTTTTAATCAAGGAGTCAGTTTTTTGCTTCTTATTATATTGGCTAACTATATAGCACCACAGGAATATGGAACGCTTAGTCTATTCAATACAATTATTACTTTTTTAGGCTTTGTCATTTCGTTGTCTACTCATGGTTATGTATCTGTTTCATTTTTTAAGAAGAATATAGTTGAATTCAAACAAGATTTTAGCATAATTTTTCTCATATCATTTATTGTTGCTTCTATTTTGGCTATTGTACTTTTCATTGGCAATACGACTTTGGTTGATGTTATTCAACTCCCTATGGAGTTCCTTTGGTTTGCTTTAGCTATTGCGTTAATGGGATGTTGTTTTCAAATAGCACTCGATTATTATAGAATTAGGGAAAAAATAATTTCGTATGGGGTTTTAAGTTGTGGTTTTGCGATAATCAACTTTACTTTATCTTTACTTCTTGTTGTGGCGTTTCACCATGGTTGGATGGGTAGAGTATATGCACAGTTTACTTGTGCTGCATTATACGGTATTATTGCCATTTTTATCTTTAATCGGTTCAAACTCTTTTTTTTTAAAGGAATAACTTGGTCAAAAGCAAAACCTATTCTTATGTGGGGCATTCCTTTAATACCTCATTTGGCTACTTCTTGGATTAAACAGGGAGGAGACAGATATATCATCAACCATTATTATTCATTGGAGGAGGTTGGTATATTTAGTTTCGCACTCAATTTGTCTAATATTATAGATATGATAGGTTCTGCTTTCAATTCTACCAATTCGGTATCTATCTATAAAACGCTGTCTTCAAATATCAATGGCAAATGGAATCAATTAAAGCGACAGACAAAATCTATCTTTATTATTTATACTATTGGTGCAATATCTGTGGTAGGAGGATGTTCTCTTTTTGTACCTATTTTGTTGCCTAAGTATGCTTCTGCTTTACCCTATTTCTATTTATTGGCAATATCGGGCTATTTTCAGTGTATATATTTCCTATATACTAATTATCTGTTCTATTATGACAAGACAAAAGAATTGATGAGTATTACCTTCTGTTGTTCACTATTACATTTAGCACTTTCAATGGTATTTACTCAATATAGTTTGTATTATACTTGTTTGCTGTATATATTTCTTAAGTTGCTGATGGTGGTACTTGTTGTATATAGAAGTAATCTTGTGTTGAATAAATATGTAAAGTATCATGACGAATTATAATATATCATATATAAAAGACTGTTTTGGTTGCGGAGTTTGTGCTGTGGCTTGTGGAAAGCATATTATAAGTATTCGATTGAATGATACAGGATTCTATGAACCTTATATTTTAGTACCTGATCAATGTACTAATTGTGGTCTATGTCTTTCAGTTTGTTCTTTTCATAATGAGGGTATTTCCATTCAAAGTAAGCCTTTAAAGAGCTTCGCAGCATGGAGCACAGAAGCTGCTGTTCGGCGTAAATGTAGCAGCGGCGGGGTCGGTTTTGAGTTAGGACGCGTTTTATTAGATAATGGTTACAAGGTTTGTGGCGTTCGATATAATTCTGATAAAAACATTGCTGAACATTACGTTGCTACTACTGTAGAAGAACTGATTCAGAGCATAGGAAGTAAATATATTCAAAGTTATACTAAGGATGGATTTTGCGCCATCAATCGAAAAGAGAAATATTTAGTGACAGGTACACCTTGCCAAATAGATTCTTTTAGAAGGTATGTTAGAAAGTTTAAAGTGGAAGATAACTTCGTTCTTATGGATTTCTTTTGTCATAGCGTTACATCTATGTTGGCTTGGAAAAAATACATCGCTTTGGTTGAACAGCAAGTGGGAAAGGTTACCTATGTGTCATGGCGTAATAAAACAACCGGTTGGCATGATTCATGGGTTATGGGGATAGATGGGGAAGATAAGTCTGGTGATAAAGTGGATTGGCAAGACTCGTATAATATATTAATTAGAGAAAAAAAAACTTATCTAAATTCCCGATTATCGCAAGGTGACATTTTTTATAGTCTCTTTTTAGGTGATTATTGCTGTAGTAGTGCATGTAGTAAGCAGTGTAAATATAAATATGACGCTTCAGCTGCTGATATTCGTATTGGTGATCTTTGGGGAGCTGCTTATAAAAATGATGAGAAGGGGGTTAGTGCTTTAGTCTGTTTCACTCCTAAGGGACTTGCAATTGCTGAAAAATTGAAACGGTTTTGCGAACTTACGCAACATTCTTTTGATGTAGTTGCCCAAGGACAGATGAAGCAGAATGCAGGAAAAGCATTTATGACTCCGGTGGTACAATGTATGTTAAAGAGTTCTCTTTTATGGAGTACTCGCATGTGGAGATTGGTATTTATTGTTGAACGCATCTTGCGTTTACCACAAAGAGTATGGAGAAGATTGAAACGAATTTTATTAAGGAAATAGTAGATATTTAGATGAAGGTGGGTATATTATCTATGCAGAGAGTGCCTAATTATGGTTCTTGGTTACAAGCTTATGCATTGAAACAGTTGCTTTTAGTTAATGGGGCTGATGAAGTAGGCTTTATTGATATTGAGCCTGGCATAATATTAGTGTCAGAGTCGATACCTTGTCGGATTAAACGTTTTTTGAAAGATTTGCGGCTTATGGGTATCAGAGGGAAGATTATAACTCGTAATCATGGTAAGACTCTGGCTCCCCTTTTTGAGAAGTTTTATAAACAGTTAGATCCCAATGGAGGGGTTGATGTTAGTGCTTGTGATGCAGTGGTGATAGGTAGTGATGAGGTTTTTAATGCTGTACAAAACTCATCTTGGGGGTATACTCCTCAACTTTATGGAAAAATGGATTGTTCTTATGTCTTTTCCTATGCTGGTTCGTTTGGGCATACTACAATTAAGCAACTTTTCCAATATGGTATTGCTGAGGAGATAAGTCATCATTTAAAGGCATTGAAAAATATTTCTGTTCGTGATCGTAATTCATATGAAATCATCAAGGAATTGACAGGTAATATTCCTACTATGCATCTCGATCCTGTGCTTATTTATGGCTATCAGAGTGAGATATCTAAGATGCAGTCAGTAAAATATGAAGATTATATTTTGATTTATAGTTACGAAGGACGTATTCGAAGTAAAAAGGAAGTTGCTGAGATAAAATCTTATGCTCTTAAATATAAACTGCGGATTATATCGTTGTTTTGTAGTTATAGTTGGTGTGATAGTGAATTCGTTCCTAATTCTCCTTTAGACATTTTTGATTATTTCAAAAAATGCTTCATATGTAGTTACTGATACATTTCATGGAAGTATATTTTCTATTATAACTCATAGTAGATTTTGTACTCTTTTACGCTCTTCCAATATGCAGAAGTTGACGAGTCTATTATCTATGCTACACCTTTCTGACCGTTTGGTTAGTCATTACAGTCAGTTAGGCGAGAAGTTAATGAGAAATATTGATTATCAATTGACTGAAGAGGCATTGAGAAATTACCGTTTGGAGGCGGCTGTTTATTTACAGAAGAATTTGGAACGTGCAAAAGAAATGCGAATGGAGGTGTAAAAATGGCTAAATATAAAGATATAAAAGCGGTGTGTTTCCTGGCTTCTACATATTCCATGTTATTATACCTGTTGGTTTACGGAAAAGAACAGTTTGAGTCTACTTTCTTTTTCGTGTCTGATGCTATTTCAGAAGAAGTACAGAAAAAAATGAAGTATAAAAAGTGTCTTTCGTATTTAAAGATGATACGAAAACCTTATCTTATGAGGGTTCTGTATCGTTTCGGGCTTTATTGTACTTCTTATTTTAGATGGCCATTTCTTAAAAAACTTCCTATTTATGGTGGTGATCATCTATGGTTTACTCCAGCTCTGTTGCGTAAACGCACAATGGTAGTGCTTGAAGACGGACTTGCAAACTATGATATAAATGAGATAACTCGTACTACGAATCTCCATCCTAAATGGCTATATAAACTACTTTATGGTCCTATAATGGGAGAAGGGGAATATGGATATCCCAGACAGTCAAAAAAGGTGGTGATGACAGGAATAGACGAGATACCTCAGTGTGTGAAAAATAAAGCAACTGTGATAGATCTGAATAAAATGTGGAATCAGAGTGAAGCCCAGGAATATATAAAATATTTATTTGATTTTGACAATGAGGATATCTCAATGTTAAAGGGGAAAAAGGTTATTATTTTAACCCAACCCTATAATCAAGATGTCGGTGATGATGTTATGATTAATATTTATGGGGATATAATTGCTAAATATCAGCCAGAAGATGTTCTTCTTAAAACTCATCCTCGTGATAGTATAGACTATACTAAGGTCTTTCCCAATATAACTGTTTATTCTAGGAAGTTGCCTGCAGAACTTTTTGCATTAGTCGGTATTCATTTTGATGACGTATATACCATTGATAGTACAGCTATTTATTCATTCCCCAAAGATAGTCGCTTGCATTATTTAGGACTTGAATGTCATCCGCGATTGGAAGAACAATATGGAAAAAGCACAATTAAAGGTCCTTCTTCAAACTGATTGGTTCATATGGTTGGTATTCTTAATTTGCCCGGTTTTAGCAATGCCAATGGTAATTAATAGGTGTTATAAACAGAAGAAAAATGCATATATACTGTTTGCTTTGTTTATGGGACTGTGTGCAATTTTACTGGTTCCACCTACTGCAGACCTTTATCGTCATTGGAAAATTTTCGGTACTATATCTATGATGGACAAGAATGAATTTTTTCTTTATCTGTCGTATAATATAAAAATAGACTTTTTGTTGTACATTCTAGAGTTTATATTTACAAGATATGAGATTTCTTTTGGTTTTGTTCGATTTTTGTTAGTATTTGTAGCATCGTTACTATTCTTGAAATTATATGATTATTTTAGTGATTCGGAGCAGAAAGGATCATATGATAGACTATTTGTTTTTGGATTTGTTGTATTAATTATTCCTTTTTCTGCTATTGCAACTGGCCTAAGGTTTACTTTTGCTGCTGTAATTGTCTCATTTTATATTTGTAAAAGGTATGTTTTTCATAAAAAAAGTTTCTTCGATTTCTTATTATTGATTTTGGCTGTCTATTTTCATTTTAGCATTTTGATGATAATAATGCTGATCATAATGAAAATGCTTAATTTTTATATACCTAAAAAATCGTTCTTTTATGTTATATTCGGTGCTCTTTTGGTAATTTCTAATTCGTTGAATCTTCTTTTGTCTTATTTACCTTTAGGAGATCTGGGAAACTATTTAGTGAATTATACTGAAGGAAGATATTCGGATACTTCGTATCTTTCCGGTTTTAATATTTTCTTCTGGCTACCTGTTATATTTGGATATGCTGTTAATGTTTTGTTTATAATTCTATTTTGTAAGAAAGTTCCAATTAATAAGGATACCTCTATTGTATATAATCTTTTTTTTGTTATACGCATTTACTATTTCATTTTTTGCGTTAAATGGTCGTGTTCAGAGTTTTTTCTTTTTATATGGTATTGTATTCTTAATCAAGTATGTGGGTGTTTTAAAAGTAAAGAGATTATTCCAGATCTATCTATTGTACACTGTTCTTGCTGTTTTTGTTGGCTGGCGAATACATACTATAACCCGTTGGTACTATTTGTTTTCTCCATTTCCTGTGGCTTTGACAATGGATTATGATGATAACTGGATTTATGAAAATATAGATTCGTCGGGTTCTCCGTATATTTATAATAGATAATTTTTATGGTAAATATTCAATTACCTCTTGTGTCTATAGTCGTTCCAATATTTAATGTAGAACGATATATAGACAAGTGTTTGGATTCTTTGTTCTCGCAAAGTTACATAAATATTCAGTATGTATTTGTGAATGATTCTACTCCTGATGATAGTATGAAGCATGTTGAAAGAAAGCTTCTTGAGTATCCTCATCGAGCTAATCAAGTCTGTGTAGTAACACATGATGTAAATAAAGGTCTTACAGCTGCTAGGAGGAGTGGCTTACAATATGCAGAAGGTGAATATATTTGGCATGTTGATAGTGATGATTATATTTCTATGGATGCTGTTGAACTACTAGTAAATAAGGCTAACGAAAGTGATGCTGATATGGTTCTATTTAATGCTACTGAAGTGTATTCTAACCATTATAAGATAGTTGTTCAATCCATTCCTAAAATAAAGGAGGACTATCTCTATAATGTACTTACTAGACAGTCTCGTTTTGAATTGTGTTTTCGCTTTTGTAAGAAGGATCTTTATCAAGGGGTTGAATTAGATCCTCTTGTGTGTTATGGCGAAGATTATGCTACTACCCCTCGCTTAATATATAATGCTAAAAAAATAGTATATCTTGATTCGGTCTGCTATTATTATGTAAAGTATAATTCTTCATCTTATACGGCTTCTGTCAATGTTCGGTCTGTGAAAAGTCTGGAAAGGGCTATGACTATTCTTTCTGATTTCTTTTTGAAGAGAGATGGATCATATTATTTAAGAGTTTTATCTCTTTCCAAAACGTTTCTTAAGATTCATCTTTTAAAATCGTCAGTTTATAATAATGATGCCTTTGATTATGCAATGAATATATTTCCTGATAATACAACTTATACTAAGGATGAAATAGCAAATAAAGATAGATTTATATTGTTTTTATTAGATAATAAATGTAAGTTTATTTTGAAGTTGTATATTAAAATAGGACTTTGGATAAAATTAATGATATGAATAATAATCAGATCTTAGTAACCGTTGCTATTCCTTTTTATAATGCTGAAGCTCATTTAGCAGATGCAATACGTTCAGTTATAAACCAGACATATACTAATTTAGAGATATTATTGGTTGATGATGGGAGTACAGATCGTTCGTTGGCTATAGCTACTTCTTTTGTAGATAAGCGTATAAAGGTGATTTCCGACGGGGGTAATAGGGGACTGGTATATAGGTTGAATCAATCCGTCTTAATGTCTAAAGGAGAGTATTATGCCCGTATGGATGCTGATGATATAATGAATAGGCAGAGAATTGAGAAGCAATTAGAAACATTGAAACTTGATAGTACAATTGATGTTTTGGGTACTTCGTACTATTCGATAGGTGCTAACAATGAGGTTCATGCGTGTATACTCATGCCAAATATTCCTATTACAAGTAATATGTATATACTCCATCCATCTGTAATGGCTAAGAGAGATTGGTTTGTTAATAATCCATATAATGATAAATTTGTAAGAATAGAAGATAAGGAGTTGTGGATGAGGACACTAAAATATTCAAAATTCCGAAATTTGCAAGAGTCATTAATGTTTTATAGAGAATATGGGATTCCAACTTGTAAGAAATATTTAACCACCCATATGAGCTCATTGAGAATTTTTGTCCATCCCATAAAATATGATCTTAATTGGTTGACTGCTGTAAAAAATATAGTTTTTGCTTTTGCGAAAAGTATATTCTGTCTGTATTGTCATTTTACTAATCAGATGGATGTATTAGTGTCATTAAGGAAGACTAATAAACGATACTCTATATCATTTGATATGCAAAAGGCTATGGTGGAGCTAGATGCTGCTATTCAGGATAAAGATGTATGGAATTAATCGGAATACAATACTTAATTGATTTGTGTAATAACTAAAGTTATATATGCGTATACTTCAAATTATAACGCTCTGTGAACTAGGTGGGGCGCAATCTGTTGTTGTTAATCTGGCTAATAGTCTGAGTAAAGACCACGAAGTCATTGTTGCAGCGGGAGAAGGGGATGGTAAGATGTGGAAAATGTTGAATACTAATGTGCAAAAAGTTTCTGTGAAACATTTGAAAAGATCTTTGTCACTAATTTCAGATGTGCAAACCGGGCTATCATTGATAAAATTGTATCGCGAATATAAGCCTGATATTATTCATCTTCATTCTTCTAAGATAGGTGTGTTAGGACGTCTGGTATTTCCTAAATCAAAGGTTGTATATACGGTACATGGGGTTGACTCAATACGTGTTGCCTATCGAAAATATTTGCCGATAGAACGTATGCTTCAAACACGTTGTAAAGCAATTGTTGGGGTTAGCTCTTATGATGTGCATTATTTGAAAGAGGAAAAAATAACTTATAATGTTTGCTTGGTATATAATGGTATTTTAAAACCTGTTATTTTAGAATCCAATCCCTTTAACTTTTGTAGTCAGTATAAACGCAAAATACTTTGTATTGCGCGTTTGTCACCTCAGACAAACCTAGAACTGTTTCTTAAAGTTGCATCTTTATTACCTCAATATGCTTTTATCTGGATCGGGAATCAGCACGAAGTTGTAGAAGAGAATCTACAGAATGTTTTCTTTATGGGTAATATTCCTAATGCCGGTGCATATACAAATTATGCAGATTTGTTTATATTGACTAGTAACTATGAGGGATTACCAATGGTAATATTGGAGGCTATGAGCTATGGTAAGCCTGTTGTTGCGTCAAATGTAGGGGGGATAAGTGAAATTGTGGTGAATGGGGAGAATGGTTATGTAGTAGAGAATGTGGCAGAAGCTTTTGTCGAAAAAATAAAATATATACTAGAGCATGACGAAGTAAATAAATCGTTTTCAGAAAAAGCTATTCAACGATTTAATGAGGATTTAACAGTTGAAAAGATGGTTGAGGGGTATATGGAGATATACAAACAATAATATATGTACAATTAATTGAATATTCTTTTTTGTTTTTTTAATCAATAATTATCATGGGGTATGATGACGAGTTCATTCGTGATGGAATGAATGGCTTTGAACGCAATGTTAAACGAGTGGGGGATTGTATCATTGCGGGGATTTTACTAATTATTTTTTCTCCGTTGTTTTTAATCTGTTACATCGTAGTGCATCGTGAAGATGGCGGTCCTGCTATCTTCAAACAGGAACGTATAGGACGTTTCGGCCGTCCGTTCTACATCTACAAATTTCGCAGTATGCGTTTGGATGCAGAATCTATGGGACCTCAGCTTTATGCTGGAGGAAAAGATAACCGATTGACCAAAGTGGGAAAGTTCTTGCGTGAACATCACTTGGATGAGTTACCGCAACTTTGGAACGTTTTTTGTGGTCAAATGGCATTTATTGGTCCTCGTCCGGAACGTAAGTTTTATATTGATCAAATAATGGAACGTGATCCTCGTTACCGGTTCTTGTATCAGATCCGTCCGGGAGTGACTTCGTATGCGACATTATATAACGGGTATACAGATACAATGGAGAAAATGTTACGTCGTCTACGATACGATCTATTTTATTTGCAACATCGTTCTTGGTGGTTTGATTTTAAAATTCTAGTGAGAACATTCATAAATATAGTTTTCGGAAAGAAATTTTAGAGATTCGAAATGTTGCGCTATTTTGTTGTGTATTAGTGATCTATTTTGTATCTTTATATCCTATAATCCAAATATAAAGATACAATGAACCAACCAGATTTTGTAGTGAAATGCTACAACAAACAAGAACTTGCCCAAATGTATTTTCCTGATATAAGTGTTCGTGCTTCTGTTGATAAGCTCCGTCGTTGGATGCGTCGTTGCCAACCTTTGATGGATGAGATATTGGCTACGGATTTTCATCCGAAAACGAAAGCCTTTTCTGTGCGGGAAGTACGTTTGATAGCTTATTATCTGGGGAAGCCGGGAGAATTCTGATTTAATCTTTTGTTGCGCGTGAGGAAATGGTATAATATCAGCGGTGCAATAAAGAAGAAGTGGTACCTATGATTACTCAAGAAGAACTAGATAACGAATGTATAACTTTGGAAGCATCTAAAAAGATTATCTTGGAAAAGGTACATAAGCATTTTCATAAGTTATGAGGGTTTTATAATAAAAAGGAGATAGAAGCTTTGATTATTGGGAGAAAATTTCTTTCTTTGTTATAAACTAATAATTGGTTATATGTTAAGTACTGTAGAATATTTGTCTTTACTTCGTGAGTATATGCGGGGGAATGCTGAAAAATATGGTATTTCTCGTATGGGAATATTTGGGTCCGTGGCTCGTGGTGAGCAGCATGAAGGAAGTGATATTGATGTTTGTGTTGAAATAGACAGGCCGTCTATATTTACTTTAGTCCATATAAAAGAAGAATTAGAGAAATTGCTAAGATGTTCAGTTGATGTTGTTCGTTTGCGTAATAACATGGACGAACTATTAAAGATGTGTATAAATAGGGATGGAATTTATGTGTAAAAATCAAATTATACAATCTTTGTTAAAGAAGATTCTGCAAACAGTAGAGAGGATTCTATCTAACTCAGGAAGTATCACTTCTCCTTCTATTTATTGACTCCTTCAGGCATGGAAAGATTGGAAAGTACATGTATGTTATTAATTGCAATAGGAGAAGGAGTAAAAGGAGTAGATAAGCTAACTGAAAAAACTTATTTGTTAGGTATCCGGAAGTTGATTGGAAAGGTGTTATGGGTATGAGGGATATAATTGCACACCACTATTTTGATTTAGATGCAGAAATTGTTTATGATGTGATAAAACATGATTTGCCTCAGTTGCGGAATGTATTACAGCAAATTATCAATGAATTTGGTGATTGAAGTGCGGAAATTGTGAAACCTATATTGTAAGTGATATATTAAAATCACGGGAGACAGCACTTTCGCCGTCTCCCGTAATTTTTAGGGATTATACACAAAATTATATCAGTGAATATTCTTTTCTCGCATCAAAGCAAGGACAAGCTTTATGAATATTAGCACTTAACTGATAATGTCCCAGAATTTGTGCCTCCGGATACTGATGTTTGAGGATAGTCAGTAGATCGATCAGTGCGAAGCGTTGTGGCTGCGTTCTCGTATCTACCGGACGGCCTTCTTTATCGAGTCCTCCTTCATAACAAATTCCAATACTATGCCGGTTGAATCCTCTCACATGAGCTCCCGGTTCCGAAAACGGACGGCACTGATGTACTTCTCCGTTACGGGTAATATAAAAATGATAACCGATATCTTTGAATCCTCTTTGCAGATGACATTCGCGAAGTTGCTCTACAGAGAAGGGGACATTGCAGCGCGTAGCGCTGCAATGAATCACCAACAACTTAATCTCACGTGGAAGATACTCATCTTTTGAATTTTCCATCTTCATCTATTTATAAACTTCCCATGCAAGAGGTAACACCCAGGGCAGAAATGATAGACGTGGCTATCGTTACGATAAACTGAAGAACATTTTTCCAAACTTGTTTTTTCATACACATACAATTTTACGTTTTAAATGAATCATTTGAATTTTAAATAATGAATCACCGATTTACTTGTTACAGGGTCGGATCAGGAGACTCTCCGTCATCAGGATCAGATCCACCGCCGTCAGGCAACGGTTCATCCTCTTTCGAATCGGACTTGTTGTCGCTCTTATACAAAGTGAAGTCCATCGCTTTACATAATTTCTGAAGATCACTTCCCGGATGAAATAGCACTTTGCCTTTCTCAATGCAATATGCCTTGAACTCTTTTTCCGTTGCTGTAGGAGTGCCGGTTTTGAGACTCATTCGGAAATTTCCCAGGTCACCCATCTGTACGATATTTCCTTCTTCCAATACATTGACAATCTCCAATAGAAACTCTCCAATACATCCTTCGAGTTCTCCCTTGGAGTAAGAGGAACGTTCGGTGATACGTTTGCAGACCTCCTTAACGGAAACTTTCTTTCCGCTGCGTGCCACTGCGTAATACTTGGGGGCTTCGTCCGGTTTCAACAGGTTCTTTCGAGCCATAATCACATAATTCTGAGCCATAACAATTAGAATTTTAAGTTTTGAAATTTTGAATCATTTTGTAACCGATTACATAGCAAAGATACGATATAGCGGAACCTGCATAAAGTACAATGACGTACACCGACGTACTGAAAAAAGATAAAAACATTGGGAAGTTTGTCTTCATTCTTCCCAATGTTTGAACTCAATCATTGAAAAGATTATTTCAAACTTCCCAATGTTTTTTTCAGTGTTTCAAAACGACAAAACGACAAAAACGACATATGACGTTATTTACCATTCAGCTTTCGATATGAACCATGGGATATTTTTGTGATTATCACCCCATTAAGTGATTTTAGTAACCTGTTTATTTTGCGAGAACTGAAGCCGTAATTTACGCCGGCTTTGATGGCGTCATCGGTAGTAAATGTATCAGAAAGTTCATTAATAAATCTTCTTGTTATGTTAGGATCTTTTAGTGGATGACCGCCTGATGAAGTCATAGATGAGAGTAAGAGGCGGCTATGTTCGTAACAACAAAGTACGATTTCTAATGAACGTTGAAAATCGATGTCGGTACAGTAGATTTCCGGTGAAAGATCATTGTTTTCGAACTGGCGGATACGGGTCTGTACCATACTGATACGCATTACTAAGACAGCATATCTTTTCACAACTGCTTGCAGATCGTCATTTCCTTCCAGCACTACTTCATTCAATAATCCGGAAAAGGTTTTGTTTAACTGATTCCATTGTGAACGCTTGAAGTGAAATAAGGCCGGATTGTTCAAACAAAAATTGAATAACTTGAATACCTGATGTGCTAACGGATGGAAGATTTCTTCCTGTGACACACTGTCGTCATCCATTGATTTCCAACTCGGATCAAGTCTGAATGTATAGAAACCGACCCGGCTTGTCAAGCCGTTTTCGTAACTTCCTAACAAGGCTTCCAACTGTCCGGGAGTTCCGGTTAGAAACATGGCAAGACTAGGATGTTTGATGATAATGGGAGTAATTCCATTCGCTTTGTAAGAAGATTCAATATTCTCGTGCTCATATGCTTTTCGAAGCATATCATTGAAATTACCGCAATCCAGATGGTTGGCAGTGGTAAGGGTTTCGGCTTCAGTATCGAAAATAATACCTCCCAGTCCCCCGTTATCTCTCATTTGTATTTGCATTCGCGTATAGCTGGTGGTTGCCGGGATAAACAACATTTTGAAGGCCGGTCTTTCTGGAGCATCGGGCATCTCTTCCTCACAATTCTCTTTTTTCATGCATCTCTTTTGCCATCGGATATGTTCCTTTTCGTATGCTTTCTGCTGATATTCACTTTGCGAGAGAATATATTGTTGGATTTCATCTAACAGATAACGTCCGGTCTGTGCCACGCTTTTTCCGCTTCCTGCCGGAGCGATGATGACGGTATAGAAATGAGGAGTGTATTTCTTATGATTGTAAATTCCGAAAGTTTGCGGCAGTGCGGCACTTATTGCTGTAAATACAGACAACATGGAAATATCATTTTCACGTTCTCCTTCGTCTTCAAGGATACATCCCTCCAGAAGATTGGGAAGATTTTCGTACACACTTTCCGGAAAACAAGGTGTGTTTTTCCGATATTCTTCGCCTTGCCAATATGCTTCGTCTGCTTCAAGTTCTCCTGCAAAAGCGTCATATGGCGTTTTTGTCGTTTTGTCGTTTTGAGGGGAATGGGAAAATGTGGAGTGTGAAGCTGTGCTGCTGTTGCTAACGGTTTGGTAACCAGAATGTAATACGGACTTTATCTCTTCGGCTGTGAAATCGGTCCCTTTGAAAAAAGCCATAATTCCGCGTAATACGGATTCTTGGGGATATTGTCTTTTTCCGGCTTCGCAAGCTAGTTTGAATAGGTTGCTATGTCGCTTTCCGGGGACTAGCGGATTTAAGAAAATGTAGGACGAAAGGAAAACTTTAACCTCTTCCTCGGAGATTTCCGGGACAGTCGATTCATTGGAAACGGGAAAGTGTCCGGTAGCGTTAATATTCCCTGTTTCCGGTAAATATTCCAGTTCGAACGGTTGATATAGGCTGGCAATATATCCGTTGGGGGAATAAGTGAAATAACACAGGCGACTTTCGTCTTTACAGGCGGGGTCGCTTTCCTGCTTGAGCAGTTGGTCGTAATAATGGCTCACTATTTGCTGTGCTTCTCGGTATCGTCCTTCGATGTCTTCAACGTACGCGAAGATTTTCACACCGTCCGTCGGGCTTTCAAGTGCGGCTATTGTGTGTGGATCTTCGGCACAGAGCCGGATTATTTCCAATCGGTTGGGCACATGATCGTAGTCAAGGCCGACAATATTGCTTGGTTGCAGGAAATTCTTAATGGCATGTGCTCCGTTGAATGTTCCGGCAGGTGTGAAACAGGGGAGTTTGATTTTCATTTGTTGTGCAGCTTCACGCTCTCCTTCTTGATGATAGCGTCTGATGGAATTAATGATGCTCGCATAGGTAGGTTTAATACACATAAAAATCGCTTCTTGGAAAGAGGTCACTCGAGGTTTTTTGGAATACACACTTTCGTAGACCGAAACTTTGATTTCTTCTAATGCTTTCATATGATACTGAAGTTTTTGATTATCTATCTCACTATCGGGATAGCCGGAGCAAAAGTAAGAAGTCTGTTTTTTAAGGCTGTACCATAAGTCGGTACAGATTGAATAAGCAAATATATAACAAACAATTATAAATATTTAACTGAAATGGGTGTAGTAAAAGGGAAACATGATTCTTATGAATTTCTGAATAATATCATGGTGAGTTTAATGAATGTGGATGCGTCACTTAGTTATCCTTATCTGGAAATGGAACTTCATATGTCCGCTCGTGATATAAGTGCGGTTAAGAACGGACACAATGTGTGCATTTATCAGTATGTACGTGTGATAAACTGTATCATGGACGAGATTCATTTGGTTATTTTGATGAAAGTGCTCCAGAAAGAATTGAAGATTGCATTGGAAACTCACAGTGATCTGGTGGTCGGTATCGTTCCTCATAAAAATAATGGGAACTGTCAGCCGGAAGAGTGGATGGTGGTTATGTGCTGGGAAGGAGTTAAAGTGTGAATAGAACCTATTTGCAATAACTCTTTTTAGGACCGGATTTATTTGATTTTCAATATTCTTTTCTATATTTGCTTTCCATTAGCAGGGAGATACGACTATTGAGAGGTAAGATATTGATACTATATATGCTATGTTTGTTCTCTTTTTTTGTAAAAGGAACAGCTGGTAATATTGTGAATCCGTCAATCGGGCAAGGAATTTCTGTAGATTCTATTGTTGAGTGCGTGATGGAGATGGTTCCTACTTATGAAACAATTGTCAGAGATTACAAAGCAAATCTTTATATAAAAGGTAAGATGGACATCAAGAAGAAGAATTTTATTCTTCGCTATGTACCTTCGATGTTTCGATTACAGAAAGGAGTTCGTGAATATTTACTGGAAACATATAGTGATCTTCATTACACTGCACCTAATATTTACGACCAAAAAGTAAAAGCCTCCCAAGGAACTGTAAGAGGGAATAGGGGATTACCCGGTTTGCTGGAATATTTTAATGTGAATATTTACTCGTCTTCTTTGCTCAATGATGAGCGTCTTTTATCACCTTTGGCCAAAAATGGACGTAAATATTATAGATACCGGATCGATAGTATTATGGGAGATCCTAGTAATTTTGATTATAGGATACGATTCATTCCTAAAACCAAAAGTGACCAGTTGGTTGGGGGGTATATGATTGTTAGCAGCAATAGTTGGAGTATACGGGAGATTCGTTTTTCCGGACGGTCGGAACTGCTTACCTTTACTTGTAACATTCAAATGGGAGAGGAGGGAGAGATAGATGAGTTTCTGCCTGTACGTTATGTATTGGATGCTCGTTTTAATTTTCTTGGTAATAAGATAGATGGAAACTATACAGCTTCGTTGGATTATAAATCCATTGAATTGAAAGAGAAAGAAACAGCTGTGAAGAAAAAAAAGAAGTATAATCTCTCGGAGTCTTTCTCTTTACGATGTGATACAAATGCCTATAAAACAGACGCCTCTACTTTTGCTGTGTTACGCCCGATTCCGTTAACAGATGGAGAAAAGCTGTTATATAAGGATTATATGATTAGAAAGGATACAGTTGCGAAACATAGTAAATCGAAAAGTCAGACATTCTGGGGAACAATGGGCGACTTGATGTTGGAAGATTACAAGTTTAATCTATCGAATATCGGAAGTGTACGTTTCTCGCCATTTATCAATCCCCTTTTATTCAGTTATAGCGGAAGTAATGGATTGTCATATCGGCAGGATTTCCGTTATAACCGTCTTTTTCGTGGTGATAAGTGGCTTCGTATCGTACCTAAACTGGGATATAATTTTACCCGCAAAGAGTTTTATTGGTCTTTGAATGCCGATTTTGAATATTTTCCTCAAAAACGAGGATTCTTTAGGTTGAATGTGGGGAATGGTAACCGTATTTATAGTAGTAAGGTGCTGGATGAATTGAAGGCTATGCCGGATAGCATTTTCAATTTCGATTTGATACATCTCGATTATTTTAAGGACTTATACTTTAATTTCCGCCATAGCATTGAAGTTGTAAACGGACTGGATGTAAGTGTTGGTTTCTCGGCACATAAAAGAACGGCAGTCCAACCTTCTCGTTTTGAAATGATTGGCAATTACCCGATGCCTCCACCCGAATTCATGAAACGGTTTAAGAATACTTATATAAGTTTCGCTCCTCGTTTTCGTTTGGAATGGACTCCTTGCCTGTATTATTATATGAATGGGAAACGTAAAATCAACCTTCATTCGAATTATCCGACTTTTTCTGCCGATTACGAGCGGGGAGTTAAAGGTGTATTCAAAAGTACGGGCGAGTATGAGAAAGTAGAATTTGATTTGCAACACCAAATCCGTTTGGGATTGATGAGAAACATCTATTATCGTTTCGGATTCGGAATGTTCACCAATCAGAATGAGTTGTATTTCGTAGACTTTGCCAACTTTTCCCGCCGGAATCTTCCGGTCGGTTGGAACGATGAAATCGGTGGAGTGTTTCAGCTACTCGATGGTCGTTGGTATAACTCTTCCCGTCGGTATGTTCGCGGACACTTTACTTACGAAGCCCCTTTCCTTGTATTAAAGCACCTGATGAAATACACCCGTTATGTGCAGAATGAACGTATCTATATCAGTGCACTTTCTATGCCCCATCTTCAGCCTTATCTGGAAGTTGGGTATGGCATTGGTACACATATATTTGATGTAGGGGTATTTGTCAGCAGTGAGAATTGGAAGTTTGACCAAATCGGATGCAAATTTACATTTGAGTTGTTCAACAGATAGTTTTATATGTTTTTAATGTACAATCATTATTTTTTTTCTATCGGTATTCTTTTGTCAATCAAGAAAATGTTGCTACCTTTGCAGCCGATTTATAGCAATATAGTGTCTTATTTAATTAAAGTATTAAACAATTTATTTATTAATGGAAAATTTGAAGAATGTAGCTCCTATTGATGACTTCAACTGGGAAGCTTATGAAAATGGCGAAACAGTAACCAATGTAAGCCATGAAGATCTTGAAAAAGCTTACGATGGTACGCTTAACAAAGTAAACGACCGTGAGGTTGTTGATGGAACCGTAATTGCAATGAACAAGCGTGAAGTAGTTGTGAATATCGGTTACAAATCAGACGGTATCATCCCATTGAATGAATTCCGTTACAATCCTGACTTGAAGATTGGTGATACTGTAGAAGTGTACATCGAAAACCAAGAAGACAAAAAAGGACAACTCGTTCTGTCACACAGAAAAGCTCGCGCCACTCGTTCTTGGGATCGCGTTAATGCTGCTCTGGAAAATGAAGAAATTATCAAGGGTTACATCAAGTGCCGCACTAAGGGTGGTATGATCGTAGATGTATTTGGAATCGAAGCATTCTTGCCGGGTTCTCAAATTGACGTTAAACCGATCCGCGACTATGATGTATTCGTTGGAAAAACGATGGAATTCAAAGTGGTTAAGATCAACCAGGAATTCAAAAACGTTGTTGTTTCTCACAAAGCTCTTATCGAAGCTGAATTGGAACAACAGAAGAAAGAAATTATCGGTAAACTTGAAAAAGGACAAGTTCTCGAAGGAACTGTTAAGAATATCACATCTTACGGTGTATTCATCGACTTGGGTGGCGTAGACGGTTTGATCCATATCACAGACCTTTCTTGGGGCCGCGTTAGCGATCCGAAAGAAGTGGTTGAACTGGATCAGAAACTTAACGTCGTTATCCTTGACTTCGATGACGAAAAGAAACGTATCGCTCTTGGTTTGAAACAACTGACTCCGCACCCATGGGATGCACTTGATACTGACTTGAAGGTTGGTGACAAAGTGAAAGGTAAAGTGGTTGTTATGGCTGACTACGGTGCATTTATCGAAATCGCTCCGGGCGTAGAAGGTTTGATCCACGTTTCTGAAATGTCTTGGTCACAACACTTGCGTTCTGCACAAGACTTTATGAAGGTGGGTGACGAAGTGGAAGCTGTTGTATTGACTTTGGACCGTGAAGAACGGAAAATGTCTTTGGGTATCAAACAACTGAAACAAGATCCATGGGAAACTATTGAAGAAAAATATCCTGTAAATTCTAAACATACTGCTAAAGTTCGCAACTTTACTAACTTCGGTGTATTCGTAGAAATCGAGGAAGGTGTTGATGGTTTGATCCACATCTCTGACTTGTCTTGGACTAAGAAAGTGAAACACCCGTCAGAATTTACTCAGATTGGTGCTGATATCGAAGTTCAAGTATTGGAAATCGACAAAGAAAACCGTCGTTTAAGCCTTGGTCACAAACAACTTGAAGAAAATCCATGGGATGTATTCGAAACAGTATTTACTGTAGGTTCAGTGCACGAAGGTACAATCATCGAAATGTTGGATAAAGGTGCTGTTGTAGCTCTTCCTTATGGTGTAGAAGGTTTCGCAACTCCGAAACATCTTGTAAAAGAAGACGGTACACAAGCACAGTTGGATGAGAAACTTGAGTTCAAAGTAATCGAGTTCAACAAGGACGCTAAGAGAATCATCTTGTCTCATAGCCGTATCTTCGAAGATGTTGCTAAGGCAGAAGAAAAAGCAGAAAAGAAAGCTACTGCTAAGAAAAATACTAAGAAAGAAGATGCTCCGATGATTCAGAACCAAGCTGCTTCGACTACACTTGGTGATATTGATGCTTTGGCTGCATTGAAAGAGCAGTTGGAAGGAAAGAAATAATTTTTAAAATTGTTTCAATATAATAGGAAGGGTACTCTGGTTTTCGGGGTACCCTTTTTCTGTGATTATTATTTTTTTGCTTCGTTAGTGGTGTTGTGAAGTTTAAATCACCTATATTTGCATAGGATGGAAAAATTCGAATTACATATACTTGGGTGTGGCTCCGCTTTGCCTACTACCCGCCACTTTGCAACATCGCAGGTTGTGAATCTGCGTGAAAAGCTTTTTATGATTGATTGTGGCGAGGGGGCGCAAATGCAGTTACGTAAATCCCGGTTAAAGTTCTCCCGATTGAACCATATTTTTATTTCTCATTTACATGGCGATCATTGTTTTGGGTTGCTAGGGCTCATTTCTACATTCGGGTTACTGGGACGTACGGCTGACTTACATATTCATTCTCCGAGAGGTTTGGAAGAATTATTTGCTCCAATGCTGGACTTCTTTTGCAAGAAGCTGACGTATCAGGTTTTTTTTCATGAGTTTGAAACTCACGAACCTGTTTTGATATATGAGGACCGTTCGGCTACAGTGACTACTATTCCATTGAGGCATCGCATTCCTTGTTGCGGTTTTCTGTTCGAAGAAAAGCCACGTCCCAATCATATTATCAGAGAAATGATTGATTTCTATCAGGTCCCTGTCTATGAGTTGAACCGGATTAAGAATGGAGCAGACTATGTGACCCCTGAAGGTGAGATTGTTGCCAATTCGCGTCTGACACGTCCCGCATCACCGGTACGAAAGTATGCTTATTGTTCTGATACTTGCTATCGCGAAGAGATAATAGAGCAGATAAAAGGAGTAGACTTGTTATTTCATGAAGCTACTTTTGCTCAAAATGAAGCAGCGCGAGCCAAAGAGACTTTTCACTCGACAGCTGCACAAGCAGCAGAGATAGCTCGGGCAGCAGAAGTCAAGCAATTAGTAATCGGACATTTTTCGGCACGTTATGAAAATGAACAGATATTATTAGAAGAAGCATCAGGGATTTTTCCGGTGACAGTCTTAGCGAAAGAAAACCTTTGTATCTCTGTTGGAAACAACGAATAACCAGAACTGAAACCATAAACAAAAATACAGAATACGAGAAATTATGACCCCTTATAACGAACGCGAAGTGCTGGAGCTTCTTCAGGAGGAGAGTACGCAGCGGAAAGGATTTGAAATGATCGTGTCAGAATACAGTGAGCAACTGTATTGGCAGATACGTAGGATGGTGTTGTCGCATGAAGATGCGAACGACCTCCTTCAAAATACTTTTATTAAGGCATGGACGAACATTGATTATTTTCGTGCCGAGGCTAAACTCTCTACCTGGCTTTATCGCATTGCACTGAATGAGTGTCTTACTTTTCTTAATAAACAACGTGCCAATACGGTCGCTATTGATGATCCCGAAGCTATTGGTGTGCAAAATCTTGAAAGTGATTCTTACTTTTCCGGTGACCGGATACAACTACTATTACAGAAGGCGTTGATGGCTTTGCCGGAGAAACAGCGGATGGTGTTTAATTTGAAATACTATCAGGAGATGAAGTATGAAGATATGTCTGAGATTTTTGGTACCTCAGTCGGGGCGTTGAAAGCTTCTTATCACCACGCAGTGAAGAAAATAGAAAAGTTTTTCGAAGAGATCGATTAAACCTTTTAGGTTGCATTATGTCTAACAAAAAGAGAGGAGAAAAACGTATGAAAGAAGAAGATATCCTATTGAAGAAGATTGGAAAGGAGCATTCCTTCAAAGTTCCTGAAGGATACTTTGAAAATTTGACTTCCGAGGTAATGGATAAACTTCCCGAAAAAGAGAAAGTTGCTTTTAAGGAAGAGCCTGTTAGCACATGGACAAGGCTAAAACCGTTAGTATATATGGCAGCTATGTTTGTAGGAGCTGCTTTGATTATCCGGGTAGCATCATCAGATCATAAGCCTGTGAATAATGATGTTGTAGCACCGGAACCAGAAACAGAAGTTGTGTCCGATCAGATGATTGATTTTGCAGTAGAAGGTGCCATGTTGGATGACTATTCATTATATGTTTATCTGAGTGACGCAAGTGTAGAATGATTAATTAAAAGTTTGAGAATTTAAAATGAAGAAATTAATTGCTTTAGTCGTTTTATTATGTGGTTTCGTTCCCTTTCTTTTGGCAGCCGACGGATGTGAGCAGCATTTGACTCCTGATGAATTTAGGGCAAAGCAAAAAGCATTTATTATAGAACAAGCAGGATTGACAAAAGAGGAGGCAACGAAGTTTTTCCCGATCTATTTTGAACTTCAGGATAAAAAGAAGAAGTTGAATGATGATTCTTGGACTTTGATGCGTAAGGGAAAAGAAGATAATGCTACTGAAGCTCAATATGAAGAAATTATCGGGAAGATATGTGATAATCGAATTGAAGCCGATCGTTTGGATAAAACTTATCTGGATAAGTTTAAAAAGATTCTAACTTGGAAGAAGATATTCCTTGTGCAACGTGCGGAAACTCGTTTTCACAGAGAAATGCTGAAAGCAATGAATCGCGGAGGAAATGATCCGAAGAGAGGTCGATAAATTATTATATTAGCATATGGGTAACGCGTATTTTGATCTGGGGATTAAAATACGCGTTTTGCTCAACTTATAATCCTTTATTCTTTGCTTCATTCCAAATGGCATCCATCTCTTCAAGTGACATATCCTTGAGATTTCTTCCTTCTTTAATGGTATGTTCTTCCAGATAATTAAAGCGGCGTATGAATTTTTGGTTTGTAAGTTCCAACGCATTATCGGGATTGATTTTGTATAAGCGTGCTGCATTGATTAAGCTGAACATCACATCTCCAAATTCAGCTTCCGCCTTCTCTTTATCCATATTGGCAACTTCTTCCTGAAATTCACCGATTTCCTCTTTTACCTTCTCCCAGACTTGTTCCCGTTCTTCCCAGTCGAAACCTACATTGCGTGCTTTATCCTGAATACGGTATGCTTTGATGAGTGAAGGAAGTGCGGCAGGGACTCCGCTTAATACACTCTTATTACCATCTTTTTCTTTCAGTTTCAGTTGCTCCCAATTTTCGGATACTTGTCCGGCTGTTTCTGCTTTTACTTCTCCAAATACGTGTGGGTGACGGAAAATCAATTTATCACAGAGTCTGTCGCATACATCTTTGATATCGAAATCTCCTGTCTCTGAACCTATTTTGGCATAGAAAGCAACATGCAGGAGTACATCACCCAACTCTTTGCAAATATCTTGCTTATCATTTTTCATTATTGCATCGCAAAGTTCATAAGTTTCTTCTATGGTGTTAGGGCGTAGACTTTCATTGGTTTGTTTACGATCCCAGGGACATTTTACACGTAATTCATCGAGAATATCCAGGAAGCGTCCGAAGGCTTCCATCTGTTCTTGTCTGGTATGTGACATGTTGTTTCTATTTTATTTTATGATTAATTTTTCTGTTCAATCTTTTTCTCTTTATCTTTTAGTGATTCTTGATAAGAAATCAGTAATCCTACTACTTCGGAATAATTCTGTCTTCCGCTTCCAATCTTATTTCCTTTGAGGTAGAGATCGTAAATCCAGTTTTGGATGTCCCCGATAATGGGACTGTATTTAGCTGCCCAATAGGCTTGGGTTTGCTTGGCTAATTCAATAATTTCCGGTCGGATACGCTTGAAAAGTTTAGTGTATTCTTCTTCTGAAAGTAATCTTCGGGCATTGCTTAATACATGGGCGAGTACTGAAAAATAACCGGAGAAACGAATCCCTGTAGCCTGTGCACGGGTACAAACCTGATAAGCATAGAAATTAGCTTCCGCTTCGCTAGTTATACCGAGTAAATGAGCTAATTCATGAGCATAAGTGGCAGGATAATTGATTGGAAGTAGATCGCCGTTTAAAGTAAATTCACAGAAGAAAGGTCCCATGCTGCCGGTTACACCTACCATTGAAATGAATGGAGTAAACAGCATTGTTTTTACTTTGGGATTAGCGTGCGGTGGACGGTGAACGCCAAGGCTGTCACTAAGCTGATTGTATAACCGTACACTTTCTTTACGAATTAAATCTTCGCTAATGTTATTTAAAGGAGTATATGAACGGTTTAGTTGTGTGATGTATTCGTCTACAAAAGTCCGGAATTTTTCCGGATTATATGCCGTATATGGAATTCCGGTTCGTTGGTAAAAGTTCTTTTGTGAGTAGTTAAGTCCCCAAGCCAGGTAGAACCATACATAAATCCATAACAGATATTCTATGTCGTTTAACAAGATTTTCTTCCAGGATAATTTCTTTCGAATCTTGGCATATATAGGATATACTATGACACCTACAATGCTGAGAAAAATAAACAGATCGCCTATTGCAAAAGGAAAGATGTTAGAAAACGCTGATAAAACATAAGAAATGCCTGGGTAGACTTTCTGGGAATAGATGGTTGCCAGAGCAGGAATCCATTGTATCATCCATACCAGAAGTAGTAACACTCCTAAAATGATATATCTAATTTTTAACCTCCGTTTCATCGTTTATTCAGATTTGAAGTAACAAAAATAGGCAATTAATAAATGTAACGCGGAAAAATACCTCTATATTTGCAAAAAAACTGTTAATACTAACCTGATGCTCCAATATCAACCTGATTAAACATGGCTACAACAGAAGAGAATCACCCTAAGTGTGGGCAGATTTAAATTAAAATTATTAATTTTGCACCCGTTATTTTTCGAAACTATCATATTATATATAAACAACATGGAATTAGCAAGTAAGTACAATCCCGCTGACGTAGAGGGAAAATGGTACCAATATTGGATGGAACACCGTTTATTTAGTTCGAAACCCGATGGTCGTGAACCTTACACCATCGTCATTCCGCCCCCAAACGTCACTGGTGTGCTCCACATGGGACACATGCTTAATAATACCATTCAGGATATTTTAGTTCGTCGTGCCCGTATGGAAGGTAAAAATGCTTGCTGGGTACCGGGAACAGACCATGCATCTATTGCTACGGAAGCCAAAGTGGTGAACAAACTTGCTGCCCAAGGTATCAAGAAAACGGATTTGACTCGCGATGAGTTCCTGAAACATGCATGGGAATGGACAGAAGAACATGGAGGCATTATTCTGAAGCAACTTCGTAAACTCGGTGCCTCTTGTGACTGGGAACGTACTGCTTTCACAATGGATGAAAAGCGTAGTGAAAGTGTAATAAAGGTGTTTGTCGATTTATTTGATAAAGGATTGATCTATCGGGGCGTCCGTATGGTGAATTGGGATCCGAAAGCATTAACAGCACTTTCTGACGAAGAAGTTATTTATAAAGAAGAGCATGGCAAACTGTATTACCTCCGTTATAAAGTAGAAGATGATCCGGAAGGGCGTTATGCAGTTGTAGCAACTACCCGTCCTGAAACGATCATGGGCGATACGGCGATGTGTATCAATCCGAACGATCCGAAGAATCAATGGTTGAAAGGTAAGAAAGTGATTGTTCCGTTGGTAAACCGCGTCATTCCTGTGATTGAAGATGATTATGTAGACATCGAATTCGGTACCGGTTGTTTGAAGGTGACGCCGGCTCATGATGTGAATGACTATATGTTGGGAGAAAAGTATAATCTACCCACTATCGATATTTTCAATGATAACGGTACATTGAGCGAAGCTGCCGGAATGTATGTCGGTATGGATCGTTTCGATGTTCGTAAGCAGATAGAAAAAGATCTGGAAGCTGCAAATTTATTGGAGAAAACAGAATCATATACGAATAAAGTGGGTTATTCAGAGCGTACTAATGTTGTGATTGAACCTAAACTGTCTATGCAGTGGTTCCTCAAAATGCAGCATTTTGCAGAAATGGCATTACCTCCGGTGATGAATGATGAACTGAAGTTTTATCCTGCAAAATATAAGAACACGTACCGGCACTGGATGGAAAATATCAAAGACTGGTGTATCAGCCGTCAGTTGTGGTGGGGACATCGTATTCCTGCATACTTCTTACCGGAAGGGGGGTATGTCGTAGCTATAACTCCTGAAGAAGCATTGGCGAAGGCTAAAGAAAAGACAGGCAATGCCAACTTGATAATAGAAGATCTCCGTCAGGATGAGGACTGTCTGGATACTTGGTTCTCTTCTTGGTTGTGGCCTATCTCTCTGTTTGATGGAATCAACAATCCGGGAAATGAAGAGATCAACTACTACTATCCGACAAGTGATCTGGTTACGGGACCGGATATTATCTTCTTTTGGGTGGCACGTATGATTATGGCAGGTTACGAATATGAGGGGAAGATGCCATTTAAGAATGTTTACTTCACAGGTATTGTTCGCGATAAGTTGGGACGGAAGATGTCTAAATCCCTCGGTAACTCTCCTGATCCGTTGGAACTGATAGAGAAATATGGTGCTGATGGTGTACGTATGGGTATGATGCTTTCAGCTCCTGCCGGAAATGATATTCTTTTTGATGATGCGCTTTGCGAACAAGGGCGTAACTTCTGCAATAAGATATGGAATGCTTTCCGTTTGATTAAAGGTTGGCAGGTAGATAAAACGCTGGTACCTACGGAGGCTGCTAATCTGGCTACACAATGGTTTGAATCCAAACAAAATGAAGTAGCTGCTGAGATGGCGGATCTGTTCAGTAAATACCGTTTGAGTGAAGCATTGATGGCTGTGTATAAGTTGTTCTGGGATGAGTTCTCTTCCTGGTATCTGGAAATGATAAAACCGGCTTATGGACAAGGTATCGATAGTTGTACTCATAATGCTACTCTTTGTTTCTTAGATAATCTGCTTCATTTGCTCCATCCGTTTATGCCATTTATTACGGAAGAAATCTGGCAACAGATGTACGAACGTAATGCAGAAAAGGGAGAAAGCTTAATGGTAAGTGCTTTGACTTTGGATACTTATGTAGATACAGAGATTGTTCAGCAGTTTGAAGTAGTGAAAGAAGTGATTAGTAATATCCGTAGTATTCGCCTTCAAAAGAATATAACCCAGAAAGAAGCACTCGAACTGCAGGTTGTAGAAGAGAATCCTGTAGCTGCGTTCAATGCGGTTATTCAGAAGATATGTAACCTTTCATCTATCGAGGTGGTTACCTCTAAAGCAGAAGTAGCTTCTTCTTTTATGGTAGGAACGGCCGAATATGCAGTTCCATTGGGAAATATGATTGATGTGGAAGCTGAAATCGCCCGTATGGAAGCTGAACTGAAACATAAGGAGGGTTTCTTGCAGGGAGTCATGAAGAAATTGAGCAATGAGAAGTTTGTAAATAATGCTCCGGCAGCTGTACTTGAACTTGAACGTAAGAAACAAGCAGATGCAGAAAGTATTATCAGCTCTTTAAAAGAAAGTATTGCTGCACTAAGGAAATCATAATTATTTGATACTTAATAATGTGTAAATACGAGACACCTCAGGAATTTGAGGTGTCTTTCTTTTTTAGATTAGAAAATAATACTATCTTTGCTAATCTATTTATGATAACACGAATGAAACAAGTACTGAAAATTGCCGTCTTTTATGGGATGTTCTTTCTTCTGGGAGGAACCTTTTCGACTGCATCAGCTCGTAACGGGCAATCTGAAAAAGAGATACTGGTTTTGAATTCTATCAATTTTAATCTTCCTTGGGCTAAAAGTTTTTATTGGTATGTACATGATCAACTTCGGAGCAAGGGTATATCTGTAAAAGCGGAATCATTGTCTGTTCCGTCTTTGATTGATACAGTGGAGGTGAAAGCCATGGTTACTCATTTACGACAGAAATATCCCCATCCTCCTACGGTAGTTGTTGTGATTGGAGATCCCGGGTGGATTGTTTGCAGGGAATTGTTTGACGATATATGGAAGGAAGTACCGGTAATTATAACCAATTCTCGTGATCGTTTGCCCGCTACAATAGAAATATTGCTTTCACATGCTTCATTAACGGAGGCAAATAGTGTTCCGGCTGAAAGGTGGAGACAGGGATATAATCTTACTACTTTAACGCAGCATTATTATGTTAAGGAAACGGTAGACCTGATGTATCAGTTGATACCCGATATGGAACGCCTCGCATTTATTTCCGATGATCGTTATATCAGTGAAGAAACCCGTAGTGATGTGAAAGATGCAGTAAAGGAAAACTTTCCTGATTTGACATTAGATTTGTTATCGACTACAGAAGTGTCTACAGAATTATTGTTAGATACTTTGCGCGGCTATAAAGCGAATACCGGAATCATTTATTATTCTTGGTTTGAGTCTCATAATAAGGATGATAATAATTATCTTTTCGATCATATTCAGGATATCATTACTAATTTCTCTCCTTCACCTCTGTTTCTTCTCTCATCCGAAGATTTGTCTAATAATACTTTTGCCGGAGGTTATTATGTTTCGGCAGAATCTTTTGGAGATTCATTGTTAGGTATATTAAATCGGATATTATCCGGTGAGCAAGCTCGGGATATTCCGGAGAGTGTAGGTGGCAAGGAAAGTGCGTATCTTTGTTATCCTGTACTTGAATTTCATAATATTCCCTCTTACCGTTATCCGGATAATGCTGTTTATATCAACTCACCTAAAACTTTCTTCGAACAATATAGGAGTGCTATCCTGTCATGTCTGGTGATTGGACTCATTCTGATAGCTGCTATTTCCTATTACATTCGCATTCTTCGGAAAGCATATGATCGTTTTAGAGATGCAATGGAGAAGGCAGAACAGGCTAATAAGCTGAAATCCGCTTTTTTAGCAAATATGAGTCATGAGATACGTACTCCGTTGAATGCAATTGTGGCTTTGCCAATATGCTGCCGGACGTAGAAGACAAAAAAGAAATGCGTGAATATACTGATATCATTGAAACAAATACAAATCTGTTACTTCAGTTGATAAACGATATTCTTGATATGTCGAAGATTGAAGCGGGAAATTTTGATTTTTATCCTTCGTTGATAGATGTGAATCAAGTTATGGAAGAGATTGAACAAAGTATGAAATTGCGTTTGAAGGGAAATAAGGTGAGTATTACATTTGCTGAACGTTTGCCTGAATGTAGTTTATATGTAGACAAGAATCGATTGATGCAGTTGATGTCCAATTTTGTTGTGAATGCTATCAAATTTACAGAAAGTGGTTCTATTCGTATGGGATATCATAAAGAGGATGCTAATAATATCTATTTTTATGTTTCCGATACAGGTTGTGGCATGTCATATGAACAATGTGAACATGTTTTTGAACGTTTTGTAAAATATAACCCGTTTATTCAAGGTACAGGCTTAGGACTTTCTATTTGTAGTATGATTGTAGAACGGTTGGGTGGTAAGATCGGAGTAAAGTCGGAAAAAGGGAAAGGTTCTACTTTTTGGTTTATTTTGCCTTATAGAGTAAGCCGGGCAGACCTTAGAGCAGATGATAATTAGTGAAAAATAAAATTGCCGGAAGTAAATAGAACATTTCTTCCGGTGATCACTATATTCTGTTTTTTTATTTCTCCAATAACTCTTTCAGGAAGTCATCCAATTCTTTGTCCAGGCCTTTAAGTAGTTCATCACTGACTAATAAAGTGTCATCATCGGCCAGCAACAATTCGGCTATAGTTTCCTTCTCTTCGTCTACCAATACAAATGAATAAGGTTTTAAAATCGATACCTTTTCAAAATCACCGGCATTTTTCATTCTACAAAGAAGATTGCGTAGGATAGGTTCTACATTATCTATAAAGTCGTCACCTTCATAAGTGGCCCATTCCTCAATCATCACTTCAGCCACCAGTTCCTCGTCATCGTCATTAAAAATGTTGAGTCGTCCGGATGTCTGGTCGGGTTGCAAATGAATATCTGTTACGACTGTTTGTTCACAGCCATATACATATTTACCGACTGCCTTTTGGATAGCCGATTCGATGGTAGATAGTGATTGTTGGCTCAATTTCATGGGGTTCCTTCTTTTTGTTAGTTCAAAGGTATGAAAAAAATAATAATTGCTGCATGATTTTTTTAAAAAACATCATTAAATCGACTCATTTGCATTTTTATTTTAGTTAATGAGTCATATCTCTTATTTAATTCAGTGACATAGAATGACGTTTGA
The DNA here is from genome assembly GCF_000614145.1 of Bacteroides faecichinchillae JCM 17102. Lineage (GTDB taxonomy): Bacteria > Bacteroidota > Bacteroidia > Bacteroidales > Bacteroidaceae > Bacteroides > Bacteroides faecichinchillae. The sequence continues at coordinate 30,315 of NZ_BAKK01000021.1, read as the reverse complement.
TAGAAATTGGGAATATCCCTTAAATTTACATTTGTACTATCTTTAATTTGATCTACCTTGTCTATTTTTTTTGCAAGATTTTGTGCTATTGTTGCCCATTCCACTGCTTTGGCAATGCTATCTTTCATTTCATAATAAACAGCGATGTTGGTAGCAACTTTCATTTTTTTCTTTTTTCTTTTTGTACCATTGAATGCTTCTAGCCAAAGCTTATAAGCATCATCCCATGAGCCTCACGTACATAAACGCTAGCATCACGCATTTGTATGGACCCATTCGTATAAATGAAACGAGCGTCTTTTTTCCAGTAAGGGATTAAATATTTAACAGGGATTGTGCCTGCAAATTCAGCAGCTTCTTTCAGAATTTGTTCTTCCGAAATCATTCGTGCGTTTATTTGTTCTTTCGTACCAACTTCTTCCCAATAAATACTATCGGTAGCTGTGATCGTATTCATCGGATTCTTTAGCGTAGGGAGGTAAGTCCTTATAGTGGGAAAAGCTTTTAGATCTATTGCTACTTCATAAGTATTATAATCATCCAGATAATAAACTGATCTTCCTGTTATAAACTGTACACCTTCTACCGCAATGATGAAATCCACTCCTAAATTTGATACTAATGTACGAACCTCCTCTTGACTTAATGTACTTTCACGAGGAATTTTATCATTTGCTCGTAAAGCAGAATCGCAGATAACAACTGTCTCAAAATAATTTTGACTTGCAATTTCTGCAGCGAGAGATTCGGTTACAATCCGGGGATCGCCATTAGCATAAGCTGAGATACCTTTCATTTGTATTAGTTTAAATATACTTCTTGGAGCTGAAGCTGCCAAAATCAATGCACTGTCTGGTGGAGTACTACAGTTGTTCACTATAGCCACTTTTCGAAGTTCAGGCGGAAAGGATATTTCCGCAGGATGCACATATTCGATAGGTATTTGTTCCAAACTTTGGCAACTGCCAAAAAATAGTACGAACATGCAGCAACTGCCAATGAATCTAATTTTGCCATAGTGCCGAATATTTAGTAATTAGGTTTAAACAAAGATACTATTTAAAATGAATAAAAGAAAGCCTCAAACAGTTTTTAACCGTTCGAGGCTTTCTTTTTTTCAGTCACGAATAGGGCATAATTAGCTATTCATAAACTAAGCATTTTTCCCATGACAATTTTTGTATTTTTTGCCACTACCGCATGGACAGGGATCATTACGTCCTACTGTTTTTTCTGCACGTATCGGTTCGCGTTTTTGTTGTTCGCGGGTATCCTGACTAGCGGCAGCTTGTTGGTTGGGATCGTTAAGATCTTGTTTCTGTTCGCGGTACTTGCTCATGTCCTGACGTTGTTCCGGAGTAGCCTGGCGAACTTCCACGCGTCGTGGAGCTTGTTCGTCAGGAGCTTCTTGTACAGGAATTTGTCCACGCATTAAGATTGAGACTGTCTGGTTATTGATCTTGTTCACCATTGCGTCAAACAATGTAACAGACTCCAATTTGTAAATCAACAGCGGATCTTTCTGCTCATAACTAGCGTTCTGTACAGAGTGTTTCAGTTCGTCCAATTCACGTAAGTTCTCTTTCCATGCTTCATCGATAACATGTAACAGAATTGATTTCTCGAACGACTTAACTACTTCCTTAGACTCTGTTTCATAAGCAGTCTTCAGGTTACAAGAGATATTGTACATACGTTTGCCATCTGTGATGGGAATCAAGATGTTCTCATACATTTGTCCCTGGTTCTCATAAACCTGTTTGATAACCGGATTAGCGATCTGAGCCAAACGGTCTGTTTTCCGTTTGAAGTTCTCCATTGCCATTGCGAAAGCCTTTTCTGCCATTACCTCTTTCTTCTCGTTACGGAATTCATCTTCTGTGAACGGACATTCCATAGCCAATGTCTGAAGCATTTCCATCTTGCAGCCTTCGTAATCGTTGTTTTCGATAGCGTTTGCGCAACGGTCCCAAACCATGTTTACAATATCCATACCGATACGTTCACCCATCAAAGCGTGACGGCGTTTTGTATAGACAACTGTACGTTGCTTATTCATTACATCATCATATTCCAGCAAACGTTTACGGATACCAAAGTTGTTTTCTTCTACTTTCTTCTGTGCACGTTCGATAGAATTAGAGATCATTTTGTGTTCAATCATTTCGCCTTCCTGGAAACCGAGTTTATCCATCACACTGGCAATACGGTCGGAAGAGAACAAACGCATCAGATCGTCTTCCAATGATACGAAGAATACAGAAGAACCCGGGTCACCTTGACGTCCGGCACGACCACGTAACTGGCGGTCTACACGACGTGACTCATGACGTTCTGTACCGATGATAGCAAGACCGCCTGCCGCTTTTACTTCCGGGCTTAGCTTGATGTCGGTTCCACGACCAGCCATGTTGGTAGCAATGGTTACTGTTCCGCTCATACCGGCTGTGGCAACAATATCAGCCTCTCTTTGGTGCAGTTTAGCATTCAATACGTTGTGCTCAATCTTACGCATTGTAAGCATCTTGCTTAGCATTTCTGAAATTTCTACTGAGGTAGTACCCACCAATACCGGGCGTCCGGCTTGAACTAGTTTTTCGATCTCCTCGATAACAGCTTTATATTTCTCACGTTTAGTCTTGTAAACGCGGTCGTTCATATCTTTACGAGCAATCGGACGGTTGGTTGGAATAACGACTACATCTAATTTGTAGATATCCCAAAGCTCACCTGCTTCCGTTTCTGCAGTACCGGTCATACCGGAAAGTTTATGATACATACGGAAGTAATTCTGCAATGTGATGGTAGCAAATGTTTGCGTTGCAGCTTCCACTTTCACCCGTTCCTTAGCTTCGATAGCCTGATGCAATCCGTCAGAATAACGACGACCTTCCATAATACGTCCGGTCTGTTCGTCTACGATCTTCACCTGCCCGTCGATTACTACGTATTCGTCGTCTTTTTCGAACATGGTGTATGCTTTCAGTAACTGATTGATTGTATGTACGCGTTCTGATTTGATAGCGTAGTTGGTCAGTAACTCATCTTTCTTTTGCAGTTTCTGTTCTTCTGTCAGTCCGGGTACATTTTCCAGTTCAGAAAGTTGTGCTGCAATATCAGGAAGTACGAATAAAGTCGGATCTTCTGAATTACCGGTAATTAAATCTACACCCTTATCAGTCAAATCTACACTGTTCAGTTTTTCTTCAATAACGAAATACAACGGGTCGGTAACCTCGTGCATACGTTTGTTATTTTGCTCCATGTAGATTTCTTCTGTCTTCAACATTCCGGCTTTGATACCTTGTTCACTGAGGAACTTAATCAATGCCTTGTTTTTGGGCAAACATTTGTGGCTACGGTATAATGCAAGGAATCCCTCTTCAACCTCTTTTTTATCATCCGAAGCAATCAGTCTCTTCGCTTCAGACAGATATTTGGTAGCCAATACCTTTTGTGCTTCAACAAGTCGTTCTACTAGCGGACGAAGTTGTTCGAACAATTGGTCGTCGCCTTTGGGGACCGGGCCGGAAATAATCAACGGAGTACGGGCATCGTCAATCAATACGGAGTCCACCTCATCGACAATAGCATAGTTGTGCTGGCGTTGTACAAGGTCTTTCGGGCTGATCGCCATATTGTCACGCAAATAGTCGAAACCGAATTCGTTGTTAGTACCAAATGTGATATCGGCCAGATAAGCTTGACGACGAGCATCAGAGTTCGGCTGGTGACGGTCGATACAATCTACACTTAATCCATGGAACATATAGAGTGGTCCCATCCATTCGGAGTCACGTTTTGCCAGATAGTCGTTCACAGTTACTACGTGTACACCGTTTCCGGTCAATGCATTCAGGAATACAGGGAGGGTAGCCACAAGGGTTTTACCTTCACCGGTTGCCATTTCCGCAATTTTACCTTTGTGCAGTACCACACCACCGAATAACTGTACATCATAGTGAACCATGTTCCACAATGTATCGTTACCACCGGCCATCCAGTGATTCTGGTAAATAGCCTTATCTCCTTCGATGCGTACAAAATCTTTTGTGGCAGCCAGTTCGCGGTCGAAATCGGTAGCAGTAACTACGATTTCCGGATTTTCAGCGAAACGTTTAGCGGTAGCTTTTACGATAGAGAACGCTACCGGTAGTATTTCATCCAGTGCCTTTTCGTATTTCTCCAGAATTTCTTTATCTATCTTGTCAATTTGAGCGAAAACTTCTTCGCGGTCTTCCAGTTCTATGCTTTCGATACTTGCTTTCAACTCTTCTACTTTCGCACGTTCAGCGCTAGCCGAGTCATAGATATATTGCTTGAGCTCTCGCGTTTTGGCACGTAGAGCGTCATTGTCAAGTGCTTCAACCTCAGGGTAAGCAGCTTTGATCTTCTCTACCCAGGGTTTGATTTCTTTCATGTCTCGAGTGGATTTATTTCCAAAAATCGAGCTTAAAATTTCATTAAATCCCATTTGTATTATTATGTTTATTATTTATCGTACTGAAATAACGTGCGCAAAGTTACATTAAAATGCTGATTTATTTATACTTTGCGCCTTGTTTTTACGGGGAAACTTTTACCAGATGTCGGTAATAGGAGCTACTCTACAAGCGTTCGGTGCCCGTATGCGCATGAAATTAGCCAGAGTTGGCGCAATATGGTCTATTGTTACAGGTGTCTGTATAACAGCTGGTTTCACTGAATGGCCAATAAAAATTAGCGGAGAAGGAATGTACGAATGACGTACGACCTTGCTTGAATTAGTATCTTCATTGACAATGGTCCATCCCGGGAGGACGTCAATTGTCAGGTCTCCCGAACGTTGACGGTGAAAACCATTACGTATCTTATAAATTTCCGGAGTCCATGCTCCCAGCAGGAGTCTGTGGGCAGAATAAGCTTCATTCACTCCACTGAACTGCATCAGGAATTCTGCAGATTTCTCCTGTACTTCTATTAGATTCAGTTGCTTTTGTTCCAGCAGTTTGTGATTTAGGTAAATTTGTTGATCGTAATAAGCTTCTACATATTTTCCTTCACCGTAAGTAGCCATCAGGAACATATTTAGCAGAGCGGCACAACGATTCAGATGAAACTCTCCGGTAGGAATTTTATACAATCCCGAATCCGTTGATTCACTGTCTGTATATCCGGTAGAAGTGATGAAAATCAACACGTTTTGTAAGCCTACTTTTTTATCCAGAATGTCCAATAGACTAGCGATACTACGGTCCAGACGGACATAAGTGTCCTGTATCTCCATGGCACATTCCTGTACGGACTTATGCGCATAGTTGCCCGCGTAATATGTCAGTGACAGTAAGTCAGTAATGTCATCCATACCCAGAAGTGCTTTGGTTATGACTTCATCTGCAAGCATATTCACTTCATCGTTTACAAAAGGGCTTGTGATAAATCTTCTGAATTTGTTTTGACGGTCGTCGTCAAATTTATATTTGAATGTTTCATCCCGCCAATCTGGCAGGAATGTGTACATCATTTTAGGATAAACTGGTTCCCAGATAATACCGGAGATACGGAAATCAATAGCTTGGCGATCATTATATTGGCTTGCCCACCATGGAAACTCTCCGTAATAAGTGGTTCCACTCCATTTTCCAGTATTCGGGTTGAGCCAAAAAGCTCCGTTAGCAGCATGTCCACCTGAGAATATGGCTGCGTCACAGGTAGGAGCAATGGCATAAACTTGTCCCTTACCTTGAGTGGCTATTTTCAGTTCATCGGAAATGGTGGAAGTCAAAAGCTTTGTCGGAGCACAAGTCATGTCTCCGTAATATCCCATATATGCAGTATCATCCGTACTATTTACCAGTCGCAAAGTGGAAACGTCCATCCATTGGCTGGAAATAATTCCATTGAGAGAAGGTGTTGTACCAGTATATATAGCAGCAATCGCAGAAGCACGATCTACGTTGTTAAAAGTAAATTGAGCGTTGCAGAATACTCTTCCCTCTTTCCAGATTCGCTTGAATCCTCTGTCTCCGTAAAGTGAGGAGAAAGCTTCCAGATAATCCGTACGTAATTGATCAATAGTCAATCCTACCACTAACTTGGGGGATGTGGGGAGAGACTGAGCTTGTAGCCCTGTGAATGTGAGTACGGTGATAAGAGAAGTTAGTAGTCCTTTCATTATTTCTTTTTATAATTCAAAATCATGTTGCTTACTGAACGTATCAGCAAACTGAGTGCCAAAGGTACGACAGCAAAGTCAATTCTTTGCGGAATGAGTGGAAAAAGCACTATAAATAATGTTAAAACAATAGCATTTAAGGTCATATACCAACATTTTTTCCTTTTTCGGATACAATATATAATGTAAGGAAGGAATAAAAGTTGTCCCGGGTGGAAGACAAACAGCAGATAGTTTGAACTGACAGCCGGATGTGCTGAGAATAAAGCAAGAAAAGCAAGTATGCATCCTGCAAGACCAGCAATACCGAATAAGACAAGATCAAATCCCCAAAGCCCTTTCTTCTTGCGAATGCCGTAGATAGTAACGGCAGCGGTTAATATAAACACGAGCAACGTGCATTGTAGAGGGGTAGGGAACCAACTGCTTTCGTTCATATCAGGTGTCACATCGACAATTTTTTCAGTGGATATAACGAGTGGGCGCTGTTGTCCGTCATGGTCTATCTTTGCATTGGCGAAGAAATTCATCAGATAGAATGGAGAAAACATCATCTGTCGCTGGGTGATCGGGCGATCGGCTTCGCTACCAATACAGAAGTCTATGCCGAAACGTGACCATGGATGCCCTTTGCAATACTGGTGGACAATATCCCGAAAGGAACGGGAACCATCCTGAGGAGCTTCGGGATAAAAAACTTTGCCTGTAATACATTCTTCTATTTTATCACGTGGACGGGTAGCACAATTATCATAGAAAAAATTATAGCGATAGATGCGGTTTTCCGGGCGATAATTTACTTCCAAAAGATTGAAGAGATAGGCTTTTTCCTCATTATTCAAATTTAGAGTCTGTTGCCATACACTACGGTTGTCGCTTGTATATTCGGCTACAAAACTGTCATAATCACTTGCTCCCAGTCGGTAGTCTGTTTCGCCGAGTGAAAAACGGAGTACGAAATTAGGGACATTAAAGCTGAATATACCATAATTAAAAACGACATCAATTCCTTGTGCCGGGTTCTCGTAACGGATAGCTGTATGTCCGAACAAAGAATAAATTTCCTCTCCGGGAGCACATGTCAAAAGACTAACCCGGATAGAATCCTTATTTGCTTTCACTTGTCCGTAGGGCAGGAATAACAAGTAAAATGGAATCAATATATATAAAATAGTCTGTTTCATAAAAAGTGCCTGTTTTATCTTCGCGGCGAAGATACAAAGAATTGTTGGATTCGTAAAAAAGGAGAGGCTCCGTTTTGTGTAAACAGAGGTTTTACTTCTGTGAAACAGAGCTTTCGTTTTGTGGGAAAGAGGCTTTGTGTTTTTATTAAAGGCTTTTTAGGAAACGCATACTGAAATAGTATCGAATAGCTTATAATCATTCGATAATTAATGAATTAGCGTGTAAATTAAAACGACTGAAAATGTATGCCAGAACAATAATATTAAATAGTTCGATTTTTTGAAAATAGGCGTTTTTTTGATATTAAAAAAATACATTTGGAAAGATAATTCTCTTTATATGCTTTTAGTTCTCTTTTTTTGCTTTACCTTTGCGCCCGCAAAAGAAGGAAAAGCATTGAATTTAATTATTGACATAGGAAATACAATGGCTAAAGTAGCACTTTTTGATAACAATGATATGGTCGAAGTGCTAATTGAATCTAATCACTCGTTGGGTTGTTTGGCTGAACTTTGCGCCCAATATCCGATAGAACAAGGAATTGTTGCTACTGTCATTGATTTGAATGAACAGGTCTTGGCAGATCTAGCTGCATTATCATTTCCTCTGTTGTGGTTAAATCATCAAACTCCATTGCCAGTCGTTAATTTATACGAAACTCCCGAAACATTGGGATACGATCGTATGGCTGCCGTAATAGGGGCTAATGAACAATTTCCTGACAAGGATATCTTAGTGGTTGATGCCGGAACTTGTATAACGTATGAGTTTATTGACTCAAAAGGACAATATCATGGTGGTAATATTTCTCCGGGTATGCAGATGCGTTTTAAAGCTCTGTATCAGTTTACTGGACGCTTGCCGTTGGTAGATTCCAATGGGCGTAAACTCCCGATGGGAAAGGATACTGAGACTGCCATGCGGGCAGGAGTGTTGAAAGGGATTGAATATGAGATTTCAGGTTATATTGAGTCTATGAAGCATAAATATCCTGAACTTTTGGTTTTTTTAACGGGCGGAGATGAATTTTCTTTTGAAACCAACGTAAAAAGTGTCATCTTTGCAGATAGATTTTTAGTGTTGAAAGGATTAAATAGAATTTTAAACTATAATAATGGTAGGATATAAACACACGTTTTGTGCGCTTTTGCTCACAATGATTACTGGAATAGCAATTGCTCAGAATAATACAAACTCTCCTTATACACGATATGGCTTTGGCGATTTGTCTGACCAGTATTTTGGGAATAGCAAGGCAATGGGAGGAATTGCATATGGACTCCGGGATGGAGCGCAGATCAATGTATTGAATCCTGCTTCGTATACAGCTATTGACTCATTAACATTTCTGTTTGAAGGTGGTGTTACTATGCAGAATATGAACATTAGTGGCGGAGGTGTGAAACTAAATGCAAAAAATTCTAGTTTAGATTATCTTGCCATGCAATTTCGTTTGCAGCCATGGATGGCGATGAGTATTGGGTTGTTACCATATTCAAGTGTTGGATATTCGGTGTCGGATACTAAGACTACGGATAACGGATTGCAATATAGTAGAAGCTTTACAGGTGACGGTGGTTTACACCAACTGTATCTCGGATTGGGAATGAAATTGTTGAAGAACTTGTCGGTAGGTATGAATGTATCTTATTTTTGGGGTGATATCACTCGTGTACGTAATCAATTCTTTCCGAATGAGTCCAGCGCTTTTTCATATCAAGAAAGTACATTGACATCCATTTCGGATTATAAGCTGGATTTCGGTGTGCAATATACACAAAAGCTCAATGAAAAAGGATTGATGACTTTTGGCGCAGTATATACTCCGAAAAAGAGTCTAAAAAATGATTTTACAGTCACCAGGCAGGTTAGTACGATCACTACTGTGACTCCCGATGCAACATTAGAAATCCCTAATACTTTTGGAGTCGGAGTTACTTATAAATATGACAGACGTTTGACGGTAGGTATGGATTATAGCCTGCAGAAATGGTCAAAGGTTAAGTCTTCGCTTGCAACGAGTGATGAGGATTTACGTCAGAGTTTTGATGAGACGTATGCCTTTAGTGACCGTTCAAGAATATCTGTGGGTGCAGAATATATCCCAAATTTGTTGGGACGTTCCTATCTCGCCCATGTAAAATATCGTGTGGGAGCTTTTTATTCCACACCGTATTATAAGATCGAGGGCAAAAAGGCTTCAACCGAATTTGGTGTAACAGCAGGTTTTGGTTTACCTGTTCCTCGTTCGCGCTCTATCCTTAGCATTAGTGGACAGTTTGTTCATGTGAAAGGAAAAGAAGTAAATATGTTAAATGAAAATATATTCCGCGTAAGTATAGGACTTACGTTTAATGAACGTTGGTTCTTCAAACGCAGAGTAGAGTAAAGTGGAAAATTTGAGAGAGAATAGACGACTAAATAATAACAACTAAAATTTAGATACAATGAAAATTAAGACGCTTGTAGCTATGTTGTTCCTATCGGCTGGGGCGACTACTGTAATGGCGCAGGATGATGCTAACTGTAATTCGAATAGTAGTATCTCACATGAATCGGTGAAAGCCGGCAATTTTAAAGACGCTTATATTCCTTGGAAAGCGGTTCTGGAAAATTGCCCGACACTTCGTTACTACACTTTTAATGATGGATTTAAGATTCTGAAAGGTTTGATGGGGCAAATCAAAGATAAGAATAATCCGGAATACCAGAAGTATTTTGATGAATTGATGAATACGCATGATTTACGTATGAAATATACTCCTGATTTTTTGGCAAAGGGAGTCAAGGTAGCTTCTGTTGATGAAATTTTAGGTATCAAAGCTTTGGATTATATGTCGTTTGCACCCAAAGTTGATTTAAATCAACTCTATCAATGGTTCAGTCAATCTGTAAATACCGTAAAGGCAGAAGCTGATCCAGCGGTTATTTTTTATTTTTTCCAAACGTCTTTCGATAAATTACAGGCAGATCCGGCTCATAAGGAGCAATTTATTCAGGATTATCTGAATGCATCTGAATATATGGAAACTATTTTGGCTGCTGAGACAGTGGATGCCAATAAAGAAAGATTGAAGGGAATCAAAGATAATCTGGTTGCTTTGTTTGTAGGGAGTGGTGCTGCTGATTGTGAATCTTTACAGGCTATTTATGGTCCTAAAGTGGAAGCTGACAAAACAGATATCGTTGCTTTAAAGAAGATAATCGATATTTTGAAACAGATGAAATGTACAGAGAGTGAAGCTTATCTGCAAGCAGGGTATTATGTTTATAAGATGGAGCCAACAGCTGATGCTGCTATTGCCTGTGCACTGCAAGCAAACAAAAAAGGTGATATTGATGAAGCTCTGAAGTTCTTTGACGAAGCTATTGATTTGGAAACAGATAATGTGAAGAAGGCTGAATATGCATTTAAAGCTGCTGTTGCATTATATAAAGCAAAAAAATTAGCACAGTCTAGAACTTATTGTCAGAAGGCCATCAGTTTTAACGAGAATTATGGCGACCCTTATATGCTGATAGCTGCCTTATATGCAACCAGTCCTAATTGGAGTGATGAATCTGCATTAAATAAATGTACCTACTTTGTAATCCTTGATAAGTTACAGCGTGCAAAAACTGTAGATCCGAGTGTTGCAGAAGAAGCTAATAAACAGATTGCTGTATACTCAGCTTACACTCCGCAGGCTAAAGATCTCTTTATGTTAGGTATAAAACTGGTGATCGTATTACAATCGGTGGCTGGATTGGAGAGACCACAACGATTAGATAAATTTTATGTCGCGAAAACGAAGTATACGTTTATTGCATAAATGCATGAGCATAACAATTGCCTTCGGGGCAATTGTTATGCTTCTTTTATTTTCTTCGTGTGGAGGGAAGAAAAAGGCTATGGGAGATGCTATTACCGAACGTGATTCGTTGCCAGTAATGCAAACTTTGGGAGTAACCACTTTTATTTCTGATTCGGGAGTGACTCGTTACAAGGTAGATGCTGAAGAATGGTTGGTGTATGACCGTAAAATACCTTCGTATTGGGCTTTTGAAAAAGGGGTATATCTGGAACAATTTGACTCTATCTTTCATGTAGAAGCCAGTATTAAAGCAGATACTGCCTACTATTATGACAAAGAAAAGCTTTGGAAGTTGATAGGGCATGTTGATATACAAAATCGGATAGGAGAGCGTTTCAATACAGAATTGCTTTACTGGAATCAGGCTACTAAAAAAGTATATACCGATCGGTTTATTCGGATTCAACAACCTGAACGAGTTATCCATTCATATGGATTTGATTCAAACGAGCAGTTTACTCAGTATGTTTTCCGTAATGTATCTGGTATTTTTGATGTGGATGATGAACCCCGTATTTCACCGGAAGTAAAACCGATTTCTCAACCAAATTCACTGAAATAAGGATTTTGTGAAATAATCTATGAATATCTATTTCTCTTTACTTATCACGATGGCTTTCTCCGCATTTTTCTCGGGGATGGAAATAGCTTTTGTCTCAGTAGATAAGCTACGTTTTGAAATGGAGCGTAAAGAAGGCATTACTTCGCGTATTCTTGCCATCTTCTTTAAAAATCCCAATGAATTCATCTCTACCATGTTGGTAGGAAATAATATTGCTCTGGTTATTTATGGTATTTTAATGGCGCAGATTATCGGTGATAATCTGTTATCGAATTTTATAGAGAGCCATTTTCTGATAGTGCTGGCGCAAACTGTTATTTCTACTTTGATTATCCTGGTGACGGGAGAGTTTTTGCCGAAAACATTATTCAAAATTAATCCGAATCTGGTTTTGAATGTGTTCGCTGTTCCTCTCTTTATTTGTTATGTTGTTCTTTATCCGGTTTCTAAATTATCTTCTGGCATGTCCTGTTTATTCCTACGTGTTTTTGGGCTGAAGGTGAATAAAGAAGTGTCTGATAAAGCTTTTGGTAAAGTGGACTTGGATTATTTTGTTCAGACGAGTATCAGTAATGCCGAGAATGAAGAGGAACTTGATACGGAAGTGAAGATATTTCAGAATGCACTTGATTTCTCAAATATAAAGATTCGCGATTGCATCGTCCCCCGTACTGAAGTGGTGGCTGTCAATCTGACTACTTCGTTAGATGAACTGAAGGGGCGTTTTATAGAATCTGGAATTTCAAAGATCATTGTATATGATGGGAATATAGATAATGTGGTAGGTTATATTCATTCGTCAGAAATGTTTCGTAATCCGGATGATTGGCGTAATAATGTGAAGAAAGTTCCGATTGTACCCGAAACGATGTCTGCCAATAAGTTGATGAAGCTTTTCATGCAGCAAAAAAAGACGATTGCTGTGGTAGTGGATGAGTTTGGAGGTACATCTGGTATTGTATCTTTGGAAGATTTGGTAGAAGAAATTTTTGGTGACATTGAGGATGAACATGATAATACCTCTTATATCTGTAAACAGATTGGGGGGCATGAGTATGTATTGTCTGCTCGTTTGGAGATTGAAAAGGTAAATGAAACATTTGGACTTGATCTGCCCGAGTCGGATGAATATCTGACAGTAGGAGGATTAATTCTTAGCCAGTATCAAAGTTTCCCAAAATTGCATGAATTGATTCGGATAGGATGTTATCAGTTCAAGATAATTAAGGTTACGGCGACTAAAATAGAACTTGTACGACTAAAAGTCATGGAATAATGACGAAAGACATGAAATTTTTGGCTAATAAATAGAAGCATATTAGCATTTTTTGTATCTTCGTGCGCTAAAATGACATTAGGAAGAAATAAATAATAAACATAAATTGTATTAATCAAAATGGCAACATTACAAAACATCAGGTCGAAAGGACCTCTATTGGTGATTGTTATCGGCTTGGCGCTGTTTGCCTTCATTGCGGGTGACGCATGGAAGGTGCTACAGCCGCATCAGACGCATGACGTAGGTGAGGTGAACGGAGATGCTCTTACTGCTCAGGAGTTTCAATCTTTAGTCGAAGAATATACCGAAGTGTTAAAGCTTTCACGTGGATTGAATTCTCTGAATGATGAACAAACCAGTCAGGTGCGCGACGAAGTATGGAATTCTTATGTAAACAATAAACTGATTGAAAAAGAAGCTGGCAAACTGGGATTGACTGTTTCTATTGCTGAAATTCAAGACATTCTGAACACAGGTACTAATCCTTTGTTGCAACAGACTCCTTTCCGCAACCCACAAACGGGTCGCTTTGACAAGGATATGCTGAATAAATTTTTAGTAGAATACTCTAAGATGAATGAAAGTCAAATGCCGCCTCAATATGTTGAACAATATAATAATATGTATAAATATTGGAGCTTCATTGAAAAGACATTGATCCAAAGCCGTTTGGCACAGAAATATCAGGCATTAATTACGAAGTCTCTTATTTCTAACCCTGTAGAAGCTCAGGATGCTTTCGATGCAAGAGTAAATCAGTACGACTTATTGATGGCTGCTGTTCCTTATTCTACAGTAGTAGATTCCACATTGACTGTATCTGAGTCTGAATTGAAAGACCTTTATAATAAGAAGAAAGAGCAATTTAAACAATATCAGGAAGCCCGCGATATTAAATATATCGATGTACAGGTAACTGCAAGTGCAGAAGATAGAGCTGCTATTCAGAAAGAAGTAGATGAAGCTACAGCACAACTGGCTACTGCGGAAGACTATACTTCTTTCATTCGCTCGATTGGTTCTGAAGCTCCTTATGTAGACTTGTTCTATAATAAGACTGCCTTCCCGGCAGATGTTGTCGCTCGTTTGGACTCAGTTTCTGTAGGCTCTATTTACGGGCCTTATTATAATGGAGCTGATAATACAATCAATTCTTTTAAATTAGTTGCTAAAACTGCTGCTCCTGACTCTATCGAGTTCCGTCAGATTCAAGTATTTGCAGAAGATGTTGATAAAACAAAAACATTAGCTGACAGTATCTACAATGCAATTAAAGGTGGTGCTGATTTCGTAGAGTTAGCTAAGAAATATGGTCAGAATGGTGATACTAGCTGGCTGACTTCTGCACAGTACGAAGGTGCACAGATTGATGGTGATAACCTGAAATTTATCACAACTATTACCAACGCAAATGTAAATGAATTGACCAACCTACCTATGGGTCAGGCAAATGTTATTCTTCAGGTGACTAACAAGAAAGCTGTAAAAGACAAATATAAAGTTGCTGTTATCAAACGTGAAGTAGAATTCAGTAAGGATACATACAACCGCGCTTATAATGATTTCAGCCAGTTTATTGCTGCTAATCCTACAGTAGAGAAGATGGTAGCTAATGCAGAAGAAGCCGGATATAAGTTGCTTGACAGGGAAAACCTATATAGCTATGAACATGCTATCGGAGGCGTAAGAGGTACTAAAGAGGCTTTGAGATGGGTGTTTGATAAAGCGAAACCGGGTGAAGTGTCAGGGCTGTATGAATGTGGTGAAAGTGATCATATGCTTGTAGTAGGTCTGGTTGGCATTACTCCGGAAGGATACCGTTCTTTGAAACAAGTACAGGATCAGTTGAGAGCTGAGATCATCAAAGATAAGAAAGCTGAAAAGATTATAGCTGACATGAAAGCTGCCAATGCGGTTTCTTTGGATCAGTATAAGGCTATGAATGGTGCAGTTAGCGATTCTTTGAAGATGGTTACGTTTGGCGCTCCTGCTTATGTAGCGGCTTTGCGTAGCATGAACCGTTGGTGGGTGCTTATGCATCTGTTGCTGAGATGAATAAATTGAGTGCTCCTATTAAGGGCAATGCTGGAGTATATGTATTGCAAATGTATGCGAAGGATAAATTGAACGAAACATTTGATGCAAAAGAGGAAGAAGCTAAACAAACTTCAATGCACGAACGCCTTGCTGGTCGTTTGATGAATGACTTGTATCTGAAAGCAAATGTGAAAGATACTCGTTACCTGTTCTTCTAAAATTAATTGTAAAACGATAACTTTAAAAGGTCGTTCCTCTTCTGGGAACGACCTTTTTTGCTAACTTTTACATCCACACTATACGTAAATCGACTTTATTTCCTTACATTTGCAAATATAAACTATGAACTGAAAGAAAAATGCTTAAATATCCTCTCTTAGGAATGACTCTCATAGAGCTACAGTCGATGGCAAAAAAACTGGGTATGCCAAGTTTTGCTGCCAAACAGATTGCATCGTGGCTATATGATAAAAAAGTGACTTCAATTGATGAAATGACGAACTTGTCGTTGAAATGTCGGGAGTTACTAAAGGAGAACTATGAGGTAGGAGCATATACTCCTGTGGATGAAATGCGTTCGGTGGATGGTACAGTGAAGTATCTTTACCGCGTTGGAGAAAGTAATTTTGTGGAAGCGGTTTATATTCCTGATGATGACCGAGCAACACTTTGTGTCTCTTCTCAAGTAGGCTGTAAGATGAATTGTAAGTTCTGTATGACCGGAAAACAGGGCTATACGGCTAATCTGGTTGCCAACCAGATTATCAATCAGATTCATTCATTGCCCGAAAGAGACAAACTGACAAATGTTGTTTTGATGGGGATGGGCGAACCGCTCGACAATCTGGATGAAGTATTAAAAGCATTGGAAATCATGACTGCTCCTTACGGATATGCATGGAGTCCGAAACGCATTACCGTATCTACGATTGGTTTGCGAAAAGGATTGCAGCGATTTGTAGAAGAAAGTAATTGCCATCTTGCTATCAGTCTGCATTCTCCGCTATCGGCACAGCGTTCAGAGTTAATGCCAGCAGAGAGAGCTTTCTCAATAACCGAGATTGTGGAACTGTTAAAAAACTATGATTTTAGTAAACAGCGTAGACTTTCGTTTGAATACATTGTTTTTAAAGGACTCAATGATTCGCAAGTATATGCTAAGGAACTATTGAAATTGCTTCGTGGATTGGATTGCCGAATTAACTTGATTCGCTTTCATGCTATTCCGGGAGTAAACTTAGAAGGGACTGATATGGAAACGATGACTCGTTTTCGTGATTATCTCACTTCACATGGATTGTTTACAACGATTCGCGCTTCAAGAGGAGAAGATATCTTTGCTGCTTGTGGCATGTTATCGACAGCGAAACAGGAGGAAAATAACAAAAGTTAATTTATAAAAACCGATCATCATGAAAAAGTACTTTTTTATTTGAGCATGGCTTTAATGGCCTTCGTATTTGCCTCATGTGGCATGGGAGGAAATCATACTTCCAGTGGTCGTCCGTATGAACTTCTAGTTGTTGTAGATCCCGGTGTATGGGAGCGTGCTGCAGGAAGAGCCTTACATGATGTGCTTGACTCCGAAATGCCTGGTTTGCCACAGCCGGAATCTTCTTTCCGGATTATGTATACTTCATCGAAAGATTATAATTCTACGTTAAAGTTGGTTCGTAATATTATCATTGTAGATATTAAAGATACTTTTACGAAAGGATCCTTCAAATTCGCAAAAGATGTTTATGCTTCTCCGCAGCTGATTCTGACCATTCAGGCCCCGAATGAAGAGGAGTTCGAGAAATTTGTAACTGAGAATAAACAGGTTATAATCGACTTCTTTACTCGTGCTGAGATGAATCGCCAGATTATTTCGTTAGAGAAAAAACACAATAACTATATTTCTGCTAGAGTGGATAGTTTGTTTGGTGCTGATATATGGATTCCTTCGGAGTTAGCTAATTATAAGACAGGAAAGGATTTCTTCTGGGCTTCTACCAACAAAGGTGCGGCTGACCAGAATTTTGTAATATACTCATATCCTTATACGGATAAGGATACTTTTACTAAGGAATATTTTGTGCATAAACGTGACTCTTTCATGAAAGCTAATATTCCTGGATTTAAGGAAGGTGTATATATGTCTACAGATTCTTTGCGTACAAGTGTCCGTCCGATTCGGGTACATGATAAGTATGCATTGGAGGCACGTGGATTGTGGCGTATGGAAGGTGACTTTATGGGTGGTCCGTTTGTATCACATTCACGTGTAGATGAAAAGAACCATCGAGTTGTTGTAGCAGAAGTATTTGTATATTCACCCGAAAAAATGAAACGTAATTTACTCCGCCAGGTAGAGGCTTCTTTGTATACACTGAAACTTCCGGGAGAAGTGAAGGAATCACAAATACCATTGGGAGAGACTAGGGAAGCGGAGAAAACTAAAAAATAAAAACATGGAAGATAACAAAATAAAAATCGGCATTACCCAAGGAGATATCAATGGGGTAGGCTATGAGGTGATCTTGAAAGCATTCTCTGATCCTACCATGCTGGAGTTGTGTACTCCGATTATATATGGTTCGCCTAAAGTGGCTGCCTATCATCGCAAGTCTTTGGATTTGCCGACTAATTTTAGTATTATAAACTCGGCTTCTGAGGCTTCTTACAATCGTCTGAGTGTAGTGAACTGCACCGATGACGAAGTAAAAGTTGAGTTTTCTAAACCTGATTCAGAAGCGGGTAAAGCAGCATTAGGTGCTTTGGAACGTGCTATTGAGGAATATCGTGAGGGGTTGATTGACGTGATTGTTACGGCTCCGATAAATAAACATACGATTCAATCGGAAGAGTTCTCTTTTCCTGGACATACTGAATATATAGAGGAACGTCTGGGCGAAGGTAATAAATCACTGATGATCCTAATGAAAGGAGATTTTCGTATGGCATTGGTTACAACTCATATTCCGGTAAGGGAGATTGCTACTACCATCACAAAAGAATTAATTGAGGAGAAATTGATGATTTTTCATCGTTGTTTGAAACAAGATTTTGGTATTGGTGCTCCCCGTATTGCTGTGTTGGCATTGAATCCTCATGCGGGTGATGGCGGTCTGCTGGGTATGGAAGAACAAGAAATGATTATTCCTGCATTGAAGGAAATGGAGGAAAAAGGAATTCTTTGTTATGGTCCTTATGCTGCTGATGGCTTTATGGGATCTGGCAATTATACTCACTTTGACGGAATTCTGGCGATGTATCATGATCAGGGACTGGCTCCGTTCAAAGCTTTGGCAATGGATGATGGAGTGAACTATACTGCAGGTTTGCCGGTTGTCCGAACTTCTCCGGCACATGGTACAGCTTATGATATTGCAGGCAAAGGATTGGCTAGCGAGGATTCTTTTCGCCAAGCTATCTATGTGGCAATTGATGTATTTCGCAATCGCCAGCGTGAAAAAGCAGCTCGTGTAAATCCGTTGCGGAAACAATATTATGAGAAACGAGATGATAGTGATAAACTAAAACTGGATACAGTAGACGAAGATTAAGCAAGCAATGACAAAAGCGGAGATACAACAAGTGAAACAACGTTTCGGTATTATTGGTAATACCGAAACGTTGTCACGAGCCATTGATGTTGCCATACAGGTAGCGCCTACCGATTTGTCTGTGCTGATTACCGGAGAAAGTGGTGTGGGAAAGGAAAGCTTTCCACAGATTATTCATCAATACAGCCGGCGGAAACATGGGCAGTATATTGCTGTCAATTGTGGAGCTATACCGGAAGGGACTATTGATTCTGAGTTATTTGGGCACGAGAAGGGAGCATTTACAGGGGCAATTGGTGAGCGGAAAGGATATTTTGGCGAGGCTGATGGGGGGACAATCTTTCTGGATGAAGTCGGAGAGTTGCCGTTGCCTACACAGGCCCGTTTGCTACGTGTTTTGGAAAGTGGTGAATTTATCAAGGTTGGCTCGTCTAAAGTACAGAAAACGGATGTACGCATTGTGGCGGCTACTAATGTAAATCTATCACAGGCGATTGCTCAAGGGCGTTTTCGGGAAGATTTATATTATCGTTTAAATACAGTACCTATTCAGATACCTCCTTTGCGTGAGCGGGGAGACGATGTACTCTTGCTATTCCGTAAGTTTGCCGCCGACTTTGCAGAGAAATACCGTATGCCGGCTATTCAGCTGACGGATGATGCTAAACAAGTATTACTTGCCTATCCTTGGCCAGGAAATGTACGTCAGTTGAAGAATATTACCGAGCAAATTTCTATCATTGAGACTAACCGAGAAATTACGGCGAATATCTTACATACGTATCTTCCTCAGCAGAATATGCAACGCCTACCGGCTTTATTGGATACGCGTGAAAGTAAAAGTTTTGAAAGCGAGCGGGAAATACTTTATTCCGTTCTCTTTGATATGCGTCAGGAAGTGGCGGAACTGAAAAAGATGGTACATAATATGATGGCTGAACGGGCAGAGCAGGTGGGCAGATTGTTTCTACTCCCGTAGTGACTGCACATCAACCATCTGTTCCTGCTATCATTCACCCGGTACAGGCTACTGTTTGTAAAGATGAAGATGATGATATTCAAGACACCGAGGAGTATGTGGAAGAGTCCTTGTCGTTGGATGAAGTTGAAAAAGAAATGATACGCAAGGCTCTTGAAAAGCATCATGGAAAGCGGAAGAGCGCAGCAAAGGATTTGAATATATCCGAGCGTACCCTTTACAGAAAAATAAAAGAATATGGATTGGATTAAGAAGATATCACGTGTTGTGCTAGTATTCGTATTACCGGTAGTAGTGATTGCGTGTACTGTTTCCTATAAGTTTAATGGTTCCTCTATCAATTATGATAAGGTAAAAACCATTTCGATTGCCGATTTTCCGATTAAGTCGGAATATGTGTATGCTCCGTTAGCAACCAAGTTTAATGAGGATTTGAAAGATATATTTATTCGTCAAACACGTTTGCAGTTACTGAAACCGAATCAAAATGCAGACTTGCAGATCGATGGAGAAATAACAGGTTACAATCAATACAATCAAGCAGTATCTGCCGATGGGTACTCTTCGGAGACGAAGCTGACCATCACAGTGAATGTTCGCTTTGTTAATAATACCAATCATGCTGAGGACTTTGAACAACAATTCTCAGCTTTCCGTACCTATTCTTCCACTCAACTGCTGACGGCGGTGCAGGACGGATTGATTGCTGAAATGACGAAAGAGATAACCGACCAAATATTTAATGCAACTGTAGCAAACTGGTAATTTAATGACTTCTGTTAATATTGAACAATGGATTCAGCATCCTGAGACGCTGAATAGGGATACGTTGTATGAGCTACGTAATATGCTCGCACGTTATCCGTATTTTCAGTCGCTCCGTTTGTTGTATCTAAAGAATTTATATATTCTCCATGATATTAATTTCGGTGCTGAACTTCGAAAGGCGGTCCTTTATATTTCTGACCGGCGCAAGTTGTTTCATTTGATTGAGGGTGAACGTTTTACTATCCAAGCTAAGGATAA
This sequence comes from Bacteroides faecichinchillae JCM 17102, assembly GCF_000614145.1. Lineage (GTDB taxonomy): Bacteria > Bacteroidota > Bacteroidia > Bacteroidales > Bacteroidaceae > Bacteroides > Bacteroides faecichinchillae. The sequence goes on along the minus strand of NZ_BAKK01000021.1, from coordinate 9,691 downwards.
GGACGTCGCTTTAACTGAAGTATTAGAAGAAGAGCCATCTGTAGACCGTACATTAGCTTTGATCGACGCTTTCCTTTCAACAGCCCCAGAAGAAGTGACCAACCAGACAAGTTTCGATTATTCTATTGACTATACATCTTATCTCTTGGAAGATACAACCGTAGTAAGTGAATCGCCAGAAACGACTCCTCCATTAATAGGACATGAACTCATTGATGGCTTTATTGAGAAAAGTGAATGTGAATCTGTATTATGTATGAAACCTTTAAAGGAAGAGGATGTAGTGTCTGTTACCCCTTCGGAAGAGCCTCTTGATAGTGAAGAGGAAGATGATAGCTGTTTTACAGAAACATTGGCAAAAATTTATGTAAAACAGCAACGATATTCAAAAGCACTTGAAATAATTAAAAAATTAAGTTTGAAATATCCAAAAAAAAATGCTTACTTTGCAGACCAAATCAGATTTTTGGAGAAATTGATTATTAACGCTAATTCAAAATAACTCAAAATGTACTTATTATTCGTTATCTTAATGGTTATTGCAGCCGTATTGATGTGCTTCATTGTGCTGATTCAGAACTCAAAAGGAGGCGGACTTGCTTCCGGATTTTCTTCATCAAACGCTATCATGGGCGTGCGCAAGACTACTGACTTTCTGGAAAAGGCAACTTGGGGCTTAGCTGCTTTTATGGTTGTAATGAGCATTGCGACTGCTTATGTAGTTCCTTCTGATAAATCTAAAACACAAGATGCAGTAATGGAACAAGCACAGAAAGAACAACAAACCAACCCGTATAACATGCCTACCGGTACTGCCGCTCCTAAGACAGATGCTGCTTCCACAGAATCTGCACCTGCCACAGAAACTCCGGCACCTGCTGAAACTCCTGCTTCGGCAGCAGAATAACATTCGGTAAGATTCGGTATTATTCGGTTAAATCTATTTTGAGGATGCGGAAGAATGCTACTGCATCACTCTCTTTTTAAGCGCAGATTGAATGAAGTACTCGGAGTAAATCAATATCCGGGTTATTCATGGATTCTGCGCTTAACTTTTTCCTGTAAAAACAAACACTTTGTGAGGAAAACAAACGATATTTAACTACCTTTGTTGCCCGTAATCTGATTATTAATACTTATTGAAATATAACAATGACAGAACAATTGAAACAAAAATTGAATGACTCCGCTATGTTACGTTGGAGTGTTCTTGCATTGGTCGCTTTTACAATGTTGTGCGGCTACTTCCTTACCGACGTCATGTCACCTTTAAAACCCATGTTGGAGAAAGAACTGTTATGGGATAGTTTGGACTATGGCTTCTTTACGAGTGCCTATGGATGGTTCAATGTCTTTTTATTAATGCTGATTTTTGGCGGTATCATTCTAGATAAGATGGGTGTCCGTTTCACAGGAATGGGAGCATGTTTGTTGATGGTATTTGGCTGTGGACTAAAATATTATGCGGTATCAACCACATTTCCTGAAGGTTCGATGCTTTTCGGATTTAAGATGCAGGTAACACTTGCTGCCATTGGATATGCTGTCTTTGGCGTGGGAGTGGAAATTGCAGGTATTACAGTTTCTAAGATTATAGTGAAATGGTTTAAAGGAAAAGAAATGGCTCTTGCTATGGGGCTTGAAATGGCTACTGCGCGTATCGGTACGACGTTGGCTATGGTGTTGACTGTTCCTTTGGCAGATTTCTTCGGTACTACAGACGAGACCGGAACTTTCCATACTAATATTCCTGCTCCTATTTTGTTTTGTCTGGTAATGCTTTGTGTAGGAACTATCGCTTTCTTTATATATACTTTCTACGACAGGAAACTAGATGCTTCGTTGGATGCAGAAGGCTTGGAACCGGAAGAACCGTTCCGCATGAAAGATATTGTATATATTATCACTAACAAAGGTTTTTGGTTGATTGCTCTGTTGTGTGTATTGTTCTATTCTGCAGTATTCCCGTTTATTAAGTATGCGGCTGATTTGATGGTACAGAAATATAATGTGGATCCGAAGTTGGCAGGAACCATTCCTGGATTGTTGCCAATTGGTGCTATTGTGCTGACTCCTTTGTTCGGTTCATTATATGACCGCATTGGTAAGGGTGCTACTTTGATGGTAATTGGTTCCATTATGTTGATTTTTGTACATACTATGTTTGCTCTTCCTATATTGAATGTATGGTGGTTTGCTACTGTGATTATGATTATATTGGGATTTGCATTTTCTTTAGTTCCTTCTGCAATGTGGCCTTCTGTTCCTAAGATTATTCCGGAAAAACAGTTGGGTACAGCTTATGCCTTAATTTTCTGGGTGCAGAATTGGGGATTGATGGGTGTACCTTTGTTGATTGGGTGGGTGCTTAATTCATATTGTAAAGGTCCGGTTGTAGAAGGTGCACAAACTTATGATTACACATTGCCTATGACCATTTTTGCTGTTTTCGGTGTACTGGCTTTGATTGTTGCTTTGCTGTTGAAAGCAGAAAACCGGAAGAAAGGTTATGGACTGGAAGAACCTAATATCAAGAAATAATATTTTATTTCTATATCCAATACAAAAAGAGTTTGATGTCAGTTGTCTGATAATGTGCTTTCGAAATCACGTTAAGTAAAGGTGCGGACAACAAAAAAGATAAAATAATGGCGGAGAAAAAGAAAATAAACCTGTTAGAGGTTATTCCCTGTCGTAGTAAGCATATTACAGCGGTGAAGGAAGGAGAGGAGGTGATTCTCTCCTTTCCCCGTTTCAAACGTTCGTGGATGAACCGTTATCTGGTTCCTAAAGGAATGTCAAAGGAGATTCATGTACGTTTGGAAGAACATGGAACGGCTGTCTGGGAGTTGATAGACAATAAGCGAACGGTTCAGGATATTATAGAAAAACTCGCAGACCACTTTCATCATGAAGCGGGCTACGAGTCTCGTGTATCTGTTTATCTTTCTCAGTTACAGAAAGATGGGTTCATCAAGTTAATTATAAATGAGGAAAATACTCCAAGTAACTAAGGCGAGTACAATCAGTGCTCCAAGAATGATGGAACCTTCCCATTTAAAGTAACTTTCGTCTTTCTCTTTCTTTTCTTCAGATTGGTGAATAATCTTCTCCATTTCTTCAGGAGTAGTATCCGGTGTGGATAGTGACTCTCAGCGGAATGTATACGCTGTACTCTTTCACTAGCACGTTCTCGTCGTATACGGGAAGCTTCTTTGTTAAGCTTAATCCGCCGTATCATGTCAAATACAAATCCACCTCATACCATCGCCTTATTTATTTAAGGGAGTTATTTATTTTCTTCTCTTTCTACTTTGAGCAGACCACCGGTATTTGGATCGAAATATACTTTGATGGTTGAGTTCTTGTTGAATAGAACAGGAGCCAGATATTCTATAATTCCAAATTGGGTAACTGGGATTTCACTTTCGTAAAGTTTCTTTTTGCCATCAGTCAGGGTTACCAATGCTTGTCCCGGTACGTTGTAAGCAATTCCATCCAAATCTTTTTTCTTCTTTTCGTCTTCTTGCGGCATTTTTACCGTTTTCAAATCTTTCAGATTGATATAATAGGGAACTCCGGCTAAATCGTCATTACTAACTACACCCAGTTTTTTAGAGAAGCGGAAAGCAACTGCATTTTCTAACTCTTTATCAGGAGTCAAACGGATAGTGAATGTTTTTTCTTCCTTATCACGAGTTCCGGCAAACATCTCGGTCATAGCTTCCTCCTGTGCATTCAGATTGTCAATCATGATTTTCAGTTGTGCGCCATCCGAAGGTGTATTATCAGCTTGTCCTCTTAATAAGGCATTCTTACTTTCGCGAATATTATAAATTTCTTTGGCTACCAATTCTGCCATCTTAGCAGTGGAGCTTGCGATCAGGATTTCTTCTGTGAGAAAATCACGAGGGTTTATTTTATTGGGTATGGTAGGAGTTACTCCATGCGCTTTGGGAGTATTACTTTTTGTATAAGGAACGTTTATTGATTTTATAACTCCGTTCTCTGTTAATTCTATTAGGGGAGCTACGGTTTTGTCTTTCAGTTTAACAAAATAGGTCGCATCACCGTTGGGTACACCTATCGGAGTAATTTTTACACTCGTAAGCTCCCAATATTCTTCAGGATCAGTAGAAACGTTATTCAAACGTAAATAGCGATTGGCATATTTGCTGAATTCACCCGGAGTATATCTTATTTTATTTGCTTTAATTTCAAGTTCAATCTGTGTTTTTGGGAGGGTATACACTACTCCATAATCTTTTCCCCGCGTGACACCTGTCAGTACTTCAGTCTGTGCATAAGCGGTAGTTGCTATTAATAGTCCGGTTGCTATTATTAATTTCTTCATATTCGGTTATTTTTTGCTGATTCTGAAAACAAAGTTAATGAAGTTATTTATAAATCTGTAAGTTCTTAACTTTTATTCGCTTACCAATCTCCAGGCGGTAGGAAGACAGGAAATAATGTCACTTGCTATAAGTCCAATCATACCCTGTTTCTTTTGTGCAAAATCTCCTGCCAGGCCATGGATGTAAGTGCCTATTTTGGCAGCTTCTTCTGCAGAATACCCCTGAGCGAGTAACGCTAATACCACTCCGGTGAGTACATCGCCACTACCTCCGGTTGCCATTCCCGGATTTCCGGTCGGATTGAAATAGCATTTACCTTCGGGAGCGATAATAGCGGAGTAAGCACCTTTTAGAATGATATGTACTTTTGCGGTGCGTGCCAGTTCACAAGCTTTCATTAGTCGTTCGTAGGAATCCTGGCATTTTCCGACCAGACGTTCTAACTCTTTGGGATGTGGAGTCAAGATAGAGCCTTTAGGGAGATGAGTAAGCGTATGGTGATGATTGGCTAAAATATTTAGTGCATCTGCATCCAGTACTACGGGTGATTGGCAATGTTCTAATTGTTCCAGTAAAGCAGCCTCGGTTTCACTACTTCGTCCAAGTCCCGGACCAATGCCTACAGCTTGGTAGTCGTCCGTATCGGTTGGTATAGCGAAACAAGTATCATTAGTATCGTTTTCTACTATTGCTTCAGGAATGGAGGTTTGCAGGATATCGTTATTGCAGAACGGTGCGTGTACAGTGAGCAATCCCACTCCTGAACGAAGACAAGCACGTGCTGCCAATACAGATGCTCCTCCCATTCCTTTAGAACCTGCTATGAGCAGAGCATGTCCGAAGTTTCCTTTATGAGCAAATTGTTTTCGTGGTTTGATCAAAGAACGAATCTCTTCGACCTCCAACATCTCATAGTTCGTTTCAGTCTCTTCGATACCTTTTTGACTCAATTGAATATCCAAAATATCCCATTCACCTACAAATTCAGTATTTTCGGCAAAGAGGAATGCTAATTTTGGAAATTGCAAACTAAAAGTAACATCAGCATGGATAATGTGTGCTTTGACATTAAATGTATTTTCTTCGCACATCAATCCCGAAGGAACGTCAATCGATAAGATAGTAGCTGGTGAAGAATTGATATATTTCACAACGGCAGCGAATCCTCCGCTGAGAGGTTTATTCAGTCCGGAACCGAACAAACCATCGATTACCAAATGTCGGGAAGTTAATGTCGGAGGAACAAATTGTGTACTGATCTCATGGAATTTCACTTCTTCCATCATTTCTACCAACTCTTTGTTCGTTTGGCAGTCAGGAGAAAGTTCTCCTTTTGTGTTGAAGAGAAATACCTCAACTTCATATCCTTTCTCAGCCATCATACGAGCTACGGCAAGTGCATCACCACCATTGTTTCCCGGACCTGCAAAGACAGTGACAGGTATTTCTGTATCCCATCTTTGGGCAATGGCTTTAGTAAGTGCTTTTGCGGCACGTTCCATCAAATCTATTGAGGCAATCGGTTCGTTCTCAATGGTATAAGCGTCCAGTCTTTTAATACTACTGCTTGGAAATATTTTCATTGTAATGTTCTTTAGGTTTTCGACCTACAAATTTACACAAAAACTCTGAATTAATCCTTTTATTGATAAAGATAGCACAAAGAAAAATGAGTTGCTATTTACTACTCATTTACTGATTAGTCATTGTACCAGTATTTACATATCCTCCTTTTTAATATTATTTGAATGTGAAAAGGCTGATTATTTGTTATTCTGCGCAAAAATATTATCTTTGTGATAGTATAAAATAATATTATTTCCCTATGCTTACAATCTTGATTATAAATATATTGTTTAATCTTTTAAAGTTTGCATGATGGAGAAAACTAAAATTGGTGTAAATGCTGGAAAAGTATGGCGTATTTTAAATGAAAAAGGTGAACTATCTATGTTTGACTTATGTCGCGACTTAGGTTTGACATTTGAAGATGTAGCTCTGGCTATTGGTTGGTTGGCTAGGGAAAACAAAATCTTTCTTCGGAAAAAAGATGAAATGCTTTTTGCATGTATTGAGGATGTAGAATTTACATTTGGTTAAAATGCTTCTGTTTGCATGAAGGTTAGTGTCCACTCGATTATTTACACTGTCGAAAACTTAATTAGGTGGATGCATGGAATTTACTACGTTTTGATCTTTATCTTTTCATATGAATTCGCTTTTATGAGCTGTTTAATCTATTTTTTATACCTTTGCAACTCGTAAACTACTAACATTTATATTTATGAGTGCATTGAAAGGGCATCCGAAAGGCCTTTATCTTATTTTTGCGACAAGTACGGCAGAACGTTTCAGTTATTACGGTATGCGTGCCATTTTCATTCTTTTCTTAACGCAAGCTTTAATGTTTGATAAAGAAGCTGCCGCATCTATCTATGGTAGCTATACCGGATTAGTTTATCTGACTCCTTTGATAGGTGGTTATATTGCCGATAAATATTGGGGTATTCGTCGTTCGGTATTTTGGGGAGCAGTGATGATGGCAGTCGGACAATTCATGATGTTTATGAGTGCCTCTACATTGGATAATACTCAACTCGCACATTGGTTAATGTATGGAGGACTTGGCTTCCTTATATTAGGTAATGGTTGTTTCAAACCTACCGTTTCTTCCCTTGTCGGACAACTTTATGAACCGGGAGATAAACGTCTCGATGCTGCTTATACCATCTTTTATATGGGAGTAAACGTCGGTTCTTTTGCGGCCCCTTTAATCTGTGGATATTTGGGAGAAACCGGAAACCCACAGGATTTCAAATGGGGATTTTTTGCATCCGGCATTATGACACTATTCACAGTAATCCTTTTTGAAACTCAGAAGAACAAATATCTTTTCAGTCCTTCCGGAGAACCTATTGGTATAATTCCTGACGCAAAACGTGAAAAGAAAGAAGATAAAGCTGAACACATTTCACACCCGAAGATGAATTCGGCAACCATGTGGTGTAATGGTATTATCATCACTCTGCTGACAGCCTTCCTATTGGTTTTCTTCAGCTATGCTTTTAGCGGAGATTGGGTAAGTATCGGTATTTTTACCGCTTGTATTGTATTCCCTATCCTTATTCTGTTGGATGGTTCATTGACAAAAATTGAACGCAGTCGTATTTTTGTGATTTATATTGTAGCTTTCTTTGTTATATTCTTCTGGGCTGCTTACGAACAGGCCGGTGCTTCTCTGACCCTTTTTGCAGCCGAACAAACCAATCGTGATATATTAGGTTGGGAAATGCCCGCTTCCTGGTTCCAATCCTTCAATCCGCTTTTTGTTGTATTGTTGGCTTATATTATGCCGGAAATATGGAATTTTCTGAATAAACGTAAAATGGAGCCATCTTCTCCGACCAAACAAGCGATCGGATTGCTTCTTCTTTCATTAGGATATCTCTTTATTTGTTTTGGTGTGAAGGATGCGATTCCCGGTGTGAAAGTTAGTATGATTTGGCTGACAGGTCTTTATTTTATTCATACAATGGGTGAATTGGCATTATCTCCTATAGGGCTTTCGATGGTCAATCGACTCAGTCCGTTGCGTTTTGCCTCCCTGATGATGGGTATCTGGTATCTTTCTACAGCCACTGCCAATAAGTTTGCAGGTATGTTAAGCGGACTTTACCCCGAAGATGGAAAGGTAAAATCAATCCTTGGTTTTCAGATTGCCAGCATGTACGATTTCTTTATGGTGTTCGTAGTAATGTCTGGTGTTGCATCCCTGATTCTGTTTCTCCTTTCGAAGAAATTACAGAAGATGATGCATGGAGTGGAATAAAAATTGTACTTTTGCCTCAACTTTTTTAAAATAACCGGTTATGAATACCATTCAGATAAAAGATAAACAATTTGCTGTTTCAATTAAAGAACAGGATATTCAGAAAGAAGTGATTCGGGTAGCGAACGAAATTAATTGTGATTTAGCTGGTAAGAATCCGCTCTTTCTTAGTGTGTTGAACGGTTCGTTTATGTTTACTGCCGACTTGCTGAAACATATCACAATTCCTTGCGAAATTTCATTTGTTAAGCTGGCTTCTTATCAGGGAGTGACTTCTACGGGAAAGATAAAAGAAGTAATAGGTCTGAATGAAGACATTGCCGGACGTACGGTCGTTATCGTGGAAGATATTGTAGATACGGGACTTACTATGCAACGATTGCTGGAAACATTGGGGACACGTAATCCTGAAGCCATTCATATTGCTTCTCTGTTGGTAAAGCCAGACAAACTGAAAGTAGATTTGAATATTGAATATGTAGCGATGGAGATACCTAACGACTTTATCGTGGGCTACGGATTGGATTATGACGGTTTCGGGCGTAATTATCCCGATATTTATACTGTGATAGATTAAAATCAAATACAAATTAAATTTTAGGAAGAAAAGATGTTGAACATTGTAATTTTCGGTGCTCCGGGTTCTGGAAAAGGAACACAGAGTGAACGTATTGTAGAGAAGTATGGAATTAATCACATCTCAACAGGAGATGTATTGCGTGCAGAAATTAAGAATGGTACGGAACTGGGCAAAACTGCTAAAGGTTATATCGATCAGGGGCAATTGATTCCTGACGAATTGATGATTGATATTTTGGCAAGCGTATTTGATAGCTTTAAAGATAGTAAAGGTGTAATTTTCGACGGTTTTCCAAGAACAATTGCACAGGCAGAAGCATTGAAGAAGATGCTGGTGGAAAGAGGACAGGATGTTTCTGTTATGCTGGATCTGGAAGTTCCGGAAGATGAATTGATGACTCGTTTGATCAAACGTGGTAAAGATTCCGGTCGTGCTGACGATAATGAAGAAACAATTAAGAAACGTCTGACTGTTTATCATTCACAGACTGCTCCGCTGATCGATTGGTATAAAGGAGAAAAAAAATATCAGCATATCAACGGTTTAGGTACGATGGATGGTATTTTTGCTGATATCTGCAAAGTAGTAGATAACATTTAATTAAAAGGAATAGAAACAATATGGCTGAATCGAATTTTGTTGATTACGTAAAGATATACTGCCGCTCCGGTAAGGGCGGAAGAGGCTCTACGCACATGAGGCGCGAGAAATATTGTCCTAACGGAGGTCCCGACGGGGGCGATGGCGGAAGAGGAGGTCATATCATCTTGCGCGGTAATCGTAACTATTGGACATTGCTTCACTTGAAATTCGACCGTCATGCAATGGCTGGTCATGGAGAATCGGGAAGTAAGAATCGTAGTTTCGGAAAAGACGGTGCGGATAAAGTAATTGAAGTACTGCGGACGGTAGTTAGTTAATGACGAA
>NZ_BAKK01000022.1 GCF_000614145.1 Bacteroides faecichinchillae JCM 17102 | reverse complement strand
ATTCTATTAGGTTATATAAAATGTATTAATTACCAGTTTTATTCTCTTTTCCTACTATAACCACTTTTTTAGCAGTAATAATTGTGTTTAATCCCGGTTCTTCTTCCTCTTCTATGAAATTTACCTTCACTGTATCTCCCAGTTCGAAACCACTAACTTCGTTTGGTTCCTGGTCCATTGTACTAATAAATATAGTATCTTCTTTTTCTGTGATTAACATAAAATTATTCATTGAAACGTCTTTTACAACACCAGTAATTACTTTTTCATCCTCAATATGAGCAGTTATACTATCAATAACTTGATCTTCATTATTTGATGTTTGCCCACTCTTTGGCTGGCAAGAACTAAAATAAACTATAGCTAAAACTGCCAGAGAAACTATTGATTTATTCATAAACATACATTTAATGAACAAAGATAATTTTTTCTATCTGTCTTTTCCTATAAAAAAATAAAAATCATTTCTTTTTTATGGAGAGACATTTTCAAGTGGAATATCAAAATGTCATTTTGTCATTTTAATATTCCACATTTGCAGGAATTTCATTAATGGCACGTCATCACTTAAATGAAAGAAAAAATTGGTTCGTTTAATCCTTTTTTGTATTTTTGAAAAAAGAAATAATATTACTTCATTCTCCAACTTTAAATAATATAAATGTAATAGATATGAAAACTTATAAGATAGGTATCATTGGTGCCGGACATATTGCCCGAAAAATGGCACACACGTTAGCCAATATGGAAGGAGTGGAACGTTATGCAATTGCTTCACGTGACATTGCGAAATCAGAAAATTTTGCCAAAGAATGGGGTTTCTCGCATGCTTATGGATCTTATGAAGAATTGGCAGACGACCCGACTGTGGATTTAATCTACATTGCAACACCACACGCTATGCACTACGAACAAGCAAGGATGTGCATTCTAAAAGGGAAACCTGTATTATGTGAAAAAGCTTTTACCGCCAATGCGCGTCAAGCAGAAGAATTATTGAAGCTAGCACAAGAAAAGCGGGTATTTATCGCTGAAGCCATTTGGACTCGCTATATGCCTTTGTCTCGGAAAATAACGGAATTAGTTCAAAGTGAAATAATCGGAAAACCTTTTTTACTGACTGCTAATCTCGGTTATGTTATTCGCGATAAGGAACGATTGATAAAACCAGAGCTTGCCGGAGGCGCACTCTTAGATGTGGGCGTATATCCACTAAACTTTGCGGCAATGATTTTCGGTACTGAAGTTAAAAGCACATCGACAACTTGTATAAAAACAGAATCAGGAGTCGATGCACAAGATAGCATTACACAGTTTTACTCCGCTGATCGTATGGCAATATTATCTTGTTCTATGTACGCCCAGACCGACCGTTTAGGTATTATTTCAGGTGATAGAGGTTGTATCATCGTAGAAAATATTAATAATCCACAGTCAGTAAAGGTTATAGACAATAATTATCGTCTCATTGCCGAATATCAGGCTCCTAAACAAATTACAGGTTTTGAATATGAAATTTCAGCGGCTATCGAAGCCATAGAAAATGGTTGGGTGGAATCGCCTTATATGCCACATGCCGAAACGATTCGTATAATGAAGCAGATGGATGCCTTGCGCGAAGAATGGGGAGTTAAGTATCCATTTGAATAACGGAACTATTTCAAAAACTATATAAATTATCAATAAGTAATTTTAGAGACTGCTTGAAAAGTCTGTAAGTTATATCATTCTATCATTCAAAAAACATTGCGAAGAATCTCCTCTTTATTAGCTCCCAAAGAGTAGATTCTTCGCCAAGCCCAGAATAACAGAATAAAATGATAACATACAATCACTTACAGATACTCACTAAAAAATAATGATTATGGACTGTTGAAACAGTCCTATTCAAATAAACAATCTTATTTTATTCACTTTTAATCACTTCAGCGGGATTCTGCCGGGCAGTCTTCCATACCCTCCAAATAATACTCAGGAAGATAATCAACGCCATCAATGCAAAGACACCGGTATATACCCACCAATCGATAGAGTCTGCTTCATATACACCTCGAGCCAATGTTTCATAATGACATAACCTAACGAGAAAGCCATACAAGAAGCAATGACGAGCAATATCATATATTCTTTGAAAAACAGATTCAGAATCACTCCCACACTGGCACCGTTCACTTTCCGGATCGCCACCTCCTTACGGCGTTGCTGGCAGGACAAAGTGACCAAAGAGAAGATGCCGAACACAGAAATCACAATACAGATAATAGAAACCACACTCAGCAATTTCATCAGATTCAATTCCGATTTCATATAACTGTTGTAAACCTCGTCCATATTCCTCAGCGTCACTCTGGCATCCGGACTCGCTTTCTTCGCCTCTGTCATCAACGCCTTACAAACTTTGTTCCAGCTCCCTTCCTTTACTCTGAAAATATAGTTCTGATTATGTTCTTTATCCGGATTCGGCTTAAAGACAGCCGGTTCTACCGGATGTATAGGAGATCGATGATAAATATCTTTAATAACACCTTTTACTATCACCTCCTGTCCACGAAAAGTCATATTCTTCCCAACAGGATCTTTCCATCCCAATGCTTTTGCAGCCGTTTCATTAATGAGCACCTCGTTGCTGTTCTTCTCATTGAACATCGCTCCTTGCAGTATCTCTATCCCAAAGAAATCAACATACTTTTGGTTGATATACAAAAGCTCAGCAACGATAGACTGACTTTCCGAAAGCTTCCCTTCCCAATCGGAAATCTCGTTAATAAATAAGCTTGATCTGGGAATCGGAGTGGTGGAATCATCCAAATAATCGATTACATCCGGCATTTGACTCAAAATATTACTCCAAGGCACCTCTTCACAATGATAAATTTCTGTGAATACACCCACATTGCGACGATCCAAACCTAGTTCGGTGGTATTCAGAACATAATTCAGTTGCTTCATCATCACCGATGTGCAAAATACAAAACCAATACTGATAAATAACTGAAACAACAGACTACCTTTATAAAACCAACCGGAGAAATGAAGATCCGCTCTCCGACTCATTCTGTCGGAGAGTGTCCGCTTGTTGGTATAATAAACAAGGACAGTAGCGATAGCAACACTAATCCCGATTAAGGACAGCATATAAATCAAAATCTCACGATAAAAGAAGGAGGTGCTTTCGTTGATTTGTGACAATTGCTTGAAATCCGGCAAAATCAGTTCAATCACCATAGTTCCTACACTAAAGGATAAAACAAGCAGCAGGAATAGCTCCGACAGAACCAACGCCAATAAGTTTCCGTCAGAAGCTCCATTAACCTTTCGGATAGCCAACTCGCGCTTGCGCATCCTGATGCGAGTGACGAGTACAGCCAAATAATTGCATAATCCGCAGATAACCACCAGCGCACCAATACATGCAAACAGCCAAACATACTCCATCTTGACATTCATGTCTTCTCGTGGATGGAGACCTCTTAACTTAGTCAAAGGAGCAATAGAAGTCGGTGTGGGCCATTCATATCCATTATCCAGAAGTTTGACATCCTTCAATCTGTCCTCCAGTTTCTTTATATCACTGTTCGGATGAACCCGAAACAGTGTATATACAAGTCCTGCACTTTCTTCCTCGAAATAGGGATGTAAAATATCAAAAGAGAATAAAGACGGCCCTTCAAACGACTTGACAACAGCGACAATCGTCTTTGTTCTATCCTTTCTTTTGGTAAATGCCAATTCTTTGCCTAACGGAGATTCTTTACCGAAGATCCGTTTGGCAGCTTTGTCCGTAATGGCTATTTGCGTTTTGTCCAAGCGCAAAGGAGTGTTTCCCTCCAATACCGTAACGAACATGGAAACAAAACTAGTATCAGCGTCTATTTCCGGCAGTAAAAACTCGTCTCCTTTTTCGTATCTTACTCCATAATATTCGGCTCTTGCAGGCCAAATGCTACACGCTATTTCTACTTCCGGACAATTCTTTATCAGATAGCTCCGCATTTGATTCTTGGTTTCATAATCAAAACCTTCCTTTTCTAACTGAGCACGACTACCTGCCAGATAAATACGATCGGCTCCTTCATGAAAAGAGTCATAAGACATCTCATAACGAATCCACAACAGAGACAAAGAGAGGCATACAAAACCTGCCGACAGTCCGATAATACTAATGCTCATCTGTACTTTGTACTTCAGCAGGTTTCGAAATGCTATTTTTAAATTATGTTCTATCATCATAATCTATTAATTATTCTTTTTTTATTACTTCCGCCGGATTCTGTCGTGCAGTCTTCCATATCTTCCAGATAATACAGAGGAAAATGATAAGTGCCATCAATACAAATATTCCTCCCAAAAGCCACCAAGTGATAGATGTTTGTTTCACATATCCTTCGAGCCAATGTTTCATAATAACATATCCTATGGAGAAAGCAATACAGGATGAGATAATGAGTAATAGTATATACTCTTTGAAAAACATATTTAGAATAATTCCCACACTAGCTCCGTTTATTTTCCGAATTGCAATTTCTTTACAACGCTGCTGACATGACAAAGTCACTAATGAGAAAATACCAAATACTGAAATTATGATACAGATTACAGATACTACACTTAATAGTACTATCAAATTTTGCTCCGATTTCATATAACTCTTATAAACTTCATCCAGATTCACTAATCTCAATTCTGTGTTTGGACAATTTTTCTTCAACTCCTCCGACAACTGCTTCGATACTTTATTCCATGTGCCTTCTTTCACTTTAAAAAGGTAATCTGATTTTATTTTAAAGCGCACGTAAGGTGGTTCTATAGAATATATTGTCGGAAGTACCGGATACATTGGAGATTGCAGATAAATGTCTTTAATGACTCCTTTTACAGTCGCTGAAGCATTAGCATTAATTATTTTCTTATTAACAGGATCTTTCCAACCTAATGCTTTTACTGCGGTTTCATTAATGAGAATGTCTGTTTCTTTTTCTGGCATGCTGCCCTCTACTAATTTTATTCCAAAGAAATCAACATACTCTTGATTAATGTACATATTTTCCGCCTCAAAGGGCTGTTCTTCTATAGACTTACCATCCCAGTCAAAGATTTTAGAACTCATAACAGACGATTTAGGAATCGGAGTCGGAAAATATTCCAAATGTTTAAGTACATCAGGATTCTGATCTAATATTGTTTCCCAAGGAATATCCTCACAATCATGCATTTTCAATATTGCTCCTACATTATGCCGGTCTATTCCAAGCTCATTTGTGTTCAGTAAGAAATCCAATTGTTTCATCATAACTAAAGTACAAAATACAAAACCGATGCTGATGAATAATTGAAATAATATACAGACTTTATAAAACCAACTGGAAAAGTGAATGTCTGATTTATGACTAATACTGTCAGATAAAGTTCGCTTGTTAAAATAATGTATCAGGATAACCGCAATGATAGTAGTGAGTCCAATTAGTACTATCATATAAGTCAGTATTTCAATATAAAAAAATGAAGTACTCTCATTGATTTGTGATAGCTTTTTAAAAGTTGGTAAAATGAGTTCTATAAACATACATCCTATTCCCAAAGATATACAAAGTAATAAGAGCAGTTCTGAAATAATCAATGTTAGCAAACTTTTATTAGATGCTCCATTCACTTTTCGTAAAGCTAATTCTCGTTTACGCATTCGTATACGTGTGATAAACATAGTTAGATAATTGCATAACCCACATATAATAACCAAAGCACCGATAGAAGCAAACATACGAATATGATTCATTTTAACATTCATATTTTGGTCTGGATGGAGATCTCTTAGTTCCGTCAATCTGACAATCAAAGGAGATAAAGGCCATTCCACTCCATTTTTTAGAACTTTGATGTTTTCTAATTTCTTTTCCAACGCTTTTATATTACTATTAGGATATACCCGAAAGAGTGTATACACGTTATAAACAGATTTTTCGTCAAATGGTAACAAAATATCGAAAGGAAATAAGGAAGGTCCCTCCCATGATTGAACTACAGCAACAATTGTTTTTTCCTCATTTTGTTTTTCGGGAAACACTAGCTGTTTGCCTATTGGAGATTCTTTCCCAAATATCTGTCTGGCTGCTCGCTCTGTAATAGCTATTTGATTTGCATTCAAATGTAAAGGTGTATTTCCATCCAGCACAGTAATATTGAACATAGAGATAGAACTGGAATCCACTTCTATTTGTGACAGTTGAAATTCAGTATCCTTGTATTTTAGTTTTTTATTGGACGATTTTGTAGGGCGAATACGACAGGCAGCTTCGATTTCGGGACAGTTTTTTACCAAGTAGTCATATAGTAAACAGTCTGAAAAGTAATTAAATACATCTGATTTTAGAATATCGTGACTACCTGCAAGATAAATACGATCTACTCCTTTATGAAATGAGTCATAAGACGTTTCATAACGAATCCACAGCAAAGACAGAGAAAGGCAGACAAAGCCTACTGATAGTCCAATAATGCTGATCCCCATTTGTACCTTGTACTTCAACAGGTTGCGAAATGCTATTTTTAAATTGTGTCGTATCATCATAGCTTCTTACTTTATTCGTTTTTCATAATAGTTTCCAGATTGAGTCGTACAGCTTTACGGATTTGCCATAACAGTGTTTTATCATGAATAGTTTGTAAGTATTACATATTAACTTCTGTTACTACCTGACCATCGAATAAATTAATAATTCGATCTGCATAACCAGCATCATGCTGTGAGTGAGTTACCATAACAATCGTTGTTCCTTCTTTATTCAATTCATTCAATAACCCCATTACCTCTTTTCCGTTTTTTGAATCCAGATTACCAGTCGGTTCATCGGCAAGAATCAACTTAGGATTAGCGACTACAGCACGTGCGATAGCAACACGTTGTTGCTGACCTCCGGAAAGTTGTTGAGGGAAATGTTTGCTACGGTGAGTTATAGCCATTCGTTCCATTGCTGTTTCCACTCTCTTTTTACGTTCAGAGGCTGAAACACCCATATAAAGAAGTGGTAACTCAATATTCTCATAAACGTTCAACTCGTCAATTAAATTAAAACTTTGAAAAACGAAACCAATCACTCCTTTACGAAGATTCGTACGTTGTGATTCCGTAAACTTGGAAACCTCTGTACCATTCAAATAATACTCCCCTCCTGTCGGATTATCCAACAGTCCCAGAATATTGAGCAAAGTTGATTTTCCACAACCGGATGGTCCCATTATGGTTACAAATTCACCTTGCTTTATTTCAATACTTACGTTGTTCAACGCCCAAGTTTCTACTTCTTCTGTCTTAAAAATCTTCTGTAAATTAACTGTCTTAATCATAATCGTAAAGTTCTAATATTATTATTCGTTTTTTATTACTACTGCTGGATTAAGATGCACAATTTTCCATATTTAAATATTACTGTACATATAACTAACAGAGTTATACCAATAAATATCCCCCCAAATACAATATTCCGTCATTAAAGAATACCTGATACATTTCTTTCCACTTTTGAAATACGACATAATATTATACTAAAATTATATATCTTTATTTGAGTATTAATTCTTCAGCATCGCCAAAGGTATCATATCCTGTTGTAATTACCCAATCTCCTGCCTGTAAACCTTCTGTAATTTCATATTGCTGGGGATTTTGGCGACCAATAGATAAAGGTATGCGAATTGCTTTAGTTTTGGATTCATTGATTTTGTATATCCACTGTCCTCCTGTAGCTTGGTAGAAATTTCCTCGCGGAATAACAAGTGCTTGTTCCGGCTGTCCTAATTCAATCTGAACACGAAAACTTTTTCCTACTCTTACATTATCTGGCATATCACCCGTAAAAACTAGGTCTACGTCAAACATACGGTCTTTCACTTCAGGAACTACTTTGGTTATCTTTAAGGGATATTTCTTTCCTTGATAATTAATGGTAGCCGGAAGACCAGTGATAATTCTATCAATATAATATTCACTCAAAGAAGTATGTATCTTATATTGATCCAAGACTTTAATTTCCGCAATACTTTCACTCGAAGAAACTTGTTGACCAGGAGTTACTTTTACAAAACTAAGTTGCCCTTTAATAGGAGCAGTCACCACCAATTTATTAAGTCGTTCACGAGTACGTTCATATTTTTTCTGTTCCCGTTCTCGATCGTTCCGAATCAACTCTTTGCGAATCATTGTAACGGCGGAATCATGGCGTAAATTTTCCTGTTGCAGCATAGCACTTTTCTGTTTATAATTATATTCATCTTCTGCTACTAGTAGTTGTGCCTTACTCTTTACTCCCATTTGATATTCTTCCCGATCAAGAGCTATACTCTTTTTCAAACGTTCCAATTCGTAACTATTTGTCAAAGCTTGTTGTTTCAAATTAAGGCTTTTCTGTTCCATTTCAATCTCCTGTTCTTGATAAGTGATCATTTGTTTCGCCCACTCATCATGCTGATCTTCAATACTACGTAACAAATCCGGATTAGAAAGAACCAGAATTGTATCTCCCATCTGAAGTAGACTTCCTTCCTCACCTACAATACGTTCCACACTACCAGCTTCACGAGTATTGACTTTTATAGTAAGGATTGGTTGTACCAAGCCTTCTACATCGACATATTCCATAAATTTATCTTCTTTCACCTCTGATATCTGAATATTATCAGTATCAATACGAAGCTTTTTAGGACCTAAAGAGAGTATCACTATGTAAATCAAAAATACGACAAATAAGATACCTGCTATTAAGTAATATTTATAACGAATGTACCAAGGTTTTTTTTCTAGTTTTATATCCATAATATATTAATATTTCTGTGTTTAACTTCATTTAATCAGGAGATTATAATCCTCAGTTAGTTTTATATTATGCTCAAAATCAAATAACGTCATACTACGAAGTGTATAATACAGCTCCAATAGTTATATAAAGTTGATACATAATTACGCCGAGCACTATCTTTCTCAGAAATGGAAGCATTCAAGTCAAGAATTGAAGATTTTCCCAACAAATAAAGTCTGCGGGCAACCTCATTTCTCCGTTGTGCTGTCTCGTCTGTTCTAGCTGCAATACGCACTCGTTGTATCTGTAAATTGAATTGTTTAACCAATTTACGTACATTCAATTCGAAATCCGTCAAATCCTGTTCCACTTGGTTATAAACTAAATCACGATTAGAACGTGCTACCCGTACTTGTCCCTTTCCTCTTCCCCAATCCAAAATAGGCAGTGAAATATTGACACTAACATGCTGTTGATCCAATAAATGACGGTAGGCTTCTGGTAATTTATCAGCAGTCTGTGTCAAACCGACACGTAAATAAATATCTGCTTTAAGACCTGCATTAGCACGGGCTTGAGCCACAGCACTTGCACTTTCCAACTTCCTACGGCTCATTGCATCTATATCTGGGTTGTTTTCATAAGCTAATGCAAGTGCCTCATCAAGATTCACATTAAAATCAGGAACTTTGGAACTAACATTCACACGAATTTCTACTTCTTCTTTAATTCCCAAATAAGAACAAAGCTCTTGCATACAATTATCCATTTCTATACGCGCATCCATACGGTTAGTTTCTTCAGTCAATCGGTTCAGCTCTAATTGTAACATTTCGTTTTCAGTTATGGTGCCGATATTATAACGTCCTTGCGCATATCGATAAAGCGTATCTGCATTGGCATAATTAAAATTAGCTATTTCATAATTACTCTGTGCTGTAGCCAAGGAAAAGAATTTTGACGTCGCACGTGCGGCAACCAACTCTAACGTCTCTACATATCTTTTTTTCGCTTCCTTATATCGTAAAGGTTCTATACGACGGTCCCATTTCAAACTGTTATATCCAAAAAGTGATTGTTTATATCCTAACATAACAGGTGATGTCTGCCAAGAAAATAGATGATCATTTATAATATCCATTCGTTGAGCGGAAGTCTCTAAAAATAAAGAACCTCCCGTCCAGGATATGTTTTGAGAAAGATTGAAACTTAAATCTGTATTCAATAAATTTTGCTCTACAAACTTAACAGAACCATCAGATAAAGTTACTTTATTAATAGCTCGATCCAAATTAGGGTTTGAGCTTAAACTTAACGTCGGCAAATAATTAGCACGGTAATAACGATAATTCCAATATGCAGAACGAAAGCTGTGTTGAGCATTTTGTGCATCAGGAGACTGATTCTTTGCTAATTCCACCGTTTGTTCTAGCGAAATCTCCATGATACGTTTCTGACTTAATACTTGTCCGGTTAGTATTAATTGGATAACTATTATAAGTAATATTCGTCGGTTCATATCCAGCATATCTTCTTTTAATAGAATCACTCAAAAGCTATGCCAAATAAATAAATAATTGTATATTAAACATATAACATTATGACAAACTGCAACACATCGTGCAATTCCGCACAAAAATAGTGCGTATTCGCACATACAACATATTTAGATTATAACTACTTTTGTAGCGAAGAAGTTAGAAATCATATTAAAATGGATAAAATAGGAAAAATTTTAATTGTAGATGATAATGAAGACGTTCTTTTCGCCCTCAATTTATTGCTGGAACCATATGCGGAAAAGATAAAAGTTGCTACTACCCCTGATCGTATCGAATATTTCATGAATACTTTCCAACCAGATATTATTTTACTTGATATGAATTTCAGTCGCGATGCAATCAGTGGACAAGAAGGATTTGAAAGTCTTGAACATATCTTAGAAATAGATTCTCAAGCTGTTGTAATCTTCATGACTGCCTATGCTGATACAGACAAAGCAGTACGTGCTATCAAAGCTGGAGCTACCGATTTCATTCCTAAACCTTGGGAAAAGGAAAAATTGTTAGCGACTCTAACTTCAGGAATGCGCTTACGACAATCGAGAAAAGAAATCAATAGATTGAAAGAACAAGTGGAAGTTTTAAGTGAACAGAATGCTTTTGATAATGAAATAATTGGTGAGTCTCCTGCAATGAACGAAGTCTTTTCTACTATACAAAAGCTAAGTGAAACAGATGCAAATATTCTTATTTTAGGCGAAAACGGTACTGGAAAAGATGTTATTGCCCGTTTACTTTACTGTTGTTCTCCACGTTATAATAAACCTTTCGTGACGATTGATTTGGGAAGTATTCCTGAACAATTATTCGAAAGCGAGTTGTTTGGATTTGAAAAAGGAGCTTTTACTGATGCTAAGAAGTCAAAAGCTGGACGAATGGAAGTAGCAACGAATGGAACACTTTTCCTAGATGAAATTGGGAATCTTTCTCTTCCAATGCAATCGAAACTGCTTACATCTATTGAAAAGCGATATATTAGCCGTTTGGGAAGTACACAAACAGTACCTATTGACGTCCGTTTAATATGTGCGACCAATGCGGATATTCGTCATATGGTAGAAGAAGGAAACTTTCGTCAGGATCTACTTTATCGCATTAATACTATTGAAATCCATATACCTCCACTTCGTGATAGAGGAAATGATATTATTTTGCTTGCCGAGCACTTTTTAGACCGTTATGCCAGGAAATATAAGAAAGAAATGCGCGGTTTGACAAGAGAAGCAAAAAATAAACTCTTAAAATATACTTGGCCCGGAAATGTACGAGAATTACAACATATTATGGAACGTGCGGTTATTCTGGGAGATGGTTCACTATTAAAACCTGATAATTTTCTTTTTCATAATACTTCCAAACAGAAAAAAGAGGAAAAAGAATTCTTAAATCTGGAAGTACTGGAGCGTCAAGCTATTGAAAAAGCTATGCGACTCAGTGAAGGTAACATTTCCCGAGCTGCAGAATATTTGGGTATTACAAGGTTTGCTTTATATCGTAAACTAGAAAAATTAGGCTTATGAAGCAATTTGCAGCTAAAGTTATTCTACACACAATACTTATTGTATTATTATCTATTGGTAGTTATCTACTATTTCAAAAGCATTTATGGTTCAGTGTCTCTATTTGTGTTTTATTGCTAATAGTTACTAGTATGAGTCTTTACCGTATGCAATTTAAACAAATTTCTTTGTTACGACGACTTACAGATAGCCTACGTTACAATGACTTAATGCAAACTTTTCACCCTCCATTCAAAAATAAAATAATGGATGAATGGTCTAAAGAACTTTCAGAAGCTTTAAAAGATTTTCGGGAAAGGTTGTTAGTAGAAGAAGTTAAACACCAATATTATGAAAATTTATTAAATAAAGTAGATACTGCTGTTTTGGTGACAGACAAAACGGGTTATATAGAGTGGATGAACCAAACTGCTATTGATCATTTAGGCCCAATAGTACAATTACCGGAAAATCTACAGAGGGCTGCAATTGCACCAGACACTTCTGTAGTTCGACTGGAACAAAACGGAACTATTTTAGAGATGGCTATTTCATGCACCATATTTACTTCGACTAGAAAAGAACATCAACTTATCAGCTTAAAAAATATCCATTCAGTATTGGAGCGGAACGAAATGGAAGCTTGGCAGAAATTGATTCGGGTACTAACACATGAAATTATGAATTCTATTACTCCAATCATATCTCTTTCAGAAACACTAAGCGAAAGAGGTATTCCAGACCAACTCAGCGAGAAAGAATATTCAATCATGTTACAAGCTATGCAAACTATTCACAGAAGAAGTAAAGGATTATTGGAATTCGTAGAAAATTACCGTCGTTTAACTCGAATCCCTACCCCCGTATGCAGCAACGTTTCTATTACTGAATTATTTATTGATTTAAAAAAGCTATTTCCACAAAAACAGTTTCATATTGAAATTCCTTCAACTGACATATTTCTATATATAGATCGAACACAAATAGAACAAGTACTTATCAATTTATTAAAAAATGCACATGAAGCATGTAGTCGGAAAACAAATAAAAATATTGAAATTAAAATAAGTTCTCATTCTACTAGTACTATTACTTTAACTGTATCTGATAACGGAGAAGGAATATTACCGAATGTATTGGATAAAATATTTGTTCCTTTTTTTACCACAAAAACATCAGGATCAGGTATTGGATTGAGTCTATGCAAACAAATAATTACTCTGCATAAAGGAAGTATTTCTGTAAAATCAGAACCTGGAAAAGGTAGTAGTTTCAACCTGACTTTTCCTATAATTCAACGCTCATTATAGCAGAGGATGATTATCACCCTCTACTACCTAAACTGTTCAAATCAGGATTTAGCTCTTTCACAGCTTCTTTTACCACCTCTTTAGTTGGTTTGCGGTAAGCTTCCGTTTGTTGTACTGGTGCTATTTCATTTACAATTCGCTCATATCCTTTTTGTTCCAGCAATGGCGTTTCTTTCGTTTCTTCTAATCTTTTTGTTTTCATATGACATTTCTGTTTTATGTTTTCTATTCTGCTAACAGAAAATAAAGAAAAATGGTTCATTGAATCTTAAAATATTTCTTGCTATTTAGCATAATTCTCATACATTTATTGATAATTGTCAAAAAATAAACACCTATCTAATAGAAGGTTCTTTTGTATTCTCTGTTGAGCACCCAATTTTTACAGCCTACATTCAAGATTGTTTTTTATGATCAAGAAGGTACTCGTATTGTTGATCACTATTTCTCAGAAGGAAAACCCAAAGCAACTTTATTAGGTGAAAAAGTGATTAAATATCATAAGACTTTGACGACTTATATTAATAGCCTTCTCCAAACAGGACTTGAAATTTGTGAGTTGATAGAACCATAACCTAAAATTACAATATTAAACTCAATTCAGGAAATGAAAGATGAACTGCGATATCCTATGATGTTAATAATCTCTGCCAAAAAAAAGTTAGTTTGCAAACTAGTGAGTTTCAGCTTTTTGAGAATAAATAAAGAAAAAACTTTCATTCTGCTATTGTTAATTAAAAAATACTCCCTATCTTTGCACCGCTTTTGAAAAGAACAACCCTTATAAAGTAGCGGGGTGTAGCGCAGTCCGGTTAGCGCACCTGCTTTGGGAGCAGGGGGTCGTGGGTTCGAATCCCGCTACCCCGACGATAAAATAAGACCTTTATATTTACTTTAAGCTATATAAAGGTTTTATTTATTTCATATTTAAATAATACTCTCTCGTCAAAGCGATATATTCTTCACTATATTGATGCCTGGACACTTCCGTCAAAAGCTCTTCAATCAAACATACTTGTTTCTTGAATGAAAAACAAATCAATGTCCGTTTAGGAGTCCCCCCAGGTTTTGTTACCACATTCAATTGTTTGAAAGCATATATTCCATAATTAACGGCAATCAATTTCACTCTATCTACAACATCTGTAGGAATAACAATCGCAAACTTTCCTTCTTTTGCAAGTAGCTCTGACACCCCTTTAAATAATATTTCATAAGTCAATGAGTTATTATGTCGTGCTGTACTTCGTTGTTGATCCGAACAAGTTAAAGAATCGACAAAATAAGGAGGATTAGAAACAATAACATCAAATTTTTCAGCAGAATGATAAAATCTAAAATCAGTTTGTAAAACCTCTATTCGATTTTTCCAAGGAGAACGAGACACGTTTTCTTTTGCTTGTTCAGCGGCAGCTTCATCAATCTCAAGTGCGACAATATAGGAGTCTGATAAACTGCGTTGAGCTAACATCAATGCGACCAGCCCCGTACCTGTTCCAATATCTAAAATTCGATGAGCTCCTTGAATAGAGGTCCAAGCACCTAACAATACCCCATCAGTACCAACTTTCATGGCACATTTGTCATGCCATACAACAAACTGTTTAAATTGAAAATAAGGATTCGACATAATTCTCTCTATTCTAAACCTGTTTCTTACTCATATTTTACTGAAAACCGCCAAAAATAAATAATTATTATGGAATATATCCTTTGTCCATTGAAATTTTGGCATTGTTTTTGTATTTTTATTCTACATGCGCTTTATTATTAGAGAGAATCAATTAACTTTGCAAACGATTTATGCATATCAGTTATGACATAAACTAAATTAAAACGAAAAGATGAAAGATAAATATTTATTGGAAGATGTAAGTGATAACAACTTCTCACTTATCACAGACTATGATGGAAACGACGAACACGCGTTTGATGTTAATGTAAAATCAGGTGAAATTCTTCCGGTCCTTCCCCTTCGTAATATGGTGTTGTTTCCTGGAGTATTTCTACCAATAACTGTTGGACGGAAAACATCATTGAAACTGGTTCGTGATGCCGAGAAGAAAAATAAAGATATTGCAGTTGTATGCCAGAGATCTGCTCAGATAGAAGATCCTAAGTTAGAAGATCTACATGCAATTGGCACTGTAGGGCGAATTGTACGTGTACTTGAGATGCCGGATCAAACGACCACCGTCATTCTACAAGGAATGAAACGTATGCAACTGAAAGACATCATAGAAATCCATCCTTATTTAAAGGGAGAAATAGAACTTCTAAATGAAGAAATACCTAATAAAGATGATAAAGAGTTTCAAGCTTTAGTAGAAACGTGTAAAGACTTGACAATGCGTTACATCAAATCATCGGATATAATGCATCAGGATTCGACATTTGCCATTAAGAATATCAGTAATTCGATGTTTTTAGTTAATTTCATCTGTTCCAACCTCCCTTTTAAAAAGGACGAGAAGATGGATTTATTAGCTATCAATTCTTTAAGAGAACGTACATACCATCTTTTGGAGATTCTGAACCGTGAAGTTCAGTTAGCAGAAATTAAGGCATCTATCCAGATGCGTGCTCGGGAAGATATCGATCAACAGCAAAGAGAATATTTCTTACAGCAACAGATTAAGACGATTCAGGATGAGTTAGGCGGTGGCGGTCAAGAACAGGAAATTGAAGAAATGCGTCAGAAAGCTGAAAAAATGCGTTGGAATACTGAGGTCAGGGAAACTTTCATGAAAGAGTTAGCTAAATTGGAACGCACTCATCCACAATCACCGGATTTTAGTGTACAACTGAACTATCTGCAAACAATGCTAAACCTCCCCTGGGGAACTTATACAACCGATAATCTGAATCTGAAGAATGCAGAAAAGACGTTGAACAAGGATCATTATGGACTAGAGAAAGTAAAAGAACGCATTTTGGAACATTTGGCAGTACTGAAACTCAAAGGTGACATGAAATCACCGATTATTTGTTTGTATGGCCCTCCAGGAGTTGGTAAAACATCACTGGGTAAATCCATAGCTTCTGCATTGAAACGAAAATATGTACGTATGTCCTTAGGGGGTGTTCATGATGAAGCAGAAATTCGCGGTCACCGTAAAACATATATAGGAGCAATGCCTGGACGTATTATAAAAAGCTTGATCAAAGCAGGTGCATCTAATCCTGTATTTATTCTTGATGAAATTGACAAAGTTAGCGCTGATCGTCAAGGAGACCCGTCTTCTGCATTATTGGAAGTACTAGATCCCGAACAGAATACAGCTTTCCATGATAATTTTCTGGATGTGACTATGATTTATCCAAAGTATTGTTTATTGCCACAGCTAACAACCTAAATACAATCCCTGGTCCATTGCTTGACCGTATGGAATTAATAGAAGTCAGCGGATATATCACAGAAGAAAAAATAGAGATTGCTCGTAAGCATTTACTCCCAAAGGAATTAGAAGCAAACGGTCTGAATAAGACAGATATCAAATTCCCTAAAGAAACGTTGGAAGCTATTATTGAATCTTATACTCGTGAAAGTGGCGTACGTGAATTAGAGAAAAAGATAGGTAAGATCCTTCGTAAATCAGCACGCCAATACGCAACGGATGGTTACTTTGCTAAAAAAGAAATTAAGCCATCAGATCTTTATGATTTTTTGGGTGCACCGGAATATACACGTGATAAATATCAAGGAAACGATTACGCAGGTGTTGTCACAGGATTGGCATGGACAGCAGTTGGTGGTGAGATTCTTTTTGTTGAAACCAGCTTAAGCCGAGGTAAAGGCGAACGTCTTACATTGACCGGTAACCTTGGAGATGTGATGAAAGAATCTGCCATGTTGGCACTTGAATACATCAAAGCTCATGCTTCTATACTTAATTTGGAGGAAGATATTTTTGAGAATTGGAATATTCATATTCATGTGCCCGAAGGAGCAATCCCTAAAGATGGTCCTTCAGCCGGTATAACGATGGCTACATCATTAGCTTCTGCTTTAACACAACGTAAAGTGAAAGCTAACATTGCTATGACCGGAGAGATTACTCTTCGTGGTAAAGTGCTTCCTGTAGGAGGTATCAAAGAAAAGATATTAGCAGCCAAACGTGCCGGAATTAAGGAAATTATCATGAGCTCCGAAAATAAAAAGAATATTGACGAGATTCAGGATATTTATTTGAAAGGTCTCACTTTCCATTATGTAAACGATGTTAAAGAAGTTTTCGCTATCGCTTTAACTAATGAGAAAGTTTCTGATGCTATTGATTTATCTGTAAAGAAACCCAGCCAGGAATGACATTTGAGTTACAATATACAGACACCAAAAGTAATGCCCGTACTGGTCTGATAACAACAGACCATGGACAAATACAAACGCCTATTTTTATGCCTGTAGGTACTTTAGGCACAGTAAAAGGAGTACATCTGACAGAATTAAAAGAAGATATTCAGGCACAAATTATTTTAGGAAATACCTATCATTTATATTTGCGTCCGGGATTAGACGTTATTGAAAAAGCTGGTGGATTACACCGTTTTAATGGTTTTGATCGTCCAATGCTAACCGATAGTGGTGGGTTTCAAGTATTTTCTTTAGCCGGTATTCGCAAACTTAGAGAAGAAGGTGCAGAGTTTCGTTCACATATCGATGGGAGTAAACACATTTTTACTCCTGAAAAAGTAATGGATATTGAACGTACGATTGGCGCCGATATCATGATGGCTTTTGACGAATGCCCTCCGGGAGATTCTGATTATGAGTATGCTAAGAAATCATTGGGATTAACTCATAGATGGCTTGACCGTTGTATCCAGCGCTTTAACGAAACAGAACCTAAGTACGGATATAAACAATCGCTTTTCCCTATTGTACAAGGATGTGTATACCCAGACCTGCGTAAACAATCTGCAGAATTCATAGCCTCTAAGAATGCCGACGGTAATGCTATTGGAGGGCTGGCGGTTGGTGAACCTGTAGATAAGATGTATGAAATGATCGAGATTGTTAATGAGATTCTTCCTAAAGACAAACCTCGTTATCTGATGGGTGTTGGTACCCCTGTTAATATACTTGAAGGAATCGAACGTGGCGTGGATATGTTTGATTGTGTTATGCCTACCCGAAACGGAAGAAACGGTATGTTGTTTACCAAAGACGGTATCATTAATATGCGAAACAAGAAGTGGGAAACAGACTTCTCTCCTATTGAGATTGACGGAGCCTCCATTGTAGACACATTATATAGCAAAGCCTACTTGCGTCATCTTTTCCATGCACAAGAATTATTGGCAATGCAAATTGCTTCAATACATAACTTAGCATTCTATCTATGGTTGGTGGGAGAAGCACGAAAGCATATCATTGCCGGAGATTTTTCTACATGGAAACCGATGATGGTAAAAAAGGTGTCATCAAGATTATAAGAAATGAAAAGCAATCGATTCTTAAAACGGCTGGACTGGTATATCATCAAGAAATTCTTGGGGACATACGTATTTGCTATTGCATTAATTATTTCTATTGCAGTGGTATTTGACTTTAATGAGAAAATGGATAAGTTGATGGAACATGAGGCTCCATGGAATAAAATCATTGTCGAATATTACATGAATTTTATCCCCTATTTTTCAAACTTATTCAGTCCGCTTTTTGTATTCATTGCTGTTATTTTCTTTACTTCCAAATTGGCTGAGAATTCCGAAATTATTGCCATGTTCTCTACTGGTATGAGTTTCAAGCGAATGATGCGTCCATATATGATTTCTGCGGCTATTATTGCTGTGATAACTTTTACGTTGAGTTCATATATTATTCCCAGGGGAAGTGTAACACGTTTGAATTTCGAGGATAGATATATTAAACCTAAAAAAAAGAATACCGCACAGAATGTACAGTTGGAAGTGGCTGATGGGGTGATTGCCTATATCAATAGCTATAATGATGCTTTAAAAACCGGTAATCGTTTTTCACTGGATAAATTTGTTGATAAAAAATTAGTTTCACATCTGACAGCACGACGTATCACATATGATACAACGACCGTTAATAAATGGACTATTCACGATTATATGATTCGAGAGCTGGATGGATTGAAAGAAACAATCACTAAGGGAGATCGGATAGACTCTATCATTAATATGGACCTTCTGATTTCTTGATCATGAAAAATCAGCAAGAAATGCTTACCAGCCTCAATTGAGCGAATACATTGATAAACAAAAACGAAGAGGATTTGCCAATATAAAAGAGTTTGAGATTGAGTATCATAAACGAATTGCAATGTCATTTGCATCTTTCATTCTAACAATCATTGGTGTTTCTCTTTCTTCTCGAAAAACCAAAGGCGGTATGGGTCTTCATTTAGGTATTGGACTAGGACTAAGTTTTTCTTATATCTTATTCCAGACAGTAACTTCAACTTTTGCTGTTAATGGAAATGTACCTCCTTTTATTGCTGTATGGATTCCAAATATTCTTTATGCAGGTATAGCATTCTTCTTGTACAGAAAAGCTCCAAAATAAAAAAAGTATAACTAATATAGAAGTTCCGCCTATTCATGCTGTCAGCAAGAACAGGCGGAACTTTTTTGTTGTATTCATTTCCTCTTTTGTCTATTCTCTATCATCTCGCTAAAAGGCAAGATGGAAAATTTAACTTTCTCCTCACATCAAAAGATTGTTAGCAAATCTTTTTTATATAAGCAGAAAGATCTGCAGCAGAGATGTTTTTGGCAATAATCACACCATTTCCATCCAATAAATAGTTAGTGAATCCCCGATTCAAACGATACTTCTTAAATAATCCGGAATCCTCGCCTTCTGTTTCTACAAAACAAGTGGGCGTAACTATTTGATCCTTACGAATAGTTTCCTCAAAGATTGACTCATACTCGTCAAACGAAACAGAAACCATTTCCACATTATGGGAAGAACGAAGCACATTGCTCAAACTCACGTTTCGCATCCGGGATTGCGCATCATAACTTGCCCAAAAACTAAGCAACACATATCTACCTTTCATATCAGCTAGCTTAAATAAAGGTTGCTTTTCTGACGTAGATTCGATTTTAAAATCAGGGGCTACGTCACCCGCACTCAAACCTCCGGTAGGTTTGTCTTTCTCAACGAAAGCGGTCAAGGAACAAATCAGTAATACAACAAAAATC
The DNA here is from genome assembly GCF_000614145.1 of Bacteroides faecichinchillae JCM 17102. Classification (GTDB taxonomy): domain Bacteria; phylum Bacteroidota; class Bacteroidia; order Bacteroidales; family Bacteroidaceae; genus Bacteroides; species Bacteroides faecichinchillae. The sequence goes on along the minus strand of NZ_BAKK01000022.1, from coordinate 51,231 downwards.
CATTTTACATGTCTCATGTAAGTCGGTTTTAGTTAATACTATCCGGGACTGTCCTCAAACAGTGGTTTCTTCCCGAAACATCGTCTTTCCAGGCATCAGGCGAAGAGGAATCCGCTGATTATCAGTGCCTTTATTTTTGAAACCGAGTGCAAAGGTAAGTAATTATTAAATTAACTTCCAAGAAAACAAGTAGATTTCTTACTTAATAAGTATAACTTTTTATGTTATTTAGCATAAAAACAAACTTTTTTCTCTACTTTTGCATGATAAAAGTCTATTTTTTATGCAACCATCAAATACTGAATTAATTTTGATTAGGGTTACCGGTGAAGACCGTCCCGGGCTGACAGCTTCTGTAACCGAAATTCTGGCTAAATATGATGCTACTATCCTTGATATCGGTCAAGCAGATATTCATAATACTTTATCATTGGGAATTCTTTTTAAAAGTGAAGAACGACATTCTGGATTCATTATGAAGGAGTTATTGTTCAAAGCTTCATCATTAGGAGTAAGCATCCGATTTGAACCTATCACTACAGAACAATATGAGAATTGGGTAGGAATGCAAGGTAAAAACCGATATATACTGACTGTATTAGGACGTAAGCTATCTGCACGACAAATATCTGCTGCAACTAGTGTTTTGGCAGAGCAAGGTTTGAATATAGATGCGATCAAACGTTTGACAGGACGTATTCCTTTAGACGAAGGTAAGACTGATACCCCTACCCGCGCCTGCATAGAATTCTCAGTACGAGGAACTCCCAAAGATCGAATTGCTATGCAAGAGCGATTGATGCAGCTTGCCAGTGAGTTAGAGATGGACTTTTCTTTCCAACAAGACAATATGTATCGTCGCATGCGTCGTCTGATTTGTTTTGATATGGATTCTACATTGATCGAAACAGAAGTTATTGATGAATTGGCTATACGTGCAGGTGTAGGTGAAGAAGTAAAAGCAATCACTGAAAGTGCCATGCGTGGAGAAATAGATTTCATAGAAAGTTTCACACGTCGCGTAGCTCTTTTAAAAGGGTTGGATGAGTCTGTTATGGAAGAAATCGCTGAAAGTCTGCCGATCACCGAAGGAGTAGATCGATTGATGTATGTTTTGAAGAAATATGGGTATAAAATTGCTATTCTTTCAGGAGGGTTTACTTATTTCGGACAGTATTTACAAAAGAAATACGGCATTGACTATGTATATGCGAATGAATTGGAGATAATAGACGGTAAGCTGACTGGACGTTATCTAGGAGACGTCGTTGATGGCAAAAGAAAAGCAGAACTTCTTCGCCTAATAGCTCAAGTGGAGAAAGTAGATATAGCTCAAACAATAGCTGTTGGCGATGGAGCTAATGATCTTCCTATGTTAGGAATTGCCGGATTGGGTATTGCTTTCCATGCAAAGCCGAAAGTTGTAGCGAATGCGAAACAATCGATTAATACTATCGGATTGGATGGAGTACTCTATTTTCTGGGATTCAAAGATTCTTATTTAAATATGTAATTGAGAGCAAAATTTATTCTATCTTTGTTGGCAAATAATTTTAGATAATGAAGTTTTCCGAACTACAACTAAACGCAAATGTGCTTGAAGCGCTTGACGCAATGCGATTTGACGAATGCACGCCTATACAAGAGCAAGCAATTCCAATAATACTTGAAGGTAAAGATTTGATAGCAGTAGCACAAACCGGTACTGGTAAAACTGCAGCATTTTTACTACCCGTTCTTAATAGATTATCTGAAGGAGGTCATCCAGAAGATGCTATTAATTGTGTCATAATGTCTCCTACCCGTGAATTGGCTCAACAAATAGACCAACAAATGGAAGGCTTCTCTTATTTCATGCCTGTATCAAGTGTTCCTGTATATGGTGGAAATGATGGAGTATTATTTGAGCAGCAGAAAAAGGGATTAACCTTAGGTGCTGATGTAGTTATCGCTACTCCCGGACGGTTAATTGCACATTTAAGCCTTGGATATGTAGATCTTTCCAAGGTTTCTTATTTTATATTAGATGAAGCAGATCGTATGCTTGACATGGGTTTCTATGATGATATCATGCAAATCGTGAAATATTTGCCGAAGGAACGTCAAACAATTATGTTTTCGGCTACCATGCCTGCTAAGATACAACAATTAGCAAAGACTATATTGCATGATCCGATAGAAGTCAAACTTGCTGTTTCACGTCCGGCCGATAAGATTATTCAGGCAGCATATATCTGTTATGAGAATCAAAAACTAGGAATCATACGGAGTCTATTTTCTGATGAAGTTCCAGAACGTGTTATCATTTTCGCTTCTTCTAAAATAAAAGTAAAAGAAGTAACTAAAGCACTTAAAATGATGAAATTGAATGTAGGAGAAATGCATTCGGATTTGGAACAAGCTCAACGGGAAGTTGTTATGTACGAATTTAAAGCGGGAAGAATCAATATTTTAGTTGCGACTGATATTGTTGCACGTGGTATTGATATTGATGACATACGATTAGTCATCAATTTTGATGTGCCACATGATAGTGAAGATTATGTACACCGTATTGGACGTACAGCACGTGCTAATAATGATGGAGTAGCAATAACTTTTGTTAGCGAGAAAGAACAGACAAATTTCAAAAATATTGAGAACTTCCTCGAGAAAGATATTTATAAGATTCCCATTCCAACAGAGTTGGGCGAAACTCCCGAGTATAGACCACGTTCATTTGAAAAAAGAGAATCCGATTATAAGAGAAAAAATTTCCGCGGGAAAAGACCGAGCTATAAAAAAGGAAATTTCCGTCCTTCTTCTCAAAAGAACTAGGACATTTAAACTTACTTAACCGAAGATATAGTCAACTTACCATCAAAACTAACAATTAAGTTCACCATATTATAAATCACACTTTCCGGAATGGATAAAGCAGCCTGATAATGGAAACCATTTCGATCTACTTTTATAAAATGCATATCAGATAAAATTGATTGTTTCAAATAATCTGCAGGAACCACATTGTCAAACATTTGCTTGGTTATATCACTTGCAAATAGGCTTTTCTTTCCTTCATAGACACAAATGTGCATTACATTATCATAATATACATTATCCATACTCAATCCATCCACTGAATAAGTAGTTTTCATCACTTTCATCTGTGAAGGATTAATATACACATAAGCACGATAACGAATACCATCGTAATTCACAACACTATCTCGTTTCGTTACTTCTGTATAAATTGGAATCACTGTAGACCGATTTACGAAAGATAAAGAATCAATGTCATCCTCTGATTTACGTAGTCTAATCGTATTATCTACCATAGAATGAAACCAGAAAATATATTCTGACTGCTTATCTATTTTATAACAAGTAGTATCATTACCATACGTATAAAGAGTATCTTGGATAATTTTAAATGTAATTGGAGCACTTTGCGCATCAGAGTAATAAATTGTATCTCCTTTTACATACATCAGCGGTTCTTCTGATTCATCATCTACCCAGATACCTTGCAGTAATTCTTTGGCATTTAAATCTTCTTTTTGTTGAGAAAATTCCGACTTTTTGCTACTGCTGCTACATGCCGAAAGCAAAATCGCTATAAACGATATCGCTACATACTTTGTCATTTGTCTAATTTTTGCACGAAAGATACTTTATTTATTTCATTTTCCAATGCATGAATAAATAAATCCAAATTCTTCCATTTCTTTTTTGTCATAAATGTTACGACCATCTAATACAATCTGCTGAGCCATTGTTTTCTTAATAACGGCCCACGAAGGTAAACGAAATTCTTTCCATTCTGTCACCAACATCAAAACATCAGCATCAAGTACGGCATCGTACATATCACATGCATAATAAACAATATCTCCTATTCGCCGTTTACATTCCTCCATTGAAGCTGGATCATATACCCGGACATGACAACCTGCCTCCAATAACTTATCAATTAGCACTAACGATGGAGCTTCCCGCATATCATCAGTCTCCGGTTTAAATGCTAATCCCCATAAAGCAATGTTTTTGCCTTCTATATTACCATTAAATTGCTTCACCAATTTATCAAATAAGGCACCTTTCTGTAGTTCATTTACTTCCTCTACAGCACTAAGCACACGCATTGTATATCCATTCTGCTCAGCTGTCTTTATTAAAGCTTTTACATCTTTAGGAAAACAAGATCCCCCATATCCAATACCCGGATACAAGAATTTACGTCCTATACGGGTATCAGAACCAATACCGCTCCGAACCATATTGACATCAGCTCCAACCAATTCACAGAGATTAGCAATATCGTTCATAAAGCTAATACGGGTTGCCAACATTGAATTCGCAGCATACTTAGTCATCTCAGCGGAAGGAATATCCATAAAAATAACTCTGAAATTATTAAGCAAAAACGGCTTATATAACTTAGACATCAGTTTTTCGGCACGCTCTGATTCCACTCCAACCACTACACGATCCGGCTCATAAAATCGCTGATTGCATTTCCCTCTTTCAGAAATTCGGGATTGGAAGCGACATCAAATGTAATATTCAAGCCTCTCTTATCTAGCTCTTCCTGAATAACGGCACGAACTTTACGGGCAGTACCTACCGGAACCGTACTTTTAGTTACTATCAACTTATATTGGTTCATATTTCGCCCAATTGTACGTGCCACTTCCAACACATAACTGAGGTCAGCACTCCCATCTTCATCCGGAGGAGTTCCTACAGCACTAAATATAACTTCTACATCATTCAAACAACTTTCCAATGAGGTTGTAAACTTCAGACGTTTCGCTTTTATATTTCGAAGTACCATTTCTTCCAATCCATTTTCATAGATAGGAATAATTCCCTTCTTTAAAGATTCTATTTTATCGTTGTTAGTATCTACACATGTTACATCCACACCGATTTCAGCGAAACACGTTCCTGTTACTAACCCAACGTATCCGGTTCCTACAATTGCTATTTTCATATCTACTATTTGCTAGAACTTTATTCAAAATATACAGCATCTTTAAATGCTATTCCCTGCTTATCTTTGGGAGACAGTAGCATTTGAGACTTCGCCAACGGCCAATCTATTCCTAATGTTTCATCATCATATATAATAGACGCTTCTGCCTGAGGGGCATATTTATTATCTACCTTATACGTGAAAATAGCTTCCTCACTCAACACAGCAAAACCATGTGCAAATCCACGAGGTATGAAAAACTGCCTTTTGTTTTCTTCGCTAAGCAATACGCTGATATACTTTCCAAATGTAGTCGATGACTGACGTAAATCAACTGCAACATCTACTACTTTTCCCTTGATAACACGTACTAATTTTGATTGACTATATTCTCCTTTTTGATAATGTAGTCCTCTCAATACTCCGAATGAAGATTTTGATTCATTATCCTGTATAAAATTCACTGGACCAATGTTTGCTTCAAACTCATCTTGTTTGAATGCTTCCATAAAATATCCCCTTTCATCGGAGAAAACCTTTGGTTCTATCAACCAGACTCCGTCTATTTCTGTTTGTATATAGTTCATTGCTAATAGTAATAAATAAAACGATGCAAAAGTAGTGAATTTTTCGCAGTTTTCTGGGATATATGCAATTTATCTCTTAATTTTGCACACATGATTGAATTAGCACAACATATAGAATCACTCTTATTAGAAAACGATTGTGTAATCGTTCCCAATTTTGGCGGTTTCGTATCTCACTATGCACCCGCTTCATATATAAAAGAAGAAAATCTTTTTTTACCTCCTACCCGTATCGTCGGTTTTAATCCGCAATTGAGATTAAATGACGGGATATTGGTTCAATCCTATATGTCAGTGCATGATACCAGTTTCTCCGATGCTACCCGATTAGTAGAAAAGGAAGTGGCTGAATTGATCGGACTTCTTCATGAAGAAGGAAAGGTACATCTAGATAATATTGGCGAAATTCATTATAATATTTATGGTAATTTTGAGTTCGTACCTTATGATTATAAAATTACGACTCCTTCTCTTTACGGGCTCGACACTTTTGAGATGCAAGAGCTTTCTGTACTGCAACAAAGAGAGAGAGTGTTAGTACCAGCTAATTTATCCCCAAAGAAGAAGACTTATGAGATCAGCATTAACCGTACCTTAATACGTAATGTTGCAGCTATGATTGCTGCTATCGTATTGTTCTTTGCTTTCTCAACTCCTATAGAGAATACATATATTCAAAAGAATAATTATGCTCAGCTTCTTCCTACCGAATTATTTGAGCAATTTGAGAACCAATCAGTAGCAATGACTCCTGTTCAAGTACACCCCAAAACAGCTCAACAGAAGTCTCAAAAAACGATTGCTTCCCAATCTAAAAAGGTTGTAGCTAATAAAAGACAAATAACAAAACCGGTTGTTGTAAAAGAAGTAAAGGTTGCCAAATCGGAAGTTCCTGTAGTAAAAGTATCTCATCCTCAAGCCAATAATCCTTTCCATATAATTGTGGCAGGAGGAATCAGTCAGAAAGATGCAGAAACAATAACTAACCAATTACAGACTAAAGGATTTGCCGAAGCTATGGTTTTAAATAATGGCGGAAAAGTACGTGTAAGTATACGCTCATTCAATAATCGCGAAGAAGCAACCAAACAATTATTGGAATTAAGAAAAAATGAAATTTATAAAAGCGCCTGGTTATTGGCAAAATAAAAATCCCCTTTTAAAAACATGAAGAGAGTTCTTTGTCCCAAATGCGAAAATTATCTATATTTTAATGAAACCAAATACAGTGAAGGTCAATCACTCGTATTCGAATGTGAACATTGTGGTAAACAATTTAGTATTCGACTTGGAAAGAGCAAAATAAAAGCTATTCGTAAAGAAGAAAATCTGGAAGCAGCAGAAGAAGCTCTCAAAGAGGAATTTGGGTATATCACAATTATCGAAAATGTATTTGGATATAAACAAGTCCTTCCCTTACAAGAGGGTGACAATGTTATTGGTCGTCGTTGCATAGGTACAGTTATTAATACTCCAATAGAAAGCGGTGATATGAGTATGGATCGTCGTCATTGTATTATTAATATAAAACGTAATAAACAAGGAAAGTTGATTTACACATTAAGAGACGCTCCTAGTCTCACTGGCACTTTTCTTATGAATGAGATATTAGGAGATAGGGACCAGATTCGTATTGAAGATGGGGCTATTGTTACTATTGGAGCTACTACCTTTATACTACATACAGCAGAGTAAAGTGTAAATTATGCAAAAAATCTTATGTATTTCTTCTTATTATTTAGTTTAATACAAAATCAGATTAATCTATCTTGAGAGTTTCATAACTTCGCTTCACGCACGAGAAAACTATAAGTTATTTATGAGGAAGCAATTAGACTCTAAACTATAGTTATTTGATATCACCAGAGAAATAAAGAAAATACATTATAGTTCTCTGTTCAACCAAGCAAACTAGATAAATATCAAATATTACGATAGAACTGTACCTTCTTCTTTTAAAAGCCCTTCATTGATCACTTAAATATGGTATTGTCTTTTCATTTTTAGCAAATACATCAGATAGATAATAGTTTTCATCTAAGACTCTCCTTCTCTGCGGAAACATAGAAACCATATCCTAATGTTATAGCTTTAGTCCTCCATAATCTAAAACTTAAATATTATAAATAATCATCTCAAACATATGAATTATTTTGTTGCTATAAGTAAATATTTTATTTTTGTGTTCGATAACGATTGATTAATATAAATCATTTTCACACTCATATCATCTTTATTATCAATACTATATAAGTATAAACCCCAAAAGTAAGAATTATATATACTAAAAACACTGTAAAATGAAAAACTTCATGGATGAAAACTTTCTGTTGCAAACAGAAACTGCGCAGAAGCTATATCACGAACACGCGGCTAAAATGCCAATTATTGACTATCACTGCCACTTAAGTCCTCAAATGGTAGCTGACGATTATCAATTTAAGTCACTTACTGAAATATGGTTAGGTGGCGACCACTATAAATGGCGTGCGATGCGTACTAATGGTATAGACGAACGCTTTTGTACAGGTAAAGATACCACAGATTGGGAAAAATTTGAAAAGTGGGCCGAAACAGTTCCTTATACATTCCGCAATCCTTTATATCACTGGACTCATCTGGAATTAAAAACAGCTTTTGGAATCAACAAAATATTAAATTCCAAAACTGCGCGTGAAATCTACGATGAATGTAATGAGAAATTAGCCCAACCAAAATATTCAGCTCGAGGAATGATGCGTCGGTACCATGTTGAAGTAGTATGCACTACTGATGATCCGATCGATTCGTTGGAATATCATATTAAAACACGTGAGAGTGGATTTGAAATCAAAATGTTACCTACATGGCGTCCTGATAAAGCAATGGCTATTGAAGTCCCTGCCGACTTTCGTTTGTATGTAGAGAAGCTTTCAGCTGTAAGCAATATTAGTATCTCCAATTTTGATGACATGATTGTTGCTCTTCACAAACGCCATGACTTCTTTGCAGAACAAGGTTGCCGTTTATCTGATCATGGAATTGAAGAGTTCTATGCCGAAGATTACACTGATGCAGAAATCAAAGCTATCTTTAATAAAGTATATGGTGGTGTAGAGCTCTCAAAAGAAGAAATTCGGAAGTTTAAATCAGCAATGCTAATTATTTTTGGAGAAATGGATTGGGAAAAAGGATGGACACAACAATATCATTATGGTGCTATACGGAATAATAATACCAAAATGTTCAAATTGATAGGTCCTGATACTGGATTCGATTCCATCGGTGAGTTTACAACAGCCAAATCAATGTCAAAATTCCTCGACCGTTTGAATTCTAATGGTAAATTAACAAAAACTATTTTATATAACTTGAATCCTTGTGCCAATGAAATGATCGCAACAATGCTTGGTAATTTTCAGGATGGCTCTATTCCTGGTAAAATTCAATTCGGTTCCGGATGGTGGTTCCTAGATCAGAAAGATGGTATGGAAAAACAAATGAATACCCTTTCTGTATTAGGTCTCTTAAGTCGATTTGTAGGTATGCTCACAGATTCTCGCTCTTTCCTTTCTTATCCGCGTCATGAATATTTCCGCCGTACGTTATGTAATCTTGTGGGACGAGACATAGAAAATGGAGAAATCCCTGCATCTGAAATGGAACGAGTGAACCAGATGATTGAAGATATCAGTTATAATAATGCGAAGAATTTTTTTAAGTTTTAACTGTTAAAGATTCATTTACAATAAAACGCTGTCTTGAAGTTATTATTAGCTTGGACAGCGTTTTTAGTTATAATTCTCTTCGTTAATCAAAATTATAATCCCCTTAATAGAATGAGAGACTTACACTCCCATAATTTTATTGAATCGTTTATCGGTACATACACTCAAGCCGGTAGTTATAAATTTGCCATTATAGAGGAGAGTAAATATAGTGGCCGGAGGGTACATTCTGCGCTTGCTCCATAGTCTCCAGTTTAATTACTTTCGGCGGTATATGTTTATTTTTAGCTATATTGACCAATGAATTGCAAACATGATACTCCGTAAATGGACAACGATTAGTACAGTAGACAACTAAACCTGTTTTCTCTGGACATTCACCACTAAAAACACATCTTCTGAGCGAAGGATCAGATGCATTATTATTAATTTACAATATTAAAAGGCTAAATTTATTAGGAAGTATCTCAAACCGTTTTAAATCCCTGTTTAAGCATCCATTTAGTATCACTCATAAAATGAAATTCTGATATACCTACTACTGTAACTAATCCGTCCTTTCCCTGTACTCTTATATCATCAATAGCGGACTACAACAAAGCTTTTCCATGTCCACAAAAATTTTGGCACGCTTATTTAGCTTTCTGAAAACATATCCATTAAAGATAATTATTCTCTTCTACTCTCTTCCAATCTTGACATACGTGTCTTTGTAAATCCTCATTCTTTGCCAAAAGAGGATTGTCTGGTAATTCGTGCTGAATACTAATAACATATATGCCTTTTTACGCTAGAAAGCTTTTTAGATATGCGCATAATTAATTCGACTTAATGTTCTTATTGCCATCGTATCCATGATTAAAGATTACGACTTTCATTTTCGAATTCTCTTTTTGTGTTTTGTAAATGGCAATAGGTATAATTCAGAATCATACAAGCAGGTAATAAACTCTTCTTGTGTACAAATATTTGTGTTGTAGATAATAAGGTTAATAGTATAAGATATATCTTTTTATTGATTTTATTCAATTTATCGTACTATATCATGATGGTATAGGAATAAGTCTTACTTTAAGATATAGATATTATAATCAAAAATACAATTCCTATTGTTTCAGCTGACAATATTAATCAAAGAAAAAAGGCCTTGAAATGATTCGAGACCTTTCTCCAAAAGATCTTTACCTGGTTGAAACTATTATTTTCTTCCTCCAGAAATTTCTTCCTTAATAATCTTAAGTGCTTTGATGGCGGAAGGAAAACCAATATATGGTAGACACTGAATGACTGAAGCAACAATTGTTTCCGGAGTATTTCCCGCAATCAAGTTCCCTTGTAAATGTGAATGTAATTGACTCTCCGCTCCTAAAGTAGCCAATATACAATAAGTCAGCAATTCGCGTGTTTTTAGATCAAGTCCGTTACGAGTATAGATATCACCAAAACAATATTCGGTGAGAAAACGCTCCACGTCGTTACCCATATTTCCGGGAATACCTTCCATCACACTATGGATACCACCTTCATACAATTTGTCTTGAATCTTTTTACCTTTTTCACGGCGGTCTGTTTCTGTGACAATACCCTGCTTTTCCAAAGGTAGAGAGATTCCACGTTCTTTAAACACCTCATTGATTGTTCCTAATGCATTTAACATTCTGGGAAATCCAATAAATGGAGCACTCAAATAAATCACTTCCCGAAGTTCAACTGGAGTAACGCCAATATTCAATGCAGCATTGGCATGAGATTTCAGTTGTGGTAAAGTTTGCATTGTTGCAAGAGTAACACAAGTAATCATTTCTCTAGTTTTCATATCCAGATTTCCTGTACGAAATACTTCTCCAAAAATGAATTTCTGAAGTATATCCATCATTTCAGGATCTGTTCCCTGTCCTGTTAAAGCCTCTCCACCAAATAAGGTTGTATAGTCCTTCTTGCAAAAGTCAATTCTATCCATACTCTTCTCTGTTTCAGAATTTAATGTATCTTGTGAAAAAACAGGAATGTATCTAAACATCAATAATACTAATATTAATAAATTCCTTTTCATGTACTTTTCTTATTTCTTATTTTACAGTTTTCACCCAATTCTTAATAGCTTTATCTGCATCGTTATTACCACGAATGGAAAGTCCTTTCAGTACAATTGCTTCAGGGCAAATCTTTTTAATATCTTGTTTGCTATGCTCCATTGCACTACCTACATACGTACAAAAGGGAACAATTCCTTTTTACCTGAAAGATCACAAGATTCCAAAAATCTAAATACTGTCATGAGTATTGTACCCTACCAATTAGAATAACCTAAATAAATCACATCATAGTCAGACATATTCGCCATTTTTCCTTTGATAGCAGGACGAGCATTCTCTTTTTGCTCTTTCTGAGCTACTTGAGGGTCTCCTGGTAATTTGTCAGATAGAATCTTACCGTTTCAATATAAAACTCAATGCCTTAATTTTCCCATGAACGATTTCTGTATTGTCCACTTTTAAATCTTCAATCTATCCATTTCGATAATTATTTCCACGACGTGAATAAAGCTCTCAATACCTTTTTGCTTTCAGTTGGTTGTGCTGTCTGGACATTTCATTCATCTCTAGTATAGACATTAGAATCATCATTAGAATTACAAACTTTGTTTTCATATTATCTACATTATTAATAAAAATCAAATAAAACTTTTTATCTCCTTTCTCTTTTGCTCCCATCTTATTTACTGCAAAATTACAGGAAGTTTTTATTAGAAACTGTATATCAATTACAGGTAGTTATACCTAAATTACAGTCCTTCAATTTTTGCGCTATTCTAAAGAAGTTTCATAAATTCCAAACATCCAATAATAAATAGACTAAAAAATATTTTCAAAAATGATTTCCTCTCGAGGCACATAAATTAAATCTTAAAAAAAAGAATACGATAATATCGGACTGACCCATAATAAGCACTATGACAAAGATGTGGCACGTGGAAAGCTTGCCTTGTGGTACAATAAAATAGAAAAGCTTGGATACCGATGTTTCAGAACCGTAACAAATACCATGCAGAACTATTATGAAACAATACTAAACTATTTCGTTAACAGGGAAACAAATGCATTTGCAGAATCATTCAATACAAAAATTAAAGCGTTCAGAGCACAGTTTAGGGGAGTCGGAGATATACCATTCTTTATTTTTAGATTATGCAAACTAACTGTGTAGATTTAACATACCCACAGGGGTTTCGGACTGACCCTAATAAAATAGTAAGTAACAAAAAAAGAAAAGGAGAACTTAAAAAGCTCTCCTTAATTGTCTTCGTACACCCTCAGGGATTCGAACCCTGGACCCACTGATTAAGAGTCAGTTGCTCTACCAACTGAGCTAAGAGTGCGAAATTATTATAATTGCCAACTGAGATCTGTACACCCTCAGGGATTCGAACCCTGGACCCACTGATTAAGAGTCAGTTGCTCTACCAACTGAGCTAAGAGTGCCTTTTCCTCATTTGCGGTTGCAAAAGTAGGTCTTTTATTTCATTTATCCAAACAATAATGCAGCTTTTTTACTGTCTTTTTTCGTTGTTACTCGAACACATAAAGCTCAGAAGGCGTATTTCGCTTTAAAGCAAGCAGTTGCACATCCTTGCCAACAATAACTCCTTTGTTCTTTAATTTCCATTCTACAGTTTTGTATGCCAACTCCGGATGATTATTGTCCTTACTTAGATGGCATAACCAGATATATTCCAAATGTTCAGTGATATTTTCTGCTAAGAACTCAGCAGTATCAGAATTACTCATATGTCCAGTTTTACTTGTGATTCTTTCTTTCAAATATTGAGGATAAGGTCCCATCTTAAGCATTTCCTCATCATAATTAGCTTCCAGTATCAAATAATTGGCTTTACAAATATAATGAGCTGCTATAGGAGTAATTTCACCAAGGTCAGTCAGAAAAGAGAATACTTTTCCATCTACCTCTATACAATATCCAACATTATCAGTGCCATCATGAGGAACTTCAAAAGATTCGATATTAAAATCATCTAGATGCATAGGCTCCTGTTTCTCTAAATAACGAGCCGAAGTAGTAAGTTTTTCCGTCATGCAATAACTACGGTTAATACCTTCATGAACACGTTTTGTTGTATATACAGGAATATTTAGTTTCTCTCCCAGATGCCCTACGGCTTTAATGTGATCTGCATGATCATGCGTGACAAATACAGCTCGTATGCTATCCATCAAAATGTTGAAGTCCTTCAGCGTTTTCTTTATAGTGCGAATGCCAATTCCTGCATCTATTAATATTCCAGAGGTTTCGGTGCCTAGATAATAACAGTTCCCACTACTGCCACTTGCCAGACTTATAAATCTTACTTTCATGTTTTATCTTCCTTCATTAAAAAACAAAATGCCGCCACTTTTACAGCAAAGTGACGGCAAATATACGCAAAAAAGAAGATAACTATCGAGAAGATTCCTTCTTTTTGTCGATGGATTCGGTTATTTTAGCGAATAAAAATAGAGCTACAGCAGCAATCAACCCAATTGCAGCAAAATAATACCAAATATAATGAGCATTTGCGCTAGCCGCCTCCCATGCCCCTCGAGTCTCAAACAACACAGGATCCGGACAATACTTCGTCAATAAGATTCCCGCCAATCCAAAACCGAAAATAGATGAAAGAAAAGAGTGTAAATGACTAAATCCTAAATACATACCCTCTTCTCCTTTGGGTGCCTGTAATGAGAAATACTCCAGATAACGCGGTGATATGAAACATTCGGCAAGTGCTTGTACCACAATACCAGCTACCATCATCAAAGTAATGTTGCTCATGCCGGAAATAATATCGTATCCTAAAATATTACCACAAGCCATCAATAAAGCCGAAACTGGGATCAAAAACATTCCCACATTTATAGAAGCTATTGCACTGCGCTTTGCCATCAGGCGCGTAATAAAGCTAACACAACATACCACGACAAACGGATTTACATTGGCAATCCAACCTGGTTTTGCTGTTTCACCAGCCATACGTATTACATACTTAGGCATTGTTGCATAAAGTTGCTGCTGTACCATCCAGAAACCAGTCACTATCAGAATAAGAACCAATAAACGCCAATTCGTTACAATTCTCATAAAGCCCTGTCCTATTTCATGTAAGCTCTTTCCTTCACCGGCTGTATGAGTCGATCTATAAAAAAGAATTACAGCAAATAAAGCAATGATAGTCATTGCCCCAGAGAAATAATTAATATAGATATAAGCTTGTTCACCAATCATATTTCTCAGAGGATCTATAATTGTTTTACCAGTGAAAGCCCCCACATTAACCATCATATAAAAGATGGAATATCCACGAGCACGTGTTGTTTCAGTTGTTTCTTTCGCTACCGACGCTGAAATAATGGACTTAATAAAAGACCCGCCGATCATCAGAATAAATAAAATAGGAATAATTATCCACCGAGCATAGCTATCCGGTAAACCATTGAATTGAACAGTTTCACCATAGTTTACTAATCCTGTCGCTTCGAGAAATGTAGGCAAGACACCTAACCCTAAATAAGCAATAGACAACAAAGTAAAAGCTAAGATCATTGATTTCCGGAAACCAATCTTATCAGCATAAGCCCCTGAAAATATAGGTAATAAATACAATCCACCAGAGAAAAGACCGGAAATCATACTTGCTTCAAAATCATTGAAACCTAGAATATTGGATAAATAAATAGTGAGAACGATAAATACGGCATAATAGGCCATACGTTCAAGCAGTTCGACTGTGTTGCTAACCCAAAAAGCTCGTGTAAAACCTTTGGCAGCACGCTGAGGGGAATTGTTCATGTAAAATGTATTTTATTAAAATGTTAATTCGAGACAAAGATACATTTTTTTAGCATACTGTTTGTATCTTTGTTACAAATTACGTATTCTAACATAAGTTATGGTTATAGCGGTTGATTTTGACGGAACAATTGTAAGGCATCGATATCCTGGTATTGGAAAAGAAATCCCCTTTGCTATTGAAACTCTGAAATTATTGCAACAAGAGCAACATCGTTTAATCTTGTGGAGTGTGCGGGAAGGCAAATTATTAGATGAAGCAGTAGAATGGTGTAAAAACAGAGGATTGGAATTTTACGCAGTCAATAAAGATTATCCTGAAGAACAAAAAGATCACCAAAGTTACACGCGAAAATTAAAAGCCGATTTATTTATTGATGATCGAAATCTTGGCGGGCTTCCCGATTGGGGATTGATTTATAAAATGATAAAAGAAAAAAAGACTTTTGCAGAAATATATAATTCAGACATAAAAAAGCTTACAACTCTAAAGAAAAAGAGTAAATGGTTTCCATTTTAATAACGTTGTCATTACAATAGTTGATGATGCAAAATACGGAATAACTCTTTTTAAATTCCTATTATTTTGCATCATCAATAAATGAAGAACTTAGTTCTCTAATTTCCACTTTTATATTTACTATCCTTCTCTACTCTCCCACTTTTCTCTGTATTCCCACAGTTGTTCAATAGTAGAATGAAACGTTGGATTCTCCCAATTTCTAGAGATCATTGCAATCAATGATTCTAAATAAAGTTTTCCATTAATTATGGACGTACATTTATTAATTTGATATTTCTCCGTTGGATAATTTTTAGTCTCAAGCATCTTTTTCGCCCAGCCTATTAATTCTTGAACCGATTCATTGTCATAAGTATGTTGTGTCATATTCACTGTAATTTTTCACAAAGATAATAAGTTTATTAATTCATAAATAAAGTTGCAGTTCATTTTCATGGTAGATATACTAAATATTATTTCATATCTTTATACCCTAATAAGCAGATTTGATAAAATTTAAAAAAGTAAAATCATGACAAAGATTCTCATCTTAACGTGTTCATGTATGCTCCTTGTAGCATGTGGAAACGGCTCAAAGGCTAATAAAGGCACTAGAATTGATAGTACCTCTACCAAAATAATCGATACGCACAATGCAGAAATATCCCTCGATTATGAAGGTACTTATAAAGGAGTTTTTCCGGCAGCTGATTGTCCCGGTATCGAAATAACTCTCATTTTAAATAAAGACAAAACATTTACTCTCCATTCCGTTTATATCGACCGAGATAGTTCTTTTGACGAAAAAGGCACCTACACCTTGAAAGATAACATATTGACTTTAAAAGAAGAAGGCGGAGAAGAATCGTACTATAAAGTAGGCAAAAACCATCTGAGTAAACTGATGGCAGATAAAAAAGAAGTTACCGGTAAACTTGCAGAACATTATATTTTGAATAAAGAATAATCTTTAAATCATAGACATTTAATAAATAGTGGGAATAAAAAAGGTATACCTACTACTTTATTCCCATTATTTATTTTTAATATTTACTTTCCATAAAGAACAAAATCAAGATATTTTATGTTTATAAATATGAAGATAAACTTAAAATAGAATAACTTATGGTTTACAATTTTTTATTTCCAACTAAGCCAAATACAACTAAAGTATCATTGTTCTTATTGGCAGCCCGAATTATATTCGGAATATTATTAATGAATCATGGCATTCAGAAATGGAGTAATTTTCAGGAGCTTTCGATGACTTTTCCTGATCCTCTAGGTTTTGGAAGTCCCCTATCTCTCGGATTAGCCATTTTTGGAGAACTTGTATGTTCAATGGGTTTCATCATTGGTTTTTTATATAGACTAGCTATGATTCCAATGATCTTTACAATATCCGTCGCTTTTTTTGTGATTCATGCCAATGATGTCTTTACAGTAAAAGAGTTAGCATTCATCTACTTAGTAGTCTTTATACTTATGTATATTGCAGGACCTGGTAAATTTTCTATTGATTATTTTATAGGAAATCAACTAATAAAAAGGAAAATGAGATAAAACAAAAATGAGAATTCATAACTTAAGCTGATTAAAAAATATTATATTTGCATTCAATTAAGAACTATATTAGTAACATTATTTATTAATCAGAATTTGTTAAGTTATGAAAAGAAACAAACTAACATTTGTAGCAGTTGTACTGAGTGGAAGTTTACTATTCAGTTCCTGTGTAGGTTCATTTGGTTTATTTAATCGTCTGACTTCTTGGAACCAATCTGTTGGAACCAAATTTGTAAATGAACTTGTATTTTTGGCATTCAACATCATTCCTGTTTACGGTGTGGCTTATCTAGCCGATGCTTTAGTAATCAATTCTATCGAATTCTGGAGTGGAACCAATCCGATGGCTAATGTAGGAGACGTGAAAAAGGTGAAAGGAGAAAATGGAAATTACATGGTAAAAACACTCGAGAATGGTTATTCCATTACTAAAGAAGGCGAAACTGCTTCTATGGATTTGATCTATGATCAAGCAACTAACACTTGGAATGTGGTTGCCAATGGTGAGACCGCTCCCCTTGTTAAAATGAACAATGACGGCACTGCTGATATGTTCATGCCAAACGGCGAAAGAATGAACGTAACCCTTGACGCCCAAGGTATGATTGCAGCTCGTCAGGCTACAACAACTAATCCAATGTTTTTTGCAGCTCGTTAAGAACTAAAAGAACTGATACAAAAACTAAGCTGTCTCATTTTGAAACAGCTTAGTTTTTGTATCAGAAAGGATATCCTACCGCAAAATGGAAAGCAAAATCACGACTAAACTTAGGATTAATGATCGGATAATGTTCCTTCTTAGTCTCATAAGCTGGATTTATAGCTTTCATACCTCCATCAAAACGAAGAATAAAGAAATCCAAATCTAAACGAAGTCCCAGGCCATATGCCACAGCTATCTGCTTATAGAATCTATTAAATTTGAAGACTCCTCCCGGTTGATTAGCATAATCACGAATAGTCCAGATATTACCAGCATCAATAAATAACGCGCCCTGAAACTTCCAAAACAGCTTACTGCGATACTCAATACTAGCATCTAATTTAATATCTCCTGATTGATCCATTAAGCTTCCTTTTCCTGCAAAAGAACCTGGCCCCAGATCACGAACCGACCATCCTCGAACACTGTTGGCCCCACCGGAAAAATACTGCTTCTCAAATGGAATCGTCTTTGCATTACCATAAGGTACAGCCACTCCCATACCTACATGAAAGGCCAATGAGTTACGGTGATCAATTCTTATATTTTTAGCAAAATCAAATTCACCTTTAATGTATTGCGCATAAGGGATTCCTAAAATAGCGTATTCACCATTATCATTCTTGCGGATATTTGTCGCTCTAGATAAAGCATACATAATATTTCCTGCCGATTCGAAATTGAAACGTACAGAATAAGAATCAGATGATATTGTATTATTCACAATAGAACCTCCTGTACTATTGTAGTGATAACTATACCCCATATTAATAATCAGTCGGTCCTGATAATTATATTGGAAAATATCATTTTGTCCTTTATTGATATAATCTTCTCTAAATTTAGGAGAAATACGTGGCAAATAAAGAAAACCGATATTAATCAAATCAATTTTATGCTGAATTTTCAGACGTTGAGACCACTTGTAGCTCCATGATGCAGAAGCCATTGTACGCAAGAATTCAGGACGTAGCTGGTAATTGTATTGTAATCCAAACTCCGTCGTAGCTCTAATTCTACGCTTAAAATCAGAAGACACAAATGGAAATAGAAAATTTGGGAAATTAATACTTGTCTCTACACCAAATTCTGTATAATTATTATTTGAGTATCCTGCCTGAAGCCCGGAAATAACTTCGTAAGCTCCACGAAACTTGACCATAAAAGTTTCCGATCCATGAAACAAGTTCCGATTCTGAAAAGAAACGGAAGCTGCTGCTCCCAAGTCGCCAGCGGAATTCGTCCCTTCCACTTCAAAAGCAATAGATTTATGTTTACTTTTAGTCAGCATTACATAACAGTTAAGTTTTGCCGTATCACCTACCTGAGTCTCTATAAAACGAATATTCGTATATTTTAATGCAGACAAGCGACCAAAACTAGAATAAGTTTGCTGTACATCTTGTTCTTTATATATATCACCAGAAGCAAAACGAAGATTATCCGTCAGCACTTTAGGACGCAAATAAAGTTTATCTTTATAATATATAGGAAATCCTTTATAATGAATAGAATCATTTATATTAACGCTACTTAATGCTGACGACTGCAATACATCATAATCTGTTATAAAATTTATCTCATTGATTTGATATTGTTTATGCGCTTCAGCAGAATCATTCTCATGAGCTCTGTACGCACGTAAATGTAATGTTAAATCTACATTATAAGTATTACGGACAGTGTCCGCCGTATATCCGATATAATCTTTATTAAACTTATAATAACCGTTTTGAAGTAGTTTATTAGTTATACGTTGCCTTTCTGCATCCAATACATTTACATCAAATATCATTCCCTCTCTTAATAAGCTCTTCACCGAATCCTGTCTTAAAAGAGAATCTATTTTAGTATCATTTATGTCGAGTTTTAAAGATTGAATAATATAAGGCTCACCAACCGTTACATCATACAGTAATTTGATCTTCTTTTTCTTAACTTTTGTCGTTTTTTTTTACGATAGCAGCCATATAACCCATATTATGCACTGCTTTCATAATTTCTTCCTGAGAACGAAGAGCTTCACTCTCATTATATATAACAGGAGCATCACCTATTCTTCTCAGAAACTTATTTCCCCATTTAGTTGAATCACGTCCTGAAAGGTTATAAACATAAAGTTGTGTTTTAATGAGACTAAACCATTTAGCATTGGAATTCTGACGTACATACATTTTTAAGGATGAAGGACGAACATTCTTATTATCTGTATGAATTTTGACTTCATCCAACAGATAAAAGCCATCCGGCACAAACTTCGTAGCAGTACACGAAGCTAGCAACAAAATAATAATAGCACAAGTAAATAAGCCATGAAATCCTTTCCTCATACGGTATCTCTATAAACCTGAAGTAAAATGTATGGCAAAGATAGAGCATATTTTCCGTTCGGGAAAATTATCAAAACGATAAATGACATTTAAAATGTACTTTTCACCACAGTTACGGAAATTTTCACAACTATAATAAATGCATGATTAATAGCATGTCTGTGATAATTTCCGCAAACTATGAAAATTCTAACAGAATTCAATCATCCAATTCTGAACATGACAGGAATTGTAAATTTAACATTCACCGGTTTCCCATTTCTGCCATTTCTTTCGTATCATGGTTACGATCGTCAATCTTAACCACTATCGTAGTAGCATCAGTAGGGCAATCCCTATTCCATATATTATCCATAAATAAGTTTCAACTGCCCAACTTGTATTCTCGGCACCAGAAAATACAACAGAAGCATAAATTGAAATTTCTGACAGAATTTTTGCATAAACAACTGCAAGTGTTTTTCCCACCGAATGATTACCCTAATCAGTCCAAACCGGAAAATCAATAAAAGGATAAACAAATGAAATCACACATATTAAAAGTAACATCATTCGTCTCAATTTGAAAAATGTATCTTTACTAAAAGACAACTTATAAAAAGCATATAATACAATCAGACTTTTATTAAATAAATTGCAAAAGGTTCCATACGTATTCAGTTTATGATTCCTCATTTTCTATTATTTTCATCAATTCTTCAAGCTCCTTTTTACCGATCTTTTGATCCCAGACAAAGAATGAAACCATTTCTTTATACGAACCGGTAAAATAGTCCGTTACTATCCCATTCAAAAAGTTACGTTTATAATCGCTTTCTTTCACCAATGAATGGTATTGAATAGAATTTCCTAAATTTGAATGGCGACAAATACTTCTTCTTCTCTAAATTAAGAACGACTGAAGCTACACTTGTATAAAGAGGCTTTAGATCCGGCATTTCATTTACTACCTCTCGGATGAAGCTTGGTCCCATTCTCCAAAAGTAAATCATTACTTCTTTCTCTTGATGTGTCAATCCTTCCATACATTCTCTATTTTATATTGAATATCAAACTACTATTTTTAAGCAAAACTACTAAAATTAAGCAGATAGCATATTTTATTTACACAACAATTATTAATAGACCAAATAATTATCAGGAAAAAATAGAAATAATAACCGATTAATTGGAAATATCTTTATAGCTTTGCCCAAAATATCAAATATATGGAATCATTAAGCAAGAACAAAATTAAATATATCCACTCGTTGGAACTAAAAAAGATACGTAAAGAGGAACAAGTATTTCTGGCAGAAGGTCCCAAGCTAGTTAGTGATTTGCTTGGACATTTTCCTTGTCGCTTTCTAGCTGCTACAAGTTCTTGGCTACAGAGCCACCCGGAATGTAAAGCAGATGAAATCATAGAAATTTCACAAGAAGAACTTTCTCGTGCAAGCTTGTTGAAAACCCCGCAACAAGTACTTGCTGTTTTTGAACAAGCAAAATATAAATTAAATCCAGAGATCGTTCACCGATCACTTTGTCTTGCTTTGGATGACGTACAAGATCCCGGTAACCTTGGGACAATTATACGTTTGGCCGATTGGTTTGGCATCGAACATATCATCTGTTCATCTAATACAGTAGATGTATACAACCCCAAAACCATACAAGCCACTATGGGAGGAATTGCCAGAGTGAAAGTGTATTATACTCCCCTATCAGATTTTATTCGTTCTCTTGGAGACGATACACCAATATTCGGTACATTCCTAAACGGAAAAAACATGTATGAGCAACCATTAAGCACCAATGGAATTATTGTAATGGGTAATGAAGGTAACGGAATAGGAAAAGAAGTGGAAACATTGATTAATCGGAAACTATATATTCCCAATTATCCTCAAGGTAAGGAAACTTCAGAATCTCTTAATGTGGCAATTGCTACTGCAGTAATTTGTGCCGAGTTTCGGCGACAGGCTGCATGGAAATAAAATCGAAAGGATAAAATAAGCAAGGATACAGAGCTTTACTTTTATGTAATGACTCCTCGAATGCTTTTAAAAAACATTGGGAAGATTGATTTGAAACATTGGGAAGATTGGATTCAAACATTGAGATGTTTGTAAAAATCATCCCAATGTTTTTTATTTCATTTGTGGAAAGCAAAGCAATTACTCCCGGCATCCATTCAATAGACTCAATCTCCTCAGTTAATGGAAAAATATGCTGTACACTTCCCCCTTCAATAATCTCTACCACATATTGTTTGATAAAACCAATACTCGGCAAAAACAAATAATGAGCCGCAAAACGTTTCATACAATTAACGAGTAGTTTGCTGGCGCCTCTGCTGCTGTCTGCGCTGATTTATCTGGCGTTCTCTTCTCTGCTCTATTCTTTCTTGTTGAATATGCTGTTCCACTTCAATTTGTTCCGGTTTCTTTTCCGGGCGAGATCCCGACCGGCGACGATTCATTTCTTCTGGAGTTAAACGCTGATTGTCATCCTTTCTTCCCTCTTCAGCCCTTAGAGAATCCTTTTTCTCTTTAGTAGCAGAAATTTTCTTCAAAGAATCCGCTTTTAAAGCTTCAATCTTATTCAAAGAATCACGTACAATAAACGAAAGTGTATCTTTACAGTGGTAACGAGTCATAACAAAACGATCAGCCAATAGTACACTACTCTTCAAACTATCTTCCACCGAATAGAAAATAAAACCTTTTATCTCCTTCATACCACCTAATGTATCAGCATACATACGAATTTGCTGAATACCCGGAGAGGTGAATGTTTTCCAATGACTAACCGTATCCTTTTCATATATTACTTGTAAAGCCATTGTCGTTGCTCTCAAAGAATCAGCAAGTACCGGTTCCAAAAAACTATAACGTACCTCCCATACCAATGTATCACGATCTTTGTAATTCGAGTCTGTTGGCAAAACAAATGAATATCGGTTATTCATCATCCCACTTGTCAGACGTATCATACGTTGCCAAGGCCAAACATCAATACTATCACCATTCTTTGTTATTTTTGGCTTTTTATCGCGTTTAGCAATCAAATCCCCTATAGTCTCTTGCTCACTCTTCAAACGGTTTTTCACCTTTTCATAGACTTTCGATAAAACCTCTGTATTACGTGTATACCAAACCATTGATGAATCAAACACAGCTTCTGTAGTACCATACTTCTTAAAAACAGCATCGATATAAAGAGACTTCTTATAATTTTCATTATAAGGCAAATTTTCTCCCATAGCTTTTGCTATATGATAATCATACAATATATCTTCCATTTTCGATTCCGGAATGACATCGTCGGGTCTTTTCACTTTACATCCAGCAATCGCCAGCGCGAATATACAGATGTAACACAGATGAAATCGAAATCTATTTTTCATGATCCACATTTTCCTTTTTATTATCCAATGAATGGTAAGATTCATTCAGATATTTACTATAAAAAAGTAATAAAGCAATAATACCGCAACTTATGGCAGCGTCTGCAAAATTAAAGATTGGACTAAAGAAAACAAAATGCTCTCCACCTACAAACGGCATCCATGTCGGCCAATTTGTTTCAATTATCGGAAAATAAAACATATCTACTACCTTTCCATAGAACCAAGTAGAATATCCTCCTCCCTCAGGCATAAAACTAGCAATCTGTGAATGAGTACTTTCATTGAATATTACTCCATAAAATACACTATCGATAATATTCCCCAAAGCCCTGTCAAGATCAGAGATACACAGATAATATAACCCGTTTTAAAACCTTTCTTAATAATTTTATAAAGATACCAACCAATCAAGCCAACCGCCACAATACGGAAAGTAGTAAGGAACAGTTTTCCGAATATTTCCATTCCAAAAGCCATTCCGTTATTCTCGGTGAAATAAATATAAAACCAATCTGTCACATGTATACTTTCATGCCAATACATGTGTGTTTTGATCCATATTTTAATAACTTGATCGATAATTAATACAGAAAAGATAACAAGCAGAGCAATTCTCCCTTTTGTAAGTAGTTTCTTCATTTGTCTATCTAAAATTAAAAATAACGAGCTACAAGTGCCGTGCGAAAATATTGCGCAGCTACTTGTAGCTCGTCACTAGTAGCTTGTAGCTAACTATTATTTCTTACCACTGTTCTTTGCTTCGATACTTAACGTTGCATGAGGAACAGCACGCAAACGTTCGGCAGGAATTAACTTTCCAGTTTCACGGCAAATGCCATATGTCTTATTCTCAATACGTACTAAAGCAGCTTGCAATCCTTGAATAAACTTTAGTTGGCGCTGCGCCAAACGAGTTGTTTCTTCTTTGGAAAGCGTATTTGCTCCTTCTTCAAGAACTTTATATGTAGGAGATGTATCGTCGGTATCATTACCATCCAATCCCATCAGACTCATCTTCAACTGATCATAATCTCGTTGAGCCAATTCCAACTTCTCCATAATAATGGCACGGAATTCCTCGAGTTCCGCATCCGAATATCTAGTCTTTTCTGCCATAACTTTACTAGTTTAAAAGGTTAATCAATAATTTAGTATTAGTCTTTTATCACATTGACAAACAAAGAGAAATCGTCAAAGTTTAGCTCTGTACCATCCTTCACTTCATCTACCAAATCGAGCGATGTTCCTAAAACTTGGTTACAAATATAAGTATTATATTCTTTTACCGCATCATCCGTTTGCGTATTTTTCGAGATTGTTATTTTTATTTTGTCTGTAATCTCGAAACCGCTTGATTTACGAATATTTTGGATACGGTTTACCAATTCGCGAGCAATACCTTCACGACGCAATTCTTCGGTTATTGTAACTTCAAGTGCTACAGTCAGCTTACCTTCATTAGCAACCAACCATCCCGGAATATCTTCACTGAAGATTTCAACATCCGATGCTTCAATAACAGCTTCAGCACCATCTAAGTTCAGTAAATATTTGCCATTCTTCTCCAATTCATTAATTGCTTTTTGTGACATTTCAGCTACGGCAGCAGCAACAGCCTTCATTTGTTTGCCGAATTTCGGCCCCAGCTTTTTAAAGTCACATTTCACTTTCTTAACCAATACTCCAGCAGCAGCATCAACGAACTTGATCTCTTTCACATTAACTTCATTCATAATTAAAGCTTTTACAGCTTCAATATGTGCTTTCTGCTCTTCGTCTGTTTCCGGAATCATGATACATTGCAATGGTTGGCGAACTTTAATATTCACTTTACGACGCAAGGCCAACACCATAGATGTAACATCCTGAGCCATCTGCATACGTGCTTCCAATTCCTTGTCTATTATGTCTTCCTGATATTTCGGGAATTCAGCCAAATGAATAGAAACCACATTATCACGTCCTGTAGCTGCAATTAAGTCCATATACAAACGATCTGCATAGAATGGAGAAATCGGAGCCATCAACTTAGCCACTGTCTCAAGGCAAGAATATAAAGTTTGGTAAGCAGACAATTTATCCTGAGTAAATTCACCACCCCAGAAACGTTTACGGTTCAGGCGTACATACCAGTTAGACAAGTTGTCATTAACAAAGTCTGAAATCAGACGACCCGCTTTAGTCGGTTCATATTCGTTGTAGCAAGTATCAACTTCTTTAATCAAAGTATTCAGTACAGACAAAATCCAACGATCAATTTCCGGACGTTCAGTCATCGGCACATCAGCTTCTTTATATTCAAATCCATCCACATTAGCATATAGTGCAAAAAATGAATATGTATTATATAAAGTTCCAAAAAATTTACGACGCACTTCTTCAATACCTTCCACGTCAAACTTCAAGTTATCCCATGGAGAAGAATTAGTAATCATGTACCAACGTAATGGATCAGAACCATATTTTTCAATGGTTGAGAATGGATCAACAGCATTACCAAGACGTTTAGACATCTTGTTACCATTCTTATCAAGTACCAAACCATTAGAAATAACAGCCTTATAAGATACACTATCAAATACCATTGTAGCTATAGCATGTAATGTAAAGAACCAACCACGTGTCTGATCTACTCCTTCCGCTATAAAATCAGCCGGATACACCTGACGGCTATCCAACAATTCTTTATTTTCAAAAGGATAATGAATCTGTGCATAAGGCATAGAACCTGAATCAAACCAAACATCGATCAAGTCCATCTCACGTTTCATCGGTTTTCCATTCTTAGATACAAGAATGATATCATCCACATATGGACGATGAAGATCAATCTTATTATAATTATTCTCGCTATACTCACCCGGCACAAAACCTTTATCCTTGTATGGATTCGATTTCATGAATCCGGCCACTACCGATTTTTCAATTTCATTATAAAGTTCTTCTACTGATTCAATGCACTTTTCATCCGTATTATCTTCCGTACGCCAGATGGGTAATGGAGTTCCCCAATAACGGGAACGGCTTAGATTCCAATCATTCAAGTTTTCCAACCATTTACCAAAACGACCAGTTCCTGTAGATTCTGGCTTCCAGCTAATAGTCTTATTCAATTCCATCATGCGTTCTTTACATGCTGTAGAACGGATGAACCAACTATCCAACGGATAATAAAGTACAGGCTTATCTGTACGCCAACAATGTGGATAATTATGAACATGCTTCTCTATTTTGAAAGCTAAATTATTTGCTTTCATCATCATGCAGATAGCAATATCTAACGATTCGGCAGCCTGTGCTGACTTCTCATCAAATTTTCCATCTACTGTAAATTGTGGATCATATGCATTCTTTACCCAAACTCCCTGATACTCTTTGTATTTATCGACATCTACACACTCCTTTACAAAGGTCTCATCTAATTCATCCAATAAATAGAATTTTCCTGTCAGGTCTACCATAGGACGAGTCTCACTTTTCTTATTGATCATGAAAAGAGACGGGATTCCAGCAGCGCGTGCTACATTTGCGTCATCTGCACCGAAAGTAGGCGCGATATGAACAATACCTGTACCATCTTCTGTGGTTACATAATCACCCTGAATCACACGAAATGCCTTATCACTAGCTTTCCAACTACCATCTTCGAATACTTCAACCGGTTTCACCCATGGAATGAGTTGCTCATACTCCATACCAACCAAATCCAGACCTTTATATTCGGCTATCACTTTGAATGGCACTAGTTTATCTCCCAACTTATAATCTTCTAATTTCAATTCAGCAGCTTTGGGATTGAAATGAGTATTCAATAAAGCTTTCGCTAAAACTACTGTTATGGGTTCTCCTGTATAAGGATTGTATGATTGTACAGCTACATAGTCAATTTTCGGACCAACACAAAGTGCTGTATTTGAGGGCAATGTCCAAGGTGTCGTTGTCCAAGCGATAAAATAAGGTGTTCCCCATTCTGCCATTTCTGGTTTAGGATTCTTCATCTTAAACTGTGCAACAACCGTTGTATCTTTTACATCCCGATAACAACCGGGTTGATTCAACTCATGAGAGCTCAATCCTGTTCCGGCCGCTGGTGAATACGGTTGAATAGTATATCCTTTATAGAGTAAACCTTTCTTATGTAACTGTTTCAGCAGCCACCACAATGTTTCAATATAACGATTGTCATAAGTGATATAAGGGTGTTTCATATCTACCCAATATCCCATCTTGTGAGTCAGGTCTTCCCATTCCTTGGTAAACTTCATCACATCCTTACGGCAAGCTGCGTTATACTCAGCAACAGAGATTTTCTTACCAATATCTTCTTTCGTAATGCCCAATGCTTTTTCCACACCCAGCTCTACAGGCAGTCCATGAGTATCCCATCCAGCTTTACGCTTTACCTGATAACCTTTCATCGTTTTGTAACGGCAAAAAATATCTTTAATAGTACGAGCCATTACATGGTGAATACCCGGCATACCGTTAGCTGAGGGAGGTCCTTCGAAAAATACAAACGAAGGACAGCCTTCACGTTCTGTCATACTCTTGGCGAAAACTTGATTTTCGTCCCATTTCTTCAGCACATCTTTGTTCACCTGTGAAAGGTCAAACTGCGAATATTCAGTAAATCTCTTACCCATGGTTGCATCTACGATTTTACTATTTACAATTTACAATTTGAGGGGTATCCCCATTTTTAAGGGTGCAAATTTACAAAAACATTTGTTTAATCGAGCAAAAAGCGATGACTTTTAATAGGATTCACATGAAGTTATCAATTAGAAATTACCTTTGGACCTAAACAAAACGAGTGTACCCTTGTTTTAGTTGAAATTTTAAAGCAATCTAATTATGAATTACGGAATGAGTATTTTATTCAGAGCAATCCCTCTGATAATGGCTGTTTTTTGCTTCGGATATGGTGCATTTATTTACGGATATGGAGATGCACCAAGCCGCGTAGTGGCTGGTCCTGTTGTGTTTTCACTAGGTATGATATGTATTGCATTGTTCTGTACAGCAGCAACAATCATTAGGCAAATCATACATACTTATAATAAATCGTCAAAGTATGGTCTACCAATACTTGCCTATGCAGCTGCAGTCATTACCATCATCGGAGGTATATGCATATTCACAAATTCGACTTCCTCTTCTTCTTTTGTCGCAGGTCATGTAGTAGCAGGTGTAGGATTGATAACCATGTGCGTAGCAACGGCTGCAACTTCTTCCACACGTTTTTCTCTAATTCCTGCTAATTCTAAAAGTATCGGAAATGACATACCTAATGGAGCTTTTTCAGAAGGACAGGAACGTATCTTAAAATTAGTAGCTATTGTCACATCAACAGTTGCTTGGATATGGGCATTTATTCTATTGGGAAGCAGTCACTCACATCCCGCCTATTTCGTAGCAGGTCATGTCATGGCAGGAATTGCATGTATTTGTACTAGCTTGATTGCTTTAGTAGCTACGATTGCTCGTCAAATTCGTAATGTATACTCAGAGAAGGAACGCAGCAAATGGCCGGAACTCGTTTTGTTGATGGGAACAACCTCTCTCGTTTGGGGACTTTTTGTTATTTTTGCTGATTCAAGTAGTACAAATGGTGTAATCGGATATATCATGATCGGATTGGGATTAGTCTGCTACAGTATTTCCAGCAAAGTGATTTTACTGGCAAAAATCTGGAGACACGAATTCAAACTATCCAATCGCATTCCTTTGATACCAATAATGACAGCACTGAGTTGTTTGTTCCTTGCTGCTTTCGTATTTGAGCTTGCTTCAATGCATGATGATTACTTTATTCCATCTCGCGTTCTGACAGGGCTCGGAGCTATTTGCTTCACATTATTCTCTATCGTTAGTATTTTGGAAAGCGGAACATCCGGTAAAGGATAGAAGATATTGAAGATAAAATGACCGTATAATTTGGAGAGAATTAACCTCTATGCGACCTAATTTAGCGGTCATTTTGTTTGAAACTGCCACATTTTTTTAAAATGATACATGTTCAGAAACGCTTCGTAAAGTTCCTGTTTACCGCTAATTTGTTTTGGTTCACCTTTGGTTCTAGCAAAAGTAACTACATCTTCCAATGGTAATTTCCCTTCTTCGAATTCCTCACCTTTGCCTGTATCAAAAGAAACATAACGGTCAGTCAACTTCTTCTTGTAAGGAGATTCATTCAACAAAGTTCCGCATTTTCAAGTGCACATGCCATAGCGTCCATACCTGCAACATGAACAATGAAAATATCTTTCAGGTCAGTAGACTTACGACGGGTTTTAGCATCGAAGTTCGTACCACTAATACCCAATCCACCGTTACGGATAATTTGCATCATTGTTTGCATCAATTCGAAATCTAAAGTGTGTCCGGCTAAAGTAGCATGGTTTACCTCGATACTCACTATGAAGTCTTTATCCAGTCTATGAACTTTCAAAAAAGCCAATTACAGTCACCATATCTACATTATATTGATGTTTAATCGGTTTCATGGATTGCAGTTCAATCAGAAAAGTACCTTTAAAACCACGAACACTAACATAATCATGAGCAATGTATTGAATTTTAAAACAATATGTCATTTTGTACCTTACTATTTTTATTCTATCTTTGCGGAAGAACGATAAAAAAAGTCTAAAATGAAATGTTATCCGATCATTTTATCCATTGCCGGTTCTGATTGTTCGGGAGGGGCAGGCATTCAGGCAGATATCAAAACTATTTCTGCACTAGGAGGCTATGCAGCGTCTGCTATTACAGCCATTACGATTCAAAATACATTAGGAGTACAAGCTGTACACCCATTACCTTCTGAAATTGTCTGCAAACAGATTGAAGCTGTGATGGACGATATGCAACCGGATAGTATCAAAATAGGAATGGTTGATGACACTTCCATTGTTCACGTTATAGCTGATTGTATCAAGAAATATAAGCCCCAAAATA
Organism: Bacteroides faecichinchillae JCM 17102; assembly: GCF_000614145.1. Lineage (GTDB taxonomy): Bacteria > Bacteroidota > Bacteroidia > Bacteroidales > Bacteroidaceae > Bacteroides > Bacteroides faecichinchillae. Next base: position 20,684 of record NZ_BAKK01000022.1, on the reverse strand, counting down.
TAGTTTATGATCCAGTTATGACATCTACCAGCGGACGCCAATTAATGACCGAAGATGCAATTCTAGAAATAAAAAAAGTACTATTTCCACTTACATCTTTAATTACTCCTAATTTGGATGAAGCTGCGGTTCTTATAGGAAAAACATTATATACTCCGGATGAAATGACAGAAGTAGCTTGGAAACTCTCTGAATTATATAATATTTCTGTTCTTATAAAAGGAGGACATCTACCAGACAACGAAATGTGTGACGTACTTCATACATTAGATGGTAATACCTATGTATATAAAGAAAAAAAAATCAAAAGTAAAAACCTACATGGTACAGGCTGTACTCTCTCCTCAGCTATTGCAACCTATCTGGCAAAAGGATACTCAATGAATGAAGCTGTTCGTCAGAGCAAAGAATATATCAATAGCGCAATTGCAGCAGGAAAGGAATTAAATATTGGTCATGGCAATGGACCATTATGGCATTTTCCCAACCGAACTGCACAAAAATAAACAAATTGTGCCATTATATTATAAAAATCTGTACCTTTGCACCCGCAATTAACAATAAATTTAAATATTGAATAAGATGAAAGCATTTGTATTTCCCGGTCAAGGAGCTCAATTCGTAGGAATGGGTAAAGACCTGTATGAAAATTCTGCTTTAGCAAAGGAATTGTTTGAAAAAGCAAATGATATCCTCGGATATCGCATAACAGATATCATGTTCAACGGAACTGACGAAGATCTGCGTCAGACAAAAGTTACTCAACCGGCTGTATTCTTGCACTCTGTAATCTCCGCTTTTTGCATGGGTGACGATTTCAAACCTGAAATGACTGCCGGTCACTCTTTAGGCGAATTTTCTGCATTGGTTGCTGCCGGAGCTTTGAGTTTCGAAGATGGTTTGAAATTGGTTTATGCACGTGCGATGGCTATGCAAAAGGCTTGTGAGGCTACTCCTTCTACTATGGCTGCTATCATCGCATTGCCGGATGAAAAAGTAGAAGAAATCTGTGCTGCAGTAAATGCTGAAGGTGATGTTTGTGTTCCTGCTAACTTCAACTGTCCAGGACAAATCGTTATCTCCGGATCCGTTCCAGGTATCGAAAAAGCTTGCGAACTGATGAAAGCTGCCGGAGCAAAACGTGCACTCCCGCTGAAGGTAGGTGGTGCATTCCACTCCCCATTGATGGGCCCTGCTAAAATAGAACTAGAAGCAGCAATCAACGCTACTGAAATTCATACTCCCAAATGTCCGGTTTATCAGAATGTAGATGCACTTCCACATACTGATCCTGTAGAAATCAAAAAGAATCTGGTTGCTCAGCTGACTGCTTCTGTACGTTGGACTCAAACTGTTAAGAATATGGTTGCTGATGGCGCAACAGATTTCACAGAATGTGGTCCTGGTGCAGTGTTGCAAGGTTTGATCAAGAAAATTGATTCTACGGTTGTTGCTCACGGCATAGCATAATCGAATAAATTAAATAATTCACAGAAAGGAATGCTCTTTTCATGGGAGCATTCCTTTTTATTTATCCTCTTTCATTTACTTATCCTACAACTTTTTGGTTAGCCTGATTGTTTTCTATATAAGAAACACTTAATCCATCATCCATGAAAGTACATGAATATCAGGCAAAAGAGATTTTTTCTCAGTATGGGATTCCAGTCGAACAGCATGTGTTATGTCACACTGCCAACGAAGCTATAAAAGCCTATCAAGAAATAGTAACAGACAAAGTAGCTATAAAAGCTCAAGTATTGACAGGTGGCCGCGGAAAAGCCGGGGGCATTAAACTTGCCAACAACAAAGAATCCGTACGTCAATATGCTAATGAAATCTTAAACATGACTATTAAAGGATTTCCTGTAAAACAAATACTTGTTAGTGAGGCTGTTGATATAGCTGCCGAATATTATCTTAGTTTTACGATCGATCGAAATACGCGATCAGTTGTTTTGATCATAAGTGCATCCGGTGGAATAGATATCGAAGAAGTAGCTCACAAAACTCCAGAGAAAATTATCCGTTACAGCATTGATCCATTTATCGGACTTCCTGCATATTTGGCACATCGTTTCGCTTTTTCATTCTTCAAGCAAAATGAATTAGTAGAACGTATGAGTTCTATTCTACAAAAACTTTACAAGACATTTATAGAAACTGATGCTTCGTTAGCCGAAATCAATCCACTGGTACTAACACCCCAAGGTACACTTATAGCTCTTGATGCCAAAATGGTTTTCGATGATAATGCATTGTACCGGCACCCCGAAATACATGCTCTTTTTGAGCCAACTCCTGAAGAGCGAATAGAAGTGACAGCAAAAAACAGAGGCTTTAGTTATGTACATATGGACGGAAACATTGGCTGTATGGTAAATGGCGCCGGATTGGCAATGACCACGATGGATATGATTAAACTTCATGGAGGTTCTCCTGCTAACTTCCTGGATATCGGAGGAAGCTCAAATCCTGTAAAAGTAGTTGAAGCTATGAAGCTATTATTAAATGATTCAAAAGTAGAAGTTGTTTTCATCAATATTTTCGGTGGCATTACTCGTTGTGACGATGTAGCGTTAGGATTAATTCAAGCTTTTGACCAACTACAAACAGATATTCCAGTCATCGTTCGTCTGACCGGAACGAATGAAAATATAGGTCGAGGATTATTAAGAGACCATAGTCATTTTCAAGTAGCAGAAACAATGAATGAAGCAACTTTATTAGCAGTACAATCAGTGAAAGGAGGAAATGTATGAGCATACTTATTAATAAAGAGACTCGCTTATTAGTACAAGGAATAACAGGAAGAGACGGACATTTTCATGCTGTGAAAATGAAAGAATATGGTACCAATGTCGCAGGAGGTACTTCTCCAGGAAAGGGAGGAACTGAAATCGACGGACTTCCGGTATTCAATACGATGTATGAAGCTGTAAAACAAACGCAAGCTAATACCTCTATCATTTTTGTCCCCGCAAGTCATGCAGTTGATACTATCATGGAAGCAGCAGATGCAGGAATCAAATTAATTATCTGTATATCTGAAGGCGTGCCTACATTAGATGTCATCAAAGCCTATCGTTTCACCCAGCTCAAAGGTGCTAAATTAATTGGTCCGAATTGCCCTGGACTAATTTCACCGGAAGAAAGCCTTGTGGGTATTCTACCGGGAAACGTATTTAAGAAAGGAAATATTGGAGTAATCAGTCGTAGTGGAACTTTAACTTATGAGATTGTTTATCATCTGACAACAAATGGCATGGGACAATCGACTGCCATTGGTATGGGGGGTGATCCGGTCGTTGGGCTTTATTTCCGTGAATTATTAGAAATGTTTCAAAATGATGATGAAACAGAAGCAATTGTTATGATTGGAGAGATCGGTGGAAATGCCGAAGAACTAGCTGCCGAGTACATACAAAAGCATATCACCAAACCCGTAGTTGCTTTTATTGCAGGACAGTCCGCTCCTCCGGAAAAACAAATGGGACATGCAGGAGCTATAATTTCTGGAAGCTCCGGCTCTGCTCAAGAAAAGATCACTGCACTTACAGTTGCGGGAATTCAAGTGGCCAAGGAACCGGCTGAAATTCCCATACTTCTAAAATCACTGCTAAGTGAATAGAATAATATTAAGTGAGGGAAGCTAAAAATTAATCTAGTCTCCCTCATTTGTTAATAAGTTATCAAATTACATACCTTTCTTTACTCCATTTTTTATTAATAAAGCGTTCATCGGATAAGCACAAATAAAACCGAAAAGCATGGCAATTTGCATCATAAACCAGAACATCCAAGTATCTTTCGGCAACGGAGTAGCGGCAAATAAAATAAATATAACAATAGCCATCCAACTATACATTCCAATCTGCCAAGACAAAAGTGAGAAGAAATCAGCCTTGAAAGCACGAAACAAAGCATTCCTCACAGAAATCTTTTCCATTTCACGAATAGCATAAAATTGAAAACTAATTCCAATAATCAAAGCTAATATAAAATCAAGTACCCAGTTCCCAAATACCTGACTGCTTGCAATTGTTACAGGGACATAGTTTGTGAACCCCTCGCCAATAATATCTGCTAGTGTACAACCAGCTCCACAATGGAGTGCAGACAATGCTACGGACTGCCAATGAGAGCGACTCATCCCCCCCATGGACATATCCAATGACATTCCCTGCATTTCAGACGTATCTGTCCCTTTCACGCCAGACATATCCATTTTCATATCTCCCGATTCCATTGGAGTACTTCGACCAAATTTATTATAAGCCCATAAAGCCAGATAACTTCCCCAAAGCGCAGTCAATATCCATACTGTATTCATTATTTTCATAGATTGCGGATGACGAGACAGGTCTATTGCTATATGAACAGCAATTCCAACACCTGAACATACTAAAAATACAGCGATCAGATTGAGCATAATTATATGTATTAAAAGATTCTGATTTACAACAGCCACTATAACGAATAGTTCACCCTATATTATCATTATTGATTTTGTTGAACCATTTGTTATACTTGCATGTTATAATCTCGTCAATTAAAAATCAATAACAAATATGAGTAGACGTAGTCAATTAGAACATGAAGTATCTGTTGCTCAGGAAAGGATTAAAAAGGCAGCAAAGGATACACCAAAAGATATCCTGAAATTATGGGAACAAAACTTGGTAAATCTGGAACTGGAACTCAATAATATGGTGGATGACGAAGAGGATAACAATGAGGATTAGTAATCAATGTAAAAAAGAGTGCGCTATCAGCAGATAACGCACTCTTTCTTTATACTAATATTGATTTTCAATTAGTTCTTCGGCAATGCTTCTTTTACAACCATTGGACGACCAACATATTCTGCACCGTTCAATTTCTTGATAACATCTGCAGCTTCGGTATCATTCGGCATTTCGATAAACGCAAAACCTTTAGATCTTCTTGTTTCACGATCAGTGATTAATTTAACTGAAGCAACTGCTCCATACTCTTCCATTACATGTCTCAAATCTGATTCCTTAACATTATAGTTAAGATTTCCAACATACAAATTCATAAAATTCAAATATAAAAAATTAATAATTCAACAAGAAAGTTTTTTGGAAGTTCTTAATCAGAAATGGATATACTCAATAAATGAGAAAATACATATGAAATAATCAAATCGAAATAAACCTTTTATTGTTGTTCGGTACAAAGAAAGCTATTTTCTACGAATAATGCACTATAAATACTCATTTTCTTTATCATAAAACATCTTTTTTATAATTATAGTCCAATACTTAACATTATCTTTTCAAATAAAATATCTGCGAATAATGACCTCCAATATATATTTTACAGCTTTATCCACATTAGTTACTTTTTTATTTTAACTTTGCCCATATATCAAACTCAAAATAATCAGCAATATGAGAAAAGTTATTTTATTAAGCGTTTTATTGATTAGTTATTCAGTAATGGTTCATGCACAGAATGATGATTCATCAAAGTACATTGAAGTAACCGGTAGCTCTGAAATTGAAGTAGATCCGGATGAAATTCATCTAATCATCCAGATTCAAGAATATTGGGAAGAAGAGTTTCAGGATAATACCAAACCTGAACAATACAAGACAAAAGTTCCTATCGAAAACATCGAAAAGGACTTAATGGCTACTTTGCAAAGCATAGGAGTTGCCTCTTCTAATATTCGTGTATGGGAAATAGGTAATTATTGGCGCCAAACTGGTAAAGACTTCTTAGTCAGCAAAGAATTCGATCTGAAGCTTGATAATTTCAAGATCGTTGATACAATTATCAAGAATATCAACATAAAGGAATAAATGCACTCCACTTCGGAGAATTGAAAAATAAAGATCAAGCAACATATCGCAAACTGGGAAAAATAGAAGCCTTAAAAGCTGCAAAAGTGAAAGCAACTTATCTTGTCGATTGTATGGGGAAACGATTGGGAGATATTATACGTATTATAGAGCCAGAAGAACAAGGCAATCATTTCATGCCTGCGCAAACTTCATTTAGCAATGCTGCTTTTGCCTCACCGGGAGATCCAAATTCAACAGCACTCCGAAAAATTAAATATAAATATGAAATGAAGGCTAGATTTGAGATTAAATAATCAGAAAGATTATAGAATATATACTCCGAACTTGGAAAGATTCAGATGTCCAGTCATTGGCTATCTAAGCATCTGAATAATAAAAAGATATGGGATAATTGCCAGAATGAGCTTTCTTTTCCATATATTTTATGCGCGTATTAGAAAAAGTGAGTTATTGCAACAGAATTTTGTCTCAGACGATTGGATTGATATGCACATTAATATTCAATACATTCATTTATTCTTTGACAATAAGTATCTACGATAAATCATACATAGTTTTAATAAATGAAAAAGTTGTGTTCAGAAACGGGCACATATTTAAATTATCTTTTTAAATAAACAAAGATTAGTCGCAATATTACTTTTTCAAATATATTTGCTGACAATAAAAACACGAAAACAACTATGTATGAAGAACTTCAACCATTATGCTGAACGTGAAGAGTTCTCTGCGTTCAAAGAGTTTTTTCTGAAATATGGTCAATACAAAGAGATTAAAAAGAAAGAGTATTTTGCCCAACAGGGATTTCAGACAGGGAATGGAGCGTATATACAAGAAGGCTTATTTCGATATGTTTGTACAGACGACAGAGGATGCGAGCATATCGTAGGCTACTCTTTTGCCGGAGAGTATGTAGGTGATTATCCTGCTTGTCTCAGAAGAGAAAAAGCAATGGTAAGTATACAGGCTGCCACCAATTCAATAATCTATTATGCCCCGGCTGAAGAAATGAGGAAATTCTTCACAACTAATGAAGCTAACCAACAATTGGAACGAATTTTGGCAGAAGAATTGTTTGTACAAACCTATAAACGTTTATTGGATGTCTATTGTAAAACTCCAACTGAACTATATTGGGATTTGGTAAGCCGCTCCCCTGACTTTCAAAATTACATTACACTCAGAGAAGTTGCCTCTTTTCTCCGGGTTACTCCGGAAACGATTAGCCATATTCGTAAAAAGATAGAATAATCTATACCTATATAAACATTGTAAAGTTCCGATTCATCACGAACCGGAACTTTACCATAGGCTATTTATTACAATAAAGTTTTGCTTAATTGCATCATCTTCATTAGTTTATATTATATTCATTATCTTCTTTATGGAGAAGTTTACAGTCTATATAACATAAACTAATTTAGTGATACTTTTATTCAACGACTTCCCCTTTTTCATTCATCAAAACGGTTACATCTTTAGCTTCTTTTGTAGTAACTATCACTTTATAAACTTTACCACTCTCCTTTTCTGCAACAAAAGCTTCCTTAATAGAAGAACCTTCATAGGTTTTCGCAATTGTCTGTGTTACAGCTTCGGGTAAATCCTTCATCTCAATTTTGGTAAACTCATCCTGTGGATTTTGTACTACAGTTTCTACTGCTATAGAGTCCTTAACTACCTGTGCAAATGCTACAGAACTTCCTAATCCCATTAATACTGCTACTAATACCTTTTTCATAATCGTAATTGTTTAAATGTAAATGATAAAACATTTATTTATTCTCTCCAATGCTTATCTTAATACAAAGCAAATGCCAAAGTGGATATTACACAATTATCCATTGATATTCAACAAAATAACAAAAAGTCTAGCAAGTATAAATGTAAAATTAGTGTAGAATGATGTGGAATTTCAATACACAGTTGTGGAATAATGACTCATTTTACAGATTTAACCAGAAATTTATAGAAAAACAAAAAGCTTAAATCCGACTTCATCATGAATATAGGATTTAAGCTTTAGTATATTATTACATTGATTTCATTATCCGCAATGGAAATACTTATTCACTAAATCAAGCATTGCTTGTGGGTTACCCTCCAATTCCGCACGTAACGTCTTATCCTCATAACTGCGAAGTTTACGAATAATCCCTTCAATCATTGCCGGGCTAAATACATTATATTGTTCAAAGATAGCACGTTGTTGCTGCAAGCAATCAGCAGATGCCACACAACTTTCCGGCAACTGAGCCAACGATTTCAATTTATCTTCATTTTCCTTCTGATGAATATTTACATTCACATAAGTCTTAGCAGCAATATCCAGAGCATTCTCTATCTCAAAACCATGCCGACAAGCAACAGCTAACCCAGCAAGCAATTGATAAATATCTGCCGAACCATCTGGTGAACGCATCTCAATTGTCTGTTTCTGACTGGTATCATAATGACTTTCAACCTCCAACGGATTTGCCAGTACACACATATCCGATTGAGCAGCCCATCCCAGAGGGACACGAACTAATACAGAACGATTACGATCCCCCAACATACATTTGTCGGTGCTTCCTGATGAGGGACAAGACGGAAATAAGAAGTTGGATTCGTATTTCCGAAAGCTGTTATTGAAGGGGCAAGAACCATCATACCTGCAATTGCTTTACGTGCTGTTTCCGACAAAACTCCATCCTTCAACATTTGATTTTTACCATCTTTGACTATACGCATATGAATATGTAGTCCCGATCCGGCTTTTCCTGCTGTAATTTTAGGAGCGAATGTCACATTATACCCATATTGTAATCCCAAATTACGTATCACCCATTTTGCCACCATTAATTGATCCGCAGCTTCTTCCACACGCACAGGTAGAAACTCAATCTCATTCTGCTCATAAACACAATCATCCAAAGTGAAATTTCCGACCTCAGAATGCCCATATTTTATCTGCCCACCGGTTTGTGCGATATACGACATGCATTCCGTACGGAATTCATTAAACTTAGCATAAGGCCCCGATTCATGATATCCGCGTTGGTCGGTTGCCTGAAACATATCTATATCCGGTGCAATTACATAATATTCCAGTTCGCCCATCGCCTGAAACTCCATCCCTGTAACCTCCGTAAATGTCTTGCTAGCTTTGTGAAGTGTATATTCAGGAGAACTTTCCAAAGGTTCGCCGTCTTTATTAAAGAAAGAACAAAGCATGGTTAATGTGGGAATTTCCGCAAAAGGATCTACAAATGCGGTACGGAAACGAGGAATAACATAAAGATCACTACTCCCCGCTTCTATAAAAGAAAAAAGGCTGGAACCATCGACCCGCTCTCCACAAGTAAGAATAGCTTCCAGATAAGCCTGATTGTTGATAACGAAATTCAATGTTTTCAGACGCCCGTCACCCGCCGGATACATAAAATTCACCATGCGAATGTTGTTCTGCTGAATAAATGAGATAATGTCTGCCTTAGTAAACTCTGAGGTAGGCTTTTGCAAGTATGCCACCAATTGATTGGCATTCATTGATAGTTCTTGATTCATAATTGGTTGTTTTTATTGTTGTATAGTTTTAATACAATAATCTTAAAATTGTTTTTCATGATAACCATTTTAAAGTCACAGAGACAAATATAAGTAATTATCTTTTAAGACATATAGTTAAAACACATATTTTATCTATCGCCATCAAAAAACTAATCAATCTCTCTAAATGTTTTTATTAGAGTAGTAGAAACTTTCAAATTTCAAACTTATGGAAAAAGACATTTTTAAGGACTTATTGGCTAAACCGGGAAAGAATCATCTGGTATCTGATTTCGACTCTTCTTTTACAGGAGGTATCTCTAAACAAGATGCTAAGGAACAATTAGCAAAGGATATTGAAAAACTTTCCGACCTCCAGAGTATGCTTTATGCACAGGACCGGTATTCCATTCTTATCATTTTTCAGGCAATGGATGCTGCCGGAAAAGATGGAACCATTAAACATGTAATGTCCGGCATCAACCCACAGGGTTGCCAAGTTTTCTCTTTCAAGCAACCATCTACCGAAGAACTGGATCATGATTACCTTTGGCGTATTAATCGTTGCCTTCCTGAAAGAGGAAGAATAGGTATTTTCAACCGTTCACATTATGAAGACGTATTGATTGCTAAAGTGCATCCTGAAATTATTCTGTCGAATAAACTCCCAGGCATTGAAAAAATAGATGATATAGATGTTGATTTCTGGAAACGTCGTTACCGCCAAATTAATGATTTCGAACGATACCTGACGGAAAACGGAACAGTTATCCTAAAGTTCTTTCTTAATGTCTCGAAAGCCGAGCAGAAAAAACGTTTCTTGGAACGACTGGAAGATAAGTCTAAAAATTGGAAGTTCTCTTCTGCTGATATCAAAGAACGTCAATTTTGGGATGAATATATGAAAGCTTATGCAGATGTACTTACAAAAACTTCTACAGAAGTGGCTCCATGGTACGTTATTCCCGCTGATAATAAATGGTTTATGCGTTATGCAGTAGGCAAAATCATTGGTGAGCGTATAAAAAGACTGAATTTACATTATCCCACACTCTCAAAAGAAGGATTGGAGAAGCTTGAAAAATGTAAGAAGAAGGTTTCCGATATTAATTTCTAATTTTATAATTATTAATTTCTCAACAATTGGTGTATCGCTTTTTTTATTCTAACTTTGTATATAACCTTCAAAGTTAAATAAAAACCAATGTGTCATGGAAATCAAAACATTTATTCAAAACTTTAAAGAGGCATTCGGTGAATCAGCAGAACTACCTCTTGTCTTCTGGTACTCTGATACTCTGGAAGGAGAAACTGAGAAAATAAATGGCTGTTTCTTCAAAGGAATGAAAACCGTTAGAAACGGGGGAATTATCAGTCTGAATGCTGAAACAATCGGTTGTGGAGGAGGTAAATTCTATACAGGATTTACTGAGATGTCGGAACATATACCAACATTCGTTTCCCTTAAAGAGCGATACAAGCAAACTCCTGAAATGGTGACTGACTTTATTCGTCAAATGGAAGTACCCAGAACCGAGAAGAAATATCTTCATTTTGCTCGTATAGATATGATAGAAGATTTAGAGGATAAAGAAGGAATTATATTTCTGGCAAATCCTGATATGCTATCAGGATTGACAACTTGGGCTTTCTTTGATAATAATGCACATGATTGTGTCGTAACTACCTTTGGTTCTGGCTGTAGCACAGTGGTGACACAAGCCACCATTGAAAACCGAAAAAATGGCAAACGAACTTTTATCGGTTTCTTTGATCCATCTGTGCGACCTTATTTTGAACCGGATAAATTGAGCTATACGATACCAATTTCCAGATTCAAAGAGATGTATCAGACAATGCGCCAAAGTTGTCTGTTTGATACACATGCGTGGGGAAAGATTAAGGAAAGGATGCAACTTCCATAGTTTATATCCCGAAAATAGTTTTTTCTTGAATAAAAAGGTTAAGTAGTTCTTCTTTAAATGTATATCGATGTAAACAAAAACAATATATAAAGATTTTAGGATATAGACACCATATGATAAAATAAAAACAAAGACGATAAAAACAGTATACATTAGAATATAATCATAGATTAGGTAAAACCAATGTTACCTTACTATAAATTGTTTCAAGTAAGGAACCCTGAGTTTAAACAAATGAAGTAGAAATTTGAACATTCTCAATTACTCCATCGTTTGTTCAAAAATGAAATGTCTGATTCTCCGACACAGTTCAGGCAATTATTAAATCTAAAAAAAGTATTTTAATCAAATTAGCAGAATTATGAATATAGATGAAGTTCTCCATTACCGTCGTTCCGTACGGGCGTATGATAAAGAAAAAACTATAGACCCGGAAAAGGTAAAACATTGCTTGGAACTGGCAACGTTAGCTCCTAACAGTTCAGATATGCAATTGTGGGAATTTTACCATATCATACAACCAGAATTGCTAGCAAAAGTTTCAAAAGCTTGTCTCGACCAGAAATCGACCGCCACTGCTTCACAAGTGGTCGTTTTTGTTGTACGACGAGATCTATATAGGAAGCGTGCAAAGTATGTACTTAAGTTTGAGAAGGAAAATATTCACCGTAATAGTCCGAAAGAACGTCAAGCTAAACGTATTAAAGACAGAGAATTGTACTATGGGATATTAATGCCGTTTGTTTATGCCCGTTTCTTCGGAATTTTAGGGCTGTTCAGAAAACTGCTGGCTAACGTCATCAGTATTTTCCGTCCGATGATGCTCGAGGTTTCTGAAAATGATATGCGTGTTGTTGCACATAAATCTTGTGCACTCGCTGCTCAGACATTTATGATTGCAATGGCAAACGAAGGGTATGATACCTGTCCGCTAGAAGGTTTGGATAGTCGGAGGCTTAAAAGAGCCCTGAAATTGCCTTATGGAGCTGAAATAAATATGGTTATCCCCTGCGGTATACGGGATGGAAATAAAGGAATCTGGGGAGAACGGTGCAGGGTGCCGTTTGATGACGTTTATCGTAAAATTCAATAGTTCTTGAGTATCAGCCCTTTTTATTGTTATGACATACATATTCATAAAAAAGAACAGTGTGTCATTGGTCATTATTGTCTCCTCCAAATTTTATTGAAGTACCCCCATATAGACTATGAAATATTATGAGAAGAACGACTGAATAAGAACCTTTACCAATCATAGTCCATGCCTCTATATCTAATATAAAGTCACAAAATTTTGTTCCATCTAATACAAGAAACAGTTTCATGCCTTGAAACCAATAGTTTCACCCGATGAAACTGTTGGTTTCAAAGTGTGAAACTAGAAGTTTCATCCTAATGAAACTAAACGTAAACCTATTGCAAAACTAAAATTTGATTACCTCTTACGGTCTCTTGCTTTAGTTTCTATTTCACTTTACATTATATTCGGGTTCCTCTTGATTAGATTTACTTTCACAATAGTCTTTAAAAATGAGAAAACATAGGGTACATAAGAGCGTTAAAAATTGGATAATGACTGCCTTTTTTCAGCTTTTTTTGCGAAAAAACAACAGAATAACAATGTGCTATTCAAAAATTACATTACTTTTGTAAGCAATAAACTCACAAATTACTAACTATGCAAACGTCAAAAGTATATTATACAAATCTTAGAACTACTCCTACGTCCAATCTTTTGGATAAAATGGAACGTCTGGTAAAGAAAGCAGGTATCACTACCCTACCTCTGAAAGACAGTTTTGTCGCTATCAAAATACACTTTGGAGAACCAGGAAACCTAGCATATATTCGTCCCAATTATGCTGCAAGAATGGCTAATTTACTTCGAAGTTCTGGTGCTAAACCATTCCTGACAGATTGTAATACACTCTATTCCGGTCGTCGAGCTAATGCTGTAGATCATTTGCAAAGTGCAATGGAAAATGGTTTCAATCCAATCTCTGCTCAATGTCAGGTTATTATTGGTGATGGCCTGAAAGGAACAGACTGTAAAGAAATAGCATTAGATGGTGAATATTGCAAAGCACCAAAGATAGGAACTGCCATTGCCGATGCAGATATTATCATCAGTATGAATCATTTCAAAGGGCACGAGCAGGCAGGTTTTGGTGGAGCATTGAAAAATCTAGGTATGGGATGTGCTAGTGTTGCCGGTAAGTTGGAACTTCATAGTGCCTCTCAACCTAAAATAGATATGGAAAGCTGCATAGGATGCAACATCTGTGTAAAACATTGCGCCCACGATGCCGTACATTTAAATATTCGGCGAAAAGCAGAAATTGACTATAACAAATGTATCGGTTGCGGTCAATGTGTAGCCCTTTGCCAGTATAACGGAGCTATTATGGGCGATGAAGATACTTCCGAACGGCTAAATTATAAGATCGCAGAATACTCATTAGCAGTGGTTAAAGACAAACCTCACTTCCATGTCAGTTTTATTATGAACGTATCACCCGAATGTGATTGTTGGAATCATAACGATGCAGCTATTATTCCAGATTTAGGAATACTTGCTTCACTCGATCCGGTAGCACTGGATAAAGCTTGCGCCGATATGGTAATCAAAGCCCCTATTCTACACAGTGGTAACCGATTATCCGAAAAACATGAACATAATGATCTCTGCGGACACGATAAGTTTCATTTGATGCACCCCAATACCAATTGGCTTGCCGGACTGGAACATGCCGAAAAGATCGGATTAGGAACAATGAATTACGAAATTATACAAGTCTGATTAAACCTTTTCCATCAAGAAAGGTCTAATTCTTAAGATATTATAATCTAAACATTAAAGTTATTAATGAAAATGGAAACATCTGCCAAACTCTATTCGCTGAATTACAGCAACGTGAAAACATACCTGTTCGCTTTATTATTTGTAGCAGGTAACATCGCTCTACCACAATTATGTCATCTCGTTCCTTTTGGTGGTCCGACTTTATTGCCCCTCTATTTTTTCACGTTAATTGCTTCGTATAAATATGGTTTTCGGGTAGGATTGCTAACGGCTATTCTCTCACCTGTCATCAATCATTTGCTATTTGCAATGCCTGCAGCCGCAGTTTTACCAGCAATATTGATAAAATCAACTTTACTTGCAGGAACTGCTGCAATTGCAGCTCGAACTGTAAAGTCAGTCTCCCTGTTAGCAGTTCTCGGAGTTGTGCTCTCTTATCAAATCATAGGGACTGCATTCGAATGGATACTTGTAGGAGATTTCTATGTAGCAGCACAGGATTTCCGCATGGGTATACCGGGAATGCTTATTCAATGGTTCGGCGGCTACGCCTTGCTGAAAGCAATAGCTAAACTTTAAAACTATAAAAATGGATAGAAGAGACTTCTTTAAAGCAGTAGCAATTACTGGTGCTGCTTTTACAATACAACGGTCTGAGGCAATGGAAGTTCTTACTCAGACAATCAATGCACCTAAAGGAGGTAAACCGGACTTGGTGGCTGTTATGGGTGGAGAACCGGAAGAGATGTTTCGACGTGCTATTAAAGAATTAGGTGGCATGAAACAATTCATAAAGCCCGGTCAAAAAGTAGTCGTTAAACCCAATATTGGTTGGGATAAAGTTCCTGAGTTAGCTGGAAACACCAACCCTAAATTAGTGGCTGAAATCATCAAACAATGTTTTGCTGCCGGAGCAAAAGAAGTAACTGTATTCGATCACACTTGTGACGATTGGCAGAAATGTTACAAAAATAGTGGTATTGAAGCTGTAGTAAAAAACACCGGCGCAAAAATAATGCCAGCTCATCTGGAATCTTATTATAAACAGATAGACTTACCAAACGGTGTAAATATGAAAAAGGCAAAAGTACATGAGGCTATCGTAAACTGTGATGCATGGATCAATGTGCCTATACTCAAAAACCATGGAGGAGCTAATCTGACGATTTCTATGAAGAACCATATGGGCATTGTATGGGATCGCGGATTCTTCCATCAACATGATTTACAACAATGTATTGCAGATATTTGTACCATGGAAAAGAAAGCAGTTCTCAATGTCGTCGATGCCTATCGTATCATGAAAACAAATGGTCCACGTGGACGTTCCGAATCAGATGTAGTGTTGGCAAAAGGATTGTTCATTTCTCCGGATATTGTAGCAGTAGATACTGCTGCTGCCAAATTCTTCAATCAAGTACGGGATATGCCTTTGGATACAGTAGGACATCTCTCTAAAGGAGAAGCACTGAAAGTAGGAACAATGGATATCGACAAACTGAATGTGAAGCGAATTAAGATGTAAAACACAATGTTAAGAAAGATACGTATAGGAATATCAGTTATATTATTTGCACTGATAACTTTTTATTTTCTCGATTTTGCAGAGCTATTACCTAACAGTTTTCATAGGTTGGCACATATACAATTCGTTCCTGCCCTGCTTTCGCTCAGTGTAGGTATACTTATTGTATTGATAGTGCTTAGTCTATTATTCGGCCGTATTTACTGCTCTACCATTTGTCCGATGGGAATTTTGCAAGATATTATTGCTAGGATTTCAAAATCAACCGGAAAAAAGAAAAAAAGATATAATTACAGTGCAGCTAAAAACATATTACGCTGGGGTATACTGGGGGTAGTTATCATTACTTTTTTATGCAAACTCCCTCTATTACTGGGTTTGCTTGATCCATACAGTGCTTTCGGACGAATTATTACCAATGTATTCAAACCTGTATACATATTAGGCAACAACCTGCTGGAATCTATTTTCTCTAAGTTTGATAATTATACGTTCTATCGGGTAGATGCGTCTATTCTTAGTCTTTCATCTTTTGTCATTGCGATCGTTACGTTAGGAATCATCATTATACTTGCTTGGAAGCATGGACGTACATGGTGTAATACAATTTGTCCTGTAGGAACTGTTTTGGGATTCTTGAGTCAATTTTCACTGTTTAAAATCCGGATCGATACCAACAAATGCAATGGCTGTGGTCTTTGTGCAACTAAATGTAAAGCAGCATGTATTGATAGTAAAGAACACTTTATCGACCATAGTCGTTGCGTAAATTGTTTCGATTGTTTAAATGTTTGTAAACAGAAAGCTTTAATATATAGCCCTTCCTTAAAGCAAAAAGAGAACACTCCTAAGAAAAAGCGGAAAACTTCAGTAGAAAAGGAAATAACGGCTGTAGATATGTCTAAACGCCGTTTCTTGACAGCAGGCATTATGGCTGGAACAACTCCTAAGATTCTGACTAAAGCCAAAGCTTCTGTTGCTACTATGGGAGGCCAGAAGCCATACACGAAGAAAAATCCAATTACTCCTCCGGGATCAGTTAGCAGAGAAGAATTCCAACAGAAATGTACATCATGTCATCTTTGTGTGAGCAAATGTCCATCTCATGTATTGAAACCATCTTTCTCCGAATATGGACTTTCAGGCATGATGCAACCTACCGTAAACTTCGATAAAGGTTTTTGTAATTTTGACTGTACAGTTTGTGGTGATGTTTGTCCCAATGGTGCTATTCGTCCGCTAACTGTAGAACAAAAACATCTCAATCAAATGGGATATGTCGTTTTTGTTGAGGAGAATTGTATTGTATATACTGAAGGGACAAGTTGTGGAGCATGCTCCGAACACTGTCCTACACAGGCTATTTCTATGGTACCTTTCAGAAATGGATTAACTCTCCCCAAAATTAATAAAGAAATATGTGTAGGCTGTGGCGGATGTGAATATGTATGTCCATCCCGCCCATTTCGTGCAGTATATATTGAAGGAAATTCCATTCAGAAAGAAGCGAAACCCTTCAAAGAGACAGAAGAACAAAATGTAAAAGTAGACGATTTCGGATTCTAAATTGTAATACAAAGACGAATAATCGTTCCCGGAATTGGGAACTATTCAAAAAACTATTTGTTATATTCCTTCTACTATCAATAATTTCACTAAATTCGTACCGAATAAAAGAAAGGAAATAACTCATGGAGTAATTACCAACAATTGGAATAACCGTAAATATCAAATAGGATACGCTTTAAGCGGAGGATTTATTAAAGGATTTGCACATTTGGGAGTAATGCAAGCATTGTTAGAGCATGATATCAAACCTGATATCATCTCTGGTGTTAGTGCCGGAGCACTTGCAGGAGTCTTCTATGCTGACGGCAATGAACCACATAAAGTACTCGATTACTTTTCCGGACATAAATTTCAGGATTTGACAAAGCTCGTGATTCCTAAAAAGGGATTATTCGATTTATGCGAATTCATGGACTTTCTCCGAACCAATCTGAAAGTAAAGAATCTGGAGGAGCTCCAAATCCCACTTATAATCACAGCTACTGACCTCGATCATGGACGTATGGTCCATTTCCATCGCGGTTCCATTGCCGAACGAGTTGCAGCTTCCTGCTGTATGCCTGTTATGTTTGCCCCTGTCAATATCGAAGGAACAAACTATGTAGACGGTGGATTAATGATGAATCTTCCAGTTTCCACCATCCGCAGGATTTGCGACAAAGTAGTAGCAATCAATGTAAGTCCTATCATGGCAGAAGATTATAAAATGAATATTGTAAGTATTGCTATGCGTTCTTTTCATTTTATGTTCCGTGCCAATACCTTTCCCGAAAGAGAAAAATGCGATCTGTTAGTCGAACCATACAATCTCTATGGCTATGGCAATACGGAATTGGAAAAAGCGGAAGAGATCTTCGGACAAGGTTACCAGACTGCTAATAATATAATAAAGCAACTGCTTGAAAAGAAAGGAAAAACTTGGAAATAAAAATCTACTCTATATGAATAACGATAAGAAAATAATCATTTACCAGGTGTTTACCCGCCTGTTTGGGAACAATAACAACCATTGCATATATAATGGAGATATTACCACTAACGGATGTGGTAAAATGGCAGACTTTACTCTCAAAGCTTTAAATGAAATTAAAAAGTTAGGAACCACCCACATTTGGTATACAGGAATTATCGAACATGCCACACAGACTGATTACCGAAGATATAATATACGTCCTGACCATCCGGCAATTGTAAAAGGAAAAGCCGGTTCACCCTATGCAATCAAAGATTATTATGACGTAGATCCAGATCTGGCAAATGATGTACCGGAACGAATGAGAGAGTTTGAGAATCTGGTACACCGTACTCATCGTGCAGGTTTGAAAGTGATCATTGATTTTGTTCCTAACCACGTTGCCCGCCAATATCATTCTGACGCACAACCGGATGGAACGACAGAACTTGGAGCAAATGATGATCCAAGCTACTCTTTTAGTCCTTACAACAATTTCTACTACATTCCACAAGCCGAACTTCGTGGACAATTTGATATGAAAGAAAGTGCGGCTGAGCCTTATCGAGAATTTCCTGCTAAAGCTACAGGTAATAACCGTTTCGATGCAACCCCCAATATTAACGATTGGTACGAAACAGTCAAGTTAAACTATGGAGTAGATTATCAGAACGGCGGAATTTGCCACTTCTTCCCGACTCCGGATACTTGGATTAAGATGTTGGATATCCTTTTATTCTGGGCATCAAAGAATATTGACGGGTTCCGTTGTGACATGGCGGAAATGGTTCCTGTAGAGTTCTGGGAATGGGCAATACCTCAAATTAAAGAAGCATATCCTGATATTCTTTTTATTGCAGAAATCTATAATCCGAATGAATACAGAAATTATCTGTTCCGCGGAAAATTTGATTATCTATACGATAAAGTCGGTTTATACGACACACTTCGCAATGTAGCTTGTGGATACACATCCGCATCGGCTATCACACATTGCTGGCAAAGCCTTAACGGGATTGAAAAGAAAATGCTGAACTTCCTGGAAAACCATGATGAACAGCGCATCGCTTCTGATTTCTTTGCTAGTGATCCACGCAAAGGTATTCCTGCTCTCGTTGTCTCTGCTTGTATGAGTACCAATCCTATGATGATTTATTTCGGTCAGGAATTTGGAGAAATGGGAATGGATAGTGAAGGATTCAGTGGAAGAGATGGCAGAACAACGATTTTTGACTACTGGAGCGTAGATACTATTCGTCGTTGGCGAAATGGTGGAAAGTTTGATGGTAAGATGTTGTCTGAAGAGCATAAGAGGTTATACAATGTCTATCAGAAAGTATTGACGTTGTGTAACGAAGAACGAGCCATTGCACATGGCGTTTTCTTCGATCTTATGTATGCTAACCAAAATGGATGGCGCTTCAACGAACATAAACAGTATACTTTCATGAGAAAATTCAAAAACGAATTATTGTTTATTGTTGTCAATTTTGACAGTCAGCTGGTAAATATTGCAATTAATGTACCTTCACACGCATTCGACTTTTTGCAGATTCCCCAAATGGACACTTATCAGGCAATAGATTTATTGACAAGCGCAAAAGAAGATATTTGTTTATTACCTTATAAGGCTACAGAAGTTTCTGTAGGAGGATATAATGCAAAAATATTAAAGATTACATTTTAAATTGGTTGACAAAAGTTTTATAGAAGTTATATAAGAATCGTCAAAAAGATTAAAGTCTTTCAAAAGTTAAAGATGATTCGAATAAAATATACTTAATTTAAAAGAAATAGCGGTCGTTTATGCAAAACGAACCGTTATTTCTTTTATAAGACGACCGTTCTGTAAGATTAAATGAAGCAATTTAAACAGCTGTACCACTAATAAATAGACAGTAATATGACGATGACAAAAAACTATCATTACCAACATAGTTCTAGATATACCCTTAATTATACTTCCATGACAAAACAAAAATTCTTGGAAGCTGTTTAGTTAGATAAAAATCTCCTAAACCAACAGCTTATGAAGAAATTTAGTCTATTGACAATTATGTTGTTCTTGTCTGTATCTATCTTTGCCATTGCACCTCCTTCAATTGTACAGGCAGCTTTTAAAAAGATGTACCCAAAAGCAAGCGGTGTAGCTTGGTCACAAGATTCCGGTTACTATTGTGCCAACTTTGTTATGAACGGATTCACCAAAAGCGTCTGGTTCAACGCTCAAGCTCAATGGGAAATGACACAAACTGATCTTGTAAGTCTTGATCAACTTTCTCCAACAGTTTACAATTCCTTTGTAGCAGGTCCTTATGCCAGTTGGGTAGTAGATGATGTTACAATGGTAGAATTTCCTAAATGGCAAGCCATTATCGTGATAAAAGTAGGGCAAGACAATGTAGATATCAAATATCAGCTTTTTTATACTCCTAGTGGAATGATGTTACGAAAACGTAATGTAACATATATGCACGATATACTTGGTCCTAGTACATTCTTATAAACATGTAAATTCTTATAAAAAGAAAGCCCTTGCAACTTT
>NZ_BAKK01000023.1 GCF_000614145.1 Bacteroides faecichinchillae JCM 17102 | reverse complement strand
TTTTTATATTATTATATTTAATAATTATACTTTCGGTAGAGCTAAATATACGCTGGTTTGGTTTTGTCGGAGGATATAAAGAATAATGATGAAGAACACAATTCTAACTTTTCTGTTGGTTCTGTTATTTGTAGGTTGTAAAATGCAAAATGGTGGCCTTTTAGACATTTCTGGGCTTACTGTTGAAATGCAGAAAAATCCGGAGGGAGTTTCTACGCTTCATCCCCGTTTTTCGTGGCTGTTGGCAAGTGATAAACAAGATGTGATGCAGACAGCGTATCAGATTGAAGTTGCAACTTCGGAGAAAGATTTGAAAGATAGTACTAATTTAGTTTGGAATACCGGACATGTAGTTTCTGATCAATCGTCAATGGTGGAATATGCAGGAGCACCTCTTGAGTCCAATAAGAAATATTATTGGCGTGTCACAGTGTGGTCAAATACTGGTAACAAGGCTGAAAGTTGCATTCAGAGTTGGTCGATGGCTTTGTTGAACGATTCGGACTGGAAGGCTCAATGGATCGGATTGAATGATAGTGTAAATCTGAAACTGGATGGTGACAGGTCGATTTTGCCGGCTCGCTATTTGCGAAAAGAATTCGATTTGCAATCTAAGCCGAAACGTGCAGTGCTTTATATTTCGGGGATAGGCTCTTCTGTATGTTATATGAATGGTGAAAGGATTGGAAACGATGTATTCGGTCCGCTTCCTACATGGTATGATGTTTCTGTTCCTTATCTGACTTATGATGTTACTTCTATGATCAAGAATGGAACTAATACGGTAGGAGTAGCTTTGGGCAATGGTCGTTATCTTTCTATGCGTGCACATTCAATGCATGGTTTTGGTTTACCTCGTCTCATCGCACAATTGAATGTGGAATATGATAATGGTGAAACAGTATCTATTATCAGTGATGAATCTTGGAAAGCGACTAGTAAAGGTCCTATCACCGAAAATAATGAATTTGATGGTGAGAAATATGATGCTCGTCTCGAATTGGGTAAGTGGACGGAAAATGGATATGATGATTCCGCATGGACGAAAGTCGATTTGATGGAGTCACCAAAAGGTAAGTTAGTTGCTCAGATTTCTCCGAGTTTGAAAGTAATGGAGGAAATAAAACCGGTATCAATCAAATCAGTAGGAGAGGGAAGATACATTGTCGATATGGGACAAAATATGGTCGGATTGCAGCAAGTAAAATTAACCGGTAAAAAAGATAAGCCGATTACTATGCGTTTTGCTGAGGTACTGAAAGATAATGGAACAGAATTGTATCTGGATAATCTGCGTAGCGCACTTGTGACGGATGTCTATACTCCGGCAAGGATGGTGAGTTTGTTTGGGAACCCACGTTTGTTTATCATGGTTTCCAGTTTATAGAAATATCCGGTTTGGATTACGAGCCTTCGGTTTCCGATTTTGTGGGTAAGGTTGTTTATGATGAAATGGCGACGACTGGTACTTTTGAGACTTCTGAGGAATTGATTAATAAACTTCATAAGAATGCTTATTGGGGAATCCGCGGAAACTATCGGGGGATGCCGACTGATTGTCCACAACGTGACGAACGTCTTGGATGGTTGGGCGATCGTACTACCGGAGCTATGGGGAAAGTTTTGTTTTGGGTAATGCTTTGATGTATAAGAAATGGCTGATTGATATTGAAGAGTCCATGAATGAAAATGGAAGTATCTCTGACGTATCTCCCCGTTATTGGACTATCTACAATGATGATGTGACTTGGCCTGCTGCATATTTCTATGTAGCTGATATGCTTTATCAACAGTATGGGGATGATTATTCGATCAAACATCGTTATCCGTCTATGAAACGATGGGTTCAATATATGGTTGATAATCACATGAAAGATTATATTTTGGTGAAAGACACTTATGGTGACTGGTGTATGCCTCCCGAATCACCGGATTTGATTCACTCGGAAGATCCTGCACGGAAGACAAATGGAGAGGTGTTGAGTACAACTGTTTTCTATAGTATCTTGCAGTTGATGGAGAAGTTTGCACAGATGAATGGTGTGCCGGAAGATGCCAAAGAGTATGCAGATCTAGCTCTGAAAATAAAAGAGGCATATAACAATAAATTCTTTAACCAGGAAACTGCGCAGTATGATAATAATACGGTGACAGCCAACTTGTTGTCTCTCAGACTTGGCTTGGTTCCTGAGGGCTATGAAGAAAAGGTGTTCTCTAATGTTGTTGAAAAGACGGAGAATGATTGCAAAGGACATGTAAGCGTCGGAGTATTAGGAATCCAACATCTGATGCGTGGACTTACCGAATATGGTGGGTTGGAACTTGCATATAAGATTGTGACTAATGATACTTATCCTTCTTGGGGATATATGATTAAGAATGGTGCTACTACAATCTGGGAATTGTGGAATGGTGATACTGCTAATCCGGCTATGAACTCAAGAAACCATGTAATGCTTTTAGGGGATCTGTTGATATGGTTCTATGAGGATTTGGCGGGTATTAAGAATGATCCGTCTTCAGTTGGATTTAAAAAGATTTTGATGGAACCTGTATTCCCTGAGAAATTAACGTATGTAACTGCTTCTCATGTTTCACCTTATGGTAAAATAGAAAGCTTCTGGAAACGTAATGGTGATAAACTAGAATGGAATATTACGATTCCGGTCAATACGACCGCTACAATTAAATTGCCTTTGAAGTTTAATGTGAAAGTGCCTCACGATCCGGCAGGTATTCATTCCGTTAAAGAACGTGACGGTAAACTGGTTGTTGAGTTGGGCTCTGGAAAATATACATTTGCCTCTGAATAAATAAGATGTTCTTTCAGATGTAATTATCGGAAGGAATATTGAATGTGAATAATCTTTTGGGTTCGTTTTTTTAACATTCGGATATGTCGAAGCAGACTTTCCGAATGTTTTTTATTGTTTGGTGTGTTTTTTCTAAAAATAATTTCTACTTTTGTGTCTATTCAATTACATGAAAACACGCTTGTATGAATGAAGATAATGGTTTAGGATTAGAACTCAAATATTTGATAGTGAATGATATGGATCGCAAATTCGGTTTGTGGGTAAATACTGTTGGCTATCAGTCGATTCCTCCTGGCTCTCCTTATCCTCTAAAAGATCATCCTTCCGGTTATTTTTTTAATACAGAAAAAGGACGGGTATTGCGAGAATATCAACTGGTCTATATAACTAAAGGGCGTGGTTTGTTTTCATCCGATTCTACTTCCGAAAAGCAAGTTTGTAAAGGCAGGCTGATTGTTTTATTTCCGGGACAATGGCATACGTACCGTCCGCTTCGGCAGACAGGGTGGACAGAGTATTATGTCGGCTTTGAAGGACCTGTCATAGATACAATTGTCAATGATGCTTTCTTATCACAAGAACAACAGATATTGGAAATAGGAATTAATGAAGAATTGGTGTCTTTGTTCGTTCGTGCTCTCGAAGTAGCTGAGGCGGATAAAATCTCAGCACAACAGTATCTTTCCGGTATTGTGCTTCATATGATGGGATTAGTTCTTTCTGTTTCTAAAAACAAAGTCTATGAAATGGGTGATGTCGATCAGAAAATAGAACAAGCTAAGATAATAATGAATGAGAATGTTTCAGGAAATGTGGATCCTGAAGAGTTGGCGATGAGGCTGAATATTAGTTATTCATGGTTCCGGCGAGTGTTTAAAGAATATACAGGTTATGCACCTGCTAAATATTTTCAGGAGTTGAAGCTACGTAAGGCTAAGCAACTGTTGGTAGGAACCTCCCAGTCGGTAAAAGAGATTTCTTTTTTTTAGGTTTTCAGTCTACTGAATATTTCTTTTCTTTTTTCAAAAAGCGTACAGGATTGACCCCATTAGAATATCGTTCTTTTGGTCGGGAGGAGTAAAAGTATTATTACCTGTCAAACAAATCAAGAGTTTTCTTTTGGCACATCGAAAGGACACTTGCGGAGGTTGATTTTAGATAACTGGAAGTTCGTTTTGCATGAATACTGATAATCTATCTATTGAATCTAAATTGTGTATCAGTTCTTAACAAGTTCATTGGGAACTTTTGTTAGGTTCTGATAAAAGTCTGTTTCACAAAAACGATTCATATGTTTAAAACTAGGAGAAAATAGTGATATTTTGTTGGTAATAAGATAATTAACCTGTTAATAACTTACACATGTTTTGGTTGATAACTAAGAAAAGGCTTGTGAATAAAATCTCTAAATATAGGAATGAAATGCTTGATAATTATAAGCAAAAAGAAAGGAACAGCATAAAAAAGAACCGCTTGAAAAGCGATTCTTTTAAAAGTTGCGGAGATCCGACTCGAACGAATGACCTTTGGGTTATGAGCCCAACGAGCTACCAACTGCTCCACTCCGCGATGTTTAACGGGTGCAAAGGTACGGCTTTCTTTGGAATAAACAAATTATTTGCAGAATATTTTTCAATAAAGTAGTGCTTGAATTTATATATGGTTGATAATGAGTGAAGTAACATCTGGACTTTTTTTAAACTACCTATTAATATACAAATGTTAATATTTTGTCCGTTTTCTTGTATGGTCTAAAGAAAAGAGTTACTTTTGCTCAAAATATTCAGCAATGTGCAATTTGTAACCTATGACCGTATCCAAAACAAAAGCCAAGTTAGTAGATGTAGCCCGTCAGCTTTTTGCAAAAATGGGTGTTGAGAATACTACAATGAATGATATCGCTATTGCTTCTAAAAAAGGTAGACGAACACTCTATATCTATTTTAAAAGTAAAGATGAAATCTATTTGGCTGTTGTGGAATCAGAATTAGATATATTGTCGGATATGATGAAGCGGGTGGCTGAGAAAGATATTTCTCCGGATGAGAAGATGTTGGAAATGATCTATACCCGGTTGGATGCAGTGAAAGAAGTCGTTTATCGAAACGGTACATTACGTGCAAACTTCTTTCGTGATATATGGCGGGTAGAGAAAGTCCGGAAAAGATTCGATGCAAAAGAAATACAACTATTCAAAGCTGTACTGTTGGAAGGACAATCGAAAGGAGTATTTCAGATTGATGATGTTGAGATGACGGCCGAATTGGTACATTATTGTGTAAAGGGAATTGAAGTACCTTATATCCGTGGGCAAATAGGTGCTCATTTGGATGACGAAACTAGAAATAGATATGTGTCTAACATAGTGTTTGGCGCACTGCATAGAACAAAAAATTAATTAAATAACTTTTTAGTATGGGATTATTAGACGGAAAAACAGCCATTGTGACCGGTGCTGCTCGCGGTATTGGTAAAGCAATTGCTTTGAAGTTTGCTGCTGAAGGAGCAAACATTGCATTTACTGACCTGGTAATTGATGAAAATGCAGATAAAACAGTTAAGGAACTTGAAGCATTTGGTGTAAAAGCCAAAGGTTATGCTTCTAATGCTGCCAACTTCGAAGATACTGCAAAGGTTGTGGAAGAAATTCATAAAGATTTCGGTCGTATCGATATTTTGGTAAATAATGCAGGTATTACTCGTGACGGTTTGATGATGCGTATGAGTGAACAACAGTGGGATATGGTGATCAATGTAAACTTGAAGTCAGCATTCAACTTTATCCATGCTTGTACACCAATCATGATGCGTCAAAAAGCGGGTAGTGTTATTAACATGGCATCTGTTGTAGGTGTTCACGGTAATGCAGGTCAAGCTAACTATGCTGCTTCTAAGGCTGGTATGATTGCATTGGCTAAGTCTATTGCTCAGGAATTGGGCTCTCGTGGTATTCGTGCTAACGCTATTGCACCGGGATTCATCCTGACAGATATGACTGCTTCTCTTTCTGAAGAAGTAAGAGCAGAATGGGCAAAGAAAATTCCTTTGCGTCGTGGTGGTACTCCTGAAGATGTGGCAAACATCGCTACCTTCTTGGCATCAGATATGTCTTCTTACGTATCGGGTCAGGTGATTCAGGTAGATGGTGGTATGAATATGTAATCAGGCAGAATGACTGTTGTATACGAAGACAACCATATCATTGTAGTCAATAAGACCGCTTCCGAGATTGTCCAGGGAGATAAAACGGGAGATACCCCTCTTTCGGAAACTGTAAAGCAGTACTTGAAAGAGAAGTATCAGAAACCCGGAAATGTCTTTCTCGGTGTAACGCACCGACTGGACCGCCCCGTAAGCGGTCTTATTATTTTTGCAAAGACTGGTAAGGCGCTTACCCGGTTGAATGAAATGTTCCGGACAAGTGAAGTGAAAAAGACTTATTGGGCAGTAGTAAAGAATCCTCCGAGAGAACCGGAAGGTGAGTTGATTCATTTTCTGGTGCGTAACGAAAAGCAAAATAAGAGTTATGCTTATGATAAAGAGGTGCCGAATAGTAAAAAAGCGATTCTACATTACCGGTTGATCGGACATTCGGAAAACTATTATTTGCTGGAAGTTGATTTGAAGACGGGACGGCATCATCAGATTCGTTGCCAGTTGGCAAAAATGGGATGTCCTATCAAGGGAGATTTGAAATATGGATCTCCACGATCTAACCCGGATGGAAGTATTTGTTTACATGCTCGAAGAGTGAAGTTTATACATCCTGTTTCCAAGGAACAGATAGAACTCGAAGCTCCTCTTCCCGAAGGAAATTTATGGAAAGGATTTGAACTGCTTTAATCAGTACAAATCCTTTTTTCTTTTGCCAAAAGAGTTAAATTCTTTGCCATATCTTTAGTAAATTCTAGCGACAGCCTATTTATTCGGGAATAGCGATTATATTTGCATCATGAAAACTTTAATTAATCAAGTAGATCATACCATGAAGCAAATTTTGTACTTATTGTTGGGATGTCTGATCCCTTTTCAATTTCTAACAGCTAAAGTTTATCGTTCACCGGAAAAAGCTCCGGTAGATTATGTTAATCCGTATATCGGAAATATCAGTCACTTGCTCGTGCCGACTTATCCTACTGTTCATTTACCTAACAGTACGTTGCGGGTATATCCTGAACGTGAGAACTTCACAGGAAATACAATTAATGGTTTACCACTTATTGTAACTAGTCACCGAGGAAGTTCCGCATTTAATCTGAGTCCTTATCAGGGAGAATTGTCTGAAGCTAAAAGTACCATACGTTACGGATACGATAATGAAGTTATCAAACCTTATTATTACAGTGTAGATCTGGATGATAACGGGATATACGTTCAGTATGCTCCTTCACATCAATCGGGTATTTATCAGATTGGCTTTTCTCAAACAGATAAGCCTGCCTATCTTATCTTCAATACAGGCGATGGAGAATTAAAAACGGATGGCAAGTCGATTAGCGGTTATCAGAAATTGGGTAACCGGACACAAGTCTATATATATGTTGAAACAGATAAAATTCCGCTTAAAATAGGTACTCACCAAGGAGCGTCTATCAATACTAACGATAAGACCACTAAGGGAAATAATGCTTTCTATATAATGGAATATCCGAAAGGAACCTCTTCTGTGAATCTTCGTTATGGAGTATCTTTTATTTCTGCTGAGCAAGCCGAAAAGAATCTTCATCGTGAAATTAAAGACTACAATCTACAATCTGTAGCCGATACCGGACGTAAGATATGGAATGAAACTTTGGGGAAGATTCAGGTGAACGGAGGTACGGATAATGAGAAAACTGTGTTCTACACGTCATTGTATCGTACTTATGAACGTATGATCTGTATTTCTGAGGATGGCAAATATTTTAGTGCTTATGATGGAAAAATACACGATGACGAGGGTACTCCTTTCTATGTGGATGATTGGATTTGGGATACTTATCGTGCAACTCATCCATTGCGTCTGATCATTGAGGCCGAGAAAGAAAGTGATATGGTCAATTCATTTATCCGTATGGCTTATCAGTTGCAGCCTAACTGGATGCCTACTTTCCCTGAAATTAATGGAGATAGCCGTCGTATGAACTGTAATCATGGTGTAGCTACTGTACTTGATGCTTATAACAAGGGTATGCGTTCATTCGATTTGGAGAAGGCTTATAAAGTTTGTAAGGCTGCTATTACAGAGAAAACACTCTCTCCTTGGTCGTCCAAGCCGGCCGGAGTATTGGATCAGTTCTATAAAGATCATGGTTATTTTCCTGCGCTTGCAGTAGGCGAGAAGGAGACAGTTCCCGAAGTTCATTCTTGGGAAAAACGCCAACCGATTGCAGTTACTCTGGGAACCGTTTATGACGAATGGTGTTTGGGAAATATTGCTAAACTACTGGGTGACAAGAAAGATGCAGATCATTTCCTGAAAAGAAGTTTGAATTATCAGACTGTATTCAACAAGGAAACCGGTTTCTTTCATCCGAAAGATTCATTTGGCAATTTCATTCAACCATTTGATTATCGTTTTTCCAGCGGGATGGGCGGACGTGAATCTTATGATGAGAACAATGCTTGGGTATATCGTTGGGATGTTCCTCATAATGTGAACGATCTGGTAAATTTGATGGGGGGCAAAGCTCGTTTTGTAGAAGAGTTGGAACGGATGTATGACACTTCCTTAGGAAAAGCACGTTACGATTTCTATTCTCAATTTCCCGATCATACGGGTAATGTAGGTCAGTTTTCGATGGGAAATGAACCTTCCATGCATATCCCTTATCTGTATAATTACGCAGGAGAACCTTGGCGTACGCAGAAACGTATCCGTAACTTGCTGACACAGTGGTTCCGTAATGACCTGATGGGTATTCCCGGAGATGAAGATGGGGGTGGATTGACTTCATTCGTTGTGTTCTCAATGATGGGATTCTATCCGGTAACTCCCGGTTTACCTATGTATGTAATTGGAAGTCCGGTGTTTGAAGAACAAACCATTCAATTGAGTAATGGGAAAACATTCAAAGTGGTTTGCAAAAACTATGCACCGGAAAACAAGTATATTCAATCGGCCAAATTAAATGGAAAAACATGGAATAAATCATGGTTTAGCCATGAAGATCTGATGAAGGGCGGGGTATTGGAATTTGTTATGGGTAGACGTCCTAATAAGGCATGGGCTGCCGGAGATGATGCGTTGCCACCTTCTTTTGAAATGTAATCCGTTCTATCAAATGGATAATGAATAATTTATAACAAAATACAAATGAACACGTTTAAACTATTAATGGCAACTTCTTGTTTGCTGGTAATGTCGGCCAACGGAATTGCCCAAAAAGATTATTCAAAGAGCGAAGGATTGTTGCAGTATGTGGATCCGACTATTGGCTCCGGTTATCATGGACACGTATTTGTTGGTACAAGTGTACCTTACGGAATGGTGCAACTCGGTCCGAGCAATATCCATAAAGGTTGGGACTGGTGTTCTGCTTATCACCATTCCGATAGTATTGTCATTGGTTTTTCACATACTCATTTGAGTGGTACAGGATGTACCGACTTAGGGGATATTTTGATTATGCCTTTGAATGAAATCCGTACACCCAGAGGGAATCAAGATGATATACGGGATGGATATGCTTCCAAATATTCTCATGCTAATGAAGTGACACGCCCTGAGTATTATTCACTTGTTTTAGATAGATATAATATTAAAGCGGAATTAACAGCAACAGATCGGGTAGGTTTCCATCGTTACACTTATCCCGAAGGAAACCGGCTTCTATTCTGATCGACCTGCGTGAAGGTAATGGTACTAATGCATATGAAAGCTATATCCGTAAGGTGGATGACTATACAGTAGAAGGTTATCGTTATGTAAGAGGCTGGAGCCCAAGTCGGAAGGTCTATTTTGTCTTGAAGAGTAATAAAAAGATAGAGAACTTTACTGCTTATGATGACAATACTCCGAAGCCTTGGGATCAGTTGAAAGTGGAGTCTGTGAAAAGCGTACTGACCTTTGGTAATGTAAAGGAAGTAAAGATTAAAGTTGCCATATCTTCGGTAAGTTGCGACAATGCGGCAATGAACCTGCAAGAGGAACTTTCTCATTGGGACTTTGACAAGATTGTGAAAATGAGTGCTGACCGTTGGAACGAGCAATTACAGAAAATGATTGTCGAATCGGAAGATGAAGCTGCCAAACGTGTATTCTATACAGCACATTATCATACGATGATCGCTCCTACACTTTTTTGCGATGTTAATGGTGAGTATCGAGGAATGAATGATATGATTTACACAGACCCGAAGAAAGCAAACTATACAACTCTTTCTCTGTGGGATACTTATCGTGCTCTGAATCCGTTGATGACTATTACTCAAGCCGAACGAGTAGATGATGTGGTCAATTCAATGCTTTCTATTTACCGCCAACAGGATAAACTTCCTATCTGGCCTTTGATGAGTGGAGAAACGAATCAGATGCCCGGCTATAGTTCTGTTCCGGTGATTGCCGATGCTTACTTGAAGGGATTTACAGGATTCAATGCCGAAGATGCTCTTCGGGCCATGAAAGCGACGGCTACTTATGAAAAACAGAATGGAATTCCTTTTGTAGTGGCACGTGAATATATCCCTGCTGATAAAGTTCATGAAGCTACTTCCATCGCTATGGAATATGCTGTGGATGATTGGGGAATTGCTGCAATGGCTAAAAAGATGGGAAAGACTGCCGACTATGAAACATTCTCGAAACGTGCTCTTTATTATAAGCACTATTTTGACCCTTCTATTAACCATATTCGTCCGAAGATGGAAGACGGTTCATGGCGGACTCCTTATGATCCGGCACGTTCTATTCATGGAGTCGGTGATTTCTGTGAGGGTAATGGGTGGCAATATACTTTCTTTGTGCCTCAAGATCCGTATGGGCTGATTGCTCTGTTTGGTGGTGACAAACAGTTCACAGATAAACTCGATAGTTTCTTTAAGAATACTGATAGTATGGGTGAAGGTGCTTCCAGTGATATTACCGGATTGATCGGACAGTATGCACATGGCAATGAACCGAGTCACCATATTGCTTATTTGTATACGTATGCCGGTGAGCAATGGAAGACTGCAGAGAAAGTTCGTTTCATTATGAATGACTTTTATACGGATAAACCGGACGGTATCATCGGTAATGAAGATTGTGGTCAGATGTCTGCATGGTATCTTCTTTCGGCTATGGGATTCTATCAGGTAAATCCGTCGGATGGTGTGTTTGCTTTCGGAAGTCCTCGTTTTAAGAAAATGGAAGTGAAAGTACGTGGTGGAAAAGTATTTACTGTAGAAGCTCCGAATAACAGTAAGGAGAATATTTACATTCAAAAAGTTTATTTGAATGGCAGGCCTTACGATAAGAGTTATATCACATATGATGACATTATCAATGGAAGTACCCTGAAATTTGTGATGGGTAAAAAGCCCAATAAGAACTTTGGTAAGGCTCCGGCAAGCCGGCCTATCGTTTTGAACTAATGTAAGTTCGATAGATAGTTGGTAATTCAACAAATGTTGGATTGATAATCACAAAGGATTTCTAAAATACTTGAGTTCATAAAATCGCCGTTATTACAATATGCAGTAACGGCGATTTTTATTTTAGGGGTTGCTGAATATTCTCACCTCAATATTATAATTAATTCTATTGTTGTACGAATATTTTAATTACAGACTACACCTTTAGGAATATCTTGTGCTTATAGAGGAAATAGAGAAAATACCAACATACTCCGATATAGAAAATACTGCTAACAAAACCGGTCAGATAATCAGGAACAATTGCAATGAATCCTTTACTGAAAAATTCAGAAGCTTTTGTAAATCCAATGATCCGTTGTGCCAGATAAATTGTGATGGAATTCATTCCGATAACAGTGAAGAAGAAAGACCATTTCTTGAAGTTCAAGACATCAATCACATAATAGAATAGGGCTATATGGATAAACCCAAGACCTCCTACAAAACATACAAATGAACTAGACCACAGTTTCTTGTTGATAGGCATTAACTCGCCCCACAACTGTCCAACGATTACCAATGCAATACCGATCAACAGCAAGTACAAAGCTTTCTTTGCAGGAGTAACTTTGTCTGTTTCCCATTTTATGAATCGTCCTGCTTGCATTCCCAATAAAGCGGTTGCAATAGCTGGAATAGTGCTTAGGATTCCTTCGGGGTCCTGATATTTGCCTGCCCAAGTTCCGAACAATAGTATACGGTCGATCCATCCTGCAAAGTTCCCTTGTGGACTGAAATTGCTGGCTCCGGCGGGAGCATCGGGAGCCGGGACGAAAGCAAGTAAGAGATAATATCCCACTAATATAGTTGCTATCCAAATAAGGCGTGCCCGTTGCTTAAAGTTTGTGTAGATCAATGCTCCGAACATCCATGCCAGACCGATACGTCCAAGTACGCTCATATATCTCATATGAGGGAAATCGAAGTTGAGCCCGTTATTATAAAGTATTCCTAGTAGAAAAAGGATAATTCCACGACGGAATATATCTTTCTGGATTTGGAATTTAGTTTCGTTCTTAGCCAGTTTATTAGCTAATGAGAAGGGAAAAGAGATTCCGGCAATGAAAAGAAACAATGGGAAAATGATATCATGATGTTGAAATCCATCCCATTCAGCGTGTTGCATTTGAATGGCGATCCAGTCTGTCACAGGATTACTCCATATCTGCGATAGACTGCCCAAGAGTCCGGCACCTCCCATAATGAAAAACATATCAAATCCTCTCAGTGCATCTAACGAATGAAGTCTGTTCGATTTTTTTTGTTCCATGGCTAAATATGTGTTTTTAAAGTAAATTAGAACTAAGCATAAAATTTACGATAAAAATAGTGATTTATTTCTTTTAGTGCATATTTATCCGCATGAAAAATGAACTTTTTCCATATAAAGTTTGTAATATGAATGATTTTGCTATGTGTATAATGCAAAATGTTTGTTTATGTGAGCTTTTGTTTCGTATTTAATTTCGAATGATTTCTTTTTTTTGATCGTGCTATTCTTTCTTATCCAATGCTTTTAATATGGTTTCTTTAAATTCGTCTACCAATGAATTCTTCCAGCCAACTTGTTCCATGACTTTATTACCTTGCCGGTCATAAATGATATAATGAGGGATAGCCGAGATGTCCGGTAGCTGGTTCCACTTTGAAGCTGAGATACGATAATGTTCTCCTTTCAGCTTTTCTACTTCTTTTGTCCACGTTTCAACATCCGAGGTTTCATTGGTCAGATATACAAAAACAACGTCTTTTCCTTCAAGTTCTTCTTTTACGGGTTCCATTTTAGCAATACCGGTTTTGCATGGACCGCACCATGTTGCCCAACAGTCTATCATGACTACTTTTCCTTTGTATGAATTGACAATGGCTTGAATCAATTCTTTGCCGGAAACATCAGGCACTTCTTTTATTGTTCCTTTTAGTTTGTGACTTTGAGCTTCGGCAATCTTATTAATCACTAATTCATTATGTCGTTGAAGTGTTGATACATATTGTGGGGCTATACTATCCCATATAGTGGAGTCTTTCACTACTTTCATCATGTTTATTTGTCCTGCTATTTCTTTTGCTTTTTTCAGGTCTGCCATCCAATGATAGATTTCGCTTTGTTCCAGTCCATTCGCTTTCAAGTATTCCATCGGTTTGTAATCATAGACAACATATAAAGCATTCAGATTATCAAATAGATTTAGCTCCTTCGCATGAGGATCTATTAAAGTGAACTGTGTGTTGTATTTATTTAATACTGAGGAATCGTTTTTCATACTACTATAATACAATCCGTTTTTAACATTTTCTACATAGCTGATTCGTTTATATAAATAAGTAGATTGAGCTTTGAGTTTCAGAAATTCACGTTGTTGTGTGTTATACTCTTTATTCTCCGAGACTTCTTGAATAGTCTTTTGATAGTCACTCCAGATACGTTGTACATACTCATCAAATGAAATAGTTACTAATTCTTTAAGGAAATCAATTGTATATCCATTGTATGGCATGTTATTTAATGCTTCATTCATTGGTCCATACTTGCCTCTGAATTGGATAGCTTTGTTTAGTTTGGGTTTCTTCTCAGACCATTCATAGGGTGCATTTGCTGTTCTAGTTGCCACATCAATGTCTAATGCTATTTCTTCACCGGGTACTAAGATAGCTTTGAGATTTCCTCCTGGTAATAAAAGGGTAAGGGGGATAGGATGAAGCAGATCTGTTTCATAAGAAAAATTCCCTAACGAGTCACATTGCATGTTGATGTCAAATCCGTTTCCTATCAGATTGTATTCGTTGGCAAAATAGCTGATTTGGTTCTTCATAAATGCATGGTCATAATCATATATTTTCCCTTTTAATATAGCCTTACCTGTTTTAATGGTGTATGCAGGAAGACCTGTATCCTTCATTTTTATTTTGGGTAAAGAAGAAGGATATGGCTTTCCGTCCATCTTAATTCCGAATATTTTCC
Source organism: Bacteroides faecichinchillae JCM 17102 (assembly GCF_000614145.1). Classification (GTDB taxonomy): domain Bacteria; phylum Bacteroidota; class Bacteroidia; order Bacteroidales; family Bacteroidaceae; genus Bacteroides; species Bacteroides faecichinchillae. Next base: position 56,154 of record NZ_BAKK01000023.1, on the reverse strand, counting down.
ATGAATTGCGGTCATCTCCTTCCAGAAAATCAAAGGTTTGGGTATCGGAAGGTATTCTATCAAAACAAAGTACCAGGGAGTCTAGATCGAAAAAATGCCTGTCACCTATCTGTGTATGGGATGATGTATTTGTACTGTCCGGAGTAAAAGGAGAATCGATAAACTGATTATCTTTTTTGGTTACCAATTTTCCGTAACGATAAGCGTAATCTTTATTCTTAGCTTTTAGATGTACGGTCGAGTGTAATGACCAAGGACGGTATACACACTCTACTCTAAAGCAGAGAATTGTAGCTGTATCTGTTTGTATTATTGTCTTAAGTGTCAAGTCACTTTTTGCTAATTTGCTGGATGGCTGATTGATAATTTTATTTTGGGCATTTGCAGATAGATTACCAAATAGTATTGCTGCATGAATAAGGAGAAAATATACATTCTTCATGGCATTCATTTCATTTGTTTTAAAGATGGAACAAATATATGTTTTTTTTAATGTGTCGAGGTACTTTTTAAAATTTTTCTCAAAGAAAAGCAATGATCTTAGAAATAGATCGGGGAATTAATCTGTATACAAAGTCCTTCGTATACGGATTAATTCCCCGGCATCAAAGATAAAGTTACTAAATGTATTTGCTATTTTTTTACGATTTAGTAAACTTCCAATTCATAAATTCTGGCAGCGTTCAGTCCGTTATCTTGTGTGGATTGTGTAACCAACAATCTGACATAGCGGTATGAAGCCGGCTTGAATTGGCGTATCACTGTGTTTTTATGATTGTCAATTAATGCGTCGATTGTTTTCCATTCTTCATTCGGGTTGTTTCTACCTTGTAGGAAGCAATCACTAGTGATGAATGAACTACCTTCACTTCCGGCGTTCACCAGTTTCCAACCACGAATTTCCTGCTCCTTTCCGAAATCGAAGTCGATGAAGTTAGGAGCTTTGCTTGTGTCGCACCATTTTGTTTCCAAATCCCCATCAATAGCGAATTGAGCCTGTTCCTCTTTATTAACTTCACCTGAGCATTTAATGAGTTTAGCCTCTTTCAACAGATTAACCTTAGCTGATGTATTAGCAGTTTCGGTTGCTTGCAGGGCTGTACGGAACAATTCGGAAGCAGGAGTTACAGAAGGATATTCTTCATTGACCAAAGTCATTGCAAATACTACAATATTAGGATTGTCAGGCAAAGTGATTGTAGTAGCACCTTTAGGAATATCCATGCCGAATTTAAACATATAAGTGAATTCATATGCTTCGTCTTTCTGTGATGAATGACGGTGTGTGCCGACATAAGCGATTTCTGCATCTTTTAAGAAGCCTTCTGTATGTCCCAGGTGTCCCCATTGACCGATGAAACCGGTATAAGAAGGTACGGTTATTTCTTGTGCCGCATTACCTATGTTGAAAGTTGCGGTAGCGTCAGTACTTGTAGAAGCAGCTAAGAAATAAATACGATTATAAGTATTTCCTGCGGGCAGTTGGATTACGTTACCTTTACAAGTTACACCGTTAGCAACTTCTTTTTCTCCTAAACGGAAAGAAATACCATTAGCAGTCAAGATAGAGTCGGGAAGGAGTTCCGCTGCATAGCTGTAACCTGATTCGAAGTTACCTTCATGACGGAATTCATTCCAACTGAAACATTTACGATCATAGGTTAGTGGTAAATATTCATATTTCATAGCCGGAACAACAATGTCTTTCTTCTTCAGTTTCACTTTGAAGGTTTGAATGTTGTATGGTTTGATAGATACGTTCAATTGATTCTTGTTGAAGTCGGCAGTTCCAATTGTTTTCTCTGTTCCGTCTGCTAATACGGCATTTTCTATTTCACCGGCAAAGGTAATAGCAGCCTTTTGAGCTTCTTTACCACCTGTTTCGTATACGCGTACTACATATTCATCAGAAACTTCTGCCTTTTTCAATGCCTTGATTACTACCTGGTCATTGTCTGAACGTACAAAAGCAAATTCTTTGCCCAATTTTCCGGCATGTTTCGGACTGTTGAATGCTTTGATCGGCTGGTTCAAGATTTCAGCTTTGATAGCAGTTGCCGGTTTGTTAAGAGCTCCGTTGTGACCTACAATGCTGTAAGTAAATGTATGGAATCCAAAATCCTGTTGTCTTGATAAGCATAATTTCCTTTTGTTTCGGGAGTATGAAGAAGAGTCAAACGGATGGTGTGATTGTTCGGTTTATCCCAGCCGTATTTACTGTCGTTCATTACAGATACACCATAGCTGTTGTCCTTGTCAGTCAGGTCAGCCCATTGTTGAGCGTATACTTCGTAAGCGATTTCAGTGTTATTTCCGCGTTCAATGCTACCAATTCCTAAATCGTAGGTTGCTTTTTCATTCTCGATGTTTAAAGGAAATTCAGCTTTGAGCAATGCGTTTGGTGAGTTCCAGTTGATCTCATTATAGAAGTCGATTTGGTCGGCGCGGTCACCTTCATAGAGGCGGATGTATTGCTTGAAAAGTGATTTACCGTGTTTTTTCTCTATGCAAAGAGCTTTACGGAGCGCGCCATTCTCTACCAATGTCACTTTTACGTCATCTGTGATAGAAATCGGGTCACGATCTGTAGTCTCTTTCAATACTTCCCATGCAGGCCATGAGTATGACTTGTTTTCTGTGAAGAGTGCCAGACGGATTACTTTTCCATCTTTAACCATTTCTTTGTTAGCACGCTTATCAATCAGAGAAGTAATGTCTCCGTTTTTGTCTAACGTAAGTTTATAGACTGAATTCTCCAATGCATTGGATGCAGATGGCGTGATTGTTTTATCGGCTCCTCCTGTACGTACATCATATACGGAATATCCGTTGGCGGGAATATTGGCTGCTACCAACAGATGAGCTTTTCCGTTTTGGTAACCAATCAGTTGAGAAGAAACTTTTTTGCCTTGTGCATTATAGACGGTAAAACCTTTCGGAGCTTTCGGCATTTCAAGGATGATTTCTGCCAGGTCGGATACGGGGAAAGCATTTGCATTATAAAGAATAACGGCTGTACTTTGCACGTGTGTCCATTTGTTTGGCAATGGCATTTACTGAAGAAGTAAGTGCTCCAGCAAACTCTTTTAATGAGATCAACTCATCGTTCCATGAGAATTCGTATGCACGGGGAATACTGGTTCCTGTCAAGTCATCGTGGAATTGGTGGAAGATGAATCGTTTCCATGATTCTGATAATGCCTGTCCGGGATAGTCTGCTGCACCCAACCATTCAGCGGCAACAGCAGCTCTTTCGGCTGCATCACCCAACTGTTCGTTTTGGCGATTGTACAGTTTCATGGCAGCTTGTGAAGTGTAACAGCCTGTACCATGAACGTCCATCAACAGTTCTCCGTCAAATACCGGAAGTTCAGAATGTTTGTCATAAGGCAGGTAGTCTTTGTAGAGTTGGTCGCTGGTAGCACTGATAATCTCTATCGGTCCGTTTCCATGAATACCTTTTTCCAAAGCACGTACACTTTCCAGCGTAGGTGAACCTCCTGTGTCTCCCGCACCATAATAACGGTATACGGTGTTGAGTGGTGTGCGTTTTACCAGATTTTTCAACTCTTTACTTTCTGAGAGATCTTCGTCTTTCCAACGGTGATTGTAATCGTAACCATGTGCCAACATCACTTGATTTCCATCTATTCCTTTCCAAAGTCCAATGGTGAAAGGGTGTTTGCTTTTTCCATAGAAAGGATGATTACGCCAATCAAGTTTTTGTGTAGAGAATCCGATCAATCCGCAATGCGAAGCAATGGTAGGAAGTGTCCATCCGAATCCGAAGCAGTCCGGTAGGAAAATGTCTGTTCCTTCTTTACCGAATTCTTGACGGTAGTAAGTTTGTCCTAGCATAATGTTACGGATAGCCGATTCGACGGAAGGGACTAGTGCGTCACTGGCTTCCCAGCTACTACCGGCAATATGCCAGCGTCCTTCATTGATGAATTTCTTCATCTCTTCATATTGCTCTGGATAATATTCTTTCATCCAGGCGTATTTCACGCCTCCTTCAAAATTGAATATGTAATCCGGATACTTTTTCAGCAGAAATAGGTTCCGGCTGATAGTGTTCCATACATACTCGTTGATTGTAGTCTGGATATCCCAGTTCCATTGAGTATCCAGATGAGCGTCAGCAACAAGGTAAGCTTTTGCTTTTTCGCTCTTTGCACTGTTTTGCGCAAAACTGCCTCCGCTAATAGCCATAGCAAGAGCCAGAAAAGCTACTTTTTTATTCATCATGTTTTTAGTGGTATTATTATGTTTGATTGTTAATAATAGCAACAAAGGTAACAGAATTAATTGGTATAATAGTCTGAATCGTAGTTTTTTACAAAAGTGGCATGAAAAGTTACTTTTCTGGCAGAAAAGAATACTACTTTAGTCTCTATTAAAGGGCTTTCGATAAGAAGGTAAGGAGATCAGAAGTTAAGGAAATATCGTGTGTTATCTATGGCTATACTCTACAATAGAGTTTATTAATGGCAATTATCTTACACCTTACACTCCAAGGCCTCCAATTGGTTGATTAACAGAAAGAAAGTGATGTGTAAGATATGTGTTGCAGATGTGTGCAAGATAAAACATCTTGCACACATTAGTTTATTTTATGAACACTTTGTTTCAAATCAAGAACTAGATATAAATGCTGTTCCAACTGCTTGAACAAAGTGTTTCAAGCATATAAAACACTTTGTTTCAATATACAAAACATCTTGTTTCAAGCCTTAGAACACCTTGTTTCAAATAGGGGAACACTTTGTTTCAGGGCTTGGAGCACTTTGTTTGCATAGGATGAACCTTTTATTTTATACGTTGTTACAACTAGCTTATCAGGTGATTCTTTTTATTGTCTCTTTTGTCGTTTTTAGGGTGATAGGTGATAGATGGGGTGATAGGTTATAAACTAACCTATCACCTTCTGAAACTACTATGAATAAGCGGATACAGAAGCTTGGTGATAGGTTGATAGAGAAAATGATGTTTTTTGTTAGGAAGACCTAAGTTTGAATAGTAAGATATAAAAATAAGCCCTTGCATTTCGTTCATTGAGATAACGGGATGCAAGGGCTTTATAATTGATTATTATTGGATACTGTTTAGTAAATCCACTTTCCCTTCATTAACAAGTTTCAGTATCAATTCTCCGAACAGCGTATTTTGCCAGGCAAACCACTTACGTGTAAACTTCTTCGGATCATTCTTGTGGAAAGATTCGTGCATGAAGCCGGTATCAGCGTCTGTATCCATCAACATTTTGATGCAAGTTTTGATCTCTGCATCGTTTTGGCTGGTGAATGCCTTCATCATAATACTCATCGGCCAAATCATGTCATACCCAATGTGGGGACCTCCGATACCTTCGCCAGCAGTTCCTTTGAAGAAGTAAGGATTGTCCTCACTCCAGACAAACTTGCGGGTATTCTGATAAATCTTATCGTTCACTTTCACATCTCCCAAATAAGGCAGAGCGATAAGGCTGGGTACATTAGCGTCATCCATCAATAACTGATTGCCGAATCCATCAACTTCAAAAGCATAGATTTTGCCATATTTCGGATGCTTGTATATTGCGTACTTCATCAAAGCTTTTTCTACTTCATCCGCCAATGTAGTGCATTCTTTGGCTAAAGCAGGTTGATGATTGACTGTCTCCAGAATCTCGGCTGCTTTACGTAAAGAAGTTACAGCGAAGAAGTTGGAAGGAACGAGGAATTGGAAAGTAGTGGCGTCATCAGAAGGACGGAAAGCTGAAGCTATCAGTCCGACCGGTTTCACCGGATTTCCCCAACCGTCGTTAGTCATAGTATCAAGTGCACGTTCTGTTTTACGTTGGAATTTATACGGACCTTTCGGATCTTCTTTGCGTTGTTGGGCTTTGAATGTTTTCAGAACGTTTGCGATAGCCTGCAGCCATTCATTTGTGAAGATACTCGTATCACCGGTAGTCTTCCAGTAATGATAAGCCAAACGGATTGGATAACAAAGTGAGTCAATCTCCCATTTACGCTCGTGAAGTTCCGGTTTCATATCCGTCAGGTCACTCATCCAATCACCTCCTTCGGCTCCCATGTTGAAAGCATTGGCATACGGATCGATATTGATACATTTAAATTGGCGGTTGATTACTCCTGCCAGCATTTTCTTTAGCTTCGGGTCTTTGTTGGCGAGCTGTACGTAGGGCCAAACTTGTGCACCTGAATCACGTAACCACATGGCATGGATATCACCGGTATAAACGAAAGTATCGTCTGCTCCGTCATAATGTACGGTAGTATCCAACGTATTTGGAAAACAGTTTTCAAACATCCAAGCTAGCTTGGCGTTAGTTAGCAACTTTTTGATATGAGCAATCTGCTCTTCTACTGCTTGTGATACAAATAAACGTTTGGAAGCTTCCGGGCGTTTGGTCTGATAATCAGTCACTCGGGTGTTGTCTTGCTTGGTGACAAATTCATAGGTGTTTATGGCCTGTACGTTGGCAGCTCCGGAAAGTGCCATGCAGAGGCAAAGTGTTTTAGTTATGTTCATTCTATTTTTTCTTTAAATAATTAGTAATCTGATTCTCCCATAATGGGGGAGAGGTTACATTTTATTCGCATATCTTTGTGTCAGACGATTAGGGGTAAATTAACCCATTTACTTTTGATGACGTTTGTCAAACTCTAATTCTACTTTTACCGGGAAGTGATCAGAAGGAGTACGTGCTTGGTACGACTTGATTGTAATCTCTTCCGGACAGTCTTTTGCATCTGCTTTATTTCCATTGCCTTTACTACGGTAAGTATCAGTCAGTACACCATATCTCTTGACATGGAAAACAGGTGAAACGAACACATGATCGATACGACTTTCAGTAAAATTGTTCGGGTTGAAACTGTTGAATGTTCCATTCGTTGCATAACGGAAATCGCATTTCTCATAGGAATCGCAAAGTACGCCCTTTTCAACAAATGCATTATAGGATTGGTGAGTCTGATCCACATTGAAATCACCTGTAAGGATTGCCGGAAGATTGGCTCCCAGTTCCTGCATCTTCTTCTGGACAAGGAAAGCACTTTCAACCCGCGCTTTCTTGCCGATATGGTCCATATGCAGATTGAAGAACAGGAACTCGAATCCGGTATCTTTGCACTTAAAATGTCCCCAGCTGCAAACGCGGGGTAATACAGCATCCCAACCTTTACTAGGCACATCCGGTGTCTCCGACAACCAGAAGTCTCCTTTTTCTATCACATCAAATTTGTCGGTGCGGTAGAAAATAGCGGAGTGTTCGCCTTTTTCCTTTCCATCGTCACGTCCTACTCCAATATAATCATAGCCGGGAAGAGCTGCTTTCAAGTCTTGTAATTGATGAAGAAAACATTCCTGCGTGCCGAAGATATCGAAATCGTGGTATTGTACCATTTTAGCGACTACAGGATAACGTTGTCCCCAACCATTTCCTTTAGCAGAATCAGACTTGTTGGCATTTCTCAGATTATAAGAAGCAACAGTGAAACGGGTAGGCTGATAGCTTTGGCAATTACAAAAGACTATAGCGACTAAGGCGATAAGTAAAAGGTTTTTTAATTTCATGTTTTTTAGTTTATCAAAGTAGATAGATCAATTGTCGGGTGTCAAAATTACAATTTTTTATTCAAATGAGAGAGAATAAGGAGCATCTTTTTCATTTGTTCCACGTTGTTTGTTAGGAACAGGACTCATTTGATATTGTATATTTGCACCTTTCATCAGCTGATCGTGTGTCAGATAGTTGTGGCTATACATCTTTCCGTTTACTTTCATATCCTTGACATAGAAGTTATCCATACTATTGTTGTTGGCATTGATTGTAACAGTCTTTCCATTTTCCAGATGTAGTTTTACTGACTTGAAAAGTGGAGTTCCCAACACATATTGGTCTGTTCCCGGACAAACGGGGTAGAAACCGAGTGCAGAGAATACATACCAGGCAGAAGTCTGTCCGTTATCTTCGTCACCACAATAGCCGTCAGGAGCAGCTGTATAAAGCTTGTTCATGATTTCACGAGTTCTTTGTTGAGCTTTCCAAGGTTCACCGGAATAATTATAAAGATAAACCATGTGCTGGATAGGCTGGTTACCATGAGCATATTGTCCCATATTCATAACCTGCATCTCACGCATTTCGTGAATTACACCACGACTCTTCATTCCTAAATTACTTGGGATTACGAATACAGAATCCATCATAATATTGAACTCTTTCTTGCCTCCCATCAAATTGATTAATCCTTGTGGATCATGGAAAACACAGAAACTCCAATGCCAACTGTTGCCTTCGCAGAACTCGCCGCTCCAGTCCACAGCATTGAATTTAGGATTGAATACGCCTTTGTCATCCTTACCTACCATGAGTTTGCGTTCCGGATTGTATACATTCTGGTAGTTCAAAGCACGTTGCTTGTAAATGTCAATTTCACTTGCCGGTTTACCTAGCTTTTTACCTAATGTATAGATAGTCCAGTCATTATAAGCATACTCCAATGTACGGGCAACGTTCTGACCTACTCCGATATTGGTGGGTACATATCCATATTTATTGTAAGCCTCATAAGCTACGCGTCCGGAAGCTGTTTTCGGAAGATGTGCATTGGCGTCATGTTTCAAGGCTTCCCAAAGAGTCTCAATATCATATCCACGCAAACCTTTGATATAAGCATCGGCTACTACAGAAGCTGAGTTGTTTCCAACCATACAGTCTCTATGCCCCGGACTTGCCCATTCCGGCAGGAATCCGCTTTCTTTATAAGCATTTACCAATCCTTCTTGCATCTTCTGATTCATAGACGGATACATCAGGTTTAGGAATGGGAATAAACAACGGAAAGTATCCCAAAATCCTGTGTCTGTAAACATATATCCCGGCAATACCTTACCATTGTAAGGACTGTAATGTACTACTTGTCCTTTAGCATCTATTTCATAGAAACTACGTGGGAAAAGCATTGAACGATACAAGCAAGAATAAAAAGTACGTAGATTGTCGATGTTGTCATCTTCTACTTCTAATTTGCTCATTTCGCGGTTCCAGATGTTTCTTCCTTCGGCAACCAATTGGTCAAAACTGTTATTACCCAATTCTTTGAGATTTAATTCTGCCTGTTCGGGGCTGATGAAAGAGGAAGCAACGCGTGCATGAACTATTTCTCCCTTTTTAGTTGCGAATCCAATAATAGCTCCGGCGTGATTACACTGTACTTCTTTTTCGTTGGTAAGAATCTCGTTATCTTTAACGGCAGAAGTGAATGTGAACGGTTTGTCGAATTTAATTACGAAGTAATTCTTGAAGTTTTCGGGCACACCCCCACTGTTTCTGGTTGTATAGCCAATAATCTGGTTCTTTTCGGGCATAACCTTTACATAGGAACCTTTATCGAAAGCATCGATAACAACGTATGAGTTATTTGTTTCCGGAAATGTGAAACGGAACATAGCGGCACGTTCAGTTGGCACTAATTCTGTAGTAATGTCATGATCGGCAAGATATACCTTATAATAATAAGGTTTAGCTATTTCCGCTTTGTGAGAAAACCAGCTGGCACGTTTGTCTTGGTCAAATACTGCCTCTCCTACAATCGGCATAATGGAAAACTGACCGTAGTCATTCATCCATGGGCTTGGTTGATGAGTCTGTTTGAATCCTCGGATTTTGTCGGCATTGTAAGTGTATGCCCAACCGTCTCCCATCTTACCGGTTTGCGGTGTCCAGAAATTCATTCCCCATGGTAGCGCCGTGGCGGGATATGTATTTCCCGTAGAAAGTTCGAATTTCGACTGCGTACCTACCAAAGTACTTGCATAGTCTACCGGATTTTTGATGGCAGAAGCTTGCAAACTACAGAATACAGCACTTCCCAAAATTAACAGGTGCTTAAATGATAAATGTGTCATCATGAATCAATAAAATTATATATTTAAATAGTTTCTAAGACGAAAATAGGGAGAATACAGAAGCTGGCATTAAGAATAGAGAATGCAAATTGCATCTTGGCACTATTATTAACTATTATGGCGCTATTTTTTACTTATATCCTACCAATAATAGTGATTTGAAAGATTTTTTCTTTACCTTTGTCATAGAGCAATTCTATGAATGAAACACTATGAAGAAACACTCTATTTTACTTTTGTTTTTTATTGTAAGTCTGTTGTTGAATACAGCTTATGCCTATAATCTGAAGCAGATTGCAGATAAGGAATATATGTCCAACAGTGCAATAACTTCCTTATGTCAGGATGAACGCGGACTAATGTGGATCGGTACTTGTGACGGTTTGAATATATATGATGGACAAGAAATTGAAGAATTTAAGCCCCATGACAACAGTGAGTATATATCCGGTAATCTGATTGACAAAATCGTTTGTACTGGAGAGGATATTTATTGGATCCAGACTTATTATGGACTGAATCGGCTGGATCACAAGACAAATACAATTACTCGCTATAATGAATTTCGAAAACTGTTTTTTATGAATAAGGATAATAATGGTACCTTATTTATTATTCAGGATAGCAACAGTATTTACTATTACCATAAAAAGGAGGGGGGCTTTAAGAAAATCAATATTGCGGGAATTCCTGTTTCAGACATTATCACTTTCTTTTTTGATATAAACAATCGTATGTGGGTCGTAATGAAAGGGTATACCCGTTGTTACGATGTACAACTAGAGAATTCAACAGGCGATATAACCTTAATTCCCCAGAAAAGTGGTTTAGATTATCAAACCTCATTACTTTATTGTTTCAACGATGAACAGTCTCTTTTCTATGTTGATAAAGAGTACAACTTCTATGTTTATCATATTCCGGCTAAAAAGAATGAATGGATTACAAATTTAGGCAAGGAAATACAGTCACGTGGCAAAATCTCCTCCATTATTAAGTATCATAATAACTATTTTGTCGGTTTTATAATGGATGGTATTCTGATGTTGGAGAAGCAGAAGGATGGTAATGAATATCAGATCCAACAATTGCCTATTAATAGTGGAGTCTTCTGTTTGGCAAAAGACCGTTTTCAAGATGTTGTATGGATTGGTACAGACGGTCAGGGAGTCTACCTTTATTCCAATCCTTTTTATTCTATTAAGTCAATTGTCTTAAATAATTATACGGCAAAGATTGGACGTCCGGTGCGTGCATTGTATTTGGATACGGAGAAAACTTTCTGGGTGGGTACTAAAGGAAATGGTATTCTTAAGATTTATGACTACGAAGTGAATAAGAATATTTCCGATTGCTGGACGGAGACGGTAACTACTGCGAATAGTGCATTAGGTAGTAATGCTGTCTACTGTTTTGCGAAAAGCCATCGGAACGTGTTGTGGATCGGTGATGAGGAAGGGTTGAACTATTACTCTTATCGAGAAAAACGTATGAAGAAAGTACCAATTTTAATTGGTAATGAGAATATTAAGTATATACATGATATTTATGAAACTACAGAATCGGAACTTTGGATGGCAAGTGTCGGAATGGGAGTAATCAGAGCACGTGTTGCCGGGACACCGGATAATCCGGTTCTTGAAGATGTACAGCGTTATGTGATCAATAAAGGAGAATTTAGTTCCAACCATTTCTTCACTATTTATTCGGAGAGTGATCGCAATTTATTGTTTGGTAATAAAGGATATGGAGTGTTTAGTTTCAATGAAATAACCAATGGCTTGGAACCAATTCCAACTCATAAATATGAAAATATGACATTAAATAATATTCTTGCTATCAGTAAAGACAGTAGTAATAATTATTTGTTTGGTACAAGTTCCGGGTTAATAAAATATACTTCAGAAACTTCATACCAGCTTTTTAATGTCAAAAGTGGCTTCTTGAATAATACCATTCATACTATACTGAAAAATGCACCTGATGATTTCTGGATGGGTACCAATCTGGGATTGATTAATTTTGATTCAAAACGAAATGTGTTCCGTTCATATGGTTTCGGAGACGGACTAAAGGTGGTTGAATTCAGCGATGGGGCTGCTTTTAGGGATCCGGAAACAGGAACTCTGTTTTTTGGTGGGATCAACGGTTTTGTGACGATTCAGGCGGATGGACTCCCAGAACAACTTTATATGCCTCCAATCTATTTTGATAAACTTTCTATTTTTGGAGAGCAATATAACTTAGGTGAGTTTATCACTAAGAAGAAAGAAAACGAAGTCTTGAATTTGAAATACGATCAGAATTTCTTTGCTGTATCTTTTACTTCCGTCGATTATTTGAATGGAAATAATTGTGTTTATTTCTATAAATTGAAAGGACTAAGTGATCAATGGATTAATAATGGTAAAGAAAGTGCCGTATCTTTTACGAACATGGCTCCTGGTGAATATACTTTATTAGTAAAATACTATAATAGTGTATTCGACAAGGAAAGTAAAGTCTACTCTTTAGTGATTCGCATCGCTGATCCTTGGTATGCCTCCTGGTGGGCCTATCTAATTTATGCGATATGTCTGTTTTCTATTACTGCATTATTGATACACTCTATCATCGTTCGTTCTCAACGGAGGAAGCGGGAACTACTGAATGAAATTGAAAAGCGTCATCAGAAAAATGTTTTTGAATCAAAACTACGTTTCTTTACGAATATAGCTCATGAATTTTGTACTCCCCTAACATTAATTTATGGGCCCTGCGGACGGATTCTTTCTTCTAAAGGACTTAGTAAGTTTGTAGTAGATTATGTGACAATGATTCAGACAAATGCTGAACGACTGAATAACCTTATACATGAACTTATCGAATTCCGCCGTATTGAAACAGGTAACAGGGAAGTACGCATTGAATCATTGGATGTTTCTTCTATTATGAAAGGTATAGCTAAGACTTTCGTTGAAATGGCTAAATCAAGAAATCTCTCTTTTTTAAGTAAGATCCCGGAGCAAGTAATCTGGAATTCCGATAAAGGTTTTCTGAATACTATAGTTATTAACCTGATTTCCAATGCTTTTAAATATACTCCGGATGGAAAAGGAATCAAATTAGAGTTGGATGTAACAGAAAATAATCATTTAATTTTTCGAGTTGCTAATGAAGGGAGTTATATTAAAGAGGAAGATTATCAATATATCTTTAACCGTTACGCTATATTGGATAGTTTTGAGAATCAAGATGATAAGAACTTTTCCAGGAATGGACTCGGTCTTGCTATTTCTTATAATATGGCTAAACTCTTGGATGGTACTTTGAAAGTTGAGAATATTCCTGATGGATGGATCTTGTTTACTTTAACTTTACCGCAATTGGATTTGACAACAGAAGCGAATACTTCCAAGCGGATAGCTTCTGAATATATTCCTAAAATAGACACACAGCCAAGGATAAAGTTACCTGTTTATGAATTTGATAAGTTGCGTCCTACCTTATTGGTAATTGACGATGAACTGGAAATGCTATGGTTTATTGGTGAAATCTTTTCTAGTGATTTTAATGTATTGACTCTGCAAGATGCTTCACGCTTAGAGCAAGTGATGAATGAGGTGTATCCGAATGTGATAATTTGTGATATTATGATGCAGGAAGTCAGTGGTGTTGAGCTTATTAGAAAAATAAAATCAACGAAAGAAACATCGCATATACCTATTATTATAGTCTCTGGACGGCATGAAATGGAACAACAGATGGAAGCTCTTTCTGCCGGAGCAGAAATGTATATCACGAAACCTTTTAATGCAGAATATTTACGTATTTCTGTAGGGCAAGTGATGGAACGTAAAGAGGTATTAAAGAATTATTTTAGTTCTCCAATCAGTTCCTTTGAGAAGTCTGATGGAAAATTAACTCATAAGGATTCAAAGAAATTCCTTCAATCTGTGCTAAAGATTATAAATGATAATATTACGAACAAAGAACTTACGTCGCGTTTTATCGCAGATAAATTAGCTATTAGCTCTCGTAGCCTATATCGTAAAATGGAAGAAATGGGTGAAGATAGTCCGACGAGCCTAATCAGAGAATGTCGTTTACATATAGCGAAAGACTTATTATTGACGACTAAAAAGACAATTGATGAAGTTGTATTTGAATCAGGTTTCTCGAACAAGGTAACCTTCTTTAAATTATTTCGTGATAAGTATGAATGTACTCCAAGAGAATTCCGGGAAAAACATTTGGGAGAAGTAGAACGATAATTGATGTTTTTTGAATGATTATATTATCTGTAAATAGTAGGCCTCCTTGTTTAATTTTTTATTATTTTGCATTCCGTAATCGTAAAAATAGAATGTAATTGTGCCAAAATAGTAAATATATGTGCCTATTGTTTTAAAATATGTACTCTTTGTACTGAAAGGTAGACTAATATCTTAATTTTATCGATAAATTAATTGAGTGAAAAACATATTTAATTTTTATCTTAAAACTATGAATCAATATTATGATCCTTTGTCTGCATTGCTTTAATTAATAGAGCTTTTATCTTTTTATTTTGTTTGAATTAAATTTAATGTATTATGAAATTTACAAAGTACTTTATGATCGTCCCACTGCTTTGTTTTTGTGCATGTAGCGATGATAATGATGACCAAAACAATGGAATACCTGCTGATATGGTTGAGCTGAAAGTCGATGCCAATGAAATGAATATTGTGCAGGGTGAAACCCGAGTAGTTAATATTGTATCCGGTAATGGAGAATATACAGTGACTTCTGCGAATGAAGAAGTTGTTACCGCTGAAATTGATGGTAACAAGATAAAACTGACAGCTGTACCTGGAGAAAATAATGCTCAGGGAGTCGTATATCTTAAAGATAAGTATTATCAGCGTGTTAAGATTCAGGTAAATACAGCTGCAGAGTTTGACTTAAAACTGAAAGAGACTTCGTATACACTCTATTCAAATGTAGAAGGCGAGGATGAAGCTATGGTCGAAATATGTACAGGAAACGGAGGATATTCATTAGAAATAGAGGATGAGAATCAATGCGTTGAAATTTTGGGTAAAGATCAACTGGAAGATACTGAAAAGTTTATTGTAAAGGGTATAGGACAAGGTAATGCGGAGATTAAGGTTCTTGATAGAAAAGGCAAAGAGGCTTTTGTTACTTTAGAGGTAATTGCCCCGAAACCGATTCTAACAGACGCTGATGAAGATGTTATACTAATGAAGGCGAATCAAGGAAAGAAACAGGTGGAAATTACAAGTGGTAATGGGGAATATAAGGTTTTGGACGCAGGGGATACAAAAATTATCCGTTTGGAGATTTATGGTAATAAGGTTACAGTATACGGGAAAAAGGCTGGAGAAACTTCATTTACTTTGACTGATGCTAAAAAACAGGTATCACAATCTATTCGTGTAAAGATAGCACCGGATAAACGTTATGCCATGAACTTAGGTAGAGATTATGCTGTTTGGACTCACTTTGCTGAAATGTCTGGCACTGGAGCTGATGCATTGAAAGCAAAAAACAATAACTTCAAATTAAAAAAGATGACTTGGGAATTAACCTGCCGCATTGATAATACTTATTGGCTACAGACTTTCATGGGGAAGGAAGGGTATTTTATTCTTCGTGGTGGCGATGATGGTGATCAAGGAGTACAAGGGGGAAATCAATGGGGAGTGATTGATTTGGTTGGAACGGGAGACAAGTTGAAGTTGAGGACCAGACATGATGTAATTAAACTTGGAGAATGGATGCACCTCGCATTAGTCGTTGATTGTGATGTGGAACAGAATGATCCACAAAACAAGTACAAACTTTATATTAATGGCAGCAAGGTGGATTGGGGTGAAATAAAAGAGAATAGTCTGAATTTCTCTGAAATAGACCTTTGTGCAGGTGGTGATGGTGGTAAAATCTCCATAGGAAAGGCTTTTGATAATGTACGGTTCTTTGGTGGTGCTATACTTGAAGCACGAATCTGGTCAGTTTGTCGTACGGAAGACCAACTTAAAACGAATGCATGGAATTTTGTGGAAGAAAATACAGAGGGATTATTGGGACGTTGGGATTTCTCAGCTGGTGCTCCCGTTGCATATATTGAAGATGGAACTAACTCAGATCATGAGTTATTGATGCATGTATGTAAATATGATAGCTTTAATAATATAGAATTCCCCATGGATAAGTTTGAAGAAGTTCCTGTTGTAGTGCCTTTTAAGTAAACTTTAAATTAAAGAAGTATGAAAACAATATATAAACTATTTATTTTAAGCCTTTTCATTTTATTAGTTTTCCCGTCTTGTAGTGATGATAACAAGGAAGATGTTGAGATAAGTGATCCGGTGAATGGTAGTATATCTCCAGTGGGTTCGTTTACTGTAGAACCTACCAGTAATGAGAATGAACTTCTTGTGAAATGGGTGAATCCTACTAATCGTGATCTGGATTTGGTAGAGATCTCTTATAAAGAAATAACGATGGATGTTTCGACCCATGCTTTTACTCCGGGACATGTTTTATTGCCGGCACAAAGTGAGAAAAAGAATGAGTACTTATTGAAAGTGCCTTATTGGGCTACTTATGAAGTTGCTGTAGTAGCTATTAATAAAGCGGGTAAACGTTCTGTAGCTAAAAGTCGTACAGTAACTCCTTACCATGAAAAGGAGGAGGAGCCGGGGATAAAGTTACCCGCTATGTTAGAACGTGCACATTCTTATATGACTTCCGTCATTGCATTATATTTTGGTAAAAGTTCAAGAAGTTGCTGGAGAAGTAATTACCCTTACAATGGTGGTGCTTATTGGGATGGTGATGCTTTGGTATGGGGACAAGGGGCAGGCCTTTCTGCATTCGTTGCTATGCGTGAAGCTGCTAAGGGAAGTGAGATTGAGAATGAATATAAGTCAATGGATGAAAAGATGTTTACGGGGATACAATATTTCTGTCAGATGGATCGTAATATTCTAGCTTATTCTGTTTATCCGGCTGCAGGAAATGATCGTTTCTTTGACGATAATGTTTGGATTGGTCTCGATATGATTGATTGGTACACAGAAACCAATGAAATGCGATACTTAACTCAGGCTAAAGTGGTTTGGAACTACCTGAAAGATCATGGTTGGGACGAGACTTGCGGGGGAGGTATTCATTGGAAAGAATTAAACGAACCTAGCACAAGTAAACATTCCTGTTCCACTGGACCGGCAGCGGTATTAGGTTGCAAGATGTATCTAGCAACTCATGATCAGGAGTATTTAGATTGGGCTATCAAATATTATGATTATATGATTAATGTCTTACAGGATAAGTCTGATCATCTCTTCTTCGATAATGTACGTCCGAATACTGAAAATCCAAATTTACCCGGTGATATTGAGAAGAATAAATATTCCTATAATTCAGGACAACCTTTGCAGGCAGCTTGTCTGTTGTATAAGATTACCGGTGAGCAGAAATATCTGGATGAAGCTTACGCCATAGCTAAAAGTTGCCACAAAAAGTGGTTTATGCCTTATCGTTCGAAAGAGTTAAATCTTAGTTTTAATATTCTTTCTCCTGGGCATGCTTGGTTTAATACAATTATGTGTCGTGGATTCTTCGAACTCTATTCTATTGATAATGATCGTAAGTATATTGATGATATAGAAAAATCATTGCTTCATGCTTGGAGTAGTAGTTGTCATCAGAGTAATAATCTTTTGAATGATGAGATTTGCGAGGAGGGACTTCAAAGAATAGCTGGGAAATATTGATGCAAGGAGCATTGGTAGAATTGTATGCTCGGTTGGCTGTATTGGAAAGAGAGAATCGATAATTTTTGAATAAAAAAAGCCATCCCCGGAATAGACTGAAGTAGGGATGGCTTTTTTGTAGTGTGCTTACTATTCTTCGGCAAACTTTGTTCCTGCGAGTTTTGGGTGAGGTTATTCCTTGACAGGCTCAGCTGTTGTGCTGTCTTTGGCAACGGTGTCTGTGACTACTGTGTCATTAACAACAACAATTGCTTTCACTTCTGTAGGGGCTGTCACAGCTTTCTCAGAGTTACTTTGGGCCTTTACAAGGAATGAACCACCACAAACAAACATAAACATTGCTACTACTAAAACTAATTTCTTCATAATCGTTTGCTTTAAAGATTATTAGACATATGTTTTCAATTCTCTTCTATAAGTGTTAAGGAATCGGTTGTTTCGTTTTACGCTTACGTTCAAATATGTTTCAAAGCACGTGCCAAAAAGAGAGAGGAAGGGTAATAAGTTGATATATAGTGATATGAATAAAATGAAGAAGTGACTAGTCGTGAAAAATTCTGAGGAATGTGGGGAAAATGTAGACAGGGAGTGTGGAATTATTCCACACTCCCTGTTTGCTTATATGTATTTTAATTTATTTCATCCGGCCAAGGGTAAGGTTTATTAGTAGCTTTGAAGCTAGAGCGTTGTCCACTCACTTTTCTCAGATAACTCCCTAATTCTTTGGAACCCCGTTTTACAATATCCGGATGCAGAGAGCTGAGATCATTATTCTCAATTATGTCATTGGAAATATTGAATAGTTTCTTTTTCCCAGTTATTAGGCATATTCCAGAAAAGGCTGCATCCTTTAGAAGGAGTACCAGTGTGTTTTAATAAAGGGATGAAGCTGATTCCGTCTATAGGTTGTATAGCTTTAATTTATTATACAATGTTTTTCGATCTATGTTTAGTAATTGGGCAGCCTTACTTTTGTTGTTTCCAGTTTGTCGTAATGCTTCCAATATATGTTCTTTTTCAGATTCTTCATTTCTTAAAGCCATACTTGTAATATTAGTCACAGTAGTCTCTAATAGTTCCGTTCCCAGTTCGGTAGGGGTGATGAAACTGCCCTGAGCTAATAAAGTAGCACGTTTTACAATATTCTTCATTTGGCGCAGGTTACCAGGCCAATGGTAATCCATTAGCAATCTGGATGCTTTGGAATCAAAACCGATTAAATGCTTATCCAATTCTTTATTAGCTTGATCGAGGAAGAAGTTGGCAAACAGTAAGATATCTTCGTTACGATCTTTCAGATCCGGCATTCGTAAAGTAAACTCATTGATTCGATGATAAAGGTCTTCTCTAAAGGTACCTTTCTCGATAGCTTGTTCCAGATTCTCGTTGGTTGCAGATACAAGGCGGATATCTACCGTTATTTCCTGAGTTGAGCCGACAGGACGTATTTTTCGCTCCTGTAAAGCCCGGAGCAGTTGTATTTGTACCTCATAACTGAGATTTCCTATTTCATCCAAAAAGATCGTACCCCCATTTGCAGCGACGAAAGCACCGACTTTATCATTCAAAGCTCCAGTGAAAGAACCTTTCACATGACCAAAGAATTCGGAAGCTGCCAATTCTTTAGGAATAGAGCCACAATCTACTGCGATAAATGGTTTATCATTCCGTTTGCTAAGCTGGTGAATGCGGTGAGCTACATATTCTTTTCCGGTTCCACTCGAACCGTTGATAAGTACAGACATATTAGTGGGAGCTACTAAACCAACATAATTATATAACTGTTTGGCAGCTTCACTTTCTCCTTCCAAGTATGTCCGGTGCGATTCTGTAACTTCTTTAGCAACAACTTTTTTAGGCGAAGATTTACTAGCAGTGGGAGTGGCAGGAGTTTGCTCTTCTAGCAATGCTTCCGATATTTTCTTCAGTAGCTCTTCTGGGTTCACTGGTTTTGCGACATAATCTCGTGCACCCAATTTCATCGCTTGTACAGCAGATTGGATGTCTGCATAGCCAGTCATAATGATGAGAGGAATCTTTTTATCCTGCCCGTTCATCCATTTCAAGAGATCGATACCATCTTGGTCAGGTAGACGTAAATCTGATAAAATCAGGTCTGTTTCTTGGTTTTCGATATACTTGCGTGCACGGGCAATATTACTTACCGAAGATACTTCAAATCCTTTTTTACCTAACCAGGTTTTCAGCATCATCCCAAAAGTGATATCATCTTCGACGATTAATATAGATTTCATCATATCAGGTTTTTCCTCTTTTATTAAGGTACAAAGGTAAGAGGATTTCAGTGAAAGTAGTATATTTGCAAACTTAAATTAAATAAAAGTGTTATGAAAAAGATTGTATTAATACTATTAACCATATCGTTTTTCGGACTCATGGCTTGTAAAACAGGTAACAAAAAAGGAGATAATATGGATAAGGAAACATTGGTAAAGATTGAAACAACTTTGGGTGACATCAAAGTTAAGTTGTATAATGAGACACCGAAACATCGGGATAACTTTATCAAATTAGCTAAAGAAGGAGTGTATGACGGAACATTGTTTCATCGTGTGATTAAAGAGTTTATGATACAGGCCGGTGATCCGGAATCAAAGAATGCTCCGAAAGGAAAAATGTTGGGTTCGGGTGATGTAGGTTATACTATTCCGGCAGAATTTGTATATCCGAAATATTTCCATAAGAGAGGTGCTTTATCTGCTGCCCGTCAAGGAGATAATGTGAATCCGAAGAAAGAGTCATCCGGTTGTCAGTTTTATATAGTAACGGGTAAAGTTTACAACGACACTACCCTGATAAATATGGAAAGAGGGATGAATGAAAATAAGGTCACTCTTATTTTTAATACCTTAGCTCAAAAACACATGAAAGATATCTATAAAATGCGGAAAAACAATGATGAAAAAGGTCTTCTTGAGTTACAGGATAAATTGATTGCCCAGGCAGAGGAGGAGGCAGCCAAACAACCTGAATTCCGTTTTACTCCCGAACAGGTAGAAGCTTATACTACAATAGGAGGAACTCCGCACTTGGATGGTGAATATACTGTGTTCGGTGAAGTGGTAGAAGGAATGGATATCGTAGACAAGATTCAGCAGGTGAAAACGGATCGTAGTGACCGTCCTGAAGAAGATGTGAAAATTGTAAAAGTAGAAGTAGAATAAATGAAAATAAACAGGCATATTCTTGACAATGGGTTACGTCTGGTACATTCGCAGGACGAAAGTACGCAGATGGTAGCCCTTAATATATTATATAATGTGGGAGCTCGTGATGAACATCCCGAACATACCGGTTTTGCCCATCTGTTTGAACACCTGATGTTTGGCGGCTCGGTAAATATCCCCGATTATGATATGCCGCTTCAATTGGCGGGTGGTGAGAATAATGCCTGGACAAACAATGACATTACCAATTACTACCTCACTGTACCTCGGCAAAATGTGGAAACCGGTTTTTGGCTGGAATCCGATCGTATGCTGAGTCTTGATTTCAGTGAACGGAGTCTGGAAGTACAGCGGGGCGTGGTAATGGAAGAGTTCAAGCAGCGCTGTTTGAATCAACCTTATGGAGATGTGGGACATCTTTTGCGTCCTTTGGCTTATCGGACACATCCCTATCAATGGCCGACCATTGGAAAAGATTTATCACATATTGCTAATGCGACTTTGGAAGAAGTGAAAGATTTCTTCTTCCGCTTCTATGCTCCGAATAATGCAATACTGGCTGTTACAGGAAATATTTCTTTTGAAGAGGCGGTGGCATTCACGGAAAAGTGGTTTGGATCTATTCCTCGTAGGGAAGTACCAGTAAGAAATCTGCCACAGGAATCGGTACAAACAGAAGAACGCCGATTGACGGTGGAACGCAATGTGCCGCTTGATTCTTTATTTATGGCATATCACATGTGCGATCATCATTCTTCAGATTATTACGCATTCGATATTTTATCAGATATATTAAGTAACGGACGTTCCAGCCGATTCAATCAGCGTCTTGTACAAGAGAAACAACTATTCTCTAGTATTGATGCATATATTGCCGGTAGTGTAGATGCAGGTTTATTCCATATTTGTGGGAAACCATCAGCCGGTGTATCTTTGGAACAAGCTGAAGCTGCTGTACGGGAAGAATTAGAATTTTTACAGCAGGAAACAGTGGATGCAAAGGAATTGGAAAAAGTAAAAAATAAGTTTGAATCGACTCAGATATTCGGAAATATCAATTATTTGAATGTAGCGACTAATTTAGCCTGGTTCGAACTACTTGGACAGGCGGAAGATTTGGAATCTGAGGTGGATTGTTATCGTAGAGTAACTGCAAAGCAGTTGCAAGATGTAGCCCAGACAGCTTTTCGAAAAGAGAATGGGGTTATATTGTATTATAAAAAACAAGGTGTTTGAAAGCAATGTTCTATAAGATATACAAAGAACACTATAAAGCATTAATTTATCTGGGTTTGCCGATTGTGATCGGGCAAATTGGGGTTATAGTACTAGGTTTTGCCGATACTTTAATGATCGGACATCATAGCACAATAGAACTGGGAGCAGCTTCTTTTGTTAATAATGTGTTCAATCTGGTTATTATTTTTAGCACAGGATTTTCGTACGGATTAACACCTATTGTAGGAGGGTTGTATGGTACCCATCAGTTTGCTCCTGCCGGTCAAGCACTACGTTGTAGTTTATTGGCGAATTTATTGATAGCTGTTTTGCTTACAATATGTATGTGTGTCCTTTATTTCAATCTGGAGAATCTTGGACAGCCGGAAGAACTGATCCCCTTAATAAGACCTTATTATCTTGTTTTGCTTGCTTCATTGATTTTCGTTATGCTTTTCAATGGATTCAAGCAATTTACCGATGGTATAACTGATACACAAACGGCCATGTGGATATTGTTGGGTGGAAATGTATTGAATATTATCGGGAATTATATTCTGATTTATGGCAAACTTGGTTTCCCTGAGTTGGGATTATTGGGGGCAGGTATTAGTACTTTGTTTTCCCGTATTATGATGGTCGTTATTTTTGTTTTAGTCTTTTTACGCAGTCGCCGTTTTCTTCGTTATAAAATAGGTTTTTACCGTTTGGGATGGTCGCGTACGATATTTGGCCGTCTGAATGGTTTGGGTTGGCCCATTGCCTTGCAAATGGGAATGGAGACAGCCTCTTTCAGTTTGAGTGCGATAATGATTGGATGGTTGGGCACTATAGCTTTAGCCTCTCATCAGGTTATGTTAGCAATTTCTCAGTTTACTTTCATGATGTACTATGGAATGGGAGCTGCTGTTGCTGTTCGTGTTAGTAACTTTAAAGGTCAAAATGATATGCTTAATGTACGTCGTTCAGCTTATGCCGGTTTTCATGTGATGATGGTTTTAGGTTTTGTACTTTCGTTGATAGTCTTTCTATGTCGTAATCATTTGGGTAATTGGTTTACAGATAGTCCGGAAGTTGCAGCTATGGTGACATCTCTTATTTTCCCATTTCTGGTATACCAGTTTGGTGACGGTTTGCAAATAACATTTGCCAATGCTTTGCGGGGAATTTCTGATGTGAAACCGATGATGTTCATCGCTTTTGTCGCTTACTTTCTGATTTCCCTTCCTGTTGGCTATTTCTGTGGCTTTATGATGAATTGGGGAATTGTAGGTGTCTGGATGGCGTTTCCTTTTGGACTGACTAGTGCAGGGTTTATGTTATGGTTACGTTTTCGTCAGAAGACGAGAACTTTGGCAGCAAATTCATCATATTTATAATCTATGTCTTCTTTTCGTTTTACTAAACTGAAAATCACCATTGGATATACTCTATTGTTGGCGATTCTTCTTTTCTCATTGATATTTGTGCATCATGAGATGGAAAAGTTGTCGGCTGCCGATAACCAGCAAAATCTACGGACAGATAGTTTGATGTTACTTCTTCATGAGAAGGACCAGAATACGCTTCAAATGTTACGGGTATTGAGTGAGGCAAATGACAATTTGCTTTCTACTTCAGAAATTGAAGAAATTATTTCGGAACAGCAGGATTCAGTGATAACCGTACAGCGTGTGCAACATCGGGTGATTACAAAACGTGATTCTTTATTGACCACTCCGAAGAAGAAAAGTTTTTTTAAACGTTTAGCAGAAGCATTTGTACCTTCAAAACAGGATAGTGCCGTATTAGTGAATACTTCTTTGGAAGTTGCGACAGATACAATTTTGGAACCTGCTACTTCAACAACCGATTCTCTTCAACAGAAAATACGTATGGCGAATGAAGAGAAACGTTTGCAACAGAAAAAGAGTATTCGGCGTACCAGTACGAAATATCAACGGATGAATAATCAACTGACGGCAAGAATGGATAGCCTCATCAAAGGTTATGAGGAGGAAATGTCTATTCGCGCCCAACAGGATGCAGAATTACAGCAGGCTGTGAGAATGCGTTCAGCACGTATTATTGCGGGAATTGCCATTGGTGCAGTGTTGCTGTCCGGCTTTTTTCTGGTGCTGATCGGTCGGGATATCACTCGCAGTAATCGTTATCGACAACAACTGGAGGAAGCTAATAAACGAGCGGAAGACCTACTTGTTGCGCGTGAGAAACTAATGCTTGCCATAACTCATGACTTCAAAGCGCCATTAGGTTCCATTATGGGCTATACAGAATTACTTTCCCATTTAACGGAAGATGAGAGACAACGTTTCTATTTGGAAAACATGAAAAGCTCATCAGAACATTTGTTGAAGCTGGTTAGCGATCTGCTGGACTTTCATCGACTTGATCTGAACAAAGCGGAAGTCAATCGTATTGTTTTCAATCCGGCCCAAATGTTTGAAGAAATACGTGTTAGCTTTGAACCGCTAACCGCTGCAAAGGGATTGGCTTTGAAATGTAATATAGCTCCTGAATTATCGGATAAATATATCAGTGATCCTTTACGGATGCGTCAGATCGTGAATAATCTTTTGTCGAATGCAGTGAAATTTTCTCAAAAAGGAGGAATCACATTAGATGTTTCCTATCGTTCATCCAGATTGACAATTACTATTACAGATACAGGAAAAGGAATGGCTCCAGGGGATCGTGAACGAATATTTCAGGAGTTCACACGACTTCCTGGTGCACAGGGAGAGGAAGGTTTTGGACTTGGTCTGTCTATCGTGAAAAAACTGGTCACTCTTCTTGAAGGTGAGATTGATGTAAAGAGTACGTTGGGAGAAGGAAGCTGTTTCACTGTAATCTTGCCCCTCTATCCTGTGGGCAGATCAGTGAAGGAAAATAAATATTCGGAGGCATTGGAAGAGAAATCTGCAAATCTTGAGACTGTTAATCCTCAAAAGACTTTGCGGATTCTTCTTATCGATGATGATAAAATTCAATTAAGTCTAACTGCTGCTATGTTGGCACAATCGCAGATTGTAACAGTTTGTTGTGAACAATTGGAAGAACTGATAGAACAGCTTCGCTCTTCTGAATTTGACGTATTATTAACCGATATACAAATGCCTGCTATTAATGGATTTGACTTGGTGAAACTATTGCGTGCATCCAATATTTCCCAAGCACGGACTATTCCGATTATAGCTGTTACTGCACGAAGCGAAATGGATGAAGAGGCTTTGCATGAACATGGATTTGCCGGTTGTTTACATAAACCTTTTACTATCAAAGAATTGCTTTCTGTAGTATATGGTGGACAGGTAGTACTGGATAAAGAGAAACTTCTAACTGATGAAGTAAAAACTCAGTCCCCCCAACGCCCTCTTGTAATTCGTCTGAAACATCTTCGTTGAATTTTTCATCCTTAACTGCCTTTTCCGAAGATGATCCGGAAGCAGCCCAAAATATTATAAAGAGTTTCATTGAAGAAACTATAAAGAATGCAGCCCAAATGCAATGCTCTTTGGATAACAAACAAGTAGATGGAATAGCAGCTATGGCTCATAAACTCCTTCCTCTTTTTACTTTAATTGGTGCGGTTGAAATAGTTCCAAAGTTGAGCTGGTTAGAAGGGCGTCGTAGTGAGGAGTTTACTCAAGAAATACATATAACGACAAAAGAAGTGTTGAACTTAATTCAGAAAGTAATCCATTTGGCACAAAATTATGGAAAACGTGATTCCTGTTGATAAGCAAGTTTTGCCTTGTAGCCAAACCTTTTTTCAGATTTAATTGTTTACTTTGTATCATCTTTATACACTGACACATCCTGCATGAAACGAAAATGGATAAGATGGGTGAGCTGGATACTGCTTACCCCGGTATTACTCTTTGCGATACTGATGGTATTGCTCTATATTCCTCCCGTACAGAATCTTTTACGTCGGGAGGTTACATCATATGCTTCAAAAGCAACTGGAATGGATATTCAAATTCAGCGGATTGATTTACGTTTTCCACTTAATTTATTAGTGCGCGGGGTAGAAGTTATTCAGCAACCGGATACTTTATTGTCATTGGAAAGCCTGAATGTACATGTACAGGCAATGCCTCTTTTTAAAGGAAAAGTAGAAGTGGACGATATAACCTTGAAGAATGTAGTCGTTAATTCTGCTAATTTAATAGAAGGTATGAAAGTTCAAGGCGTTCTAGGACAATTTCTATTGGAAAGTCATGGGGTTGATCTGCCTAATCAAGTAGCTGTTGTCAATCGGGCAGAACTTTCTGATACCCATGTACAATTGTTAATGAATGATACTACAACGACGCCTAAAGATACTACTGCCACATCACCGATAAACTGGAAAATAGACCTTCATCAACTGAAATTAAATAATATATCGTTCAATATGGAACTTCCTACTGACTCGATGAAGATGGCTGCTCATATTGGAGAAGCTACGATCAATGAAGGCTATGCAGACCTGAAGAATCAGTCTTATGCTTTGAAACAATTTCTCCTATCGGGTGCTTCTGCCAGTTATGATACAGGAAATGCTGAGCCTGCGAAAGGTTTCGATGCTTCTCATATTGCGGTCCGTGATATTCAGATTGGATTGGATTCTTTACTTTATCAGGGGCGAGATATGAATGCGATCATTCGTGAAGCTACGATGAATGAACGTTCGGGTTTAAGTATTACTTCACTAACCGGGCATTTATTTTCTAATGATTCTATTATTCGTGTTCCCAATCTGATTTTAAAGACACCTCATTCTGAAATGAATTTGACGGCACAAACTTATTGGGAACTAATTAATATTCCGACTGCCGGACGATTAACTGCCCGTTTCAATGCTTTTATCGGTAAAGAAGATGTGTTGTTGTTTGCAGGAGGATTGCCGGATAGCTTTAAAAAAGCTTATCCTTTCCGTCCACTCGTCATTCGTGCAGGGACGGAAGGGAATTTGAAGCAAATGCAAATTTCCGGTTTTACGGTTGATTTACCGGGAGCTTTTTCTGCTAAAGGTGGAGGATTGATGGAAAATTTGGCGGATAGTCTGACTCGTTCAGGAACAATCGGTTTGGAAATGAAGACAGGTAATCTGAACTTTCTGACCGCATTGATGGGTACTGCTCCCAACGGTACGTTAGTGATTCCCGATAGTATGAATTTATCGACTAAAGTAGATATAAAAGGACCACAATACAAGGTCAAATTGAAGTTGAAGAATAAAGGAGGTACGATCGATGCGAATGCGGCTTTGAATACATCAAGCGAAGTATATACAGCAGATCTGAAAGTAACTGATTTGCAATTGCATCATTTTTTGCCAAAAGATTCTTTGTATGAACTTTCACTTTCTGCAAAAGCAAGTGGACGCGGATTGGATGTCATGTCTTATCGTTCTCGAGCAAATTTAGACCTCACTGTTGATCATTTTCAATATGCTCAATATCATATTTCCGACATTCATTTGACAGGAGACCTTAAAAGAGCTTTAGCTACTGCCCATCTGATAAGTGACAATGCTTTGTTGAAGATGACGGCTGATGCTGAATATCATTTGGCGCATAAATATCCTGATGGAAAAGTAACAATGGACGTTACTCAATTAGATTTACATGAGTTAGGAATTGCTCCGAAACCGCTGAAACGTCCGCTCGCATTTAACTTTACTGCGGAAGCCCGTAAAGATCGGGTGTACACTCATCTGATAGCAGGTGATATGAAACTTAACTTAAGTGCACGCGCCGGAGTTTATCCTCTGATTCGTCAATCTACCCATTTTGTCGATATACTAATGAAACAGATTGATGAGAAGTCGTTGAATCATGCAGAGTTGCGCAAAGCTTTGCCATCAGCTATATTTTCTTTTTCTGCCGGCCAGGAGAATCCGTTGGCATATTTCTTGGCAACACGAAATATTTCATATCATGATGCTTCTTTGAAATTTGGTTCGGCACCTGATTGGGGAATTAACGGTAAGGCTGCTGTTCATGCTCTGAAAGTGGATACTTTGCAATTGGATACTATCTTTTTTACCGTAAAGCAAGACACTACCATGATGAAGTTTCATGGAGCGTTATTAACGGGCCAAGAAATCCGCAATTCTCATTTTCTTCTTCATTGATTGGAGAGATACATGATAAGGATGCTGAATTAATGGTTGAGTATAAAAATGTGCGAGGAAAAACTGGTGTTTTATTAGGAGTTAATGCCCGTCCTTTAGTCGGTGGAAATGGTAAAGGAGATGGTATTGCCTTTACATTAATTCCCAAAGAACCCATTATAGCATTCCGTAAGTTCCATTTTAATGAAAACCATAACTGGATTTATTTACATAAAAACATGCGTGTGTACGCTAATGTAGATATGCTGGATAATGAAGGAATGGGGGTTCGAGTTCATTCTGTACAGGGAGATACCGTATCTTTACAGAATCTCGATATCGAGGCTCGAAAGATACGTTTGAAAGAGATTAGTAGTGTATTACCATATTTCCCGGAAATCACCGGACTGTTCACTGCCGAAGCTCATTATATACAAACGGAGAAGGATCTACAGCTATCTGCCGAGGTTGCTATTGATGAACTTACTTATGAGCGGCAACGGATCGGTGATATAACCTTGGGTGCGACTTGGTTACCGGGCGAAAAGGGTAAACAGTACATAAATGCTTATTTGAATCATGAGCAAGTAGAAATAATGGTGGCAGATGGGAAATTAATACCTACTCACACCGGTAAAGACAGTCTTGAGATAAATACTACATTAGAGCATTTCCCGTTACGTGTTGCAAACGTCTTTATCCCGAATCAAATAGTAACACTGGCAGGAGATATGGATGGGGACATACATATAACGGGAAGTACACAACAGCCTTTGATAAATGGAGAGCTGATATTGGACAGTGTGAATGTTCTTTCTCGCCAATATGGGGCTAATTTCTTGCTTGATAATCGTCCTATAGGGTTGAAGAATAATCGTTTGGTATTTGATAAGTTTGCTATTTATACTACCGGAAAGAATCCGTTTACCATTAATGGTTATGTGGATTTTCGTGATATGAGTCGTCCGATGGCAAATTTAGATATGCAGGCACAGAATTATACACTATTGAATGCAAAACGTACTCGCGAAAGTCTGGTTTATGGAAAGGTGTTAGCAGATATCAAAGCAACAGTGAAAGGTCCGTTGGATGGTTTGAATATGCGCGGAAATATAGATTTATTGGGTAGTACTGATGTATCTTATGTGCTGACAGATTCTCCATTGACAGTACAGGACCGCTTGGGAAGTTTGGTGACCTTTACTTCATTTAGTGATACTACTACAGTAGTTCAACAGGAGGTGCCAACCGTATCTTTAGGAGGTTTGGATATGATCATGATGGTACACATCGATCCATCTGTCCGTCTGAAAGTCGATCTGGATGCAAGCAGTGATGATCGTGTCGAACTTGAAGGTGGAGGTGATCTTTCTTTGAAATATACGCCACAAGGTGATATGA
Organism: Bacteroides faecichinchillae JCM 17102; assembly: GCF_000614145.1. GTDB lineage: Bacteria > Bacteroidota > Bacteroidia > Bacteroidales > Bacteroidaceae > Bacteroides > Bacteroides faecichinchillae. Next base: position 26,560 of record NZ_BAKK01000023.1, on the reverse strand, counting down.
CGTTGACCGGACGATACACACTGACTGGTGGTTTGATGAAGTATGCTTTACCTGTTATTGCAGCTAAAGAATTTGCGATAGAAAATGGCAGTTATGTTGAATGGACTGGAAATCTCATGGATCCATTATTGAATTTTAAAGCAACTGATCGTATTCGGGCTTCTGTATCCGAGGGCGAAAATGGTGGAACGCGAATGGTAAATTTCGACGTATCTATTATTGTAAAGAATCGGTTGGATAATCTTTCCTTTGCATTTGATGTATCTGCTCCCGAAGATGCAACGATACAAAATGAACTGACTGCCATGGGAGCAGAAGAACGGGGTAAACAGGCACTCTACATTATGGTTGCTAAGACATATCTCGGCACCGGACCAATTGGAGGTGGTGGAGGCGGATTGGGTAGTTTGAACATGGGAGCTGCCTTAAACTCAGTACTTAGTAGTCAGATTAATGCATTGATGGGTAATTTGAAGAATGCAAGTGTGTCTGTAGGTATTGAAGATCATAATACTACGGATACAGGAGGAAAGCGTACGGATTACAGTTTCCGTTATTCTCAACGTTTCTTCAATAATCGTTTCCAAATTGTTATTGGCGGTAAAGTGTCTACAGGTGAGAATGCAACCAATGATGCAGAATCCTTTATCGACAATATTTCTCTTGAGTATCGTCTTGACCGTACAGGAACCCGTTATGTCCGTTTGTTCTATGATAAGAATTACGAAAGTGTACTTGAAGGAGAAATAACTGAAACCGGAGTCGGTTTGATTCTACGCAAGAAATTGGACAAACTAGGTGAATTGTTTATCTTTAAGAAAAAGAAGTAAGAATGAAACATAACTATATTGCAATATGGATTTGTAGCCTGATAGGCATTTGTTTCCTGATGGGATGTTCGCTGACGAAAAATCTCCCGGAAGGTGAAGTACTGTATACAGGGCAAAAGACAGTTGTGTTGAACGAATCGAAAACACCCATAGGTGACGCTGCTATAACCGAGGTATCGGCTGCTCTTAATAAAACTCCTAGTACCAAAATATTAGGTTTTTTACCATTTCCTTTTAAAGTATGGATGTACAACGATTTTGTGAAGTATAAAAAAGGTTTTGGTCGGTGGATGTTTAACCGTTTTGCAGCTAATCCTCCCGTATTTATCTCTGCGGTCAATCCCGAAGTGCGTATGAAGGCAGCTACTAATTTGCTTCATGATTACGGGTATTTCAATGGGACGGTATCTTATAAAACTGTAGTCGATAAAAAAGATAGTCTGAAAGCTGATATCCTGTATACTGTGGATATGAAGAATCCTTATTTTATTGATACGGTTTATTATCAGCGTTTCACTCCTCAGACTTTGCAGATCATGGAGAAAGGGCGACGTGCATCCTATCTGACACCCGGTGAGCAATTTAATGTAGTAGATTTGGATGACGAGCGTACCCGCATCAGTAGTTTGTTGCGTAACCGCGGCTATTTTTATTTCCGTCCTGATTATATGACTTATCAGGCGGATACCACTCTTGTGCCGGGAGGAAATGTTAGTCTTCGGTTAATTCCAATCCCCGGATTACCAGCTGCTGCTCAACGTCCTTATTATGTGGGAAATGGTTCAGTCTATTTGTTTGGAAAGAACGGAGAAGAACCTAATGACAGTTTGCATTATGGAAACCTGAATATACATTTTTATGATAAATTGCGTGTACGTCCTAATATGCTTTATCGTTGGTTGAACTATCAGGCTTTTGTACGGAATGAACGAATGCGGGCTGCTAATAGTACCCGTCTTTACAGTCAGTATCGTCAGGAGCAGATTCAACAGAAAATAAGTCAGTTAGGGATATTTAGTTATTTTGATTTGCAGTATGCACCTCGGGACACAACAGCTGCTTGTGATACATTGGATGTAACGATCCAAGCTACCTTTGCCAAGCCCTTGGATGCGGAACTTGAATTAAATGTAGTAACCAAGAGCAATGACCAGACAGGTCCTGGTGCTTCTTTTGGTGTTACCCGTAACAATGTATTCGGAGGAGGAGAAAGCTGGAATGTAAAACTAAAAGGTTCTTATGAATGGCAGACTGGAGGAGGCGAGAAAAGTTCTCTAATGAATAGCTGGGAGATGGGAGTTTCTACGTCGTTAACTTTCCCAAGAGCACTTTTCCCGCATTTAGGTAAACGTGAATTCGACTTTCCGGCGTCTACTACTTTTCGTGTGTATATTGATCAGTTGAATCGCGCCAAATATTATAAACTGTTATCATTCGGGGGAAATGCTACTTATGACTTCCAACCCTCACGAACGAGGCGACATAGTATTACTCCATTTAAACTGACATTTAATGTTTTGCAACATCAATCTGATGAATTTCGTCAGATTGCTACTGCTAATCCTGCATTGTATGTTAGTTTGCAAAATCAATTTATCCCTGCAATGGAGTATACCTATACCTATGACAATTCTCCGTTGCGTTGGGTGAAGAATCCTATCTGGTGGCAGTCTACCGTCACTTCTGCCGGGAACCTGACTTCTGTAATTTATCGTGCTTTGGGCAAATCTTTTGATGAACACGGTAAGAGTCTGTTGGGCGCTCCTTTTGCACAGTTTGTGAAGCTGAATTCCGAGATACGTCATCTTTGGAATATGGATAAAAATAATAAAATAGCCAGTCGTCTGGCTTTGGGTGCAATCTTTACCTATGGCAATTCTTTGGTAGCTCCATATAGCGAGCAATTTTATGTAGGAGGTGCCAATAGTATTCGTGCGTTTACGGTACGTAGCATTGGACCGGGTGGCTATCATCCGGCAGAAAGCCAATACTCCTATTTAGATCAAACAGGAACATTCCGTTTCGAAGCCAATATTGAATATCGTTTTCGGATCTTTAGGAGTCTTTGGGGAGCTACTTTCTTGGATGCGGGAAATGTATGGTTACTTCGTAAAGACGAAGATCGTGCAGATTCTCAACTTCGCCTGAAAACCTTTCCCAAGCAAATTGCATTAGGTACAGGAGTCGGTATTCGTTATGATATGGATATTCTTGTGTTCCGTCTCGATTTTGGTATCCCTTTGCATCTTCCTTATGATACTGATAGAAAGGGTTATTACAATGTTACAGGATCTTTCATGAAGAATCTGGGAATACATTTTGCCATCGGTTACCCATTTTAAAGTTTTTTCTTTGGTTCTTTCTTTTGTTTCAAGACAAAAGAAAGAACATTTTTTGTACATTTGCACCGAAAACTGATGCCGATGACATCACTAACCTTTTAATATTACACAAATTATGAAACCAACTTTATTCTTATTGGCAGCCGGTATGGGTAGCGTTATGGTGGCTTGAAGCAATTGGACGGACTAGGTCCTAATGGCGAGACTATTATGGATTATTCTATTTATGACGCCATCAACGCCGGATTTGGCAAACTTGTATTTGTGATCCGCAAAGATTTTGAAAAGGACTTCCGTGATAAAATTATTTCCAAATACGAAGGTCATATCCCATGTGAATTGGTGTTCCAGTCAATTAATGATCTTCCTGAAGGCTTTACTTGTCCGGCAGATCGCACAAAACCTTGGGGTACAAATCATGCTGTAATGATGGGTGCCGATGTGATAAAAGAGCCATTTGCTGTGATTAACTGTGATGACTTTTACGGACGCGATTCTTTCCAGGTAATGGGTAAATTCCTTTCAGCTCTTCCGGAAGGTTCAAAGAATGTTTATTCGATGGTAGGATTCCGTGTGGGAAATACATTGAGTGAAAGTGGTACTGTATCTCGTGGTATTTGTGGTACAGATTCTAACAGCTTGCTGACTTCCGTAGTAGAACGTACTAAGATTCAACGCATCGACGGTGAAGTGAAGTATATCGATGATAATGGTGAGTGGGTTGCAACTCCTGATACGACTCCGGTAAGTATGAATTTTTGGGGATTTACTCCTGATTATTTCCCATATAGTGAAGAATTTTTTCAAGGCTTTCCTGAGTGATCCGAAAAATATGGAGAACTTGAAGAGTGAATTCTTCATTCCATTGATGGTGGATAAATTGATTAATGATGGAACTGCAACCGTAGAAGTATTGGATACTACTAGCAAATGGTTTGGTGTAACTTATCCGGAAGACCGTCAGAGCGTGGTTGATAAGATTCAGGCATTGGTGAATGCTGGAGAATATCCTGCTAAATTGTTCTAATAGCTTGTAACTAGCTGAGAATCCAGCTGATAAGGTAATGGAATTCTTGCTAATTTAGATATATAGCGTAGATAGTGCAAATACTAAGCATTTCTACGCTATTTTTATTTTTTTCCTAGTCTATTACCCTTGTAAACTAATGCGAATCACTATAGTGTTCCGTAAAGTATAATATACTCAAACGAATTAGAATTAATAAATTAATTGTCTCTGGATAGGGAAGCAATTATTTAGAGATACCTATAAGAAGTGTTAGTAAATATGAGCATGTATTATGAACTATATGAGATGCCGGATATCTAAAAGGCAGGAGAGGAGCAACCACTTCATCCCCGGGTAGTTTTTAAGGGAACTATCGATCAAGATGAATTTCTGGATCGTGTCTATTTGTTTACAGGAATGAGTCGCAGTATGTATCAGGTGCTTTGCAATCTTTTCAAAATGAGTTGAGGAATTTACTTGCTGAAGGATGGAGCTCCTGTGATTAAAAAGCGCGATATGCGGGCACAGTCCATTCAATTGAAAATATTAATTATTGTGTAAGTTATCAATTTAAGAAGGAAGTGCGTGGCAGATGAGATTGCAACGTGGTATATCATTTACTCGTCCCAGGAAAAAGGTCAAATGTAATGAGGGATTGGAAATAGTTAATACTTATCTAAAGAAAAATCTCTGCTTGCCCCGTGCTGACTATTGTCAGCTGACGGGGTGTAACAAGAGAACCACTCTTAAGGGGTTGAATATCTTTTATCAAACGCTGAGTACGGATGTACTATGGCAACGGGAAGCAAGTAGTCTAGACGAAAGTGATGGAGCAAACCGTTATAATCGTGCGCTTCTGTCTACAATTTTAATCAGGTTGTATAATTCCTCTACTTCGTCAAGATAAATTTTGTAATCCCTGAACATATCGTTGAGTGAATGACAAGTGATGATACCATGCTCCACATCATGATCTATAATCTGTTTGATAGCAATACCTTCCGTCCGGTGGACGATAATGAAATACCAGTCGTTGATGTGAAGTCTATATCTCCATAAATCCCGTTGTATTTCTCTCGCTAATACGATATCTCCATCGCAGATAGATTCTTTGGTACCGTTATCCATGCTATCTCCTTCTGCTTCAAAAAGCATATACTTTCCATGATAAGTCCGGTCTACAATGACTGGTAAATTAGGAAGGCTTTCCATATAGCCTCATCGTTGTATCCGTTTAAATATCCACACTGGGCGCGGACGTGTACTAAAGGCACGTTCATGAATCCTGTTGTATCCAGGCGATGGGCATTGGGAGAGACAAAGAGATTGGGATTTATATTTCCTTCTTTGATTGAAATAGTAGAATTAGTGCTCTCTGGTTCTTTCTTTGCATACATATCTCCTGTTCCAGAAAATAACCAGTCGTAACTATATTGCGGAAACTTGTCGATTATTTTTTGGCAAGTAGCCCTTGAAGGACTTCTTTTTTCATTGACTAAACGAGTGATAGTCACATTGCTACTCATGCCAATAGCAGTACTGAAGGAATTCTTATTGTATCCTTCGGTTTCCATAATGTATTTTACTCTTTCCCAGCCTTCCATACTTACATTTATTTAATGAGGTTATATGATTAGTTAGCGTATTTGCATATGCCAAACACTTGTTTTAATGCAAAGAAACAAAGAATATTTGGTAGATACAAACATTCGCATTGTTTTATCAAACAATTTACTAACATTTAATTAGCTTTTTATCGCAAGGAGATGAAATTATAAAAATGAAGTATAGAATACTATTGGAAAAGTTATTATTGCAGTAATTTTCACTCGATAAATCAAGTCATGCTTTTAATAATGAGTAAGAAATAACAAGATGGAAATCTATAATTTGTATTCTGATTTGATTGAGTGGATAAATTCAATCAAATCAGAAGAACAGTTGGATTTTACTATGATGACTCCTTGGTTTTTACAATACATCAAATACAGGTTTGTATCTGTCTCAATAATTTTATATAAGTTGGAATATGGTATATTAGAGGAACCTTTTTCATCTGTTGTTTCATAATGATCGTTGAAAAAACATATTTGAGTTTCCAGATCTTTATTTACTTTGTTTAGATCAAATGCTTTAGCAGCCTTTCGGTCCATACCTTTAGTAGCTTTCCAATTGTAGTATATTAAAAACGTGAAAATAATAGCTGCTGGCGGATATGAAGTACTATCACCAGAGAACAAAATTCCTACTATTATCAGTCCGAGAATTATGTTGATGATTGTAATGTTTCGAGAATAATGAAATTCTTTTTTTAATACTTCTCGGTTAAATCTAATATATTCTTCCTTGGTAATTTTGCTTTTTATAGTAAATAAAGATTCCATATTCATTCGGTTTTATCGTTTTTTCTTATATTAATTATTTCCCCGTATTTTAGTAACTTGAGGTTTCATCCTTTTGCAACTGATATCAAGTCTGTAATATTCAGTTGTAAATATAGTTGTTTTTTATGATTCAAACAACTTTTAGATACTAAAAATGATTTTATAAGTTACAGGTTAATGTAAAAGAGAGGTTATATGAGGATGAATAAACTCTTTTTTTATTTACCAACAACTTTCTTTTTCATCTATTAGGTGCTTTTTCCACAGGGATGCGTTATCTTTGCAGTCCAAAATCTTATTAATCAGAGACAGAAGTGATTTCAGTAGAAGGATTATCAGTAGAATTTAATGCAACGCCGTTATTCGAAGACGTTAGCTATGTTATTAATAAAAAAGATCGTATTGCGTTAGTCGGTAAGAATGGTGCAGGTAAATCGACTATGCTGAAAATTTTAGCAGGTCTGCAAATGCCGACACATGGTACGATAGCTGTTCCCAAAGAAGTAACAATAGGGTATTTGCCACAAGTTATGATTCTCTCTGATAACCGTACGGTAATGGGAGAAGCGGAACAAGCTTTTGAAGATATATTTAAACTTCAGGCGCGACTGGAACAAATGAATCAGGAATTAGCCGAGCGGACTGATTATGACTCGGAGGATTACCACCAGTTAATAGAACGTTTCACTCATGCAAACGATCGTTTTCTGATGATGGGAGGTACAAATTATCAGGCAGAGATAGAACGGACTCTGCTGGGGTTGGGATTCAGTAGGGAAGACTTTCAACGTCCTACTGCTGAGTTTTCCGGTGGATGGAGAATGCGCATAGAATTGGCAAAACTACTTTTGCGCCGTCCCGATGTACTTCTGCTTGATGAGCCTACTAATCATCTTGATATCGAAAGTATCCAATGGCTGGAGAATTTTCTTGCAACTCGTGCCAATGCTGTTGTATTGGTCAGCCATGATCGTGCTTTTCTGAATAATGTAACTACTCGTACTATTGAAATCACCTGTGGGCAGATTTATGACTACAAAGTGAAATATGATGAGTTTGTTGTGTTGAGGAAGGAACGTCGTGAGCAGCAACTTCGTGCTTATGAAAACCAACAAAAACAGATCGAAGATACGGAAGCTTTTATTGAACGCTTTCGATATAAAGCAACAAAAGCGGTGCAAGTGCAGAGCCGTATTAAACAGTTGGAGAAGATAGATCGTATTGAGGTTGATGAAGAAGATAACTCTTCATTGCGTTTGAAATTTCCTCCTGCTAGCCGTAGTGGAAGTTATCCTGTAATATGTGAAGATGTTCGAAAAGCTTATGGAGAACATGTTGTTTTCCAAAATGTAAATCTTCGAATCAATCGTGGAGAGAAAATAGCGTTCGTCGGTAAGAATGGTGAAGGTAAATCTACGTTGGTGAAGTGCATTATGAATGAAATTGATTTTGATGGTAAGCTGACCATTGGTCATAATGTACAGATCGGTTACTTTGCACAGAATCAAGCACAAATGTTGGAAGAAAATCTGACTGTTTTTGATACGATTGATAATGTTGCCACAGGCGACATCCGTCTAAAAATACGTGATATCTTAGGGGCATTCATGTTTGGAGGCGAAGCTTCCGATAAAAAGGTGAAAGTGCTTTCCGGAGGTGAACGTACTCGTTTGGCTATGATTAAATTATTGCTCGAACCTGTGAATCTACTGATTCTGGATGAGCCGACCAATCATCTTGATATGCGTTCGAAAGACGTATTGAAAGAGGCCATTCGCGACTTTGACGGAACAGTGATTGTTGTCAGCCATGATCGTGATTTTTTGGATGGGCTTGCGACTAAGGTTTATGAATTTGGTGGTGGTATAGTACGTGAACATTTGGGAGGTATTTACGAATTTCTTCAGAAGAAAAAGATTGATAGCTTGAATGAACTTCAAAAAAGGGTATCTCTTTCTTCTTCTCCTACGACATCTTCCAAAGAAACGGAATCGGAAACAACTCAGCCTTCTGAGAGCAAACTATCCTATGAAGCTCAAAAGGAACTTAATAAGAAAATTAAAAAGCTTGAACGCCAAGTCGCTGAATGTGAATCTTCTATTGAAGAGTCGGAAGCTGCGATTGCCATCCTGGAAGAAAAAATGGCAACACCTGAAGGCTCTTCAGATATGCAGCTCTATGAACGACATCAAAAAATGAAACGGCAATTGGATGATATTGTCGAGGAATGGGAACGTGTCTCGATGGAATTGGAAGAAGCAAAAGGCTAATGTGACGATAAGCTGATAAACAATAAATGAGAATCGAATATAAATAAATTATTCACAATGAAAATAACCAAGTATTTACCAATTCTTGCAGTATGCCTTATGACAACTGGATGCAATAGTAAGAAAGGCGCGGTGCTTGCATCTGGCATCGACCTTGCAAATCTGGATACTACGGCTTTGCCGGGTACTAGTTTTTATCAATATGCCTGTGGAGGTGGATACAAGCTCATCCATTAACAGACGAGTATTCGCGTTTTGGCTCTTTCGATATGCTAAACGAGAATAATCGGGAACAGTTGAAAGGATTGATTGCTGAGCTTGCTGCAAAGAAAGATAATGTTCCGGGTAGTGCAGCTCAGAAAGTGGGTGACCTTTATAACATTGCAATGGATAGCGTAAAACTGAATCAGGATGGTTTTACTCCTATCAAAGAAGAACTGATTGAAATTGATGCTCTTAAAGGTAAAGAAGATATATATGTATATCTTGCTGAAATCCAGAAGAAAGGTATCCGTCCTTATTTCATGCTTTATGTGGGTGCGGACGAAATGAATAGTTCCATGAATATTGTTCAGACTTATCAGGGAGGTTTAGGAATGGGACAACGTGACTATTATCTGGAAAATGACGAACAGACCAAAAAGATTCGTGATAAATATCAGGAACATGTTGCCAAAATGTTCCAATTAGCAGGTTATGATGAGGCTACTGCAAAGAAAGCTGTGACTGCTGTTATGAATATTGAAACACGCCTTGCACAGGCTTCCCGCTCTCAGGTTGAATTACGTGATCCCCATGCCAACTATAATAAGATGGAAATCGAAAAGTTAAAAAAGGATTTTCCGACTTTTAATTGGGATGTTTATTTTACAACTTCCGGACTGAAAGATATTAAAGAAGTAAATGTTTGTCAGCCTGATGCGATGAAAGAAGTAACGGCTATTATTGATACCGTACCTCTTGAAGATCAGAAATTATATCTGAAATGGAACCTGATAGACGCTGCCGCCGGTTATTTGAGTGATGATTTTGTAGCTCAGAATTTTGAATTCTATGGTAAAACAATGTCTGGTAAACAAGAAATGCAGCCTCGTTGGAAACGTGCGGTAAGTACGGTAGATGGTTCTCTAGGTGAGGTTGTCGGACAAATGTACGTGGAGAAATATTTTCCTGCTGCTGCCAAAGAGCGTATGGTAACGCTAGTTAAGAACTTACAGACTTCTTTGGGTGAACGTATCAAGGAATTGGAATGGATGAGCGAACCAACCAAAGAGAAAGCATTGGATAAATTGGCTGCTTTCCATGTAAAGATCGGTTATCCAGACAAATGGAAGGATTACTCTGCACTGGAGATAAAAGATGATTCTTATTGGGCGAACATCGAACGTGCCAATCTGTGGGATTTCAACGAAATGATTTCTAAAGCCGGAAAGCCGGTAGATAAGGATGAATGGTTGATGACTCCTCAAACTGTTAATGCTTATTATAATCCAACCACTAATGAAATCTGTTTCCCAGCAGCTATTCTGCAACCTCCTTTCTTTGATATGAATGCTGACGATGCTGCCAATTATGGAGCTATCGGAGTAGTCATTGGTCATGAAATGACCCATGGTTTTGACGATCAGGGACGTCAATATGACAAAGAAGGAAATCTGAAAGATTGGTGGACGGAAGAAGATGCTAAAAAGTTCGATGAACGTGCGCAAGTAATGGTAAACTTCTTTGATAATATTGAAGTCGCTCCGGGTGTACATGCAAACGGTAGTTTGACTCTGGGTGAGAATATTGCTGATCATGGAGGTTTGCAAGTCTCTTTCCAAGCCTTCAAGAAGGCTATGAAACAAACTCCACTGGAAGTTATGGATGGATTTACTCCTGAACAACGTTTCTTCCTGGCTTATGCTAATGTGTGGGCGGGAAATATCCGTCCTGAAGAAATCCTTCGTTTAACGAAACTTGATCCTCACTCATTGGGTAAATGGCGTGTAGACGGAGCACTGTCTCATATTGGTAAATGGTATGAAGCATTCAATATCACAGAACAGGATTCAATGTTTGTACCGAAAGATAAACGGGTGACTATTTGGTAATATTTTATTAATTAGATAGTAAACGTAAAAAAGCGTTGGCCTTTTCTTGGGAAGAGCTAACGCTTTTTTTTTTATTAATTCCCACCTTATTTATTACGTACGATAAACAATATTTCGTAACTTTGCGCGTCAAATACTTAATAAGCAATTCAATGTCAGAATCTAAAAGAATAAAAACCGCATTGGTATCTGTATACCACAAGGAAGGTTTGGATGAAATTATTACCAAACTTCATGAAGAGGGAGTAGAGTTTCTATCTACAGGTGGAACTCGCCAGTTTATTGAATCATTGGGATATCCTTGCAAAGCAGTGGAAGATTTGACCACATATCCTTCTATTTTGGGTGGTCGCGTAAAGACATTACACCCGAAGATTTTCGGAGGTATTCTTTGCCGTCGTGGTTTGGAACAAGATATACAACAGATCGAAAAATATGAGATTCCTGAAATAGATTTGGTCATTGTTGATTTATACCCGTTTGAAGCCACAGTAGCTTCCGGTGCATCTGAAGCAGATATTATTGAAAAAATCGATATTGGCGGAATTTCTTTGATTCGTGCTGCAGCTAAGAATTACAACGACGTTATAATCGTAGCTTCTCAAGCTCAATATAAACCGTTGCTGGATATGCTGATGGAACATGGTGCTACTTCAACACTTGAAGAACGCCGTTGGATGGCAAAAGAAGCTTTTGCTGTTTCTTCTCACTACGATTCAGCTATTTTTAACTATTTTGATGCAGGTGAAGGTTCTGCTTTCCGTTGCTCAGTAAACAATCAAAAGCAACTTCGTTACGGCGAAAACCCACATCAGAAAGGTTATTTCTATGGAAATCTGGAAGCTATGTTCGACCAGATTCATGGAAAAGAAATTTCATATAATAATCTGCTTGACATCAATGCTGCCGTTGATCTGATTGATGAGTTCGATGATCTTACTTTCGCTATTCTGAAGCATAATAATGCTTGTGGACTGGCTTCTCGTCCGACTGTTTTAGAAGCTTGGGAAGAAGCATTGGCTGGTGATCCAGTTTCTGCTTTCGGAGGAGTTCTGATTACGAATGGCGTGATAGATAAAGCCGCTGCAGAAGAAATCAATAAGATTTTCTTTGAAGTAATCATTGCACCGGATTACGATGTGGATGCGCTTGAAATCCTGGGACAAAAAAAGAACCGTATTATCTTGGTTCGTAAAGAAGCTAAATTGCCGAAAAAACAGTTCCGCGCTTTGTTGAACGGGGTACTAGTTCAGGATAAAGATACAAATATTGAAACGGTAGCCGATCTGAAGACTGTAACAGATAAAGTTCCTACTCCAGAAGAAGTAGAAGATATGCTGTTTGCCAATAAAATTGTGAAAAATAGTAAGTCAAACGCCATTGTCTTGGCAAAAAACAAGCAATTGTTGGCAAGTGGTGTTGGCCAGACATCACGTGTAGACGCCTTGAAACAAGCAATCGAAAAAGCTAAATCATTCGGTTTCGATCTGAATGGTGCAGTGATGGCTTCCGATGCCTTCTTCCCGTTCCCTGACTGTGTGGAAATTGCGGATAAAGAAGGTATTACAGCAGTTATCCAACCGGGTGGCTCTGTAAAAGACGACCTGTCTTTCACTTATTGCAATGAACATGGAATGGCAATGGTGACTACTGGTATCCGTCATTTTAAACACTAATTATTAATGAAGAATGAAGAACTGATAATGAAGGATTGCCGTTGGTAGTATATTCTCATTCTTAATTCTTCATTCTTAATTCCTCATTTAAAAAGTATGGGATTATTCTCTTTTACACAAGAAATAGCGATGGACTTGGGAACAGCCAACACCATCATCATCACAAACGGTAAGATTGTGGTGGATGAGCCTTCGGTTGTAGCCCTGGATCGTCGTACGGATAAGATGATTGCCGTGGGAGAAAAGGCAAAGTTGATGCATGAAAAGACCCACGAAAACATTCGTACTATTCGTCCATTGAGAGATGGAGTGATTGCCGACTTCTATGCTTGCGAGCAAATGATGCGCGGTTTGATTAAACAAGTAAATACTCGTAATCATTTGTTTTCACCTTCTTTACGTATGGTGATAGGTGTGCCGTCGGGAAGTACGGAGGTTGAACTACGTGCTGTGCGCGACTCTGCCGAACATGCTGGTGGACGTGATGTTTATTTGATATTCGAACCAATGGCAGCAGCAATCGGTATTGGTATTGATGTGGAAGCTCCGGAAGGAAACATGATTGTTGATATAGGTGGTGGTTCTACGGAAATTGCCGTAATCTCTTTGGGAGGTATCGTTTCTAATAACTCTATCCGTATTGCTGGTGATGATTTGACTGCTGATATTCAGGAATACATGAGCCGTCAGCATAATGTGAAAGTCAGCGAACGTATGGCTGAACGTATCAAGATCAATGTAGGTGCTGCTTTGACTGAGCTGGGTGAGGATTCTCCGGAAGATTATATCGTTCATGGTCCGAACCGTATTACTGCACTTCCGATGGAAGTTCCTGTATGTTATCAGGAAGTGGCTCACTGTTTGGAAAAATCAATTTCAAAGATTGAGACGGCTATCTTGAGCGCATTAGAAAATACGCCACCCGAATTGTATGCTGATATTGTACACAATGGTATTTATCTTGCTGGTGGTGGTGCGTTGCTTCGTGGTCTGGACAAACGTCTGACGGATAAGATAAATATACCTTTCCATATTGCAGAAGATCCTTTGCACGCAGTAGCTAAAGGTACAGGTGTGGCATTAAAGAATGTAGACCGTTTCTCATTCTTAATGAGATAGGCAAGAGATGCGGAATTTAATCAACTTCCTTTTGAAATACAATTACTGGTTCCTCTTCATCGTATTAGAGGTAGCCAGTTTTGTTTTGTTATTTCGGTTCAATCATTATCAGCAGAGTGCTTTCTTTACCTCTGCCAATGTGATTGTGGGGGCTGTTTATGAAGTTTCCGGAGGAATTTCCTCTTATTTTCACCTAAAATCAGTTAATGAAGATTTGTTAGACCGGAATATGTTGCTCGAACAACAAATTAACAATTTGGAGAAGGCATTGAAAGAACGGCAACTCGATTCTATCACTATCAATAGTATCAAAGAAATACCTCAAACAGATTATCAACTGTTTAAGGCGCATGTTATCAAGAATAGTCTGAATCTGGCAGATAATTATATTACTCTTGATAAAGGTTCTTTGGCTGGTATTCGTTCAGAGATGGGCGTAGTGGATGGAAATGGAATTGTAGGAATCGTATATGAGACTTCTCCGTCTTACTCGGTAGTAATTTCGATATTAAACAGTAAATCTAATATCAGTTGTAAGATTGTTGGCAGCGATTATTTTGGTTATTTGAAATGGGAACATGGGGATTCGCAATATGCTTATCTGAAGGATCTGCCTCGTCATGCTGAATTTAATTTGGGGGATACTGTAGTGACAAGTGGTTTTTCGACTGTCTTTCCTGAAGGTATCATGGTAGGAACGGTAGATGATATGTCCGACTCTAATGATGGTTTATCTTATTTGTTGAAAATTAAATTGGCTACAGATTTCGGTAAATTAAGTGATGTACGGGTTATCGAAAGGAAGGGACAACTGGAACAACAGGAACTTGAAAACAAGGCTGCTAAACAATGATAATTACTTTTATACATAGAATAGGATGGTTTATCGGATTGGTACTGCTTCAGGTATTAATCCTGAATAATGTCCATATTGCCGGATATGCTACTCCCTTTCTCTATATTTACTTTATTCTGAAGTTTAGCTCCGGTACTTCCAGGAATGAACTGATGTTGTGGGCTTTCTTTTTCGGACTTACTATTGATATTTTTGCTGATACTCCTGGCATGAATGCAGCAGCAACTGTTTTTCTAGCTTTTCTTCGACCTTCGTTGTTGCGTCTTTTTACCCCACGTGATACTCTGGATAGTATCATTCCTTCTTTTAAGACAATGGGGATAGCTCCCTTTTTGAAATATACGATTGCAAGTGTCTTTGTACATAGTCTGACATTACTCACCATTGAGTTCTTCTCATTTTCCAGCATACTGCTGTTGTTATTGCGGGTGGTTTCGTGCACTCTTTTGACTGTAACCTGCATTATAGCTGTGGAAGGCATTAGGAGATAGAAATGGCAAAAGATTATATTTTAGAGAAACGAAAGTTTGTGATCGGAGGAGTTGCCGTTTCAATCGTATTAATTTATTTGATACGCCTTTTCGTATTGCAGATCACTACTGATGATTATAAAAAGAATGCTGATAGCAATGCTTTTCTGAATAAAATTCAATATCCTTCACGCGGAGCAATTTATGATCGTAACGGTAAACTATTGGTATTTAACCAACCGGCATACGATATTACTATTATTCCAAAAGAAGTAGAGAATCTGGATACACTTGATTTATGTCAGTCATTAGGAATCACTAGAGAACAGTTCCTGAAAATCATGGCAGATATGAAAGATCGTCGCCGCAATCCGGGATATTCGAGGTATACTAATCAAGTATTTATGTCTCAGCTTTCGGCGGAAGAATGCGGTGTCTTTCAAGAAAAGTTGTTTAAGTTTCGTGGTTTTTATGTGCAGCGTCGTACTATTCGCCAATATTCGTATAATGCAGCTGCACACGCTTTGGGAGATATTGGAGAAATTTCAGCGAAAATGCTTGAGGCTGATGAAGAAGGTTACTATATTCGTGGTGACTATGTAGGTACGTCCGGAGTTGAAAAATCGTATGAGAAATATTTGCGTGGCGAAAAGGGAATTGAAGTTCTGCTCCGGGACGCTCATGGGCGCATACAGGGACACTATATGGATGGACAGTTTGATCGTCCTTCTGTTCCTGGAAAGAATCTGACTTTGGGCTTGGATATTGATCTGCAAATGTTAGGTGAGCGATTATTAAAAAATAAGATTGGCAGTATTGTTGCTATTGAACCGACAACAGGAGAAATTCTTTGTATGGTAACTTCTCCTAATTATGATCCTCATTTGATGATTGGCCGCCAACGTGGAAAGAATCATCTGATGTTGCAACGTGATAAGATGAAACCTCTTTTGAATCGTGCAATTTCAGGAACATATCCTCCGGGATCTACTTTTAAAACAGCACAAGCATTGACATTCTTACAAGAAGGAATTGTAACTAAAGATAGTCCTGCTTTTCCTTGTTCAGGTGGTTTTCATTATGGACGATTGAAAGTTGGTTGTCATACACATGGTTCTCCATTGCCGTTGGTTCCGTCTATTGCTGCATCTTGTAATGCTTATTTTTGTTGGGGATTGTTTCGCATGTTTGGTGACCGGAAATATGGTTCTCCTCAAAATGCTATTACTGTATGGAAAGATCATATGGTATCGCAAGGATTTGGTTATCGGTTGGGTGTCGATATGCCGGGAGAGAAAAGAGGATTAATACCGAATGCTCAGTTTTATGATAAGGCTTACCGAGGACATTGGAATGGACTTACTGTGATCAGTATTTCTATCGGACAAGGTGAAATCGTGACTACTCCTCTTCAGATAGCGAATCTTGGAGCTACTATTGCTAATCGCGGACATTTTATTACTCCGCATATTGTAAAAGAGATACAAGATAATCAATTGGATAGTGCTTATCGTTTCCCACTTTATCCTACCATTGAGAAACGCCATTATGAATCAGTGGTGGAAGGTATGCGGGCGGCAGCTACCGGAGGAACTTGTAAGTTACTGACATCGATGATCCCTGATTTGGAAGCTTGTGGAAAAACCGGAACAGCCCAGAATAAGGGGCATGACCACTCTGCTTTTTTGGGATTTGCACCGATGAATAACCCTAAAATTGCAATTTCTGTTTATGTCGAAAACGGAGGGTGGGGAGCTAACTATGGCGTACCTATCGGTGCATTGATGATGGAACAATATATAAAAGGAAAGCTTTCTCCTAAAAATGAAATAGTAGCAGAAGAATTCAGTAACAAAGTCATATTATATGGTAACGAGGAACGATAGTTTGTGGAAAACACTGGATTGGACAACGATTTGTATTTATTTGATTCTGATTGTTGCAGGATGGTTTAGTGTCTGCGGGGCTAGTTATGATTATGGAGATCGTGATTTCTTGGATTTTTCTACTCGTGCCGGCAGGCAGTTTGTCTGGATTGTCTGTTCATTTGGACTCGGCTTTGTGCTATTGATGTTGGAGGACCGAATGTATGATATGTTTGCCTACATTATATATATAGGATTCGTTTTATTACTAATCGTTACCATTTTTATAGCACCGGATACGAAAGGTTCCCGTTCTTGGTTAGTAATGGGACCTGTTAGTCTGCAACCGGCGGAGTTTGCCAAGTTTGCTACGGCATTAGCACTTGCCAAGTATATGAATTCTTATTCGTTCAATATAAAGAAAGAGAAATCTGCCTTGGCCCTGGGATTAATTATACTTCTTCCAATGTTGCTAATTATTGGACAAAAGGAAACTGGCTCGGCATTGGTATATTTGGCTTTCTTCTTGGTTTTGTATCGTGAAGGAATGCCCGGAGTTGTATTATTTGCCGGAGTATGTGCGGTTTTGTATTTCGTAGTCGGGATCCGTTTTGATGAAATATATATAGCAGATACGCCCACTCCTTTAGGAGAATTTATAGTATTACTGCTGGTTTTGTTATTTGCTGGTGGGATGGTTTGGGTATACCGTAAAAAGTGGAAACCAACACGAAATATAATCGGAGGAAGTTTGCTTATTTTGCTTATTGCTTATCTTATATCAGAATATTGGATACATTTCAGCTTAGTTTGGGTGCAATGGGGATTATGTATCATTACGATAGGTTATTTATTTTATCTGGCACTGGGTGAACGGCAGCGTTCTTACTTTTTGATAGCTCTCTTTGCAATAGGTTCTATTGGCTTTTTATATTCCAGTAGTTATGTATTCGACAATGTATTGAAGCCCCATCAGCAAGTTCGAATCAAAGTTGTATTAGGCTTGGAAGAAGATTTAATAGGTGCAGGTTATAATGTAAATCAATCTAAGATTGCTATAGGTTCCGGTGGTTTGACGGGAAAAGGCTTTTTGAATGGAACACAGACTAAATTGAAGTATGTGCCGGAACAAGATACTGATTTTATTTTCTGTACAGTAGGAGAGGAGCAAGGTTTTGTGGGGGCAGCAGCTGTCCTGGTAGCTTTTCTTGTGTTGATTCTCCGGCTGATCGCTTTGGCAGAACGGCAACCTTCTACCTTTGGACGTGTGTATGGATATTCGGTAGTCAGTATTATCCTTTTCCACTTATTTATAAATGTTGGAATGGTGTTGGGATTAACCCCGGTAATTGGTATTCCTTTGCCGTTTTTTAGTTATGGAGGTTCTTCTTTGTGGGGCTTTACGATATTACTATTTATCTTTCTGAGGATTGATTCAGGACGAGGCAGAAGACTTTAATCATGTTTCTTTTCAATACGAATACCAATATCATTGAGACCATTTAGTTTCTCATCTTTCATTCCGTTTACAATTCTGAATGTATAATTTCCGGGATATAACGGACGAACGGATTTAAAGAATACAGCCGACTGATAAATATTCCCCCAACCATTTCCTAGCCATTTCCCTGTGGAATCTGCCAAGTTAATAGTTATTGTATCCGTAAGAAATACAGTGGAATCCTGTAAATTCTGGCTAATGAATAAATAAAGATTGTGATAGGGATAATTACTCTTGTTACGAACCTCTGTAAATAATCTGAATGTAGGTGGAATGGAATCAGTAATAGGAATCTGAAAAGAGAGTGTGTCACTCTTTGTCCATCCCTCATTGGGAAGTGCTTGATAAGAGTGATACACTGTATTCTCATTGCACGCTGCTGTCAGGCAAGCGCTGAATAAACAAAATAAACTATTCCTGAACAGGTTTTTCATTATTTTGTGGTTTCTCTTGATTTTTGTTTCTTTCCGGTTTTGGAGAACGTTCCTGATTAGGCTGACGGTCTTGTGCTTGAGGGCGTTGTTGTCCTTGCGGGCGTTCTTGCCCACGTTCCTGATTAGGTTGGGGTTCGGAATTCAGATTTTGTTGTCTTTCAGGATTCGTTCCCCTCTCAGGGCGTCTGTTTTCAGTATTCCGTCCTTGATTCTGTCCCCTATTCCGGTTGTTATTCTTCGGGCGATTTTCTCTGTCACTCCTATTCATGTTCTCATTTTCAACACCCTGCGGACGTTTCTCATTGTTATCTCGTGGAACTTGTTGCAAACGATTTCCATCTTCTATTTCCTGTTGTGAGCGATTTCCATTTTCAGCTTGTTGCTGTGGGCGGTTATTGTTATTTCCTTTTTTCTTCTTTTTATTCCGGTTACCGTTATTGTTTCCGTCTTTGTTTTTGCTACGGTCAAAACGAGTTAAACTTTCCTGTTCCAGCAAATCTATTGGTTTTTTCGGTTCTTGTTTGTTTTCAGCTTCCAACAAACTATCAGGTTTCATGCCTTTCTTATTCATTGCGATCACTTCGAAAGCACGTTTCCCACTGATAGTAACCAGATTAGCTGGGAAATTCTTGTCGGTTGAATAAGAAATCTGATTATTCAGAATATCTGCTTTGAAGAAATAGAAAGTACCATCCTTAGTTTCCAGTTCGATTTCTTTGGAAGGAAGTCGTTTTTGGGCTTCTACATAACAATCTACCTCGTAATTCAGGCAACATTTCAGTTTGGCACATTGTCCGGCAAGCTTTTGAGGATTCAGAGAGATATCCTGATAACGAGCAGCACTCGTTGAAACTGAAACAAAGCTTGTCATCCATGTCGCGCAGCAAAGTTCACGACCACAAGGACCGATTCCTCCGATACGTCCAGCTTCCTGGCGAGCACCAATCTGCTTCATTTCAATGCGGACGCGGAATGCTTCAGCAAGTACTTTAATCAGTTGACGGAAATCTACACGTTCGTCGGCAATATAGTAAAAGATAGCTTTATTACCGTCTCCCTGATATTCCACGTCACCAATCTTCATGTTCAGATTCAGACTCAAAGCAATCTGACGTGCACGAATCATTGTGGCGTGTTCTTTAGCCTTAGCTTCATTGAATTTTTCCATGTCCACCGGTTTTGCTTTCCGGTAGATTCTTTTGATTTCGGTATCTGCTTTGAAATTAGCCTTCTTCATTTGCAGAGGAACCAATCTTCCAGTCAGTGTTACCACACCAATATCGTGTCCAGGTGCAGCTTCCACAGCCACTACATCCCCTTTTTCAAGTTTGATCTTATTACTGTTGCGATAATACCCTTTCCGAGTATTTTTGAATTGTACCTCAACCATATCACATTCCTCTGCATTGCCCGGTATGTCTGCCAACCAATCATAGGTGTTCAGTTTATTATCTTGTCGGGAGCATCCTTTACAACAAAGGCCGCCGCTCCCATTATGAAGTTTATATTCCATAGTTTTATATATTAATTTATTGCTTCAACAGTACAATCATTTTCAGTGAGAAATCAAAAAATACCATCTTAGCATTTACATTCTGTTCAATATGTAGTTGTGCTTCGCTTAGTTCGTCCATGATTCCCATAACATTGCGTTCATTAACGAAGGGAGCAAAGCGGGATGCAAAATTCTGTTCGTTGACCGTCATATAAATCAGATCGCGTTGATGTAGGTTGTAGATAAAATTTTCCCGGGTCATATGCTGACAATATTCCAAAAAGTTCTTTTGGCGTTCTCGTCCCATGGCAGCTACCTGTTCGCTCCACACTTTCATCTCTCTGATTTTTCGTTGGTAGGACAATCGCATCAGGCTGACGAATAAATCGAAGAACAATTGGTTTTCTTCATTCAGATGAATCGTTTCAAGTGCTTTGATAAAGTTTCCGTTTGCCAGATGGGCAATGGAAAGACTATCGGCAGGTTGAATACCATACTTGGTTTGAAGTATCCGGTCAATTTTGCTTTCATCTATTTTCCGTACATTCATCCGTTGCGTACGGCTTAAAATAGTAGGAAGAATCATTTCCGGTACTTCCGATACAAGCAAAAAGATGGTTTTCTCCGGTGGCTCTTCGAGTAGTTTCAGTAATTTGTTGGCACATACCGGATGCATCTTTTCCGGTAACCAGACAATCGTTATCTTGAATCCTCCTTCGCTAGACTTCAAACAGAGTTTCTTCATAATCTCGTCGCTCTCTTTCGCATATATCAATGCCTGAGAGTTCTCCGCATCCATTTCGTTTAACCAATGGTTCAGGTTGAAATAAGGATTATTCAGAACAAAGGGGCGCCAGTCCGCAATATAATCATTGCATACTTCCCGTTTCCCTTTCGCACTCTTGACGATAGGAAAGACAAAATGTACATCTGGATGAACGAGTTTATTAAATTTAACGCAGGACGGACATGTGCCACAAGCATCAGTTTCTCCGCGGTTGGTACAACTAATATAGCGTGCATAGGCAATAGCTAGTGGCATTTTTCCGACTCCTTCCGGTCCACAAATGAGCTGGGCATGTGGAATCCGTCCTTCATTCACATCCAGAATAAGTCGTTGCTTAATTTCTTCTTGTCCGATTACGTCTCTAAAAAACATATCAATAAATTGCTTTTGCTACTTTTTTAATACTGTCTACTGCTCCGATAGAGTAGAAATGAATACTGGGAACTCCATGATCCATCAACTCTTTGCATTGTGCTACACACCATTCAATGCCCACTTGTTCGGCTTCCGCATCGTTTTTACATTTCAGAGTTTCTTTTACTAACTCTTCCGGCAAGTCTACTTTGAATGTTTTTGGCACCATACTCAATTGAGACAGCTTTTTGAAAGGCTTGATCCCGGGAATAATAGGCACATTGATACCTGCAGTTTTCGCTTGTTCTACAAACTCAAAGTATTTTTTGTTATCATAGAACAGTTGTGTCACAGCATATTCAGCTCCAGCTTCCACTTTCTTTTTCAGCCAATAGAGGTCGGATTCTATATTGGGTGCCTCTTCATGCTTCTCTGGGTAACAAGCTACTCCAAAAGAGAAAGGAGAATTGGTAACTTTCATTTCCGACCCATCAACAAAAATACCTTTATTGAAATTATTGATTTGTTCTTGTAATTCGATTGCATGATGGTAGCCGTCACCTTCAGGGGTAAATACTGATTCATGTTTCGCCTTGTCACCACGTAGGACAAGCAGATCTGTAATATTCAGAAACTGTAAGTCCAGCAATACATATTCAGTCTCTTCGCGAGTGAAACCACTGCATAAAAGATGAGGAACTACCGTAATATTATATTTATTCTGAATGGCAGCGGCTACAGCAACTGTTCCCGGGCGTCTTCTCAAACGGTTTCGTTGGAAAAGCCCGTTACCTAAATCTTTGTATACGTATTCGCTGCGATGGGTGGTGATATTGATATATTTCGGATCAAATTCTCGAAGAGTGTCGATTGTTTGATACAGCTTTTCTATTCCGGTTCCTTTCAGTGGAGGAAGAATTTCGAAAGAAAAAGCTGTTTTTTCGTTGCTATGTATTAAGTCAATTACTCTCATTCTTTTTTGTAAATGTTCGTTGTTTATTTATATTAAACGTGCATATTGGGACAAAAATACGAAAAAAGAAAGATTTCTCTCTTGTTTTTTCCTAAAATAGTTTGGTACCAATGCTATTAAATTGGTGAAAGGTTACTTGTTTATTGTTGAATGGATAGAAAATATGTGAAATATTCTGATTTATATGATAATTTGGTTGTATATTTATGGCATATTTTCTAACACAAGTAATCTTTGATAATGATAAGTTAATGGGTCAATCGATGGAAATATACGATGGTTATTTTAACGTACCGGGCATTTTGTCCCAATGTGTTTACATAGTTATGCCATTAGCTGACGGATTCTTGTGGAATTCTAAAAAGTCGGATGAATATAAAATAATAAATAATTTGCTATATGGACAGACCGTTTTTTTCTGAATTAATTTGTACTTGTTTACTGTTTTTCTTTGCTACTGTTGCGGAAGCTCAAAATAAGATGGAAAGAGAAAACAATGTAGTAAGAGTCGATCCCTCTTCATGGTGTGCAATAGACGGACAGGGTAATGTAATAGATCCTGAAACTGCAATTTATCCGGATATAACAGAACGAAATAATAAGTTCGTGGGTATTTTCTATTTTATTTGGCATGGTTGCCATGGATATGACAAACCTGCCAATTATAATGATGTCCAAATACCCGCTGTTACAGATGTGAAAAGTCCTTATGATCTTTCGAAAATACTAGCAAAGGACTCGGTAAATCCTCAATGGGGACCTGCTCATGCCATGCATCACTGGGGAGAACCTTATCTTGGATACTATGTATCAAATGATGAGTGGGTGATACGCAAACATGCTCAAATGTTATCAGATGCAGGTGTGGATGTGGTTATTTTTGATGTAACCAATGCATATACATATATCCCTGTTGTGAAAAAAATCATGGATATTTATACTCAAATGCGGCATGAAGGAAGTTCGACTCCTCAGTTTGCTTTTATCTTGAGTTCTTCATCGTCCAATACATTTAATACTTTGTATTCGGAGATATATGCGAAGAAGTTATATCAAGATTTGTGGTTTCGATGGTTGGATAAACCTTTGATTCTGGTAGACCCGAATGCAGTTCCTGTTGCTTGCAAAGATATGTTTACCATACGCCATTCATGGTATTTATGGAATAATAAAGGAGTGGATACTTGGTTTGGAGATGGGGTAGACAAATGGCCGTGGGCAGGATTGTATCCGCAACAACCCGGTATCCATGAAGGAAAGAATGAATTTGTATCGGTGGCTGCTGCTACTCATCCTATATCAAATATCGGACGTAGTTTTGATGTAAAGACTAATACCGAACCTAAGGTTTTTTCTTCAGGTAAAGGTACTTATTTTCAAAGCCAGTTTAATCGGGCGATGGACTTGGATCCTTCATTTTTGTTTTTTACAGGGTGGAATGAGTGGACTGCCCAACGCCAGATTGCGTCGCGGAATAATGAAGTTTCGATGCCTGACCGGAATGTTCAAAAAGGAGATACCTATTTTGTCGATCAATACAATCATGAATTTAGTAGAGATATAGAACCTGTCAAGGGAGATTTCGGGGATAACTATTATTATTTGCTTGTAGATTATATTCGGAAGTTTAAAGGAGTTCATAGACAGCCCGTAACAGAAAAAAAACACAAGATTAAGATTGACGGGAATATGATGGATTGGCAAAAAGTAAATACTGTATATGCTGACGATCAGGGAGATACAAAACATCGTAATCATTTTGGTTGGGGGCGGCTGGGTACACTGGTCAATACAACAGGGAGAAATGATATCATTCTATCAAAAGTAGCAACTGACGGTACAAACTTATTCTTTTATGTGAAAACAGCTGAACCCATCACACCTTGCAATGATTTGAACTGGATGCAACTGTTTATTCAGGTACGAGGAAATAATGCTCCGTCGTGGGAAGGTTTCCAGTTTGTAGTGAACAGAACAGGTGTGGATACTGATAAAACAATATTAGAGAAATGTAAAGGTGGATGGGGTTGGGATAAAGTGAAGTCCGTTTCTTATCGTATTAAGAATAATGAAATGGAATTATCTATTCCAATAAGATGCCTTTCAATCGTAGATACTACTAACTTTTCTATTGATTTTAAATGGATAGATAATGCAGTTGCCGATGGAGACATTCAGACTTGTATGCGTGATGGTGATTCAGCTCCTAATGGACGTTTTCGATATCGTTTTGTTTATAGTAAAAGATAATTAATATTATAGCAAAAATATATTAAAGTATTCTGGATAAGTTCCAGTATTTAATTACTTGAATATTTTTCTGCTGTATAGACTTAACCTGAGTTTGCATAAGGTTTCTATGAGATTTTGATACATGGAAACTTTTGGGTGTGAACTCAGGTTAAATTAGAATTTACTTTTCAAGGAAAGACTTCTTCATTCTGGCAATATCTGTTAAATAATCCTGTAAGTCTTGCTCATGTTCTTCTTCTTCTGCAAGAATTTGTTTTGCAATGTCACAGGTTGTAAAATCTTTGCCATTAGTGAAGTTGGCAATTTCCTGATAACGTAGAATTGCACAACGTTCAGAAGCTACATTGTCTTTTAGCAAACTAACCGAATCGAACTCATTAGGAGCGTCATATTTGCATCTAGCCAATTCAAACCATTTTTTAGGGTCCAATACGGGGACACCTTCTAATTCGATAATTCGGTTGGCAAGCAGTTGAGCATGATGGCGTTCTTCTTCTGCGTGTTCTTCGAATTCACCTTGCACATCAGCACGCATTGCCCCTTCTACCACCAGAGCACCTACCCAATATTGATAGTATGCTAACCATTCTTCGGCTAATGCGGCATTTAATTGTGAAATCAAACTTTCAATGTCTAATTTTCCCTGTAAGATTTTTACACTTTCTCTAGCCATAATTTAATGTTTAAGTTATATGTTTAAGTCGTTTTGGTAACAGATAAAATATGCTTTTGTTTGCGATTTGTGGAAGATTTAACAGAAATAATCTGAGATGTGATTGAGGTGAACTATATACTCTAATCTTTATACATAAAAAAATGAAAGAATAAGAATATTGATCGAGGAAATTGTTTACTTTTGTATTGTATTTCATTAAGAAATATATTTCGTAGACTAGGAGATATCTAGTTATTATCTGCCACTATAAATCTGGTAAATTTGTGCATACGCAGATAGTAAATGAGAAATCTTCATGTTCAGTTTGATTATAACTTAGGTTATATATTCTCTGGGCGTGGAGCTATTGCTCATTGTCCGTATGCGGGTTTACCAGAACCTTTAGTGGAATAATAGTAATAGTTCCTGCGCCCTTTTCCTAGGGGGAGTGCGGAACGGCAATTAAAATTTTAAATGATGGAAAATCGCGTTTATTCTTGCCGTATGAAGGTTGATTTGGAAAGGTCAAGTGATAAGATTATGTTCTTGAAAGAGAATTGGGTCTCTTTGTTTGACGACATAGAATGTGGCTCAATGGGGACTAAAGACGATGTATGTGCACGTTGTTTGCTTAGTACTGCACTGAAATTGATTCAGAATGAACGAAAGCGTTCTATATTTGATACGCTAAAAGTGAAATGGAACTTGTTGTTTCATAAGAAGCGCTAACCAAATATACGGAATTAATTATTTATTTTAATTCTGCAATTAAAACTTGAATTCAGTACTCAACGTTTTTTTGCTCGTTTTATTGTCACTTGTCACTTTTATGAGATAATATATTGATAATTAATGTAGTATTTGTGATAATAGAGTGGTGATAATAAGAAATTTGTACGTTTTATTGTCACCTTTCATGGTCTTATTATCACCTTTCTTCATCATCATTATCTTTTACTTTCATTTTGAATCATTTATTAATAATCAATGATTAATGCAAGCAGTTAAAATAATTTTCTAATCTCTCTCTTCTATGTTTATCAGGTGTTTTTCTATTGATTTTTTTCGTTCAAGCACGAGTGGTAAAAGTTTTAAATGTTATAAAATAATATTTTGGTGTCGAATATATTCATAATATTGAATGAGATCTCCTATAAATTGTATTTTTATCATATATATATTGATTGTTCCATT
>NZ_BAKK01000024.1 GCF_000614145.1 Bacteroides faecichinchillae JCM 17102 | reverse complement strand
TACATTATTATGAAAAAAAGTTTATTTTGCATTTTATTAATTTCTTCAGTGATATTTAATTCATGTTCAGACGAAGATAGTTTTCTTGATGAACAATCTGTAAAACCAATTGAAAAGATTCAAAAAAGGAATTCTGATCTTAATGTTCCATATACAATTGAACTTGTATCAGTACCTCCGAGTAACAAATTGAAAATAGTAGCTTTAGTGAAAGAGCTATTTGTTATTGATCTTTTTTTAGCAAAAATGTTAGTGGATAATCCTCCTAAATTACTACCAGCTGTCGAGTCTTACTCTATAGCAAAAGAATATATGCAAAAATTAAGTGCAGAAGGTGCAACAGTTAGGATAGCAAACTAACTGCCTCGTTTTGATTATGCCAGACTTTTCCAAAAAAATCACCTCTTTTATCGTTATAAAAATACGACAAAAGAGGTGAAAAAATATTCAAATATCACTCTTATAAGAAAATACTATAGAAATCAATTTACTTCCTCAACGCCTTCTCAATAGTAAACAACCGATAAGCATACTCTTCCTTTAACTCTTTCGTCGGTGCTACAACCTTTGCCTTCTGAAACTCCTGCTTCAAGTCCTGCAAACAACCATACCAGAAGGGACCGCGTGCGGGAGCAGACATATATGATATACTTTCTATAGCTTTCATACCCCAATAAGGATGCATCTCACTTAACGCAAAGCCGGAAGAACTACCGGAAGACGATTTATCCTTTGCCGGACTCACATCCGACCAAGAAATGACTACATTCAACAGTTGCTCCTGCACGAAACGTTTGAATCCGGATGGCTTCTTACCCACTTTAGTCTCTTTGAATAAAAAGTTAATCAGATCCGCAGTAGCCTGTTTCTGTGTATAAGGATCATCCGATTTACTTTCACTAAGCCAAAGATTACCCAACTGCACCAGAATTAAATTTCCAAAGAACTTTTGAGAATAATCCGCCGCACTTCCCGTCAATGCGCAATGATTCTGCAACTCCTCATTGTCCATCCACGACATCTTTTCAATAGCATCCAGCATCCACAAGAAAGAATTGCGTTGTACCTCTTTCGGTACCGACTGATAAGAAGGATACACGTCCCCCCGATAACTATCATTCAGATAAATACCTCCTACCTGCTGTAATACATGTTTCACGTACTCATCTACCTGATTGATAATATGTCCATACAACATAGTACGCTCTTCATAATTTACATCTTCCTTGTCCAACCATTGGTTTGCATTCGCTATCACCTTTCCCATATTCTCAAAAGCAATTGTAGCGGCACGAATCGCATCATTTCCTAAATCCATCTCCATTCCACGAGGATCATAATAAGCCTTCCGGTTTTGAGGACCCTTAAAAAGTAACAACGGATTCCGGTTGCGCTCTGAAACCAATGCCCGCAAAGCCGACAATTCCTCCTGAGGAGTTTTCTTATTCATCGGCTGATATAAATAACGAAGTGCCCAATGATCATACTCACCCAACACTTGTTGAGTTAAAGGCATTCCGGACTTGTAACTATCAGATGAAAGCAAGTAATTCATCGGAAGTTTATCCATTACCGAAGCTGACAATCCATACTTTTTCACAAATCCTTCCGACTGAAGCGAATCTACAGGATAAGCAATAGAGCCTGCCATATTATCCGTCAGTCCGAGACAATGTCCCCAATGTTTCAATAACAAAGACGTCAATGCTTCCTCTACCAGTGAAGCATCGGGAGTCAATGTACGTGCTTTCTCGTTAAAAGAAGAAGTTTGCAAGAAATAATCCAACTGAATTTGTGAAGCCAAATTATGAGGAATGTAGATATTGGCACTAATGATCTCTCCTGTCTGCGGGTCACTCCAACAATTATCTGTGATCTTTTCAGAAGGAGAAGCCACATACCGAATACACGATTTAGTGATACTATTGGCATCAAACGAGTCACTGTCTTTAGAGTAAGGTTTCACTTCCAACGCTTTGGAGAAACCAATCTTACGGAAAGCCCCATTCCAGATATCAGCACTGCGAAAAACACAACGCTGCCAACTATCAGGCAATAAAGTATCCACATAAAAAACAATCGGACTCCCATCTTTCAAATTCCAACGATTCACCCAATATTGTGTCTGACTCCCTTGCTCCTTATCGGAGAAGCTCACTTTATCATTCCATAAAGTACCAATACGTGCATCCGCCAAACGGGGAAGATAATCTTCATCTTCCGGTAATAACATAAAAGTACGCTTCACAACCGCACTGAATGGAATATCTTCTGCAATTGGGAAGATACCGAACAATGACATTGAAAGATCATAGCTCATATTACAGGAAATCGATACATTATCAACATAAGCAGCAATACCGGATATCATCGACTGTTTCTGTTTAAAGGTAGCTTTCCGTTTCACCCAGCCGTCCATTGAATTAAAACCCTTCGGATCAATCGGATTCATAAATTCATCATTTTTAAAAACAGATGATGTGACATCTATCACCATAGCGCTATCCGGAGAATAAGCTTTCACAGAAAACTGCTCCAAGAGTATATCACTAAAACTTCTTTCCAAAGCATCTCCTATATAAGGATCATGATCAGTCACCGGACGATTTGCAATCTGGTACAATCGGATTAAAGAATCGGATTTGCAAAACTTAACCTGCAAAGGAGAAACTGCCCGAAATCCAACAGATGACTCCTGCGGATTACTTAATTTATCTACCACAGCCCCCATCAATAAGCGTTTACCCACCACATTTTTAGGAATCTCCATATATACTTTATCACCGATCCAATAAAGATTCATCAACCCTTTGGCCTCAATTCTAGTAGAATCTCCCACCAACTTCTCATACTCACTCTTAACCTTTACCTGTTCTGTTTTCTTCTTCTTTTTCTTAGCGACAACCTCCGCAGGAGAAAAGAAAGACAAAACCAATACAGATAGCAAGAGCAAAAGGATATATTTATTCTTCATAGTCATCTATTTAACGCATTATTCATTTGATGAAGCAATAATTGATAATGAAGCCGTGTATCTTTATCAGCATGCTGCTTCTGACCATTCAACAGATCACGTATACGAAGAAAATAGCCGTAACACATACTATCCTGATTTTTAGGAACGAAATACTCAGCCATCGGCTCGTCGAATCCCGCTACGGGATTGAACATACGCTCCAGATCCGAAACACAACATCCGCTATGCCCTTCGTGAGCATGACGATGGAAAACAGACAATTGTTCCCATACATTTTCTTCATCTGCCAACGATTTGGTCTCTTTATTCCAACGGATTCCGGCAGTAGACGCCAGATATTTAATAAACAGATTCTGCAACTTCATCTGACTTTCAGTCAGCTTACGCCCTTTCATAGTCGGGCTCCAAATATATGTATAAATATCATTCATGCACTCTTCAACACCATATCCTTCTTTGCCGGCTTTCAAAGCTGAAAACTCGACTCTAGCAGGTGCTTCCATCAACAATTTCATCATGACATTACGCAAAGCATCGGATGGCTTCCCTACCATAGGCAATGTTTTCAGGATATTACTATCATCCACCCAATCCAACGTTGCCAACTGCTCCAGGAAATAATTCATAGCCTCCTTCTGTTTCTCTTTCGGTTCGCTCTGCAAGGCTTCCACTTTATCACCTACCAACTTTTCATACAAATAAATTCCGCCAATATTATGATACACATGCAACATATATGTTATATACTGCATCAAGATACCATCATACAAATCTGATCGATGAGTATAATCCACATCTTCTTCCTCCAGCCACTGATTGAGATTCGATAGAATATATTTCAGATTCTTCACCCCATATTGAGTAGCTTTTACAGCATTATCTCCCAAATCCTCAGTTTGAGAACGCGGATCGAGAATGTCAGACTGCTGCTTTCCATACCGATATACTGGATTATCCGACAAATCAGTAATCCATTTTGAAGTAACCGCATATTCTTCTTCCGGAGTCTTAGCTCCCGGCACAGGAGTATAATTCCAACGAATCAGATAATTATCATACGGACCAAAATAAGGAGGCATCATACGAACCCCTCTTTCCATATCTCCCGGCTGTGCCACATAATTAAAACGGGCATAATCCATAATGGAAGTAGTCGTCCCATTCTTCTGTGTGAACGATGGAGACCGGAGCGAATCGACCGGAATCACAGAAGAAGCACTCATATTATGCATAAATCCGAGACAATGCCCTACCTCATGAGAAACAACATAGCGCAAAGCATCATCCATCACCACTCTCGGAATAATTTTATGACGTACGCGTTCGTCCGCCTGGGCCGTCTGAATAAACAACCAGTTATTCAATAACTTGATGACATCATGATACAGGTATACGGAAGCGTTTAATATTTCTCCACTACGCGGATCAACCCATGACGGTCCCATTGCATTCTCAATAGCAACAGGAGCATAACGGATACATGAATATTTCAGATTGTCAGGATCAAATTCGGGATCGTCTTTCGGAAACTCTTTTGCCTGTATCGCCTGTATAAACCCTATTTTCTCAAACGGCTGATTCCATTGATTCACAGCTTCAAAGATAGACTTCTTCCAACTCTCAGGAAAACAACTATCTATATAAAAAACAATCGGTTTTACGGGAGTCACTTTTTTACCTGCCAGATATCCTTCGAGGTCAGAAGGCTCCAAACGCCAACGATTAGCATAATACACAGGACGCATTGTCTGCTTAGTAGCAGAATATTCCTTTTTGATAGTAGGGAAAATACCGATTCTACTATCCATCAAACGGGGACGATAAGGAACAGAGTCGAGCAATACAATAGAACGTGTTACTTTTGCAGTAAAAGGTTCGTCTTTGATATCACCTCCTTTTCCACCGGTCAGTGAATAAGTATAGTTCAAACTACTACGGACCGATATATTATCTTTAAATGCCTTGAAGCCATCAATAAAAGAGCGGTTACTTTGAAAAGAAGTAGTACGTTTACGTCCACCCGATGTATTCACACTAAATTTATCGAAAGGAGGCATCAACTTGTTATCACCTACAAAAAACTCGGTAACCTCAAAGACAATTGCCGTACTATCATTATTATAAGCAGCAATGTCAAAAGCCTGCAAAATAGCGTCAATATTGCTCATTTCAATGGCTGCTTTCAATCTTTCATCTTTATCATTACTTACATTATCTGTCTGAATCACCGACAAACAAACTTTATTATTCAATTTGTGAAAACGGAAATGGATAGTTCAGTCGGTTTAGAGCCAATAATCGCATTTTTGTTATCACTGATTTCAGTTACTGTAGACCCCAGCAACATCTCACGTCGCAACAATGAAAGTGGAAGTTCAAAATAAATCTTCTCCTTAACTTTGTGAACCGTAATAAATCCCTCAGCTTTCGAATGATCGGATAAGAATAGCTTGTCATAAGGTGTCTTTTCTTTTTCAACGACTTCTTTCTTCTTCGACTTTTTGCGTTTAAAGAAAGGTTCATTCGCTGAAATTGATGCTCCCAGCATAGAGAATGCCAGAAGTGCAATCCAGATTTTTTTCATAAATGTGATAGTATTAAAATATAGATCACAAAATTAAGAATTAGATCGGTTTACAAGCTAAATATCCTCACTTTTTTTCCGTATCTTTTATCTTTCCTACATTTACAACTTATGGGCGTAAGTTCATCTTAATCCATGTGCACGACTTCTTCTCATCGCTATTTACCAATGTTTCTATGTAATACTTTGTAGACAAAGAAGCACTGATTCGCATATTCTCTTTGCTAAAAGAGTTTTTCAGAGGAATAGAAAAGTTTAACACATACCCACCTTGTACTATATCCGAAGTCACTCTTATCCCAGCCTTTTTTCCAATGTCCCATTTACCGCAATTTCCTTTCCATACAATTATATCTCCATTATATGAACACCATATCTTATATACTCCTTCTGCAGGCTCTTCCAGGCAACTATTAGTTGTATCCAGATAAAGATAAACTCCACTTCCCGTTTGCGTGCCTTTTCCACCTGAAAAGAGTTCAGAGTCTTTCACTTTACAGGTAACATAAAGATGTTTTTTATCTTTCCCCACACCGGCACGCAAGTTGGATTTTCCATAATGCCCAATGAATATGGGATATTCAGAAATTGTAGCGTTCTTTATTTCCAAATCTCTCATTACATGACCTTTGATGAAGCAAGGAGCTTCCCCTCCTCCATAATTACTGGAAGCAAGGGCAACTACAGTATTTACATCCCAAACCGCCACTGATGGCCATATAGCATGTTTCCCCTTTGCAACAGGAAATGGACGAGTACGGCGTGTGAAGTTCCGTGCGTTTTTATCACCAATTGCCACTTCCATAGTACTATAAGGCACTCTATCTCCAAACTGGTCAGCATGACGAGTATCATCTACTTGATAGGAAAGCAAAGTCTCACCGGTTGGGAGAACTCCCAAATAAGGAGCACCCATATAAACCCAGTCTTCGATGGTATCAGCCAAAGCTTTGCTACGATCCGGAGAATCAGCCAACACAGGCAAAGACCAGTTATCTGTTATTTTGGTACGTACCGTATAAGGTTTAAAAGTCACAAAACCGCAATCTTCAATAACACAGACAATCTCATCTCCCACTATCTTACTTACCGGCATCCCGTCGCGACTGCCAGCCCGAAAACAAACTGTTTTATAACCTCCCCACGACTTACCATTATCCTGTGAAGTCAGCATTGAAATTTCCTGTTCATTGGAGTGAGTATAAGGACCTTCATTGGCAAAGTAAATCTGTACGTCTCCATTGGGCAACTGGAGAAATGAAGGTTCCCAACAGCCATCCGCAAAACGTGGCAGTGCTTCATAGACCACTTGCGGATCGCTCCACGTTACTCCATTATCTGTGCTACGACGTATTGCAATTGCAAAAGGAGCGATTCCAGCTGTTTTAGGACGGTAATTACACGCAGCCAACAAATCACCATTAGCCAATTGAAAAATCTCTGAATTAGCGATATGTATCCATGTACTTCCTTTTTCATTCGTAAATTCATGCGAATGGAACAATGTAACAGGGTCACTCCACGTTACGCCTTCGTCAGTACTACGCCGCATTGTATAGCCTGTTTTATAATCTTCGTACACTGCCACCACCGAATGATCTTGTAAACGAATGGAACGAGGATATCCCCCTTTTGCCGACAATTGTTGAAGAGTACTATAATCCCACCCGATACGAACTCCATCTATCGGATTACCCTTTTTAGGTTGATACAAAGGTCCTGATTTATCTCTGGAACCATCCGGGTTTCCATAAGTAATCAATACGGACAGAATTAAACAGATGAAAGTTAATAAGCATCTTTTTGTTGTTTTCATAGTTCGTTATATTGAGAATTAATAAAAGCTCTATTTCAGAAGTTTTATTTTACGATTTTCCTACTTCTTTTCCGCCAAGTAAACTCCTAACAAGATACAAGCAGCACCAGCCAAAGCTATCAGAGTAATATGTTCCTGCAATATCAATGCTGAAGCAACCATTGTCACCAATGGATTCAAATATATATAATTAGAAGCTCTCACTGTCCCCAATTGTTTCAGTACCACATTCCAGAGAACAAAACAAACCAATGAAGCCAATATTGCCAGAAACAACAAATTCAACAGAACAGTCGATTGCAAAAGCATACTGAAATCAGATCGCAACGGATGGATACAAAAAGCAGGAAGAATGGTCAGCACACCATAAAAAAATATCTTACGGGTAATAAATACAGTAGGATAACGCCCTGCCATCTTTTTAATAATCAGACTATAAAATGCCCATGACAAAGCAGCAAGTAAAGTCAGCAGATCTCCAACAGGAGATATCTTGAGCACTACACTCCCATTGAAAACAACAAGTCCCACCCCAACCAATGCCAATAATGAACCACCGATTAAACCTTTAGTCGCTTTCTCATTTTTATAAAACAACAAGGAAAGAATAGTAGTGAGCAAAGGAGCCGTACAAATAATAAAAGACACATTCGAAGCCTGTGTAATTTCTAAAGCTGTGTTCTCTGTAAAAAAGTAGAGAGAACCACCGAAGATACCACCTGCCATCAACCAAAATTCATCTTTCCATCTATGGGTAAAAAGCCGACGGGGAGAAATGAACCAAATACCTATATAAGCAATAAGAAAACGATAGAAAAAGATTTCCTGCGGAGTCAATCCATGTTGAATCAATATTTTGGTGGATATAAAAGTCAATCCCCAAATAGAGACTGTCAATATTGCAACCAAGTGATAGTATCCATACTTCAATTTCATACCTGTGGTTTTAAAGATGATGCAAAGATACAACAAAAAACTGAGAATGAGGGCAGAATGATGAAAAAACTATGAGAATGAGCGGATTAATTGATTTAGTTGGATTCTCTGTGAAGACAATGGATGCCACAAAAAAGTCAGTTGAAGCAAGAGTTGCGTTACTATCCCGTTACTCTTTTCGCTGGCGAGGAGGTCTGAAAAGCCCGTGAGGAAATGGCTGTAAACTATCGGAATACAGCGTTTCGGGAGGCAAAATTAGAGTAATATCTGATACAGCCTGCGGGAAAAGGACGAAAAAGACGTGAAGCGGATGCGATTGCGCCGATGTGCTGCGGTTTGCTTACAGCCTTTCAGCTCTACAGAAACTAATTTTGCAATTAAAAAACGTAGAGTATGAGCAGAAGCACTTTCAGGGTGTTGTTCTACCTCAAGCGCAACGCGCCGAAAAAGAACGGAATGATTCCCGTGATGTGCCGCATCACGGTGAACGGGAAGGTATCACAGTTCAGCAGCAAGCTGGACGTGGAGGAGAAAATGTGGAACGTGGAACTGGGCAAACTGACGGGTCGTAGCCTCGTGGCACAGGAGGGCAACCGTATGCTGGACAAGATACGGCTTGGCATCAACAAGGCGTATCAGGAAGTGTGCGACACCGACGGATATGTCACGGCTGAGAAGGTGCGCAACGCCTACCTGGGTCTGGGACAGAACCACAAGACCCTGCTTGCCGTGTTCAAGCAGCACAACGAGGACTATGCCAAACAGGTCGGCAAGATGAAGAGCGAGCGCAGCTACTGGAAATACTGCGTGGTGTACAACCACTTGTCGGAGTTCATCAAGCAACGCTACAAGATGAGTGACATCGCCCTACGTGAGCTGACACCCGCCTTCATCACCGACTTCGAGCTGTTCCTCCGCACGGAGAAGAACCACTGCACCAACACCGTATGGTCGTACATGATGCCCTTCCGCAGCATCATCTTCACCGCCATCAACAACGGCTGGCTGGCGCGTGACCCCTTTTATGCCTACCACATCACGAAGGAAGAGACCAAGCGCGGCTTCCTGACCAAGGAAGAGATTACGGCACTCATCAACGGCACGTTCAAGAAGAAAAGCTTTGAGCTTATCAGAGACCTCTTCATCTTCTGCTGCTTCACGGGACTGAGCTGGCGGGACATGTACAACCTGACGGAGGAGAACCTACAGACCTCCTTCGACGGGCATCTGTGGATAAAGACCAACCGCCAGAAGACAGGCGTGGAATCGAACATCCGCCTGCTTGACGTTCCCAAGCATATCATTGAGAAGTACAGCGGCATGGCGGAGGACGGACGGCTGTTGCCCGTTCCCTGCTATCCCCATTGCCGATACGGCATTAAGGCCGTCGCCAAGCAATGCGGTATCAACAAGAACGTGACCTGGCACCAGAGCCGTCACTCGTATGCCACCACCATCTGTCTCTCCAACGGTGTGCCTATTGAGACCCTGTCGAAGATGATGGGACACACCAGCATCCGCAGCACGCAGATCTATGCGAAGATTACCGCTGAGAAGGTAAGCAACGACATGGAGCGTCTGTCCAAGCAGATAGAATCCATGGAACAGTTCATTTGTCAGACCATCTAACACGGAACGCCATGAGAAGAATCATCAGAATAGACGAGCACGGAAGCGTACGCATGGAAGGCAACCCGCAGGAAGAGGTGTGGATGACCCTTATGGAGATAGCCGACCTGTTCAACCTCCCTGCCGCCACCATAGGCAGGGAGATAAGGCGCATCCGCAAGACAGGCGTGTTGGTGGACTATGAGGTATGCAAGTATATCCGCATGGCGGGCGGCTGTTCCGTGGACATCTACCATTGGGACATCATCGTCGCCTTGTCCTATCGGATAAACACCTTCTATGCACATGCCTTCCGGAAATGGCTGAAAGAGACAGCGACAAGAAAAAAGGAAAGAGAGGCACAACAAGCCATCATCATTCCCCTTTGGACTTTCGGCAATAACTGAAAGACCGGACAGACATAACAAAACGAAAAGACGGACGGACCATCCCATTCAACAGGGTTGCCCGTCCGTCTTTTTTTCGTCCCTATACATGACTATACATCCGCCTTGCGGTAGTTCGTTTCCAGCAGTCGCTGTATGTCATACTCCCGGTAGAGTGCCTTGCCGCCCAGCAGGATGAACGGCAGCACACGGCTGTTGCGCAGGTTCTGCAAGGTGCGGCGGCTCACCTTCAAGACCTCCGACACCTCCCTGTCCGTCAGGTAACGGTCACCGTTGAGCGGAGGCGTGTACTCCTGCATGAAACGGTTAATCCTGCGATGGCTGTTTTTCAGCGAGAGAAGCATGTCCGCCACCTGTTCCTGCTCCAGCGTGAGGATTTCCTGCTTCATAGGCAGCCCTCCTTTCCGCCTACAACGAGACTTGCCACGTCCTCCCTGCGGTAATAGAACTTCTTACCTATCTGCGAGCAGGCAATCAAGCCCTTGTCGCGCATCATCTGCAAGGTCCTCGGACTGAGGCGCAGCAGTCGGCACACCTCCTCGTTGTCCATCCACTTCGCCATACGGCGGTCTCTTTCACGACCGCACAGGCGGTTCACTTTCTCCGTCAGCGACGAGACATCCGCCATCAGTGCCTCGAACGCCTTTCTTTCAATGATTACTACTTCCATGATTCTGAGTGTTGCTGTGATTATCGGTGCAAAGTTACGCTGCGACCTCCTAAAACCACTCATTTCCAGCGCAGGTGGCAGCATGTGGAACCGATGGTTGAGCCATCCAAAGCCAATTGCAAGAAAATCTTCTATGAGTCATCTATGAGTCATAAGTTCACCCTTTTCATACCCTGTAATTTTGCAGCAGAAACAAGAAAAAACAGTATTGATTATGAACGTAATAATGATGGAAAGTGCCGCCTTTCAGGAACTGGTCGGGCACATTGAGAAGATAGCGGAGCACATCCGCAGGTATGAGGACAGACTGACTGTTCAACCACAAGAACGGTGGTTGAACAGCAAGGAGGTGACCGCTCTGCTCGGTATCAGTCTGCGCACCCTGCAACGCTATCGTGACGAGGGGCGCATCCCCTTCTCGCTGATGGGGCGCACCTGCCGCTACCGCCTCACGGATGTGGAGCGCATAATGAAGGAGTGCTCCATGAGCGGCAACGCAGAGCGCATCGGTGAGCTGCACAGACAGTATATGGTAAGGACTGGCAAGAAAACATAAAAACGGCAAGAAAATGGATACGTACAAGATAGAGCGGCTGTTCCACCTCCTCATGGAGCGGCTCGACAGACACGAGAAAATGCTCGACGATCTGCTATACCGCAGCCAGCGACAGGCGGCAGGTCAGGAGGAAGGTACGGAGTGCAAGCTGTACAACGGCGAACGCCTCTACGACAACCAGGACCTCTGCTTGATGCTGCAGGTGAGCAAGCGGTCGCTGCAACGCTACCGCACGTTAGGCATCCTGCCCTATCTCATGCTCCGGCAGAAGACCTACTACAAGGAGTCGGACGTGGAGAAATTCCTCGCGGAGCATATCGACTGTTTCCAGAAAGAAAAGATGGCGGACTACAAGGCCCGCATCCGATAACAATCAATGTTTCACAATTAAAAGTCAATCAAGATGGCAAAGAAAAAAGACGAGAAAGACGTGCTGATAGTCCGTGACGAGAAGACGGGCGAAATCAGCGTGGTGGCCGGATTACAGGCGGACGGCACCCCCAGACGCACACCGCCAAAGATGGAGAATGCACAGGACTTCCTCCAGTTCGACAAGAACGGCGACGTGCTCGACAACTTCTTCCGCAACTTCTTCCGGCAGTGCAAGGAACCCAGCCGATTCGGTTTCTACCGTATTGCGGCAGACCAGGCGGAGAACCTGCTCGGCGTGATGAAGGAACTGCTGAAAGACCCAGTGGCCAATGCCGAACTGCTCGCGCCCCACAAGGTGGACACCTCTGCCTACGAAAAACAGGTGGCGCAGGAGCAGAAGGCGCAGGAAGATAAGAAGCAGGAACAGAATCAGACAAACAATGTAGAACCCCAAAAACAAGAAAACATGGAACCGACGTACGAAGCTGGAGCAGAAGCCAAGTCTCGCTTGGACTATGCCCAGCAAGAAGGAGGAAGCCGACAGGCAACGAAACAACAGGAAAACGTGCAGCAGAATGCACAGGAGAACAAACAGGAGAACAAGCAAAGGCAAGGTTACCAGCCCATCGACGAAAGCCGCATCGACTGGCAGGCTTTGGAAAAGAACTGGGGCGTGAAGCGTGAGGAACTGGAGCAGTCCGGCGACCTGCAGAAGATGCTCAACTACGGTAAGTCCGACCTCGTGCGTGTCACACCCAACTTCGGAGGAGAGTCGTTCAGTCTCGATGCCCGCCTCTCCTTCCGCAAGGACGACGACGGCAACGTGCGTCTCGTTCCCCACTTCATCCGCAAGGAGCAGAAGCTCGACGAGTACAAGGGTCACAAGTTCACCCCGGAGGAGAAGAAAGCCCTGAAGGAGACAGGCAACCTCGGCAGAATCGTGGACTTGGTGGACAAGGCCACAGGTGAGATAACCCCCTCATTCATCAGCATCGACCGCAAGACCAATGAGATTACCGACATGCCCGCCGCCCGCATCCGCATCCCCGAACGCATCGGCAAGACGGAGATCACCCCACAGGAGCGAGAGATACTCCGTGCCGGACTGCCCGTCAAGGACAAGCTCATCGAGCGCAACGACGGCCGCAAGTTCGTCACCACCCTGCAGGTGAACGTGGAGCAGCGAGGCGTGGAGTTCGTGCCTGGCACGGGTAAGTCGCCCCGTACCGTGGAGGAGCAGAGCAACAAGGAATCACCCAAAGTGGCACAGGAAACCCCGCAACAGGACCCCGGCAAGCAACGTCGCAATACATGGACCAACGAGGATGGCAGCATCCGCCCTATCACCAAGTGGAAGGGCGTGCCCTTCACCGAAGAGCAGAAAGCCGACTACGTGGCGGGCAAGACCGTCAAGCTGGAGAACGTGCCCGACGACAAGGGCGTACCCTCCACCATGTACCTCCGCTTCAATCCCGAGAAAGGCCGTCCCTATCGCTACGACACCAATCCTGATAATGCCCAGAAAGTGGCTCCGGCAAACGAGAGCCGCACGCAGGTAGCCGTCAACAGTCAGGGCAAGACCAACGAGGCGACCAAGAATGTCAATGAGCCGCTGCAGAAGGGACAGACCGCCCCGAAGGATGATGTCCAGCAGAAGCAGGAAAAACGCAAGAGCAAAGGCATGAAGGTATGAGCTGGAGTGCCACCACTAAATCCATCATTATCCCGGACATGAGAATAGAAACAATAGGTAAAAACAGAAAAAAAGTAAATCAGTATGAAGACCATTATCGCAGAGAAGCCCTCCGTGGCACGTGAGATAGCCCGCATCGTGGGCGCGACCAAGAGAGAAGAAGGTTATTTTTCCGGCAACGGCTATGCCGTCACATGGGCCTATGGGCACTTGGTGCAGCTCACCATGCCCGAAGGCTACGGCATCCACGGCTTCGCCCGTGAGCACCTGCCCATACTGCCCGACACCTTTACCCTGCAACCCCGTCATACCAAGACGGAGAAGGGTTACAAGCCCGAACCCAGCGTCGTCACGCAGATACGTATAGTGGGCAAACTCTTCGAAGAGAGTGAGCAGATTGTAGTGGCCACCGATGCCGGGCGCGAGGGCGAGCTCATCTTCCGTTACCTCTACAGCTACCTGAACTGCCGCACGCCCTTCGTACGCCTCTGGATCAGCTCACTCACCGACAAGGCCATCCGTGAGGGACTGCGCCACCTCGAAGAGGGCAACCGCTACGACCGCCTTTATCATGCCGCCAAGGCACGTAGCGAGGCCGACTGGTTAGTGGGCATCAATGCCACGCAGGCCATGACCATCGCCGCAGGCAGGGGCACCTACTCCCTCGGACGTGTACAGACACCCACGCTGGCCATGGTGTGCGCCCGCTACTGGGAGCACAAACGCTTCACGCCCGAACCTTCTGGCAGGTGCATCTATCTACGGACGGCACAGGGGAACAGACGGTGAAGTTCTCTTCCGCAGAGAAGTGGAAGGAGAAGTCCCCTGCGGAGCATATATATAATAAGGTAAAGGCGCAGTCCTCCCTGCTTGTCACCAAGGTGGAGTGCAAGGAGAAGGTGGAGGACACGCCGCTGCTCTACGA
The DNA here is from genome assembly GCF_000614145.1 of Bacteroides faecichinchillae JCM 17102. Lineage (GTDB taxonomy): Bacteria > Bacteroidota > Bacteroidia > Bacteroidales > Bacteroidaceae > Bacteroides > Bacteroides faecichinchillae. Next base: position 53,864 of record NZ_BAKK01000024.1, on the reverse strand, counting down.
CCTCACCACCCTGCAGAAGGAAGCCAACGCCAAGCACGGCCTCACGGCGGAGAAAACCTTGGAGATAGCGCAGAAGCTCTACGAGAAGAAGCTCATCACCTATCCTCGCACTGGCAGCCGCTATATCCCCGAAGATGTCTTTGCCGAAATCCCCAAGCTGCTCGCCTTCCTGGGCGGCTATCCCGAATGGATTGGCAAGGTGCCCCACAGGGACAGGCTGACCCGCCGCAGCGTGGACGGTAGCAAGGTGACCGACCACCACGCCCTGCTTGTCACGGGTGAGAAGCCCCTCTTCCTCTCCAAGGAGGACAACACCGTCTATCAGATGATAGCCGGGCGCATGGTGGAAGCCTTTTCCGACAAGTGCGTCAAGGAACTCACCACCGCCACCGCCCTCAGTGGCGAGGCGGAGTTTGCCGCCAAGGGCTGCGTCATCCGTCAGGCGGGATGGCGTGCCGTGCTGGGCGAAGAGAGCGAGGAGCAGGTATTGCCGCATTGGAAGAGCGGCGACACCCTCGCCGTATGCGGCGTAAGCCTCACCGAGGGTAAGACCAAGCCGAAGCCCCTGCATACCGAAGCCACCCTGCTTTCAGCGATGGAGACGGCAGGTAAGGACGTGGAGGACGAGGAGGTGCGTCAGGCCATGAAAGAATGTGGCATCGGCACTCCCGCCACCCGTGCCGCCATCATCGAGACCCTCTTTGCCCGCGGCTACGTACAGCGTTGCAAGAAGTCGCTCGTGCCCACCGAGAAGGGGCTGGCCCTCTATTCCGTAGTGAAAGGGATGCGCATCGCCGATGCCGCCTAACGGGAGAGTGGGAACGTGAACTGGCACGCATCGAGCGTGGGGAGAAGGAAGCCTCCGCCTTCCATGAGGAGATAGAGCGATACACCACGGGAATCACCGCCGAACTGCTCTCCTGCGACAAAATCTTCGGGCACAAGCCCTCCGGCTGCACCTGTCCCAAGTGCGGCAAGGGGCAGATGCAGTTCTACGGCAAAGTGGTGCGTTGCGACAATCCCGAATGCGGTCTGCCCGTGTTCCGCCAGAAAGCCAACCGTGACCTGAAGGACGAGGAGATCAAGGAACTGCTCACCGCCGGGAAGACCTCCCTGCTGAAAGGCTTCAAGAGCAAGCAAGGCAAGAGTTTCGATGCCATTATCGCCTTTGATGCCGACTTCAACACGGTATTTGTCTTCCCCGAAGTGAAAAACAAGGGAAAATATTCCCCGAAGAGGAAATAAATGAGTACCTTCGCCACTGAATCAAAGTCGAATCGTTCTTGTTCTTCTAAGACCGGACTGATTTACTTTGGATTTAGTGGTGGCACTTCGGGAGGGATACCCGGAGTGCTTTTTTTCTTCTATCCACATCTTATTATCCACTAAATCCAAGAATAGACATGAACAAGAACGAAAAAAAGCGGAAAGAGCTGTCGTACTACCACCTCTATCTGCAAAAACACCTTCAAGAGAACCGTTTTGAGCAGGCCGATGATGCCTCCTTCATCGAGACCCGTGCCGACCTGGCCGCAACCGCCTACGAACAGGCACGCCGTGAGGGCTATCCCATCGAGGGAGCGCAGGAACTGGCGATGCAGACCCTGCTGAAAGGGCTGCACCACTCCAGATACGCCATCCTGCGTGAGGTCATCACGAACGAGTTTGCCTACGAAATCCCTGAAATGCGGCAGGAAGCCCTTACCACGAAACTGCTGCCCTTGGTGGACAGCGTGTTCTCCATCTACGACCTGTCTGACGACCATTTCGCCCAGTCGTTGGACTATGACCTCCTGTACAGCGAACTGACGGGAGCTGTCGTACTCTATCTGGCCGAGTATGGCGTTTAACCGCAAGCAGCGACTGAGGGACAATATCGAGGCGATACGGACGGCATTCCTCCTTGACCGGGAAGGGCGCACCCCCACCGAGGCCGAGCGCGACATACTGCGCAGGTACTGCGGCTTCGGAGGCTTGAAGTGCATCCTTAATCCCGCCAAGGAACTGACGGATGCCGTCCACTGGGCGAAATCCGACCTCGAACTCTTTGCACCCACGGCGGAACTCCACCGCCTTATCCGTGAGAATAGCCGTGACGAGATGGAGTACAAGCGTTATGTCGATTCGCTGAAAGGCTCCGTGCTCACGGCCTTCTATACCCCGAAGGAAATCACAGATACCCTCGCAGGCGTGCTTGCGGGGCAAGGTATCATGCCCGTACAGTTGCTGGAGCCGTCGGCAGGCATGGGATCTTTCGTGGACTCCATGCTGCGCTACGCACCCCAAGCCGATGTGATGGCTTTCGAGAAGGACCTGCTGACGGGCAGGATGCTTCGCCACCTTCATCCCGACCGGAAAGTGCGTATAGAAGGTTTTGAGAAAATAGAAAGACCTTTCAACGACCATTTCGACCTTGCCCTGTCCAACATTCCCTTCGGCGACATCGCCGTATTCGATGCGGAGTATGAGAAGCGTTCCCTCATGCACCGGGCAGCGGCGAAGAAGATACACAACTATTTTTTCCTTAAAGGACTCGATGCCGTGCGTGACGGCGGCATCGTCGCTTTCCTCACCTCGCAGGGTGTGCTGGACAGTGAGAGCAACAACGGCACCCGCTTCCTGATGATGAGGAACGCCGACCTGCTGTCGGTGGTGCGTATGCCTAACAACCTCTTCACCGAGAATGCCAACACCGAGGTGGGCTGCGACTTGATTATCCTCCAGAAGAACAGCCGCAAGGAAGAGCTGTCGGAGGATGACCAACTGTTGACGCAGACGGTGAAGGACAACCATACCCATGTGACGACCAACCGCTATCTGCTGGCACATCCCGAATTGGTCATACACACCAGTGCCAAACTGGACACCGACCCATACGGAAAACCTGCGATGGTCTATCTGCATGAGGGCGGTGTGACGGGGATCGCCGAGGATTTGCGTAAGCGGATTGATGCCGATTTAGCTGCACGATTGGATATGGCACGCTATAAGGCACGTCGGAGGAGATACCAACCCAAGCCATTCCGTCTGCGACCAAGGAAACCAAGATAGCGGAAGAAGTCCCTACAATTACAGAGTCTCCGAAAGAACAACCCTCAATAGATCATTCTGCTGAGGGGAAGGCGGTACAGCTTACCCTTTTCGACCTATGGGAGTACACCGTTCCGCAAGAGAAGCCTGTCCCGAAGAACAAAAAGAAGTCTGCTGTCGCCAAACAGGCACAAAAGGGGAATAACCCCACACCTGCCCGTGCGGAGAAGACGAAGAAGCAGGATGGTGAATCATTGCAGCCTTCACAGAAAAATGCAGACGATGCCCCCAAAGAAGAAAAGAAGGTCCTGCCGGGCGACATCTATGCGGACATCAACTGGGAGGACAACCCACCCATCAATGGTTTCTATGAGACCATGATGACGTTGACTCCGGAGAAGCGTGTGGCATTGCGCCAGGAGGCGGAACGCCATCGTCAGGAACAGTTGAAGAGACTGGGCGTGGCAGACACACTTAATCCCGCCTTCATACCTCCTATGGGAGAGATAAAGCCGTTGCCCGAGGTAGAGCCGAAACATACAGAGGCAGAGCAGACTGTAGATAAAGCTGCGCAGCCCCATGGAAATGGATTGCTCCAAGGTACAGCCAATGCCCCTGCCAAAAAGGAGCAGCAAACGCTTGACCTTACCCCGCATCCTTATGACCGCACATTGGAGCCCCATCACCGTGAAGGCTCCATCGTGCTCGATGCGTCAAGGAACGTGGGCTATCTGAAAGACCTCACGCCCTACGGAGCGATGTTCCATCCCGCTGACCTCAACGGATTCCAGAAAGAGAAACTGATGATCTACATCTCCCTGCGTGATGCCTACGAGCGTCTGTACAGCTATGAGGCGGAGCACCACGAGGAGAACAAGCCGCAGCGAGGCTACCTCAACACCTACTATGACGAATTCGTCCTGCGCTACGGCCACCTCAACGCCAAGCAGAACGTGAAACTGCTGCTGATGGATGCCGCAGGACGCGACATCCTCTCCTTGGAGCGTGAGGAGAACGGGCAGTTCGTCAAGGCCGACATCTTCGAGCGTCCTGTGTCCTTCTCTATGGATGAGGTCGTGCAGGCCAACTCTCCGGAGGAAGCCCTGTCCGCCTCACTCAACAGGTACGGCACGGTTCATCTCGACTACATGCGCTCGCTCACCGATACCACCGAGGAGGAACTGCTCGCTGCCCTCCACGGCAGGGTCTATTTCAACCCCTTGTCGGACGCTACGAAATCAGCGACCGTTTCATAGCCGGGAATGTCATCGACAAGGCAGAGCGCATCGAGGCATGGATTGCCGACAATGGGGAGCATGAGCATCTGGCGGAGGCCAAAGAGGCGTTGCAGGCATTGCAGGATGCCGCCCCGCAACGCATCACCTTCGAGGAGCTTGACTTCAACTTCGGTGAGCGGTGGATACCTACGGGCATCTACTCCGCCTACATGAGCCACCTCTACGAGACCGATGTCCGCATCGCCTATGCCCCCGGCATGGACGAGTTCTCCGCCGTGTGCGACCGCAAGAACATCAAGATTTGGGACGAGTTCTGCGTGAAGGGCTACTACCGCCACTACGACGGCATGAGCCTGCTGAAGCACGCCCTGCACAACACCTGTCCCGATATGATGAAGTGCATCGGTGAGGACGAGAACGGCAACGACATCAAGGTACGCGATGCCGAGGGCATACAGCTCGCCAACGCCAAGATTGACGAGATACGTAACGGCTTCTCCGAATGGCTCGAAGAGCAGTCGCCGGAGTTCAAGGAACGGCTCGTGACGATGTACAACCGCAAGTTCAACTGTTTCGTGCGTCCGAAGTACGACGGCTCGCACCAGACCTTCCCCGACCTTGATCTCAAGGGGCTGGCAAGCCGTGGTGTGAAGGACATCTATCCCTCGCAGAAGGACTGCGTGTGGATGCTCAAGCAGAACGGCGGCGGGATATGCGACCATGAGGTGGGAACGGGCAAGACGCTGATAATGTGCATGGCGGCGCACGAGATGAAACGGCTGGGCCTCGCCCACAAGCCGATGATTATCGGGCTGAAAGCCAATGTGGCGGAGATAGCCGCCACCTACCAGGCGGCCTATCCCAACGCCCGCATCCTCTATGCCTCCGAGAAGGACTTCTCCACCGCCAACCGCGTGCGTTTTTTCAACAACATCAAGAACAACGACTACGACTGCGTCATCATGTCGCACGACCAATTCGGCAAGATACCCCAGTCGCCCGAGTTACAGCAGCGCATCCTGCAGGCGGAGCTTGACTCTGTGGAGGAGAGCCTCGAAGTGCTCCGGGCGCAGGGCAAGGACATCTCGCGGGCCATGCTCAAAGGACTGGAGAAGCGCAAGTTCAACCTGGAGGCGAAGCTGCAGAAGGTGGAGCACGCCATCAGCTCACGCACGGATGACGTGGTGGATTTCCGCCAGATGGGCATCGACACCTGTTTGTCGATGAGAGCCACCAGTTCAAGAACCTCACCTTCAACACCCGTCACGACCGGGTGGCGGGCTTGGGCAACTCGGAGGGAAGCCAGAAGGCCCTGAACATGCTCTTTGCCATCCGCACCATACAGGAGCGCACGGGCAAGGATCTCGGGGCGACGTTCCTCTCCGGCACCACCATCAGCAACTCGCTCACGGAGCTGTACCTGCTCTTCAAGTATCTCCGCCCGAAGGAGCTGGAGCGGCAGGACATCCGCTGCTTCGATGCCTGGGCGGCCATCTTCGCCAAGAAGACCACCGATTTCGAGTTCAACGTGACGAACAACGTGGTGCAGAAGGAGCGTTTCCGTTACTTCATCAAGGTGCCGGAGCTGGCCGCCTTCTACAACGAGATTACCGACTACCGCACGGCGGAGGATGTGGGTGTGGATCGTCCGCACAAGAACGAGGTGCTTCACCACATACCGCCCACACCCGAACAGGAGGACTTCATTGAGAAGCTGATGCAGTTCGCCAAGACGGGCGACGCCACGCTGCTGGGCAGGGCGGCACTCTCTGAGACGGAGGAGAAGGCGAAGATGCTCATCGCCACCGACTATGCCCGAAAGATGGCTCTCGACATGCGCATGATAGACCCTGCCTATGAGGACCACCCCGACAACAAGGCGAGCCACTGTGCCAAGACCATAGCGGAGTATTACCGCAGGTATGATGCGCAGAAAGGTACGCAGTTTGTCTTCTCAGACCTTGGCACCTATCAACCAGGTGATGGATGGAATATCTATTCTGAGATCAAGCGCAAGCTGATGGAGGACTACGGCATCCCTGGCCATGAGGTACGCTTCATACAGGAGTGCAAGACGGACAAGCACGCAAGGCGGTGATAGCCGCCATGAATGAGGGAACGGTGCGTGTGCTCTTCGGCTCCACCTCCATGCTGGGCACGGGAGTCAATGCGCAGAGGCGGTGTGTGGCCATCCATCACTTGGACACCCCTTGGCGACCGTCCGACCTGCAACAGCGGGACGGACGTGGCGTGCGTGCCGGCAATGAGATTGCCAAGCATTTTGCAGGGAACAACGTGGATGTCATCATCTATGCCGTGGAGAAGTCGTTAGACAGCTACAAGTTCAACCTCCTGCACTGTAAGCAGACCTTCATCTCGCAGCTGAAAAGCGGAGCGATGGGCGCACGTACCATTGATGAGGGTGCGATGGACGAGAAGTCGGGCATGAACTTCTCGGAATACATGGCCATCCTGTCCGGCAATACCGACCTGCTTGAAAAGGCGAAATTAGAGAAGCGCATCGCCTCGCTCGAAGGGGAACGCAAGTCGTTCAACAAAGGCAGGCGTGAGTCGGAGTTCAAGCTGGAGTCCAAGACAAGCGAGCTGCGTAACAACCAGGCGGTCATCGCTGCCATGACGGAGGACTGGGAGAAGTTCACTGCCACAGCCAAGACCGACAAGGAGGGCAACCGCCAGAACGCGCTACGCATAGAGGGCGTGGATTCCACCGACGAGAAAGTCCTCGGCAAGCGTTTGCAGGAGATAGCCAAGAACGCCGTCACAGGAGGAATTTACCAGCCTGTCGGTGAACTGTACGGTTTCCCCGTCAAGGTGGTCAGCGAGCGAGTGTTCAAGGAGGGGCTGGAGTTTACCGACAACCGTTTTGTGGTGGAGGGGAACTACAAATATACCTACAACAATGGACACCTGGCGATGGCCGACCCGATAGCGGCAGCACGCAATTTCCTGAATGCCTTGGAGAGAATACCTTCCATGGTAGAGCAGTACAAGGAGAAGAACAAGGCACTGGAACGTGACATACCGCAGTTGCAGGAGATTGTGGGCAAAGTGTGGAAGAAGGAGGACGAACTGAAGCAGTTGAAGTCCGAACTGGCCGCATTGGACCGCAAGATCCAGTTGGAGCTTGCACCGCCTGTTCCTGAGGTGAAACAGCAGGAAGAAAAGCAAGAGGTTTCTGAACGGCCAGTCCTGCCAAAGCTTCCTCAGACAGAAGAGATACAGATAGCCTCCGTGCCGCTATCCGGCAACCGCATGGCTGGAAGGTTCAAGATAGGCTGACTATCCTATAATATATTATAATAAAGGAGGGTGATTGACGAACGGTCGCCCTTCTTTTATCCGACATAACCAATCATTCATATATGGCAAAAGCAAAAATCAAGTTTCGTGCCTCTTCTGTCGGGATGAAGGAGGGCACGCTTTATTATCAGGTGATACACAACCGTGTGGCGAGGCAGATCCATACAACGTACAGACTTTATCCCTCAGAGTGGGATGCGGTAAGCTCATCCATTGTTCTGCCGTCTTCCTCCACTTCAGGGCGATATTCGTATCTTCTTTCCCTGCAGGAGACATTGGAGGCGGACAGAAAGAAACTGCTGCTGGTCATTGCACGGTTGGACAAGGAAGCGCAACCCTATACTTCAGACAAGGTTGTCGAATATTTCCGTGAAGGAAAGGTGCTACATGGCATCATCGGCTACACGGTGGAGCTGAACGACAAGCTGCGTAAAATCGGCAAGAGGCGCATGGCAGACAGGTTCACCACAACCATCAACAGTCTACGGAATTACCTGAAAGGAAACGATGTGCCGTTGGAGGATGTGGATGGAACGATGGTGCTGGGATATGAACAGTGGCTGAAAGAGCGCGGACTTTGTCGCAATACCACCTCTTTCTACATACGCAACCTGCGTACCATCTACAACCATGCCGTGGAAGAAAAACTGGTGGTCTCTTCCTCACCGTTCAAGCATGTATATACCGGTATTGACAAGACCGTCAAACGGGCTCTTCCTTTGGATATCATCAAACAGTTGAAAGATTTGGATTTGAGTCTGAACCCTCGGATGGACTTTGCAAGGGATATGTTCCTGTTCAGTTTCTATACCCGTGGAATGTCGTTCATTGACATGGCACAACTTACCCCGAGCAATCTGCAGGGCGGTATGCTCACTTACCGTCGTCAAAAGACGTCGCAACAGCTACACATCAAATGGGTAGAACCCATGCAGAAGATTGTCGCGAAATACCAGACAGACGACTCTCCCTATCTTCTTCCCATTGCCACCGGAGAAGGAGCTTTATTCTGGAAAAGATACAAGAACGCCTACAAACGCATCACCAATCAATTGAAGAAAATCGGCGAGATGATGGGACTATCCATCCCGTTGACCACTTACGTTGCACGCCACTCTTGGGCAAGTGCGGCAAAGAGCAAGAACGTAGCTATTTCCACCATCAGCGAGGGTTTGGGACACGATTCGGAAAAAACGACCCGGATTTATCTTTCCTCATTGGATACCTCTGTCGTTGACAGGGCAAACAACCTAATCATCAATTCCCTGTAAATAGCAAAACATCATGCTACCGCATAAAAATACCGCAATTCCGTGACTGATGCAATTGTCATGAAGTTGCGGTTTTCTTTTGTATGTCTGTTGTTTTTATCCTCGAATGTTGAGCAAAAAGAGGATTCTCTCTTTAAGAGAAACTCTTTCCGCTGCAAAATTATGAAATTTATTGCAAATCACCTAATTATTGAAAGGATTTTTTGGCTAAAAAGCCGAAAATTCTTAATTTTCATCAACCGATTGTTGAGTAAAACAGGCTTTATACAAGAAATGGCACCTATAAATCAAGGGGTTTGTAAAAGAGGGGTTCTCTTAAAGAGAGAAACACCTTTTACATACCATTTCCGACCGGTATTTCATGCCGAAAAGAGGGGTTTTGCAGAGGGTGGACTCTGAAAGATGAGATAGATGACCATTGTAGTCAAAATTTAAGTAAGATACTGATATACAGACAGATACAAAAATCTGGGTGAACTACAAGTATGCTCTTTTTTAAATATACATTGCAAAAAAGGTATGGCAAATGAACAGGACAAGAAGACCAAGTCGTGGTATGTCATGCGGGCCTACAAGAACGAGAAGACTGCCGAAAAGCGACTCTCTGACCAAAAGTACGGTCTGGAACATTTCATACCCAAGCAGAAAGTCCTTCGCACCATCAACGGCAAGAAAGTCATTTGCATGGTACCTGTCATCCATAGTCTTGTGTTTGTTTATGCAAGTCATACGCAGATTGTTGATTTCAAACTCAATTATTATAACGACCTCCAGTTCGTCACGTGGAAAAGTGGCGGTGAACTCATCTATCTGACCGTACCCGATGAAGAAATGACCAACTTCATCAAGGTATGCAAACAGACGGAGAAAGAGGTACACTTCTACCCAATCAGTGAAATTAACAAGGAGAAAGAGAAGATTAACATTGAAAAGGGCAAGAGAATAAGGGTACATGGCGGACCGTTCGACCAAGTGGAGGGCTACTTCATGAAAGTGGCCAAGAAGCGGGGTCGCCAACTTGTCGTAATCATTCCCGATCTGCTGGTGGTTTCTGCAGAAGTAGAGCCGGAATATATTCAAATCATAGACTGAGATTATGGAGAAACGAATTACCCCCCCCCGTATTGATTGATACAGAGGAATTAGTACAGGACAGACCGACACAAACGGCCTATTAAAGTAAGATTAGAGTATGAGTTTAATTTGGATTGTCAACATCCTGTCGGTATTCTTCCTGTGCGTGTTTTTCGCAGGAATAGTGATACCGCAGATTCTGCTCATCGCCTTCCGTAGGCGACTGTTCGACAAGCCGGACGAGCGGAAGATACATCAGTGTGTAGTGCCCAGGCTTGGCGGTATGGCCTTCAAGCCCGTAGTATTCTTCTCCTTCATCCTGCTTCTTGCAATTAATGTCTCGACGGGACATGATGAGCTGCAGAAGGAAATAGGCGCAGAAGCGTTGCCATTGGCATACGCCTTCTGCGCCATCATCATGTTGTACCTCGTCGGCATCGCCGATGACCTTATCGGAGTGCGCTACCGTGCCAAGTTCTTCATCCAGATAGTCTGCGGCATCATGCTGGTGGCGGGAGGAGTTGAACTGTCCGACCTCCATGGTATGCTGTTCATCCATTCCATGCCCTTCTGGGTGAGCATTCCCCTGACCATCTTCGTCACGGTGTTCATCATCAATGCCATCAACCTCATCGACGGCATCGACGGACTGGCATCCGGGCTATGCAGCATCGCTTTCCTGTTCTACGGACTGACCTTCATCTGGTTCCACCAGTACCTCTATGCCATGCTTGCCTTTGCCACTTTGGGAGTACTTATACCTTTCTATTATTATAACGTGTTCGGCAAGGCGGAAAAAGGACGCAAGATATTCATGGGCGACACTGGCAGCCTCACCATCGGCATCATGCTCTGCTTTCTGAGTATGCAGGTATCGCACCTCTCTGCCACCGCCTCACCCCATCACGTCAACCCCTTCGTCATGGCGTTCGCTCCCTTGTTGGTACCATGCTTCGATGTGGTGCGAGTCTATCTCCACCGTGTGAAAAACGGCAAGAATCCCTTCCTGCCCGACAAGAACCACATCCACCACAAGCTGCTTGCCATCGGTATGCGTCAGCGCACGGCCATGGTCTCCATCGTGCTGACCTCCACCGTGCTGACCTTCCTCAACATTCTGCTTTCCGCATACATCAATTCCAACCTGTTGCTTTGCATGGACATTGTACTTTGGACGACGGCAAACATCCTTATAACCAAGAAAATACACCGACTGGCAAAAATACGGTAAGTTGCGCCGATCATCCCTTTTGTCGAAAATAGAAACTATAGTTACAATAAGAAAATGAAATTTGCAAAATTCTATCATTGGCCCTCATGGTACTCGCAGCAGTATCGTGTAGCACACCCAAGGAAATCAGCTATTTCCAGGATTTACAGCCGGGTGTAACGGAACTAACCATTACAGACCCCGTAGAAATCAAGGTGCGTCCGAAGGACAAGCTCTCTATTTTAGTAAATGCACAAGACCAGAAACTGACCAACATGTTTAACCTGCCTATCGTTTCCCAGCAGATAGGCCAGGAAAGCATGGGCAGTTCAGGCACCAGTCGCGGAGTGTCCGGCTATACGGTAGATACCGACGGCTACATCAATTTTCCTGTATTGGGAAAGATAAAGGTAGAGGGAATGAGCCGCGAGCAAATAGCCGAACACCTGACCGGACTGCTCAAAGAGCAGGAACTGATTAAGGATCCTGTGGTTACGGTGGAATTCATGAACCTTGGCGTATCTGTCTTGGGTGAAGTAAACAGGCCTGGACGAATCAGTATCAACCGCGACAACATGACCATTCTTGATGCATTGAGCGAAGCCGGAGACCTGACCATCTTCGGCAAGCGTGAGAAAGTACTCGTGCTGCGTCAGGAGAACGGCAAGCAGCGGTCTATGGCGTAAACCTCTGTTCCGCTGACCACATCTACACTTCTCCTGTCTATTATCTTCAGCAGAACGATGTGGTGTATGTCACGCCCAACGACACCAAGTCCCGCCAATCCACCGTCAACGGCAACACTGTCCGTTCCACCTCGTTCTGGATTTCACTGGCATCACTGATTACGTCCATAGCAGTACTTATAGCAAAATAACTTCAAGATGGCAACCATACAAAAGAAAATCCAAGTCCATAATACACAGGATTTTATCCGTATTCAGGATCTTCTATATTTGTGCCTCGCCAAGTGGCACTGGTTCGTACTTTCATTAGCGGTCTGCCTCGGAGTGGCAATAGCCTATCTCCTGCGCACGCCGCCTGTATATACCCGTTCGGCATCCATCCTCATTAAGGACGACTCCAAAGGCAAGTCCGCCTCGACAGACATGGAATCCTTTGCCGATTTCGGAATCTTCACTACCAATACCAATGTAAACAACGAGATGGGGACACTCCAGTCGCCTGACTTGATGCGTGAAGTAGTGACAAGGCTCCATTTGGAGATGAACTATCTTGTGGAGGGACGTTTCCACAAGAACACCATCTACGGTGACCAACTGCCTGTCGCAGTTACCCTCACTGACTTCCCCGACAACCAGTCTGCCGCTTTCCAGCTTCATTTGGGCAAGGACGGACACTACACCATCAGCGACCTAACCCGGAACGGTACCCCTGTTGAAGGAGAGGTGAATGGTCAATTGGGCGACACCATTCAAAGCCCATTCGGCAAGATGGCTGTCACGGCTACCGCCCATTACCGGAAAGGACAGGAGACCGAAATTGAGGTCATCCGTTCCACCATCAAGGGAGCGGTAGGCGATGCCTCTTCCCGTTTGTCCGTGGTACAGAATGATGAGAAGTCCAACATCATCTCCCTGTCCTTTCAGGATGTTAGCATCCAGCGTGCCGAAGAAGTTCTCAATACTCTGATTTCCGTGTATAATGAGAATTGGGTGAAAGACAAGAACCAGATAGCCGTCAGTACCAGCATGTTCATCAACGAGCGACTCGGTGTGATAGAAGGCGAACTGGGCAATGTGGATAACGATATTTCTTCCTATAAGAGCCAGCACCTGCTGCCCGATGTACAGGCAGCCGCCAACATGTACATGGCGCAAGCCAGTGAAGCAAATGCCGCCATCAAGTCGCTGAACAACCAGACCTACATGGCGCGATATATCCGCAACTATCTGACGAGCGAGACTAACCGTTTCCAGTTGCTTCCCGCCAATTCGGGTATAGACAATCCGAACATAGCGTCTCAAATCAACGAATACAACAACCAACTGTTGGAGCGCAACAATCTGGTATCGAAGAGTAGCGTGAAGAACCCGTTGGTTGTCGAGATGGACGCCTCGTTGGCCGCCATGCGCAAAGCCCTTGTCTCGTCCATCGACAACCAGTTGGTGGCATTGGAAGCGCAGATCAGAAGCCAGCAGAGCTATGGCGGACAAGCCACCTCTCAGATAGCCTCCAACCCCAAGCAGGCCAAGTACCTGCTCAGTGTGGAGCGTCAGCAGAAGGTAAAGGAGTCGCTCTACCTCTACCTGCTGCAGAAGCGTGAGGAAAACGAGCTGTCGCAGGCCTTCACCGCCTACAATACCCGCATCATCTCACAGCCCGACGGAAGCATGGCTCCTACAGCCCCTGTCAAGAAAAACATCTTGTTGGTGGCATTCGCCTTGGGGTTCCTTATCCCCGTAGTCATCATCTTTATCCGCGAGAACACCAATACGGTAGTCCGTGGCAGGAAAGACCTCGAAAGCCTCACTGTGCCCATCATCGGCGAAATTCCGCAATACTTCTCCTACAAGCGTAAATGGCTTTTCCGCCGCAGGGTGAAGCCCAACACGAAAGCCATCGTGGTGAAAGAAGGTAACCGAAATGTCATCAACGAGGCGTTCCGTGTGTTGCGTTCCAACATGGACTTTATGTTGGCTGCACAGAAAGAGCAGAATGTCTTTGTCATCACCTCTTTCAATCCCGGCAGCGGCAAGTCGTTCCTTGCCATGAACATCGCCATGAGTTTTGCCATTAAGCAAAAACGTGTGTTGGTGATTGACGGCGACCTTCGTCATGGCAGCACCTCCTCCTACGTCGATTCTCCTGAGACAGGATTAAGCGACTATTTGAGCGGAATGACGGATAACTGGAAGAGACTGATTGCCTACGATAACAGATATGAGAACTTCCATATTCTTCCTATCGGTAAAGTTCCGCCCAACCCCACCGAACTATTGGAGAACGGAAGGATGGAAACCCTTATAGAGCAGCTACGCAGTGAATACGACTACGTGTTCATCGACTGCCTCCTATCGACATTGTGGCGGACGCACAGATATTGGAAAAGATAGCCGACCGCACCTTCTTCGTCATCCGTGCCGGGCTGCTCGACCGCTCCATGCTTCCCGAAGTGGAAAGCATCTATCAGGAGAAGCGTTTTAAGAACCTGTCACTCATTCTTAATGGCACGGAAAGCACTGGCGGCCGCTACAGTTACCGCTATGGCTACCGTTATGGCTATCACTATGGATATGCCTCTTACTATAGTTCGAAAGAGAAACGGGGGGGTAAATGGGTGGTTATCAACTGATTAATTATAAATTTAACCGTGTGGCCATTCAATAGAAAATATAGCATTACCAGCAGCGGTATTCTTGAACGGTTTACCGACTGGCATTGCCATCTTCTACCCGGTGTGGATGATGGTGTGCAGACCATGGAAGAAGCCCTACAGATACTGGCTTCCTACGAGCAGTTCAGGGTCAAGGAGGTCTGGCTTACTCCTCATATCATGGAGGACATCCCCAACAGCACCGCTATGTTGCGCACCCGGTATGCAGAACTGAAGTCAGCTACAAGGTCCCATCATCCTGCGCTTGGCCTCTGAGAACATGCTCGACAACCTGTTCGAGGAACGTCTGGCGCAGGGCGACCTATTGCCGTTGGGCAAGGAAGGCAAGCACCTGCTGGTAGAGACATCCTACTTCAATCCGCCCTACGGCTTGCAAAACATCCTGCTTCGTATCAAATCAAAAGGCTATGTTCCCGTTTTGGCGCATCCAGAGCGGTACGTCTATATGGAGCTGAAGGATTACGAACAACTGAAACGGTTGAATGTCGCCTTCCAGCTCAACCTGCCCTCCTTGGTAGGAGCCTATGGTGCGGATGCCAAGCGCAAGGCCAAGTGGCTGTTGGAGAATATGTATTATCAGTTCAAAGGGACAGACACCCACAGCCTGTCCTCATGGGAAGCCATTGCCCATAAAAAACAAATTCCGAAAGACGTAATGCGGATGTTTTGAGACACCATGCATATACATCTTTCGGATTATGTTATAAATCTGACTATTTACTGATGGCTATAGTAAACCACAAGTTCACTAACTGCAATAGTAAATATCAGTATCATAACCGTTTAATCTATGGGCATGATACACAAGATAACAACCCCAATGCTGTCAATACGGCAATGATGGTCCGGATGACTTCAAGAATTATTTTCACCAATTCAATTTTCTTCATTTTTGTTTTCATAATGATGATTTTTATTTGTTGCTGAATAGATAATTAATCACTTGTCATGGCCATTGACACCACAAAAGTAGCTTGACATATAAGAATAGCCATCGGCATCTGAAAAGGGTTAAAATATCATCTGAAATCATCTAAAAAAAATAAGGGTTGCAGAACCTAATTGCGTGTAATCAATATGAAACAGAAAGAACTTGAACAGAAACTTCTCAACCGACTCAATGGAAACCAAGAGAAGTACAGTAAATACACCAACCTTCTCTCCACCTGTACCAAACCATATGATGTGGCACTCAAAGTGGTAAAACCGATGTTTATTGAAGGCCTTGTCAGTAAAGATGACATCAGCAAGAAAGATTATTATGGTACTCTTGCCAAGTTAGTTGAACTTTTGAACAAACATCGCATAGCCCCTACGAGCCTCTACTATCATATCATAACTAATATTTCTAAGTGGAAAGAGGAGAAGAATGAAGCCCAAAATAACGAGCCGTTCCGCCAAGAGACAAGAATAAAGCATAATCAGGATGGCAGTATGGAGATATTCAACTATCTCTATCTGAAAGAAGTTCCCGACAACGTAGCTGAATTACTGAAACCATACATAGAGTTAGGCTATGCAGAGGTGAAGAAGAAACTCCAGCGGAATTTCAATGCTCGTGGCGAGTCTGAGGTAATGGAGATAGGATGTTCCGCATGGCTCATGCCAGATGTCATTCTGACGCTAAAAGAAACATCTGGCGATATGACGGTGAATTTCAAGTCTCATTATATTCGTCAGGAGCAAATTACCCTTGATGAGGCATTGGGAATTGTAGATTCGGAAGATGAAGAACAGGAAGATTTATGATGATGTGCTGACCCAATACAACAAGGAGCAACACACAGAAATCAGCATGGAAGAGGATTTGCTGGGTCCATTCACACCCTGCATCGACCTTGAAGAGCAGACCATCACCCTCAATCCGCATATTGAGACGATATTCACGCTGTTCAACATGGGTACGGTCAACAGGACAGACGGCAGCAATGCCATCCACCACTTCCTGCTCTACCATCTTGCCATGGGCAAGAACCTGTATGCCAAGGCTGAGGAATTGCTACATCTGCTCCAAGCCGACCTTCGCAGCTTTAAGGCGACCGTGTCGGATAACAAGCTGCCTCTCACTGACATCTTTATGGAATGTCAGACCATATTCCTGCTGATGCACGAGGCAAGCCACATCTTCTACCATCATCATCCCGACATTCTTGCCGACAACAGCAAGGCCATGAAAGATTATCTACAGTGGCTTCGAAGCGAGTTAGACACCGACCGTCCTTTGCTGGTCAGACTGATGCATGGCTGATACCCGGCTTGCGTGGGAAGATGGAACACAGCTTTGACGAAGCAAAGACCGATCACAAGCTTCAGGAGGAGTTGCTCTGCGACGATGCAGCATGGCGCATCACCTTCAACCTGATGCAGCAGAACGTTCACGACAAAGAGCAGCAGGCAGTACTTGCCGCCTACACCGTCTATACCTTATATTATATTGAGGCACAGCGCACGTTGGAGAATATCTACATGACCGACGACAATCAGGTGCGCCAGCGTCATCTGATGTTCGACACCACCCGTTCCACGGTATTGGTTAATCTAATATGGGATTTCATAGATCCTGCCCATATCAGTACGTTCAAGTCGTTGGTCAATGCCATCTCTCGCCAAGACCGCCTTTTCCTCATGCTTCCCCTTCGTGTCAATGCCGACCACATTGCTTGCGTCCGCATGTGCGACAAAGGAAAGTATTCTTTAAAGGAAAATCGACGGTTGACGGGTATGTATAATGAGGTAATAAACGACTTACAGAACCTGCACTGAGAGAATTATGTTTGGAGATTTTTTACACGAAGAAAAGCGATATTTACTTGACATAGATGACATCTATGACTTGGACAACGGTACGGTCATAGTGGCTGAATACAGTCGGTTTGAATACCAGTTTGGCATCTTTGGCAAACATCATGTCATCTACCAAGCCTGTTGGACGACTAAAGACAAAATTCTCGTATTCAGTATTGAAAAATGTTCCATTGAAGACTTTTTCAAAGAGGCGGATGTATATGAATACATTCCAGACTTCGATTATGACAAGGCAGCCACATTCCATTTTGCCCATTGTAAATATAGCGAAATGCGTAACAAATGTATACCTGCCTTTAGCGAACTTAGAAGTGTATTTGGAGATGATTTCACCTTAATGTGTATGCTGGAAGGAAATATGGAACAGTTTCATAGTGCGTTCATCAACTCCAAAATGGGAAAGCACTATATCCATCCAATACACATAATTGGCATTGCCCCTGCAAAGCACCATCTTCTGGCCATTGAGGAAGGATATGCCATACACTTCTCTGATGGCGGAACAGGAGGCAGCAATGAAATCATACTGGAATCCATGGACGATATAGAGGAGCGTGAGTACGTTACATTAACACAAATCAATTACAAAAACGAGGACGTGAGACATCGTTTGCTGGCACGCAACCGCGCTCTGCTCGTATATTCTGGCAGGTGGAATTTCGGCAACTACAATTTGTTGTTCAACAATTGTGAGCATTTTGTCACTTTCTGCAAGACAGGACAGTCGCAAAGCAGTCAGGCACGCAGCTTTTTCCAAGACGCATTCTTTATCGGACTGAGTTTGATAGCTCGCAAACCGCAATATGCCTCCATGGTCTTGGCAAGAAGATTAGGGTTGTTCAGATGAAAATACTCAAAGATACCTTATGAACATTTTTGAAATAGAAAGAAGCAAAAGAGACGCAGACTTCATTAAGCAGAATGGGGTACTGGAGTTAGAAGTAGCAGCCGACATTATTGAGACATGCAAAGATGTTCCGTATGTTGATTCCCTCATTAAACTGGGAAAAGTCTTTATCACCATCAAAGACTGGTGGTTTACGAAGAAGCTGGCCAAATTTCGCACAGCGTCAGAAGACATTGAGGAAGAAACCAAGAATCAGTTCTATTCGAGCCTGAGTCAAGAAGAATATAAGCGCATCTCTGCATATTTGATTCACCTGCTTAGTGCAGCGGAATAAGAGGACAAAGCGATGATTATGGGCAGTATCTACAAGGCAAGATTATTAAATAAGATCAATAACGACGAGATGCTCAGGCTCTGTTCCATTGTAACCAGAGCGTTCTTGCCCGATTTAAAAAGACTGCCTGACTACTTGGAAGAAAATACAAAGATCTCTATTGAAGCCCAATCATTCATTAATCTTGGACTTATAGATAATTTTCTCGGAGGTGTATGGACTAATCACGAAAGTTGCTGCTTGAATGACACAGGAAAACTTCTCCATGGAATATTGAGCGAGTCTGGACGGTTGCAATACAACTAATACGATACTCCTATTGTATCTTTAATGCATATAAATATATGAGCCAGAGTACAAACAATCGAAGAATCATGAAGAATGCGATGTACATGTACATACGCATGTTCGTCATGATGATTCTTTCACTTTATACATCCCGTATCATTCTTCAGACATTAGGTTTTGAGAATTATGGGATTTACAATATTGTTGGAGGGATTGTAGTATTTTTCTCCTTTCTCAACAATGGACTCAGTACAGCTACAAAGCGATATATTACTGCTAATATCGCAGATAACGATATTGAAAAAGGAAGACATACATTCAACGTCTGTATTCAGGCTCATTTACTTATTTCTATTATAATCTTTGTTCTGGCAGAATTACTTGGACCATTGTTTATAAAGTATTATCTCAACATACCAGAAGGAAGAGAGATTGCAGCACAAGCAGTATATCAAGTTTCCGTGATTACAGCAATCCTTAGTATCATACAGTCTCCTTTTAGTGCTGCCATAGTAGCTTACGAGCGTTTAAACATCTACGCTTACTATTCCATTATTGATGTCGTTCTGAAGTTACTTATAGTTTACCTGATACAAGTACTTCCCGGTGACACATTAATTACCTATTCACTCTTATTATTAGCTGTATGTATATTCAACTTTGTATTCTATCGCATATACTGTTACCGTAACTTTCCAATATGCAAATACAAGAAAATCAAAGACAAGGATATGCTTAAAGAGATTTTTAAGTTTATGAGTTGGAATACTTTGGGTCAAGTAACAGTTGTTGGTTCCAACCAAGGTGTGAGCGTACTGATTAATATGTTTTATAACGTAACCGCTAATGCGGCCATGGGGATAAGCAATACGATAACTAACATTGTCGGGCAGTTTACCTCTAATTTCATGGTTGCATTCAATCCACAAATTATAAAGTCATACAATCTTAAAGAGTATGATTACCTACGCACTTTAGTATTGCGGTCAACCAAGATCACTAGCTATCTCTATATTATTTTTATCATTCCTATTATTTTCGAAATAAATAAGGTTCTTACTTTATGGTTAGGAGATTATCCACCATACTCTGTTGAGTTCTGCATTTTTACGTTATGCTGTATGTATGTTGATTCTATTTCAGCTCCAATCTATATGGTAATTTACTCGCAGACTAACATCAAGAATTATCAGATAGCGATATCTTCTGTATATTCCCTTTGTTTTTTTGCTGGGTGGATTGTTCTTGTATGTGGAGGAACACCATACAGTGTAATGATAGTACGCTTATTTGTTTTCGTTTGCCTATTATGTTTACGACTCTTTTTTTTAAGAAAAGTATTTCTGCAATTTAATATTAAAGAATGGATTGTGGAAATTATCCTAAAAAGTAGTGTAATTATATTCATATCAACATCTTGCACACTTTTGTTTTCCAAGATTCTGGAATGCCAGATTCTTCTACATGTATGCACCATCTCTATGTTTACAGTTTGTATCAACTTATTATTAATGTACAAATTCGGTCTTAATCAATCAGAAAGACAATTCTTAAATCGGATGGTTGAAGAAAAGATTAAACTTTTTCGCAAATGATGAAGCAAGTAAAAGATTATAGGATAAGCAATCTTAGAGTATTTGCCATCCTTACTGTTGTATTAGGTCACAGTATTATTCTTTATAGTTCAAGTTGGCATCTGATGCCAACTCATGTATCAGTTCCTTTACTCGATACGCTGAAAAACATAATAAACACATACCAGATGGAACTCTATTTCTTCATTAGCGGTTGGTGTTGTTATTCTTCTATCATTAAATCAAAGAATTATCAATCCTTTTTGCAGTCCAAAATAAAAAGGTTGATTATTCCTTACCTATTATTTGGTTTATTGTGGATGTTACCTATTAAATTAGCACTAAATATACCTGCTTACCAAAATGTTTCTTTAGTAAAGATTTATTTGGACTACTTTTTAGGATTCAATAATGGTCATCTGTGGTTCTTATATGCATTATTTCTTATATTCGTTATTTCGTGGATTATTAACCGAATGTTCATTAAACTAAAATGGGGGGTATTTATGCCTTGCATTCACTTTTCTAATGCAAATTCTTTCAAATATAGCTTATATTTCCATATTTAACATTTCGGCAGGAATGAAATATGCATTTTGGTTTCAGGCAGGTCTCTGTATAAGGCAATACGGTAATAAAGCCATTGTTCCAATATTGATGTGTGTTATAGGATCGGCCTGCTTCATAAATGCAATAACGCCTATCATATCACTACTTATTGTTATTGGACTATACTTTATCGTGCCAAATACACATACCAGAATTACAGACAGTTTGGACAAGAATAGTTTTGGCGTATATCTATTTCACTCCCCATTAATCTATATCACATACCATTACTTTGGTAATGCATCACCTTGGTTAGTCGTCTGCATTAACCTTTTCTTATGGGGTAGTTTATCATATATTCTTACAGACATAATTCAAAGATCAAAAATTAAAATATTATGAATAATCTTTTATTTACGTATGAAGGCTTTGATAAAACCAATATTGGCGATTACATACAAAGTCTTGCTGCTAAGCAGTTCATTCCAAAAGATAAAGACATAACATATGTTCATAGAGATTACCTCAATGAAATTGATTCAACATCAAAGGTAATAATGAACGGGTGGTTTACACATATACCCGAAAATTGGCCACCATCAGATTTAATAAGTCCTCTTTTTGTGGCTTTTCATATAAATTCATCAGCTTATGAAAAATTATTGTCATCCAAAAGTATAGACTATCTAAGGCAACATGAGCCGATTGGCTGTCGTGATAAAAACACTGCTGATATTTTACAAAGCCACGGTATTGATTCTTATTTTTCTTCATGCTTAACCACGACTTTAGGTTATAAATATCATTCGAATAAGAAAAATGAAAAAATTTATGTTGTAGATGCTGTACATTACGTACCAGAATCTAACAGAAGATTTCAAAAGTATAAGTTTTATATTCAATATCTCATTTATTATAAGGGAATAAGTAAATTTATTAATAGTGCAAGAAAAAATAATCCCTATATCATAGATTTCAAGGATCACTATGACAGGTTTTGTTGCATCGTCCGTTCATATATGATTATTCGTCAATTAATTCCAAGAAAGGAAATGGATAATGTGGAAATATTAACACAGTATCATGACGCAAGTGAAATACCATCTAATGAGGAACGCTTTGCTCGTGCAGAAGAACTATTGCACAAGTATTCTGAAGCACGATTAGTCATTACTTCACGCATTCATTGTGCCTTACCTTGTCTTGGATTAGAGACCCCAGTTTTGTTTTTGCGAAATTTGGACGATTCTGATGAAAGTACTTGCCGATTCAAAGGACTATTAGACCTTTTAAATGTTGTCCAATTTAAAAGAAATAGAATAATAAACAGCCCATTTAATGTGCCTCTGGACATTCAATCAATAGCCAATCCTACCAGATATAAAAAGTATGCAGAGAAACTTATCAAAAAATGTATGGACTTTTGGAAGTAGAGAATAATTTAGAAAGGAATTTTTATGAATATACTTTTTACTTCATCAACTCCCTTTCACCCCCTACGAGGGGGTGTTGGACGAGTGACTGATACTTTATGCAAGGCATTTTTGTCAAAGGGACATAAAGTGTTTTATCTACATCATAAATGGTCTGACAATGATAATAAAAATTACCATTATCCAGTTCCAACTGATGTTTTGCCCAATCAAGATAAAGATATACAGTTGAGCCATGCATTCTATATTGATTATTTAAAACAACGGCAAATTGATATTGTTATATGCCAAGATGCACTTTTCGACCTAACATTTCATCGAACAGAAGATTTACCTGTAAAAGTGATTTCTGTAATTCACAACAATCCATTACTCGACTACAACGTACTGTGGAATCAGTTTGTAACCTTGAGAAATGACAAGATTGTTGAAAAGTTGAAAAGGATTGCTCGATGTTGTATTTATTTAAATGCAAAAAAGAAAATGTGGAAACGAACTGTTTTGCATTTCAATGAGCTATACCAACTATCTGATAAGATACTACTGCTCTCACCCCAATACATCCCTTCCTTAAGAAAAATGGATGAAAAATTTTTAAGTAAAACTGAATATATCTACAACCCGAATACCTACCCATTGCAATTGAACTTACCAAAGAACAAAAAGAAAGAAATTATTTTTGTTGGTCGGTGTTTTTATGTCAAACGAATTGACAGATTGCTTAAAATATGGAATTCTCTATGGAAAAAGCATCCAGAGTGGAAATTTACCATCGTAGGTGATGGCCCTGAAAAAGAGCACTTGGATAGGCTTGCACACAAAATGAAATTAGAAAATATAGAGTTTGTAGGTTTCCAAGACCCGCAAACTTATTACAAGAGAGCATCTATCATTTGTATGACTTCAAATTTTGAAGGGTTTCCCATGACTCTTGTGGAAGCTATGCAATTCGGTTGCGTTCCTATCGCATTTGATAGTTTTGAAGCAGTCAATGATATTATCTTACCCAAGAAGACTGGAGAATTAGCAAAATCCTTCGATTTAAAAAAATTCGAAAACAAACTCACCAAGCTCTTGGATGATGAGACTATCGTTCTGTTTTGTCTAAAAACGCATTTGAGCATGTTAAGCAATTCGATATAAGCAACATCGTTGAAGAATGGGAACGGATATTCAAGGCACTATGATATAATTTAATTCTATAAAAAATGACAATAATATGGCTCGAAACCCATCACTGGATTTAGTTCGTTTCCTGTGTGCATTCCTTGTTGTATGCATACACATTGGTACACCATATTATTGATATTACTCTGTTTTTACCACGATAGCAGTACCAATGTTCATCATCCTCTCAGGCCTTCTAATAACAAAGGAAGACATGAGAAAGCATGTAAATAAATCTACACCGAAAATCGTACAGTTTATTGTGTGGAATACTTTCCTTTTCGCTATCGTCAAATCTTTCCAATCATGGTAGTAGAAAGATTGGAGTTGGATAGCGTGGAAAATAATCGCTGATTCTATGTTGGCAAAATATAAATCCGTAATAAAAGAAATAGAACAAATTTTAAAATAATTCATACATAACATGAAGGTTACATTGTTGTTAAGAGTCCCATTTCTCGATAAAATTCCAAACTTAAAAACTCTTGTAGTTGATTTGGCAAAAAGAGGTTTTGATATTACTATCATCTCTGCTTTTAACGAGAATTATCCGGTTTCTGATTTGAGTGGTTTCTCAAACGTTAAAATGGTGCTTGTCAAACAGCGCACTAAGAAGTTTGAACTACCTACCTCAGCTAAACTTTTACTCGCTACGATAAAGAATATACTTTTTAGCAAATCCATTTATTATATAGGAGGTGATAATTACGCAAGTCATTTGCTGATGATATTAAAGAAGTATTTTTCATTCACATACATCAACTTTATCTTGGAATATCCTGATATAAATAAACCTGTCGAATTGAATGAAATAGAAGCTGCAAATTACATAATCACACACGACCATTGGCATGCTGAATTTATTAGCAAATATTGCAAGTTAAGAAATGATCAGATACTGTTCCTACCGAATTCATCTTATACAGATGAACATAGAGTACATAACAATTATCTTGCCGAATGTCTGCAAATCCCTTCCGACAAGAACATCATTCTTCATTCTGGAGGTTTAGGGAAGTGGTTTTGTAGCAAAGAGCTGGCTAAGGCTGCAATGCAATGGTCAAAGGATAATGTATTGGTTTTTCACACTAGTCATATCGTCGAACATGATTCTTATTTTCAGTCAGTAAAAAGTCTGGTTTCAGATAGTGAAAAAGTCTTCTTTTCTACGAAACCAGTTACTAATGAAGAGCTTGATAGACTTGTTGCTTCAGCAAAGATAGGTATTGCACTATATTCCTTGGCAGAACTTGGATATAGAGCAGAAAATATGGGTCTTGCCGCAGGTAAGATTGGCAATTATTTGAAGTGTGGTATACCGGTAATTGCAACAAAAGTACACTCTCTATCCTATCTTGAAGATTATCAGTGCGGTATATTGGTTGATAACCCTTTCCAAATAATTGATGCAATTAATGTAATTTTACAAAATTACGACAACTATGCTAAAAACTCATATACATGTTACAATGCTCTGTGGCATCCAAAGAAGTATCTTGACAAAATATACGAAACATTTATTAACAAATGAATATTATAATTGATTTTATCCGAAGAATCCGTGTACTGTTCATTCGTCAATTAATCTCGCATAAGTCTTTGTTTCCCATGCCCGAAACCGCCTTCATCTTCGCCCCTCACCCTGATGACGAGGCTTTTGGATGCTGTGGGTTGATGCAACGGATGATGGCTGAGGGTAAGCGGGTGGAGCTGATTATCATGACTGGAGGTGGAAAGAGTCATTCGGGGTGTTGCTCTTTGAGTGAGGAATCCTTAGTCAATGAAAGGAGAAGGCTTGCCGTCAAGGCGGCATCTATCTATGGCCTGATCAAGGAGCGCATCCATTTCTTGGACTTTCCTGATGGAGGGATTAGCAAGGAATATCTTGAGATAAATCGGTTGAAGACATTGTTGAATGATTTGCTGAAGGATAATACGGATGTTGCGGTATTCTATCCTCACCGCAAAGGGGAAGGATGGCCCGACCATATCCATACCTCGGAGATTGTGGCAGACTTGTGCAAGGAAATGCAAACTAAGATCACGCAATACGAATATTGTGTTTGGTTCTGGTTCTATAGCTGCTGGCGGATCGATTGGAAGCGGGCCCGTATCTTGAAAATGAATAATGAGGAGTACCGCTACAAACAGCAGGCGATAGATGCCTATATTCTCCCCAAAGCACCCTGCGGTAAGCCGTGGAGTGGTGTGCTACCGGATGTGTTTGTAGAGGCAAATAGATGGAGTAGGGAACTCTATTTTGAAGTTAGATGAAGAAAGTTGTTATTATCGGTGACTCTACGCACAACACACTCAGCGCTGTGCGCAGTTTTGGAGAGGGTGGCATTGATCAGACGTTGCTGTTGGTGTGTCATGAGGATAATTGCTTCGTTCGCTATAGTAAGTATCTGAAACATGGTAATCTGTATGTCTTAAACGAATTGGATGCGTGCTTGCCTGTTTTGGAGCAGCTTGCTTCTGAGGTAGGGCAGCTCTTGATGACCACTTTTGATGCGGCAGCGGAATGGGTGGACCAAAGGGAACAACTGCTTAGTCAATGGTTCCTTACACCTTGTAGGGGAAAGCAGATAGGTCGTTTGTTCAATAAAGAGGCGCAATGTGAGTTGGCTAAGTCGTGTGGTTTGACTGTTCCATATTCTGTAGTCTATCACAGAGGGGATGCACTACCCGCAGATTTGCCTTATCCTGTCATCACCAAGCCGTTGGTAAGCAGTGAGGGTGAGAAGAGCGATATTCATATCTGTCAAACAGCGGGGGAACTCCTGGAGGCCTTAGCGCTTGAAAGCCGCAGCGAATATCTCATCATACAAGAGTTTATTCAAAAGGAGTTTGAGATAGATGCTGTGGGTGTAAGTACTGATGAGGTTGTTGTGATGGGCGGCGCGATACATAAGTATCGACATTGGCCAGATTGGTTGGTGCCGGAGCATTTGGGCTGTTTGATTGTATGGAGCGGTTTAATGTGGATACTGAGGCTGTAAGTCGTTTTATTCGTAAAGCAGGGTATCACGGTCCTTTCAGCGTGGAGTTCCTTCATACCAAGGAAGGTAAGAACTATTTCATGGAGGTCAATTTCAGAAACGAAGGATTGGCCTATGCTTCTACCTGCGCCGGAGTCAATCTTCATGCACTGTATGCGGATTCTACGAAACGAATTAACTGGGATAAGTTCCGACCCACCTATATGATGAATTACAGCATCGACCTCCTCTATGTGAAGGAGGGTGACATCACCTTAGGGCACTGGCTGAAAGACTTCCTCAAGACCCGTTGCTTCATCAACGTCTGCCTTACTGACCTCGGGCCAACACTGGCATATTATAAACATAAGATTTCCAAAAAAAATGAAAGTATTGGTATGTATTCCGTGCCTGCTGACAGGTGGTACTGAAATACAGACACTGAACCTCGTGCAAGCCTTGGTGAAAGGTGGACATGAGGTGACGACAGTGTGTTACTTTGAATTCTCGCCTGAAATGGTACAGCGCTATGAACTGGCTGGTAGCAAGGTGAAGTTGCTGAGTTCCGATGGCACAAGACCTGTTGGAGTATGGCATACATTGACGTTCTTGTTCAAAGGACTCAGGCGAGCGGTAAAATCATGCCGCCCCGAAGTGGCACACGTGCAGTATATGGCGCCCGGTGCGATACCCATTTTTATCCTTCGGTTGCTTGGTGTCAAGAAGATGATTGCCACCACTCACACTGCAGCTGATATTTATCCCAATTTGCGTCTGTTGCACTTTGTCGTGAAACATGTCTTAGTGGTGTTTCAGTGCATCACGCTACGGGCCGAGGAGTCCTACTTTGGTAGTTCAACACTCTACTCTGAAGCGTACGAGTTAAGAAAGAAAGGGAATCATTTCACGATATACAATGCGCTGCCATGTGGTATGCAGACGTGCAACAACCGTACTATACATCAGCCCAAAGTGATAGGTGTGGTAAGTCGTCTGGAGCTAATTAAGGGCATGGATCTTGTAATACCAGCATTTGCTGAGGTGAAGAAGCAGCATCTCGAGGTGAAGTTGATTGTAGTGGGCGATGGTACGCTTAAGTCAGCTATGGTTAAGCAGGCAGAAGAACTCCATCTGATGAACTCCATAGAGTGGGTTGGCAGACAACCTCAGGAAGTGCTACACGAGTGGTACGGAAAGATGGACATTGTGCTTATGCCGTCGAGGAGTGAAGGGTTTGGCCTAACTGCCATAGAAGCAATGGCCAATGGCTGTGTCGTTGTGGCCAGCGATACTGGTGGCCTGCCTGAGGTGGTGAAAGACGGTGAGGTGGGGCTATTGCACAAAATAGAAGATGTAAAAGATATATCTGTTAAGATTCTCAGATTGCTTGATGACAGTAAACTGTACATAAAATGTCAAAAGGCTTTGCATAACTATGTACAACAATATAGCTTTATACGATATACGGATGCTATACGCTCACTGTATTCTAAACTATAATTGATATGGCATTAATTATTAATAGCATTATAGCTATACTTCTTATTTACTATGGTTGGAAATATGCCTTCCAATCAGGCTTGGTGGTCAACCACCCTTTTGCCCCAGTAGTAAAATGCGTTTGCGGCAAAGACCTATCTTTTTTGTTGTTTAGCGTCATGACCTCCATGGTCTTCTTAGGTCCTCTATCGTTAGTCAAATATGCTATTTGGATATGCATTATGGTCTTCATGTCATTGAGGTGGGTAAAGAAATGGGACAGCGTGTTGACAATGTACTTGGTTTTTATAGTTTGGAATCTATATACATTGACCTATTCAAACTATGTGTTCCAAGGTTGGATGATGATTCTAAAGTTTAGCATACCGATACTCTATTTTTGGATGGGATATAATGCCATTGAAGACAGTCTGGACTTAGGGATATTTCTGAAGCGTACGGTAATAATCTGTGTAATCTATTCATTTCTGATAGGTGGAGTATCTGCTAAATTGATTAGCCCACTTTACGGATTTCTTTGCTTTGGCACCGGAGGTACATTTGTTGCATACGCTTCTCTTGCTGATTTTTATTCCATATTGATTGGCATCCCTGTCATGTTATATGTTATCACATCTGATAGAAAATACCTCTACGCAGCTGGTCTTTTGTTTTTGTCTTCTATACTTGAGAGCGTACGTACAGGTATCGGAGCTTCTATCCTTGGACTGTCGATGCTATTTCTTGTGTATAAAAAAGGAAAGGCAATACCAATCGTAATGCTATTGTTAGCACTTTCTGTGGGTTCTGTATTACTAGTTCAGCCTGTGAGAGAAAAAATGTTTGGAAAGCAAGCAGAAACCGTTACTATCAGTAATATGGGTCAGGCGAAGATTGAGACCAATGGTCGTGAATATATGTGGGAAAGAATTATGAATCACTGTTATAAGCCTGATCCTACATTTGGCAGCGGATGTGGTGGGGCCTTGGTTGGCTAAAGGATATAAACAGCAAGGGAGGTCTGCAACTTATACATTCTGATTGGGTTCAAATGATGTCCGAATCTGGAAATATCGGTTTATGTCTATATATATTATTTGCGGCCTTTCTTTTATTTAAGATATTAACCATTACATGGAAATACAAAGGTGACATAATATTGACACTCTTAGGAGGTGTTACAGCGGGCTCGTTTGCTGCCTGTTATTTCTGCATGGGTTTCGATAATGTAATCACCTATGCTCAACAAGGATATGTATTGCCATTTATGCTTTTCGGCATATTCCTTAAAGTAGTTGACCTGACAAGACAGGGGGTATTTAAAGTTGAAGAAGAAATTCATAGTTAATAATGATATCAGTAGTTATACCTTTATACAATAAGGAAAAGAGTATTGCTCGCACGCTGGAGTGTGTGCTGAATCAGACTTACCAGGATTTTGAGGTGGTCGTGGTTAACGATGGAAGCAAGGATCGAAGTGCTGCTGTGGTAGAGCAGTTTACAGATGCCCGAATTAGGTTAATAAAACAGACAAATGGCGGTGTGAGCGCTGCGCGGAATCGAGGCATTGCAGAGGCTCGTGGTGAGTATGTGGCTTTTCTGGATGCTGACGATGTGTGGTTGCCTGACCATTTAGCTAATTTAGAATCCTTAATAATAAATTATCCCCAATGCAGGGCGTGGTCTACCAGCTATGTCAATAATGAAAATGGTGTTGATCATCCTATCATTTTAAACAAATTACCATTTGGGGGAGAAAGTGGCGTGTTATCGAACTATTTCGAGGTGTGCAGCTGTTCACATCCACCTGTTTGGAGTAGTGCGGTATGCGTGGAGAAGTCACTTCTAACAGAGATTGGTGGTTTTCCAGTTGGTGTTACGTCAGGTGAAGATCTGTTGACTTGGGCCAGAATAGCGATAAAAACCGATTGGACTTATTCTATGAAGGCTACGGCGGTTTATATGATGCCTATCACGAATACCTTTACAGAGAAGCCCACAAGACCAAATGACAGTGGAGACCCTGTCTGTGAAGGGCTGAAAGAGCTTCTGAAATCTGATTATCCTAAGAAGAGGGAGCTTAAGCATTTCATTGGAAGGTTTTACAAAATGAAAGCAAGTACCAACTTGAGGTATGGTGAACGGTGGAGTACTCTTTGTGAGTGCTTCAAATCCCTTTTCTACAGGCCATTCGCCAAAGAGACCTATCCCATCATGATACTTGCACTGATGCCAAGGTTTATTCAGCGAAGGGTTTTTGCCATACATTCTTATGAAAAAGTAGCTGACATTAAGGATGTTAAAAAATTATTAAGGGGGGAGGTAAACAAAGACTGTTAGTTTTTCACCCTATCATTGCTCCTTATCGCATCGACTTTTTCAACAACTTGTCTCAGGAGTTTGAGACGAAGATTTGCCTTACATGGCGGAATTTGCATGACCAGACGTTTGACTACGCAAAAATTGAAGAACAGTTTGTGTTTACGCCTGACTATCTGGACAAACGTCTGCTGCGGGTTATCCCTAAAGGCGTTGTAAAGGCCATTAAGGAGTTCAAACCAGACATTGTGTTGGTGCCTGAATGCGGGTTGCTGACGTTGATGGTGGTGGCATATCGTGCTTTGAGCAAAGCGCATTGCAGCGTGGTGAGGATGATAGACGATAGTTTTGATATGATTAACGGGCACCATTTCAGTAAGAAACATGAGTGGGCGGAGAAGATACTGATACCGCGCTTTGACAATGTGATTAACGTGGATTCACACACAACTGCCTTCTTCCAACAGAAATATGCCAAAGGAATCTATTTCCCGATTATAGCGGATGAGGTCAAGGCTCGTGAGCGCTACCAGCGTATCCTACCTCTTAGCGAGAAACTGGTTCGTCAATATGGCTTAGAAGGGAAGAAGATAGTGCTGTTTGTGGGGAGATTGGTTGCGGTGAAGAATACCCCTACCTTAATCAAGGTTTTTCGCAGCATAGCCGGGGAAGATTACAGGCTCGTGCTGGTAGGAGATGGTGTTTGCCGGGAGGAGCTTAGAGCGTTGTGTAAAGAGGATGTCAGAATTATACCAGTGGGCAGATATGAGGGAGATGAGCTGTTTGCATGGTACAATTTGGCTCAGGTGTTCTGTTTGCCCAGTTTGCAGGAGCCATTTGGCGCGGTAACAAATGAAGCCTTGCTTGGAGGTTGCTGGTGTTTAATCTCAGAGAAGGCTGGCAGTCAATGCCTCATCAGCAATGGAGAGAATGGTATGGTCTTTGATCCGAAAGATGAGCGAGAATTGAAGAAATTACTTGTTGAAGCACTGGAAATGCAAAAACCGCTGTCGCTTCCTCTCAGGCTGCGAAAGAACAACATGAAGATTACTTTCAAAAACGAAATAAGAAGAGTTGTAGAAAATATAAGTTAGTATGAATAGATTATTGTTTTATCTGTTCCGTTGGTATGCTGTAACAATCAAGCTAATTAGTCAAAGAAGTTATGATAAATGGATTGTGAGGGCTCATCAGAAGGCAGGTGTTGTCTTTAAGGGTTTTCCTGAGTATATAGACGCTCATTCGCATCTGGATGCTTCTGGCGGTTTAACGCTGATGAAGGGGGTAGTTATTTCTACTAATGTGATAATCCTTACTCACGATTGGTCGTTTCTAAGAGGATTGATAGCTATTGACAAGGTGAACGAATGTATCCCCGCTTTTCATGACCTGGCTTATCAGAGTGTCAGTATAGGTGAAAACAGCTTTATTGGTGCAGGTGTAGTGATACTGCCAGGTACAAAGATAGGTAAGTTGTGTATTATCGGTGCAGGGGCTGTGGTGAAAGGGGAGATACCGGACTATTCGGTAGTGGTGGGAAATCCTTGCAAGATTATCAATGATACGCGAAATTATGGAGATAAAATTTTTAGAAGAAAAATGGAATTATGAATCTCTATGTGAAATATCTGTTGTCACTGCCAAAGTCGGTGTGGTTTAATTTCCGACACTTGCCTTTGCGGCAGGCGGTGAAGCTGCCGTTTTATGTCCGCTATGGAACACGCATTAGCGTTAAAGGACGAATAATGATTGAAGATGTTAATCATATAGGTATGGCTATGATTGTCATTGGGTCTCATGAAGCCGATGTCTCTGACCCTAAGCATACCACTTGCCTAACGGTGGAAAGAGGCGGAGAATTGGTATTTCAGCACTCTGCACACATCGGATTGGGGACGAAGATTTTCGTCAAGCATGGGGCGAGGATGTATTTGGGTGATAATTTTGCCGTGAGTGCCAACTCGGAGTTCGTTTGCTACAAAAGTATGGTGATGGGTCGCGATATTCAGTTTGCTTGGAACTGTTTGGTGATGGATAGCGATACCCATTCCATTTATGGCTGTAATGATGCAAAAAAGAAGATCAATCCTGACAAAGAAGTAAGAATAGATGATAAGGTGTGGATTGGTTGTAGAGTGACTATCCTAAAAGGAACTCACTTACCGAGTAATTGTGTTGTGGGAGCAACCAGTTTTGTATCAGGGAGCAAGTTTGAACCCAATAGTCTGATTGTCGGCTCACCGGCTAAATCTGTCAAACATATTTCGGGATGGGAGCTTTAAGCGAATTATTGTTTGACCGACTGAATGTAGCAGATTTTTTGATGGTCAGTGGGATTACATTGCTATTTGTTGGTTTGTTCTTGGAATTGACTAAATTGATAAATGGAAGGTTAATGAGAAATTGGCTGCTGATTGCATTCCTGTTTTATTATGTTGTGATAGTGCTTTGTTATACGGTCTTCTGCCGCAAAATGGGTAACCTTACTCAGTTTCGTCCGATACCGTTTTACAATTTATTCGATGGAACACCTATTAGCCAATTCGTATATGAGGGACTTCTGAATATGGTAATGTTCATTCCGATGGGAATAGGAGCAGCTTTGATAAAATGGAACAAATGGCACATAATGTGGAGCATTAATTCTATCCATGAGTATTGAAATGATGCAATGGTTTCTAAAATGCGGATGTTGTGAGATGAATGATGTGATTAATAATGGCATAGGCTGTGCTATTGGATTGGGATTGGCACAGTGTTTTCGATACAATTATTATTCCAATGACAAATACTGACAAACGCAAAATCCTATTTATAACTCCCCTGCCGCCGCCAGTGCATGGCTCATCGATGGTGAGTCAAAGCATCAAGGAGAGTAGCGTGCTGAACAATGCGTTTGAGATGGACTTTGTGAATCTTTCCACTTCGCGAAAGATGGAGGAGATTGACAAGAGGTCATGGGCACTGTATGCACGCAAGGCGGTGAGGTTCATAGGGGCTTATGCAAAGACGTGCTGGCTATTGGCATCGCACAGGTATGACCTGTGTTATTTAGCCATCACTTGTCATGGGGTGGGATTCCTGAAGGATGCGCCTTTTGTGCTGCTGTGCAAGTTGTTCGGTAGGAAGGTGGTGATTCATCAGCATAACAAGGGAATGGTGAAGGATGTGGATAGGCCCATATACCGATGGCTACTGCCGATGGTCTATCGAAACACGAAGGTTATCTTGCTGTCGTGGAGACTGTATGCTGACATTGAGAAGGTGGTGCGGAGGGAGCAAGTAATGATATGCCCCAATGGGATTCCCGATACGAACCGCTCAAAGACTTCTGTGGAAAGACACAATGATGTGCCGCATATTTTGTTCTTGTCTAACCTGATAGTATCTAAGGGTGTGTTGGTACTGCTCGATGCGCTGAAGATTCTGAAAGAAAAGGGATACCGATTCGTTTGCGACTTTGTGGGAGGAGAGACAAAAGAACTGAATGGTAGGAGATTTATCCAGGAAATTGAGACAAGAAGATTAGAAGGTATAGCTGTGTATCATGGCAGGAAATATGGCAAAGACAAAGAGGACTTTTTGCAAATGGCAGACATGCTCGTTTTTCCGACGTATTATTTCAATGAATGTTTCCCATTGGTAATACTGGAGGCTATGATGTACGGACTGCCTGTAATCTCGACCGATGAGGGCGGAATAAAGGATGAGGTGAAGGACGGTCAGAACGGATTTGTAGTGAAACCGCAGGATGCCGTTGCTCTTGCCGATGCCATCCAACGATTGCTGGATGATAAGGATGCAAGGCATACAATGGGAGTAGAAGGTAGACGGATGTTCAAGGAACGGTTTACAATGGAGTGCTTTGAAAATAACATAAAAGGTATTTTGAATGACAGCATTGCTGGCAATAACAAATAGCTTATGAACAAGATTTTAATATACGCTATGGGAGGAACCCCGCCGAAGCACTTCGTGAATTGGATTCATATAAGGAATAGCCTAATAAATCTAGACATATAATGTACGATTTTTGGAACGATAATTATGAATGGTTATTATCAGGCATAGTCCCAACCTTGATAACGGCAATCTTTGGTTTAATAAAATATAAGAAGAACAAAAGGAACAAGAATGTCCCTCAAGAAAAGATCATCCAAACTAATACTATTTATGCCAATAACAATTCAGGCCATATAATTAACAACAATCACCAGAATATCAATATTGGAGATACGAAGAATACAGCTGAAAGGAGATATAAGAATGCCGTTGAAATAGTAAAGGATGAATTGTTAGATAATTACCTTAATTTATGTGTGTTGATAAATGGAATAGAAGAACGGGTTCCTCAGAAATTCTGGGATGTGCGTAAACCCAATGAATCGGAAGATACATTTCAGGAACGGGCAAGAAACTTTCATAAGGAGTATCAAACAGGAGTCTTTCAGCTGATCCAGACTTTTAAATTAAAAGAGGAGATATACAACATATCCAAACATGACTTGTCTTTTAATAGCAACCATGCAAACTGCATAAAAAACATATACTATTGGCAAAAAGATGTGTATGACACGCTTAATAGTTTCTCATCCAGTTTATCGCACTACCTATCTCTAAATTTCCGAGATTACGAACTCTATTTGAAAAACAAATCGCTCTATGAGGATAAGGTGCTTACATCCAAAATATCACTGCTGCAATCTATAAGAGAATTCATACACATATATCCCGGGGAGGAAGACTGCTTATTCATCCATATCAGCGAATTGGGATTTGCCCATATAACAGCAGGTATGGACATAAACATTAAAAATCTAAATATTGAATTGAATGAGTTATATACGAAAAGGTCGGATATATTAAAAAAGGATATACCAACGCCTCTCAGAACGTTAGAAATAGAACGGATTATTAGAGACCCTTATTTAATATTGTTACGAAAAAGCGTAGGATTGACAGAAGAATTAACCACAGCGGAATATAATGCGTTGCTGAATAAAGAAACACAAACAGAGGTAACAGATCCCCAAAAGTTAATATCACTTGCAATAGCTTCATACACAGAATCTGATGGAAGAGGGGCAATCTATTATTACAGAAAAGCTTTGGATTGCATAGAGCTCCCCTTGAATATCAAGGTCTTTATAGAACAATCATTATTAAGATTAATGAATCCCGACATCTATGAGGGTGGAATTGGGCTGATAATTTTAGAAATTCAAGATAATAGCGTGTTATTTGATAGATTGAGTATTGGTGATGTCATTTACAAAATCAATGGAAAAATCCTTTTAGAACCATCTGACATTTCATCTACAATGGCATGTACCAGTAAGGAAGATAACATGTTGTTAGACGTATTTACGAAAAAACAAAAAAGATTATCAATATCACTTCCTGGAAGAACACATTTGGAATGTATAGTTAGTCAATCCGTAATGCTAAACTCATTTTTTATATAAACATGATCATATGAATACATATTTCAACATCCGTTACGAGTTTGACAAGAAACTCGTGTGGAATCGTATTGCCTTGCAGGTAAAAGAGGGAAACCCTGACTATATCTGCGTGGCTGACGGGGTGATACTGAACATCGCCAACCGCAAGCCGGAATACCTGAAAGTGATTAACGGTGGAATGTTCTCTATCTGCGACAGCGGATATGTGCCGCTCTACCTGAAATGGATTTATGGCATGAGGTATGAGCAATACTGTGGAGCGCAGATATTCAATGATATTGTCAGTTCACAGAAGTACCGAATGATGTTTATGGGGACTTCGCAACGGACTCTGGATGGGCTGAAGAATTCCATTAAGGTATGGAATCCAGATGTACTTACGATGATATTCTATGAATTGCCATTTTGCAATGTGGATGAGTTTGATTATGAAGATATAGCACGGCGTGTGGAGGAATCAGAGGCGGACATCATTTGGGTGGTTCTGGGTGCCCCGAAGCAGGAGATATTCATGTCTAAGCTCAAACCGCATCTGAAACGTGGGGTGATGATTGCAGTAGGAGCTGCATTCAAGTTCTATAGCGGTACGGATGAGAAACGTGCGCCGCAGTGGATGGTGAAGGTCCATCTGGAATGGGTGTATCGCATTTTGTGCAGTCCGAGAAAACAATTGAAGCGGTGTTCAATGATTCTTTTGACCTTGCCACGGTTACTGATGGAAGAAATGAGAAGGAAGCACCATAAAAAAGTATGAAAACCCTATTAACACAATATACAGATGAAGAAAGCATTGATTACTGGAGTGACGGGACAGGACGGCTCGTTTCTCGCTGAGTTTCTTTTAGAGAAAGGTTATGATGTGCACGGCACTATCCGACGTTCATCGGTGGATTTCCGTGAACGTATCGCTCATTTGGAGGGACTGCCAAACTTCCACCTGCATTACGCTGATTTGGGCGATTCGATGAGCATCCTGCAAGTGGTGAAGAAGGTGAAGCCCGATGAAATCTACAACCTTGCAGCACAAAGCCATGTGCAGGTGTCGTTTGACTCGCCTGAGTTTACGGCCGATGTGGATGCTACGGGTGTACTGCGTATCTTGGAGGCAGTCAGGCAATGTGATTTGACGGAGACATGCCGTATTTACCAGGCTTCTACCTCTGAGCTGTATGGTAAGGTGGAGGAGGTGCCGCAGAATGAGAAGACTCCGTTTCATCCCTATTCGCCCTATGCAGTGGCAAAGCAGTACGGTTTTTGGATTGTGAAGGAATACCGTGAGGCATACAATATGTTTTGCTGCTCGGGTATATTGTTCAACCATGAGAGTGAACGCCGCGGAGAGACTTTTGTGACGAGAAAGATTACGCTCGCCGCCGCACGCATCGCACAGGGCAAACAGGAGAAACTGTATCTCGGCAACCTGTCATCGCTGCGTGACTGGGGCTATGCCAAGGACTATGTGGAGTGTATGTGGCTGATTCTTCAGAACGATAAGCCTGAGGATTTTGTTATCGCTACGGGTGAACAACACTCAGTGCGTGAGTTCTGCCAATTGGCATTCCGCTATGCAGGCATTGAACTGCGCTTTGAGGGCGAAGGTGAGGACGAGAAGGGCATCGACTGCAAGACGGGCAAGGTGCTTGTAGAGGTATCCCCCGACTTCTATCGCCCAACCGATGTGGTGAACCTGTGGGGTGATCCATCGAAGGCGAGAAAGGAACTGGGCTGGAATCCCCAGAAGACTTCGTTTGAGCAGTTAGTGAAAATCATGGTGGATGCCGACATGGCAAAGGTAGCTGTGGAACGTGCATCGGAACATGTGCGGATGAACCTTGCGGAATATCTGGAGAAAGGAATCGTGAAATGATCGACAAAAATTACGGTTATGCAAGAAATAAGAATTACAATATCTGATCTGCCGGAAGAGGACAAAATTGCACTGTCTAAACTTGTTTCCGATAATTGTAGAATTGAGGAAACCAAGGGTGCAGGCGGAGGAATAAACGAAATAATAACCATATTCGCAGAAAATCCCATCTTGTGTGGAATAGCAGCGAATCTTCTCACGGAGATTGTAAAGGCCATCTCAAAGGAGTCATGGAATAGGATTAAAATTTCCGTCAAAATGTACGATGGCTCAAGTTTTATCAATCTTGGAAAGGCGAAGTTCTTACAACTGATGAAGAAATACTTTGAGATAGAGGTATGAACAGGCTTTATTCGATGGCTCAGGCATTTGTGGACAAATACAATGCTGAATATAATTACAATCTCCGGCTCCGGCGTTTCTCTGAAAACGGTTTCTGTTTGCCTTATATAAACACCGAAAACATCTATATTGACAAATCGCTTCATATATGGCTGGCTTTTTATTATTTCGGCACTCCCAATCTTTTCCTCTATTACCGATTGTTGAAAGGTATGTTGGATTTCAACAATGCAGATGGAGCGTCAACGATATTGGGTTTGATTAAGGCAGAATACGAATCATCCTCCGATAGATTTCACTATCTGTTATCGCAAAATCCTGAATGGATTCCAGCCCAGGTCATGGCGATGACTTTACATGAACTGGCTCACCATAGGTTTAGAAATGACAGAAGTTCATATCAACTGTTCGTGAACGATGTAAAACAATTTCTTCAAAACAGATCATTTAATATATCCAAAGATTATGTACCGAATGCGGATTTCAAGGCAATAGGGATAAATTTTGACGAAATACGAGGTCTCGCAGAAGAAGCTTATGATGCAATCATTGAAGACGATTTGGAGAATGAGGGCTTTTTGGAAGAGTTGGCCGCTGACAGTTTCGTGTTTAATCATTTCAGCCAGTCCTTAAGTGGCTGCGGAGTGAATCAGGCGATTGCCTCATCAATGGCTCTGACAGGCAGTTGTGTGTTCTTCTTAG
The DNA here is from genome assembly GCF_000614145.1 of Bacteroides faecichinchillae JCM 17102. Lineage (GTDB taxonomy): Bacteria > Bacteroidota > Bacteroidia > Bacteroidales > Bacteroidaceae > Bacteroides > Bacteroides faecichinchillae. The sequence goes on along the minus strand of NZ_BAKK01000024.1, from coordinate 15,210 downwards.
AATATGCAAATAGAATCAACAAGCTATTTTTCACACCGATCAACGAGGATAAAAAAGAACGAGTCAAACATAACCTTATAGCAACAATTGTAGATTCGGTCAACAGCCGAATAAGAGCCATCTATCAGGATTTTCACATTAACAACTTTTTCGCATCTGAAAATATTGATGATGATTCCAGAATGTTATACAGTACATTAGTGGGTGTTCCACTGTATGATTTTAATGAATCATTGGATGTGGAATTTATGAAATCGTTGCAGCCTTTCCAAGATATTCTGAATGAAGGAGGGCAGATTGAGTTTGATGAGAATAAGCTAAAACTTGTTCGGCAAGTAGTTGACACATTCGAAAATACAATTATTCGATCGATATTAAACGAACTTGATAAAAAATCAACATTTACTATTCGCTAAAGAAATGGAGAAAAACGCAAAAATCTATGTGGCAGGGCATCTCGGAATGGTAGGTTCTGCCATCATGCGTGAACTGCAACGTCAGGGATATACGAATATCATCACACGCACACATAAAGAGCTGGACTTGACTCGTCAGGAAACCGTGGAACGCTTCTTTGCCAAAGAAAAGCCCGAATATGTATTCCTCGCCGCAGCAAAGGTGGGCGGTATCATCGCCAACCAATCGGCATTGGCAGACTTCATGTACGAGAACATGATACTGGAAATGAATGTCATCCACTCGGCATGGCGCAATGGTTGCAGGAAGCTGGAGTTTCTCGGTTCATCGTGCATATACCCGCGTATGGCGCCCCAGCCGATGCCTGAAAACTGCCTGCTTACCTCCGAGCTGGAAAAGACCAACGAGGCATACGCATTGGCGAAGATTTCCGGATTGAAATACTGCGAGTTCCTGAACCGACAGTACGGTACGGACTACATCAGCGTGATGCCCACCAACCTGTACGGACCGAACGACAACTATCATCCTGAACACAGCCATGTGCTTCCGGCTCTTATCCGACGATTCCATGAGGCAAAAGAGTCCGGGGTAAAGAGCGTGACCTGCTGGGGCGACGGCAGTCCGCTGCGCGAGTTCCTGTATGTCGATGACCTCGCCAATCTCTGTGTGTTCCTGATGAACAACTACAGCGGAAACGAGACCGTCAACGCCGGAACCGGCAAGGAGCATACAATCAAGGCACTCACAGAACTTGTCGCCTCCATCATCGGATATGAAGGCGAGATACTCTGGGACAGTACCCGTCCCAACGGGACTCCTCGCAAACTACTCGATGTCAGCAAAGCCACCAACCTCGGCTGGACTTACAAGACTGAACTTGCCGACGGCATCCGCCTCGCCTACGACGACTTCCTTCATAATCCTATGAGGGCTGAGCGATGAGCAATGTAATATTATTCATACTTTGTCTCTTCACATCGGGAATCAATCAATGTGCCAATCAGGAACAAAATGATGTTACGCTTCAGTATCAACAATTTATCCGTGAGGATGCCAAGGAACATAGATTATTCCTTGAAAGGTCCTTCGATAAAATGATTCTCATTATTTCCGCTGGCACGTTCATATTCGGTGCAGTCATAGCATGGATGAATTGGCGGACAAAAGATGATATCTCAAAGGCCGTTGAAAAGCGATGTGATGCTCAAATTGATAGCTTGTTAGGAATCCACATTAAGAAACTTCAAAAGGATCTTGAAGCAAAAAATGAAGTGCTTACAACAAGAATAAAAGAGGTTGACCGATTGATTATGGAACTATCGGTAAGACTGTCTGAGAGGCGTCCAACAGGTACAAGTAACAGTCCTTTGAAAGACCAATCATATAATAGTCCCGTCTCTTTAAATAAGGTTTTGTGGGTGGATGATAAGCCAAGGAATAACGACAATATTGTAAATATGTTGTCCGAAAGTGGTGCTACGTTCGATAGAGTAAGGACCACAGCAGAAGCTCAAAAGAAACTTTCTGAAAATAATTACGCTTTGATAATATCCGATATGAGAAGAGGAGATTCTCCGGATGAAGGTCTAAAACTATTAAGAATCAGGAACAAGAACTATCCTTCAACACCGTTGGTGATATACTCTTCATCCAAATCATTGGATGGGTATCGCGAAGACGCAGAAAACGAGGGGGCAGAACTTGTAACCACAAAAATAACAGAATTATTAGGCTATATTCAGCCTGGGTTTGATAAAGCATAATAGCATTTTATACTTTCAGATTAAGACATAATTTATTCAAAAAGGGCATGTAAATTATGAGAAGAAACACTATTGCTATATCGGGAACTATAGGCGTAGAGAAACACGAGATAATAGGAAGGCTGATGGATGAGGTTGCGCTGAACCTAAAATACCCTGTGTCAACCACCTCAAGAGCACCTCGTGTTGGAGAGCTGAATGGTATAAACTACAACTTCATAACTCCAGATGAATTTAGGAGAAAGATATTGGATGAAAGTTTTGTCGAGTATGAAGAGGTTTTCAAAGACCATTTTTATGGGACTGAAATAAGTGAATTTGAAAAGCCAGACAATAATTTTATCTTTGAAATCACACCGGAAAAGATGAATTGCATCAAACAACGTTTCGGTGCTTCTATCCTTACTATCTTTATCAGTCCTATATCTCTTGAGAAACTCCGTGAGCGGCTGAGTTTGCGTGAAGCAGACTCAAATACAGAAATAGAATCTCGTATAATAAAAGCGAAACAAGATTTATCGTATGCAAAGTACTCCGATTTAGTCATATACAATCCATTAGATGGCAGCAAAAAATATATTGATGAGATATTAAATGCGGCACACGATTTCCTTTTCAAGGATAATTCTGTTATTCTTGAAGATGAGATAGAAGGTATAAATGTAATTGGAAAAACAATTCTGGAAATAGAAAAACTGGCTCAGTTCAGTGCGGAAGGAAAGTATCTGTTCCGTGGTGTTACGGCATTGTTCAAATGCAAGGATACACGAGAACATCAGGGTCAGCGTATCTCACCTGATGCCCATACTATTTCATCTGGCTATCTGATTCGTCTGGTAGAAAATGATAATCTTACCGATGAAGCCGCCATATCATATCTGATGTTGCTATTGACAGAGGCAAGGCGGCAGTTCCCATCCCAGTATGTAGGAAGCGATCTTGAAGTCTTATCCGACATCCAACATAACGGAGGAGCTACATGTCTTATTGATTTTAGCAAGAACATCCTTACTTCGCTATGGTTTGCATGTCAAGATAATTTCGACAAAACCGGATTCCTATATATTATGGATATTCAAAAAGCATTAGGCAAAGGAACATTAGTAGAAATAGAATACGATGAAGACAGAAGTATAGATACATTGCTAAAAGAATTACAAGGCAGAGATTTACAAAACTCATCACCTCATTTCTACCTTTGGTATCCCAAAGCTATAAACAATCGTATAGTGAGACAGGATAGCGTTTTTATATTGGGGCTGAACACTATGGTTGCGGATAATGATGCCATCAAGGTTATTCCAATACATGTAACGGCGAAGAAAAAAATCAAAAATGCGCTTGAACAGTACTTTAACATATCGGAATCCACCATATATAATGATCCTGTAGGTTTTGCTATGGCGAATGCAAAATTAAAACCTATACATAATAAAACCATATAGAATGAAAATCATATTATTATCCGGAGGCTCGGGCAAACGCCTATGGCCTCTTTCCAATGATGCCCGCTCCAAGCAGTTCCTGCGGTTGCTGACCGCACCCGACGGCTCGAAAGAGTCGATGATACAGAGGGTTGTGCGTCAGATTAAATCTACGAGACTTACCGACGATATAGTAATCGCCACCGGATTAAACCAAAAAGATTCAATAGAGAATCAGCTCGGCGATTCCATAAGCGTGGTGACGGAACCGTGCAGACGTGACACATTTCCGGCAATTATGCTCGCCTGTGCATATCTTGCCGACCAAAGCACTGTGATGGACGAGCCGGTGATAGTCATGCCTTGCGATTCCTATACTGACAGCGGCTATTTTACGGCTCTCGCAAAGATGGCTGACGCTGTAAGCGACGGCGTTGCCGATATGGTGCTGATGGGCATACAGCCCACATATCCTTCAGCAAAATACGGCTATATCGTGCCTGAATCCCCATGCGACGGAGGCAATGCCGTGGCAGTAAGACGTTTCACGGAGAAACCGGATGTGGCTACTGCCGAGAAGCTCATTGAAGAAGGAGCATTATGGAACGGCGGAGTATTTGCCTTCCGGCTCGGGTATCTTATGGATATTGTCAACAATGTGAGACAAGGTGCAGGGTTCAACTCTTTGAGGGCTGACTATGCCAATCTGCCAAAAATCAGTTTCGACTACGCTGTGGTTGAGAAGGCCGCCTCGGTAGCGGTCGTGCCATATTCCGGCCAGTGGAAAGACCTCGGCACATGGAACACCCTCACCGATGAGCTTGGCAGCCATGCCTACGGCAATGTCCATGAGGAAGCTACCGACGGCACATATATCATCAATGAGCTGGAGATACCTGTGGTCTGCATCGGTACGAAAGAGCTTGTTGTCGCAGCCTCTCCCGACGGCATACTCGTATCAGAATTAAAACTGAGCGAGAACCTCAAGCACATAGTGGACGGCATCGGCAAGCGTCCGATGTACGAGGAAAGGCGATGGGGAGAGTACAAGGTAATCGACTATGTGGAATTTCCCGACGGTTTCTGCGCCCTGACCAAACAACTCACGTTGCGTCCCGGCTGTTCCATCAGCTACCAAAAGCATAACTGCCGTAAAGAAATTTGGACTTTCATCAACGGCGAGGGAGAGATTGTGCTTGACGGAGAACGCAAGCCGGTGAAGCGTGGAGATGTCATAACCATTCCCCAAGGGATGCTTCATGCACTTCGGGCAAACACCCCACTCACTTTCATCGAGGTGCAGCAAGGCTCGAACCTTGTGGAGGAAGATATAGAGCGGTTTGACTACCATTGGTAATGCCTGTCCTGATTGCATATCCACTGTTTGATGCCCAAATCAATCACGGGATTGGGTCGGGTTTCGGAATAAAAACCGAATTCATCATTGTCCAGATAGATATTTCTGTTCTTATTGTTTACCAAATTACTTAGCATCAAATAATTAAGCCCAAAGCAAGAACCTCAATGGTACGGATATGCTTCTATCAAGGATGGCTCATTCGTTTGTTTCGGGATACAACACATACCTTACCGAACGGGTGTCAATGGCTACCGCCTCATCCTATCTGCGTGTATTGCATATCGTTTTGAAACGCGCAGAGAAAGAAAACTTGATGCCAAAGGTCTTCTATTGGCCATCGGATATAAAGACGACAGTATTGCGAAACAGCCCGAAATCCGAAACAAATGTATTGGATATCAAAACAATCCGCCGTATTGAACAGATAGACCTGTCATACGATGAATCGCTTGAGTTCGCACGTGATGTGTTCATGTTCGGTTTTTACGCGCAGGGCATGGAGTTTATTGATGTGGCCAACCTCAGAATATCCAATCTTGAAGGCAATGTGCTGACCTATAGACGTCGGCTCAAAGGCAACGAAAGGAATGTAATACTTGGAGAGAAGGCACTCGCTATCATAGACAAATATTTCAGGGATGGCAACGAATATATGTTTCCGATTCTAAAAGGCAGATGGCTGTACTCATACCCGGTAGCCAAAGCAAGAGTCATGGTGCCTCTAAGAAAAATCGGACAGATACTGAATCTGCCTTGTAAACTGACTTTTGGCATGAACATATACTCATGGCACTCAATCATAAGGACAACCAATATAACAGAACTATTCATAACTTAATGACTAATCTAACTTACAACGGATTATGGGGGCACCATCACACTTTGACCACGCAGAAGCAGAAGACTGTAGCATTTATCAGGTAACAATAACAGACACAGAGGGAGAGAAAGAGATTCTGCATCATCTTTCACCCGATTATGACAAACTCAATATGATGCTATTCAAAGGAATGATACGCTCTTTTGAAGTTGAATTGGACTACAGTCGAAATCCAACAGATAGATTCTTCTGTTCTCAAAACTGACACAAACAAACTGATTGCAAACATTAACATACAACAGCTTCATTATAAGCCCATCACAACAAATATTTCATAGACTCTAATTTACGCAAACTTCCATATTAGAATTACTCAGATTATAGAATCTGAAATAATCCCATTTCTCAGGAGTGGATAGGACATACTTATGCAGATGTCTATTCTCTCCTTTTTATTTAAAAATCAAATTTTAGTATGAACGCCAAAATCAAGAAAAATGTGCGGAATAGTAGGATATATAGGCAAAAGGGATGCCTATGATGTTTTGATACAGGGACTCCACCGATTGGAATATAGGGGTTATGACAGTGCAGGGATAGCCTTAGGAAGAGCGGACGGCTCGATGAGCGTGTACAAGTCAAGGGGAAAGGTCGCAGACTTGGAAGCGAGTGTGGCAGGAAAAGATATTGAGGGGACAATCGGCATCGCCCATACCCGTTGGGCGACGCATGGCGAACCTAATGATGTCAACGCCCATCCCCATGTTTCGCAAAGTAAGGCCATTGCCTTGGTACATAACGGCACCATCGAGAACTACGCCGTTTTGAAGAAAGCCATTGAACAGCACGGTTACAAGTTTGTCAGTGAGACGGACACGGATGTGTTGGTACAGCTGATCGACTATGTGAAACAAACCAACGGTTGCACTCTTTTTGATGCCGTAAAAGAAGCATTGAGACAGGTGGAGGGAGCATACGCCATCGCAGTAATGGAGAAAGGCAAGCCCGACATGCTTGTTGCTGCAAGGAAGAGCAGCCCGCTTGTCATCGGCATTGGCAAAGGAGAAACCTTTATCGCTTCGGATGCCACGCCGATAGTGGGATATACCGACAAGGTGGTGTATTTGAAGGACAATGAGATAGCCTTGGTCAAACGTGCAGGACGGTGGAGATAGAGTCGCTAACCGACGGAAGTCCCTCGAAGCTCGACATCAAGACGCTGAGGATGAGTGTGGAACAGTTGAAGAAAGGCGGATATGATACTTTCATGTTGAAGGAGATATTCGAGCAGCCCGAAACGCTGACTGACTGCATACGCGGGCGTATCACCGATGACTGCCGTAGGATAGTGCTGTCGGGCGTCATCGAGAACAAGGAACGGTTCGTGCACGCCAACCGCATTGTGATTGTGGCTTGCGGCACTTCGTGGCACGCCGCCTGATAGGCAAGCGCGTGATACAGGAGATGTGCGGGATTTCGGTGGAGGTGGAATATGCCTCAGAATTCCGCTACAGCAGTCCGTTTATCACGAAAGACGATGTGGTGATAGCCATCTCACAGTCGGGTGAGACGGCAGACACGCTCGCCGCCATACAGTTGGCGAGGAGCAAGGGGGCTTTTGTCTATGGTATCTGCAACGTGGTGGGTGCCTCTATACCAAGAAGCACTGACTCCGGGACTTACATCCATGTGGGACCTGAGATAGGAGTGGCTTCCACGAAGGCGTTTACGGGACAGGTGACGGTGCTGACGCTGCTTGCCCTCTGCGTGGGGCAGATGCGTGGCACGGTGGAAGAGGCAACCGTAGAGCGGATTGCACAGGAACTGAAGAACATGCCCATCTATATAAAAGAGGTGTTGAGGCTTGATGACCAAATCAAGAACCTCTCGAAGATATACACCTACGCTCGCAACTTCCTCTATCTCGGCCGAGGCTACAACTACCCCACCGCTCTTGAAGGTGCACTGAAGCTGAAGGAGATATCCTATATCCATGCGGAGGGTTATCCCGCTGCGGAAATGAAGCATGGGCCGATTGCTCTTGTGGATAGCGAGATGCCCACCGTGGTCATCGCTCCCACCGACTCGCTGTATGACAAGATCATCAGTAATGTTAGACAGGTGAAGGCTCGTGGCGGTACGGTGGTCGCCATCATCACCAAGGGCAACGATGCGATAAAGGAGATCGCCGACCATTGCCTTGAAGTGCCCGACGTGCCCGAATGTCTTACCCCTCTCGTTGTTTCCGTCCCCTTGCAGTTGCTGGCCTACTACATTGCCATCAATAAGGACAGGAATGTTGACCAGCCAAGAAACCTTGCCAAATCAGTTACCGTAGAATGAATAGAATCTTGTCTTTAGCTTTTACTATCCTCGTTGCTCTGTGCATAGAGGTAGTCATGGTGATGCTCATAGCCCATTGGTGGGGAGTGACAGCTGCCGTGATTTTTGTTGCCATTGAAAGTGTGTTTGTCCTGTGGATGGTTTACGAAATCAGGCGTGCATGTGATGAAACAGAGAAATGACATGTATGCCTGCCAAAACAACGTAGATAAAACACTGAATTGGAAGAAAATATTCGATTTTGATATTTTTGGGGAGGTTTATACTATAAATATATGTTTCAAAAGCAAAAAAATAAGTAACTTTGCAGCCCAAAATTGAAAGGGAAAGACATAGATGAAGATAAAATATGACCACAAGCCCCCACAAAGGTTGTACATGAAGATCTTTGTGGGGTATTTTTGTTGATAGGGCTGGTGCTGACTGCGGCAGCCCTTGTCTATATAGAATATCGCAACATAGAGTGTGCCGTACAGGAAGAAGAACAGACGGCGGAACGTTGGAAACAGGCAAACAGGACGTTTGAAACAATGTTCGACCTCGCCATGTTTGAACTGCATACCTTTACGGCAGACAAGGAAGGATATGAGGAATATGAAAGGAAGAACCTTGCCGCACAACAGATGCTTGATTCCCTGAAACGGCTTTATCCGGAAGAGAAACAATTGGAACGTATTGACTCGGCCAAATCCATACTGGCCGAAAAAAGCCTGCAGGTGCTCTGCCTGATGGGGACTTTCAAAGACCTTGCCCATACAGACAGCCTTATAGAGTGCCAGATTCGGGAAATGACCCTCGTTGAGCAAAAAGCCATACGGGAATTGAAAAAGGATTCGGAACAGAAGAAAGGCTCGTGGATAGGACGCCTCTTCAAGAAAAAGAACAGGAAGCAGGAGCCCGTTGAACAAGCAGCGGAGTCGAGGACACAAGCCGTTGGCAGACTGACAAAATTAAGGGAAGAAATCAGCGAAAGGAATGAGAGCTTACGTTCTCGGATGGAAATGCAGACGGACAGTCTACGCCTCCGTAACGAGTACCTGAACAAGAATTTCGCCCGACTGATGCACGAGTTCCAGCAGGCATCCACCGAACAGCGTGTCGCAGAAATGGAAGAGATGCTTTCCATGCGCCGGCATTCGTTCTCCTATATCGCAGGATTGACCTTGTTCGGGATGCTGCTCAGTTTTGTGCTTTACAGTATTATCCATAGGGACATTCGCAGGCGTTATAGGGAAAGACTGAAGCTGATAGTCCTGAACGAGGAAAAACAGGAAATGCTGGAACAGAAGGAAAGGTGCATGATGACCATGAGTCACGAGTTGCGTTCTCCCTTGTCTGCCGTAATGGGATATGCGGAACTGTTGCCGGATATATCGTGTGAAGGCGAGGTCAACCAAATAAAACAGAATATACAACAAGCTGGGGAACGGATGCAGAGCCTGCTCAATACACTGCTTTCCTATTATCGGCTGACGGCTGGGAAAGTCAGGGTCAATCCGGTATTGTTCTCTCCGCAATCTATCGAACGGACATTGGGAGGACTCTTTTCTGTTGCCGCAGAAGAAAAGGGACTTTCCCTGCATACGGAATATGTGGGCGACGGATTGGCCGTCGTTTCAGGCGACCGGGAACGTATCCTGCAAATCGGGCAGAACCTTCTGTCCAATGCCATCAAGTTTACCGATGAGGGGTGTGTCACCTTGTCTGTGAGATTTGAGGACGGTATGATGACTATGGAAGTCGGCGATACGGGACCCGGAATGACCGACGAAGAAAAGAAGCGTGCTTTTGAGCCTTTTGCACGATTGGCAAATGCTGACGTTCAGGAAGGATTCGGGCTGGGACTTAACATCACGAAGGAACTGACCGAAATGCTTGGCGGACAACTTGAAGTGGACAGCAAAAAAGGTGAGGGAACCACATTCAGGATTACATTGCCGCTTCCGTCAGCAAGCGGGATCAAGGAAGACATACCGGAGTTGAGAACAACGGACTTGCCGAAAAACCTGCGTGTCATTGCCGTGGATGATGACAAGGTGATACTGAACCTTATCCAGCAACAGATGGAGTATGCCGGTGTGCATTGCGACATTTGCAGAAATCCATCTGAGATGGTAGAGCGATTGCGTGAGGGACATTACGACCTGCTGCTGACGGACATCAGGATGCCCGGCATGAACGGTTACGAGCTGCTGGAACTGCTGAGGAATTCCAATGTGGGCAATTCTAAGGAAGTCCCCGTTCTGGTCATTACCGCCCATGTGCCCCGAAAGAAAGAGGAACTGATGGAAGCCGGATTTGACGGCTGCCTGTACAAGCCTTTCGCAAGGGAGGAACTCTACGCCGCAGTAAATGCAGCATTGGAAAGAGGAAAAGAGCGAAACGGTCATGAGGAGGAAACCGATGAGATTGACTTCTCTCCATTATTGGTAAAAGAAGAAGACGGAAAGGAAATGTTGCACATCTTGCGCAAACAGACCCAAAGGGACATGGAAGTCCTTGCGGACATCGTGCGAAGGCAGGACATGGATGCCTTGACTGATATGGTACATCATCTGTTACCGGTTTGGACGATGCTGAGGATTGACGATTGTCTGCTGGAATTGAGAAGAATTTATAAGAGGGAGGATGCTGAATGGACAGAAATCGAGAAAGTGACAGACAAGATACAAGTGCAGGGTAAAAGACTGGCAGAGCTGGCTGGCAGAAAGGAGGAGGCATATGGAGAAGAACCGACGTCAAGCCGAGAGTAGAAGCCAAGCTTGCTTGGATTATGCCGAGACACGAAGGAGGAAGACAGATGCCAAAGGTAAGATACTGATTATTGAGGACAATGCCCCATACGCCCGCTATCTGGGCAACTGGCTGCGTCCCCACGGATATGAGGTAGAGACTGCTTGCCATAGTGCCTCTGCCAAGAAGATGCTGGGCGGCGAGAATACGTATGTATGCGTGCTGGCAGACATCCGTCTGCCGGATGGTGACGGTGTGGAGATTCTGGCATGGATGCGTAAGCGTGGAATCGCCATTCCCTATATCGTGATGACACAGAATGAGGATGTGACATCGGCGGTGAAGGCGATGAAGCTGGGAGCGAAAGACTATCTGCCCAAGAAAATGATAGACGAGCATAGCCTGCTCAAAACCATACAAGATGCCATTGGCGAGACGAAACGCAGGAAGGCGGTCATCTACAAACGCAACAGCCATGCCTATACGGTCATGATGAAGAAGGTGAAGATGGTTTCAGCCATTTCCATCAGCGTGCTGATAACGGGTGAGAATGGCAGTGGAAAGGAGCATGTGGCGCAGGCCATCCATGAGCACGGCAACCGTTCTTCCAAGCCATTCATCGCTGTGGATTGTGGAACCCTCCCCAAGGAGTTGTCGGCATCCGCCCTGTTCGGACACAAGAGGGGAGCGTTTACGGGAGCCACAGAGGACAAGGTCGGCTTCTTCGGTCAGGCCAATGGCGGTACGCTCTTTCTGGACGAGATAGGCAATCTGTCCATGGAGGCGCAAGTGATGTTGCTGCGTGCCTTGCAGGAGCAGACCTACCGTCCCGTGGGTAGCGAGCGTGATGAGCACTGCAACGTGCGTGTCATTGCTGCCACCAATGAGGACTTGAAGAAGGCGATAGAGGAAGGTCCTTTCCGTCAGGATTTGTATTATCGTCTGAATGAGTTTGACATCCACCTGCCGCCCTTGCGTGATTGTCCCGATGACATTCTGCCTCTGGCGGAGTTCTTCAAGGAATCCTTCCACGAGGAGACGGAATGCGAGGCAGGCGGTTTTACGGAAGAGACCAAAAGGCTGTTGCTATCCTACAGTTGGCCGGGCAATGTGCGTGAGTTGCGCAACTGTATCAGGAAAGCCGTGCTGATGGCGGATGGTGGAGAAATCACCCCCGATTTGCTGGAACTGGACGTGTCCTTGAAGAACCAGAACAATCCCTTGACGTTGAAGAACGGTTGGGAGGAGCGTCAGCGCATCTTGGCGGCTTTGGAACGGGCAAGATGGAACAAGAGCAAAGCGGCGGAACTGCTGGGCATCAGCCGTCCGACGCTCTATGAGAAGATAGAAAAGTACGACTTGGGAAAGCTCTAAAATGGTGAGAAATGTAATACGGGAGGTGTAAGGCCAACTTACGGAATGTAAGGAAACCTTACACCTCTTTTTGTTCACTTCGGAAATGATGATTTTTATTTATTGATGATAATCAGTTGGTTATGCTCGCTATGTCAGCATTTGGCATCCATTGGCACTTGATTTGACACAATATAGAGTGTGATCACGTAAACAATCAAGTGTCAAACTCATAACAACAAACAGCATGAAAGAATACTCCATACTGACAAAGACAGATTTCTTCGGAATACTCAACGGGGAAACGGAGCTGGCAAGCGCATGTATCCACCAGGCATACCATGATTTCGTGGAACACATCATCGAGTGCTGCATGGGCAGGCGTGCGGTGGACAACGTACATGTCGCTCTGGCATTCGCCGAGATAGAACTGCGCTTCCTGATAGACATCGTTGAGGAAGAGATGCGCATCCATGCCAAGAAGGCGATTGCCTTCATCCGCAAGATGATGCAGCTCGCCAGCCAACACCACACCGAAGTGCCACCACTGATATCCAACATCCATCCAACCAATATTACTGCCGCCAAAAGCGAAACGCCAAAGTCCCTGCAATGGACGGGCAACACCCTCGACCTCGTGGAACTGATTTACGGGCTGAGCGAGATGGGCTGCATTGACAACGGAGAGACCCCTCTGAAGGTGCTCGCCCCTGCCCTCTACGAGTTCTTCGGGCTCGACACCAAGGAGTGCTACCGCTACTATTCTGCCATCAAACTGCGCAAGAATCCCAGCCGTACCTATTTCATCGACAAGATGCAGAAGAAACTCAATGAGAAGATTCGACGGGATGAGGAATTGGAGCGGATGAGGCGGTAAACGGGACTGCTCATGGGATAAAAATGCACGGAAATATTGTCCATATTGTAAAATATGAATAGCAAAAAGTCCTGAAATACAAGAAAATGTAGTACCTTTGCAGAAATTTTTGCATTCATCGCTGTATGGAAATATTCAACAAACCGCCACTGACCTATGAAAAGCAGGTGGAACTGCTGATTTCGCGAGGTCTGATAGTAACTGACAGGAAGCGTGCCGAAAGGCATCTCGCCAATATCAGTTACTATCGTCTCAGTGCGTACATGCTGCCATACAAGAAAAAGGAGAACGGTATTATTATTGATACCTTCAAGGAAGGTACGACGTGGGATGACATTTACGACCTGTATGTGTTCGACCGCAAACTGCGCCTGTTGGTATTTGATGCCATAGAACGGCTGGAGGTGGCCATCCGCACGCAGATTATTTATCAGCTCAGCCATAAGTATGGTTCGCATTGGCAAGACAATGCCCATATCTTCATTCCTCCGAGAGAAGTTACGTTGAGGGACGGCAGGAAAATCACCATTGACGTATATCGGGAAATTCAAAGCCATATCAAGGAGCAGTTGCACAGCAACAGGGCAGAGGTGTTTATCCAGCATTACCACAACAAATACGACACGCCGGAGAATCCACCTTCATGGATGAGTGTGGAGATCATGTACTTCAACCACCTGTCGAAGATATGCACAGGCTTGAAGAACCGTGCCGACATCAACGGCATCGCCTCCTATTTTGCCCTGCCTCCCAAGACCTTCTGCTCGTGGTTGCACACGATGAACTATGTGCGTAATATCTGCGCCCACCATTCACGCCTGTGGAACCGTGACCTGAATATCGTCCCAGAGAAACTATCGTTTTCAAAACGTCTGGTATGGATAAGCAACCCGGACACGGCAAAGAGGAGCAAGAACTACTACTTCTTCTGCATGATCAATTATATGTTGCAGGTGGCCAATCCGACCTCCCAGTTCAAAACCAAGTTGAAGGAACTGCTCGAAGAGTATAAAAACGTCATTTCACTTGACTCAATGGGCTTTCCAAAAGGCTGGGAAGAGGAAAAAATGTGGAAAGATTGAAAAATAACGGAGAAAAAGTATGGCGGTTTCAAGAAAAAGCCGTACCTTTGCACCGTCAAAACATAGAAAGTTTCAAAAACTAAAAGATAATAAGCCCTCCAGGCGAGCCGCAAGGCAGCATACTTGGAGGGCGTTCTTCATTTTAGGCGGTAGCGGAATCTTTGTCCACTACCGCCTTTTTCTTACTTGCTTTGCAGCAGATGCTTCAGGCTTTCATCGCTGGCGATGCGCTCCAGCTCGTCCTTTACAATCTGCTTCACCTCGTCCTTGATGCGGTTGTAGTTTTCCTGCACCTTCTCCTTCATGCAGTCGTTGCCGTGCTCGTCCGTGAAGTCCGTGATGACGGGAATGGGCTTGTAGGCCTTCGTTTCGGCGGCGACCTTTGCGTTGTCCACCACAATCTCCGCATGGAATATCTTCTGCTCGATGCGCTCATCGAAGTTGTCGCTGACCGCACCCACGAACATGCCCTGCGTGAGGCCGGAAATCTTGCTGGGCGGAATGAGCGAGTCCATCTGTGTGTTGATGGAGGTGGAAACGTCCTGACGGTTGATGGAGATGGACTGCCGTTTCTGCAACACCTTGCCGAAACGCTCCGAAAGCGTCTTGGCGGTCTCGCCCACCACCTGCCCGGAGAAGATGTTGCCGACGGTGTTCATCACCACCTTTGCCTCCTTGTCGCCATAGTCACGCACCAGCTGCGAGAAATCCTGAAAGCCCAGACACACCGCCACCTTGTTGCTGCGTGCCGTGGCGATGAGGTTGTCCAGTCCCTTGAAGTAGATGGTGGGCAGCTCGTCGATGATGACCGACGATTTCAGCATCCCCTTCTTGTTGATGAGTTTCACGATGCGGGAGTTGTAGAGGCCGAGGGCCGCCCCGTAGATGTTCTGTCGGTCGGGATTGTTGCCCACGCAGAGAATCTTCGGTTCTTCGGGGTTGTTGATGTCGAGCGTGAACTCGCTGTCCGACATCACCCAGTAGAGCTGTGGCGAAATCATGCGTGAGAGCGGAATCTTCGCGCTGGCAATCTGT